>JAGBQJ010000043.1 GCA_017632935.1 Bacteroidales bacterium | reverse complement strand
AGTCGTAGCCTTGCAGGAGCTGGTAGGTGAACTCGGTGAAGCTGAGGCCGTCGCGGGCGGTGCCGTTGAGGCGCTGCTGCACGCTGTCCTTTGCCATCATGTAGTTAACGGTGATGTGCTTGCCCACCTCACGGGCGAAGTCGAGGAAGGTGAAGTCCTTCATCCAGTCGTAGTTGTTCACCATCTCGGCGGCATTGGGCTCCTTCGACTCGAAGTCCAAGAACTTGGCCACCTGTGCTTTAATGCACTCTTGGTTGTGACGCAAGGTCTCTTCGTTAAGCAGATTACGCTCTTGGCTCTTGCCCGAGGGGTCGCCAATCATGCCCGTAGCTCCGCCCACAAGAATGATGGGCTTGTGCCCGCAGTGTTGCAGATGGCGGAGCATCATAATTCCACAAAGGTGTCCGATATGTAAGGAGTCGGCGGTCGGGTCGGTGCCCAGGTAGGCCGTCACCATTTCTTTCTGGAGGAGTTCTTCCGTGCCTGGCATGATTTGAGCCAGCATTCCGCGCCAGCGGAGTTCTTCAACAAAATTCTTCATTTGCTATGGTTGTATCGAGGGCGCAAAATTAACAAATTATTTGCACTAGGCATACATTACTATATCAAAATAAGGAAAGTCACACAGATAATGAATCCGATAAGACAACTCCAGCCATAAAGGCGGGCATCGTTCTTCTTTTTTCTCAATAAACTAATCAACGCCATAATTCCTCCCAACGGAAAGAAAAACAACGTTACAAAACAAATCCAAAACTTGGGGTCGGATTCAAAACCAGGCTCTTTTTGTTCCTGTTGGGGTTTGTTTGTCTCCATTGTGTTTTTAATGTTTTAATTGTTTCTGAATACTCTTTATCCTTTTCGCTGCCTCAACCTGCACCGCATATTTTCCAACACATTCCCTCCAAACAGCCAGGAATCGGCAAAGTGGAGGTTGCCTCTCGGAAACATCTGTTCGTAGGCAGGAACGAAGACCATCTCAGGGTCAAGGTCGGGACAAATGGTGGTGTGATTGTAGAGCCAAGTCCTTGTTGGACAGGGTACAATCAAAACGCTGTCGCGGGCTTCGTTGTATTTGGCCATGCCCAGTTGGAACTCAGCGGGAATGGTATCCGTCGCCATCGTCCAAATCGTAGGGTTGATGCCGACCACATCGCCGCGCGATACCATGCTGATGGCCGTTGTGTCGGTCACAGAGTTGAAGATGACCAAACCTTGCATGAGACTGTCTGTGGCGGGTTTCAATTCCTCTGGATATGCGGCCAAGTCTTCCGCAGTAACATGATAGCCAATGCAATAGGCGGCAACCATCAACTTTCGTTGCTCCTCGGTCATGCCGTGTTTCAGCAACTCGATAAGCACCTGCGAGCCTTGGCTGTGACCCATCAGGAAGAAGGGGCGGCCGTGGTTGAAGTGCTCCATATAGTATTGGAAGGCGTCGTTGATGTCTTGGACGGGCGTCTCCACAAGCTGATTCAACACGGATTCGGGCTGTTGGTAGGCCTCGAAGATCATCTGACGGTAATAGGGCGCGTAGAAGTTGTATTCGCCATACAGCATCTTGTTGAACCGCTGATTGCCGTTGGCCTCCTCTCGCACTTCGGGAATGGTGATGTCGGAAAACCACGACGAATCGTTTTCGACAAAGGAGATGGTCGAAACAGTAGGATACACATAGAACACGTCGGCGGCATGGCTCTCATCGCCGATACTGTACCAATAGGTGGTGTCGGCGTAGTCGATAGAAGTGGTTTCGTCGTTTTGCGAATGGTGTTTGCAGGAAATAGGGGCCGCCATAAGGACGGATAGGAAGGCGAATAACAGTGATTTTTTCATCGTATTCAGGAATTTTGAGTCGACAAAGGTAGTAAAAATCAGTTTTTTTGTCGCAGACTCAATTAATTTTCGCAACTTTGCAGCGAATTAGCCTCTGGCTCATGGCCTCTGGCTTCTGGCAGCTTTTCGATAAGCATTAGACTTTCCTTTTCTAATCAAGCTGCCAATAGCCAAAAGCCAGTGGCCAGCAGCCAACTAAATCTTTGAATTTTAAATCTTTAAATCTTAAATTTGTATATGAAAAGAGACGAAAAAATCTTCGATCTGATTCGCCAAGAGAAAGAGCGTCAGATGCACGGAATCGAGCTCATCGCTTCGGAAAACTTTGTCAGTGAACAGGTGCTGGAAGCCATGGGTTCTGTCATGACCAACAAATACGCCGAGGGTTATCCTGGCAAGCGTTATTACGGCGGCTGCCAAATCGTCGACCAGAGCGAGCAAATCGCCATCGACCGCGCCTGTCAGCTGTTCAACGCCACCTTCGCCAACGTGCAGCCCCACTCGGGCGCACAGGCCAACATGGCTGTGATGCAAGCTTTGCTTGAACCCGGCGACACCTTCATGGGTCTCGACCTCTCGCACGGTGGCCACCTCTCACACGGCAGCCCGGTCAACGCTTCGGGTATGCTCTACAAGCCCGTCGCCTACCACGTGGCCAAGGAAACGGGCCGCGTCGACTACGACGAGATGGAGAAGATTGCCCTCGAGTGCCATCCCAAACTCATCATCGCTGGTGCTTCGGCCTACAGCCGTGACTGGGACTACAAGCGCATGCGCGAAATCGCCGACAAGGTGGGTGCCGTCCTCATGGCCGACATCAGCCATCCCGCTGGCCTCATCGCCAAGGGCCTGCTGAACGACCCGCTGGAGTACTGCCACATCATCACCACCACGACCCACAAGACCCTCCGCGGTCCCCGTGGCGGCATGATCCTCATCCGTCATGACTTCGAAGACCCGCGCGGCCGCAAGACCCCGAAGGGCGAGACGAAGATGATGTCCGCTTTGATCAATAGCGCCGTGTTCCCAGGCATCCAAGGTGGTCCTCTGGAGCACGTCATCGCCTCCAAGGCCGTTGCTTTCGGCGAAGCCCTCAGCGACGAGTACATGGAGTACATCCAGCAAGTGAGAAAGAACGCCGCCTTTATGGCCAGAGCCTTCATGGACAAGGGCTATGATGTCATCAGCGGTGGTACCGACAACCACTCGATGCTCATCGACCTCCGTGGCAAGTTCCCAGAAATCACCGGTAAAATGGTGGAGAACACCCTCGTCCTTGCCGACATCACTGTCAACAAGAACATGGTGCCCTTCGACACCCGTTCGCCTTTCCTGACCTCAGGTCTGCGCGTTGGCACGCCTGCCATCACCACCCGTGGTCTGAAGCAAGACAAGATGGCTGTCATCGTCGACCTGATCGACGACGTCATCAGCGACATCAATCCTGAGACCAAGACCGCTTCGGAGGCCAAGATTGCCGCCGTCCGTGCTGAGGTCAACAAACTGATGAAGGACTACCCGCTCTTCGCTTGGTAAACCTTTATCAAGGAAACGAAAAAGGTCGCTCAAGGGCGACCTTTTTTTTGTTTCAATTTGTTTATGGTGTTTCAAAAACCCATATCTTTGCATCCCGTATTTATATTTCTAAGCACCATGAAAACCACTTCGAAATACGGGTTCGACAACGAAAAATACCTCAAAATCCAGTCTGAACACATCAAAGAACGCATCGCTAAGTTCGGTGATAAACTGTATCTCGAATTCGGCGGCAAACTCTTCGACGACTTCCACGCTAGCCGCGTGCTGCCTGGCTTCCAGCCCGACAGTAAGCTGAAAATGCTCTCCCAACTTATCGACGAAGCCGAGATCATCATCGTCATCAGCGCCGTCGACATTGAGAAGAACAAGGTGCGCGGCGACTTGGGCATCACCTATGACGTGGACGTGTTGCGTCTGCGTGAGGAATTCATGAACCGTGGTTTCATGGTGAGTTCTGTCGTGGTCACCCACTATAACGGTCAAGCCAGCACCGATGCCTACCGTCAACGCCTTGAACGCATGGGCATCAAGGTGTATTACCATCGCATCATCGAAGGCTATCCCAACAACGTCGCCCTCATCGATTCAGAGGAAGGCTTTGGCCGCAACGACTATGTAGAGACCACGCGCCCCTTAGTGGTGGTCACCGCTCCCGGCCCAGGTAGCGGCAAGATGGCCGTCTGCCTCAGCCAACTCTATCACGAAAACAAACGTGGCATCAAGGCAGGCTATTCCAAGTTTGAGACCTTCCCCGTATGGAACCTGCCGTTGAAGCACCCCGTCAACGTGGCTTACGAAGCCGCTACCGCCGACCTCAGCGACGTCAACATGATTGACCCCTTCCATCTGGAAGCCTACGGCAAGACTGCCGTCAACTATAACCGCGACATCGAAATTTTCCCCGTGCTGAACGCCATCTTCGAGAGCATCTACGGCGAGAATCCTTACAAGTCGCCAACCGACATGGGCGTCAACATGGTGGGTTACTGTCTCAGCGATGACGCGATTTGCTGCGAAGCCTCCAAGCAGGAGATCATCCGTCGTTACTATACCGCCTTATGCAACCTGGCCAAGGGCAAAGGCACCGAGAGCGAGGTGAACAAGATCGCCCTGTTGATGAAACAGGCCAAGATCACCACTGCATTGCGTAAGACCACTACCGCCGCAAAAGAACGCAAGGAAAAGGAAGGTGTGGCCTCTGCTGCCATCGAGTTGGAAGACGGCACCATCATCACGGCGCACACCAGTGACCTGCTCGGTCCCAGCGCCGCCTTGATTCTCAATGCCACTAAGCATATTGCAGGTATTCCGCATGAGGTAAAACTCATCCCGCAGGCCATGATCGAGCCCATCCAGACCACCAAAGTCAACTACTTGCACGGTAAGAACCCTCGCCTGCACACCGACGAGGTGCTGGTGGCCCTCTCGATGCTCAGCCTCTGGGACGAGAACTGCAAAAAAGCCCTCGAGTGCCTACCGCAACTCAAGGGCTGTCAAGTACACAGTACGGTGATGCTCAGCGAGGTGGATCAGAAGATCTTTAAGAAACTCGGCATCGGCCTCACCTGTGATCCCGTGGCAAAGAAATAACTTTAAATTCCCAACGAGATATTCAATCCTCTCGCGGTATTCACCAAATCGCTGTCGATGGTGACGAGGTTGGGCTTGGAGATGGCTTCCTTGAGCGAGACAGCCACCAAGTCAGGATGATGGTAGGCCACCATCTGTCCGAACTGACCATTGAGCACCATCTCGAAGGCCTTCACACCAAATTCAGCTGACAAAACACGGTCGTAGGCAATCGGCACGCCACCGCGCTGCAGGTGACCCAAAGTGGTCTCACGCATGTCGTGGGTGAAGCCCGCCGCCTTCATCTCCTCGATGAAACGACGACCGATACCGCCAAGCTTCTTGTTCTCGTAGCCGACCTCGGTGCTGATCTCATACACCTGCTGGCCATCCTTGGGACGAGCGCCTTCCGAAGCCACCACCACTGCGAAGCCACGGTCGTGGTTAAAGCGACCTTCCAAGCGCTCCTTCACGATGTTGATGTCGTAGGGGAACTCAGGCAGCAAGCACACCTCAGCACCGCCAGCGATGGCAGAATGCAAAGCAATCCAGCCGGCATCACGGCCCATGACTTCGAGGACGAAAACACGGTTGTGTGATGCCGCCGTAGTGACCAGCTTATCCACGGCCTCGGTGGCAATCTGCACGGCGGTTTGGAAGCCGAAAGTGCATTCCGTCGAGGAAAGGTCGTTGTCGATGGTCTTAGGCACACCGATAATGTTCAAGCCCTTCTCATAAAGCTTCTGCGAGATGCGCTGTGAGCCGTCGCCGCCGATGCTGATGACTGCATCGATGCCCATGTATTGCAACTTGCGGAGCATCTCGTCGCTGCGGTCCACAGTGGACCAAGTGCCGTCGGCGTTCTTCACAGGCCAGTTGAATGGGCCGCCCTTGTTGGTGGTCTCGATGATGGTGCCGCCACGGAAGTGGATGCCGCGCACCGACTCTGGCGTAAGCCTGACGACCTCGGTGGGTTCCCACAGGATGCCGTTATAGGCTTGTATGCTACCGAGCACTTCCCAGTCTTTCTCCTGGGCGGCTCTTTTCACGATGGCGCGGATCACGGCGTTCAGCCCTGGGCAATCACCGCCACCAGTTAACACAAGTAATCTTTTCATATTTAGTTGTTATTATTAATTCTCAAAAACCAAACATCTTGTTCATGGCTTCCATGCTCGCCGTAATGTTGAAGTACATGGATTTTAATCCATATTTATTCTCTTGTAAATCCATTACATCATAAGATTGGCCTTTGTCCTCCACCAATGACTGCATCGCGAGCGACAAACCAAAGATTTCCAAAATGCCATACTCATCAGCGACGCTGATTACATGAAATGCCTTTTCTTTCGAACTGCCATCGCCTGTTGAGGTCACCGCCGAAAGGAGCATAACAACTTGATTATGGGCATTGAAAGTCTTTTCTGACTCTGGACCATACAAGTTGCTATAGATAATGTGTTTATACAGGTGAAACCTGATATTCGTCGGGTCTGTTTCCAACTCCTTATCAATTTCCCGCGCAGCTTTTTCCCAGTCTTCCTTACTGGGAGTATCCTTTTCAAAGGCTTCGCGCAAAGCATCGATTTTGGCCATTTTATAAGGGTCATACTCCGAACGAGTGGCGGTCCCATAATAAAAATGCCGTAATTGATCAAGATTCAATGTCGTATCCGCCGCTTGGAAACGTCTCAACAGCTCGGGATAATAGAACTCGCTGCCCTTCGAATTAATTTCTTTCTTAATTTGTTTATAATCAGGGGCGTTTGTGACAATGGCTGTATCTCTTTTTGGGGTCGCTGTCTTTTTGCTGGTTGAACAAGAGAAGGTCAACAAACCCAACAGGATAAAGAGGCTTATTTTTATGTTTGTTTTCATGGTCATTTTTTATACAAATTGTAGGGCTGCCATACTATGACAGCCCTACAATTTATCATCATTTCAAATTCAAAGCAATCTGCAACTCGTCCAATTGCTCCTGGGCAATCGGTGCAGGCGAGCCGCTCATCACGTCGCGACCAGCGTTGTTCTTCGGGAAGGCAATGAAGTCGCGGATGGAGTCAGCACCACCGAAGAGCGAGCAGAGACGGTCGAAGCCAAAGGCCAGACCAGCGTGAGGCGGAGCACCATACTCGAAGGCACCCATCAGGAAGCCGAACTGCTCCTGTGCTTTCTCGTCAGTGAAGCCGAGGGTGTGGAACATCTTGTTCTGCAAGGTGCGGTCATGGATACGGATGGAGCCGCCGCCCACCTCCACACCGTTCATCACGATGTCGTAGGCGTTGGCGCGGATGTCGCTCCATTTCGTCGGGTCGTCCAACAAAGCCTCGTCTTCGGGCTTCGGAGCAGTGAAGGGATGGTGCATGGCGTAGTAGCGCTGTGTCTCCTCGTCCCATTCGAGCAACGGGAAGTCGATGACCCAAAGCGGTGCATACACGTCGGGGTTGCGCAGACCGAGCTGGTTGCCCATCTCGAGACGCAAGGCGTTGAGTTGCACGCGAGTCTTCATGGCCTCACCGCAGAGGATGAGCATCAGGTCGCCAGGCTTGGCACCGAACTTGTCGGCGATGACCTTGAGGTCGTCAGGCGTGTAGAACTTGTCGACCGACGACTTGAACGTGCCATCGGTGTTGTATTTGATGTAAACCATGCCGCCAGCACCCACCTGCGGACGCTTAACGAACTCGGTGAGTTGGTCAAGTTGTTTACGGGTGTATTCTGAGCAGCCCTCGGCATTGATACCGACAACCAAATCAGCGTTGTCGAAAAGGCCGAAGCCCTTGCCTTTCACCACGTCGTTGAGTTCCACGAACTTCATCCCGAAGCGGATGTCGGGCTTGTCGGAGCCGTAGTATTTCATAGCGTCGTGCCAGGTCATGCGCGGGAATTGGTCGAATTCGAGGCCTTTCATCTCCTTGAAGAGGTGCTTGGCCAAGCCCTCGAAGGTGTTCAGCACATCCTCTTGCTCCACAAACGACATCTCGCAGTCGATTTGCGTGAACTCAGGCTGACGGTCGGCGCGGAGGTCTTCATCGCGGAAACAGCGCACAATCTGGAAGTAACGGTCCATACCTGCCACCATCAGCAGCTGCTTGTACTGCTGCGGACTTTGTGGCAGAGCGTAGAACTCGCCAGGATTCATGCGGCTCGGCACCACAAAGTCGCGAGCACCCTCGGGCGTGCTCTTGATAAGCATCGGGGTCTCGATTTCGAGGAAGTTGAGGTTGCTCAAGTAGTTGCGCACGAGCATGGCCATGCGATGACGCAGCTCAAGGTTCTTGCGCACAGGGTTACGACGAATGTCCAAATAACGGTATTTCATGCGGAGGTCATCGCCGCCGTCGCTGACGTCTTCGATGGTGAAGGGCGGAGTTTTGCTGCCGTTGAGCAGGGTGAAAGCGTTCACTTTCAGCTCGATGTCGCCAGTCGGCATGTTCGGGTTCTTCGATTCGCGTTCGATGACGGTGCCTTTGGCCTGAATCACGAATTCGCGACCAAATGTACGGGCCTGTTCGATGAGTTTAGGATCGCTGTTGCCATCCAGGAAAAGTTGGGTGATGCCATAACGGTCGCGGAGGTCGATCCACACGAGGGAGCCTTTGTCGCGCACACGCTGCACCCAGCCTGCCAATGTCACTTCCTTGCCAGCGTCGGCAAGACGAAGTTCGCCACAAGTATGCGTTCTGTACATATTCTTCGGATTTAAGATTTAAAATTCAAATTTTTAAACTTGCAAAAATAGGAAATCCTTTTGGAATGCCACGCACGAAGATGAGTTTTTCTTATCTTTGCCCCGTGATTCGGAGACTGAAACATATTCTCATTGCGACTGGGCTGTTACTTATGGCCTTCCTCGCCCAACGTTGCGCCAATGCGGTGGCGCCCACGGGCGGACCTAAGGACGATCAACCACCTAAAGTGGTTGAAGCCGTGCCCGAAAACCGCAGCGTCAACTTCTCTGGAAAGAGAATTGAAATCACTTTTGACGAGTACATCACCCTCGAAAACGCCAACCAAAATGTGATGATTTCACCGCCGCTGAGCGAGAAGCCCGACATCAAACTGAAAAACAAGACAGTCGTCATCAAGTTCAAGGAAGACTTGGCTTCAAACACCACCTATACCATCAACTTCGGTGCGGCCATCAAAGACCTGCACGAAGGCAACCAGTTCAAGGACTATGTCTACAGCTTCTCGACGGGCGACCATATCGACACGCTCGGCATTGCAGGCAAGGTACTCAATGCCGAAGACAAGAAACCTGTTGACGGTGTCTATGTCTCCTTGTATGCCGCCGACCGCGACAACCTGGATTCCTTGCCGATGACCACGATTCCCGATTACATCACCAAGACCGACAAAGAGGGTAAGTTCAGCCTCAACGGTCTGGCCGACAAGAAATACCTCGTCTTCGCCTTGAAAGACGCCAACGCCAATCTCTATTTCGACTTGCCCAACGAAGAGGTGGCCTTCTTGGACACGCTTGTGCAGGCTTCGTGCCTAATTAAACCCATCCCACCAGTGATAGACTCGACAAAGGTGGATAGTATCGCTATGCAACTTGATTCTCTTGCCATTGACACACTGCACAAGCTCGTGGATTCCATCGCCTTCGAGACAGAGGAGGTAACCATGGAAGACTTTGTCGTTTTCGAGACGGAAACGACGGCCATATACAACCAAAAAGCCCTTGACCTTACCCTATATATGTTCACCGAAGTGGACTCCACACAGGTGCTTTTAGAGAAGAAACTCATCGAAGAAGGCCTGTTGCGCTTCGTGTTCCGCCATCCCGCCAAAGAAGCCGTTGTCATGACACCGGAGATGCTGCCCGATTCCTTCAACCTTGTGACCACACATTCCGCTGAGTACGACACCATTTGGTGGCATTTCACGCCCAATGTCAAGGACAGCCTATGGGTGCTGGTGAAATACGACACGATTATTAACGACTCGACACATTATAGCCTCAAATTCAAGGAGCCAGGCGGCAACAAAAGACGCAAAAATGAGCCTAAAAAACTGAATGTCAGCAATAATATGCTCAATAAAACAGGCTTGATTCCTGGCCAAGACCTCATATTGAAGTTCTCTGAGCCCATCGTCAACTATCAAATGCGCGACTCGGCTGTTTTCAAATGCGATACTTCCATCTATTACGACCGACTCTCCTTTGAGAAGGCTGACGAAGATGGCATGCAATACCGCCTAACCACACCTTTCTCGGCCGATTCAAGCTATAGCTTCGAGATTCCAGACTCGGTGTTTTTCGGCGTCCGCGGCCATACTAATGATGTCGTCAAAAACGACTTTCACGTGCTGAAGGAAGACGAATACGGCAACATCTACATCACCGTCATTCCACCCGAAGGCATGAAACAGGTCGTGGTACAACTCACCAACGAAAACGGCAAGGTGCTCATGGAGCAGGTGATTACCAAAAAGGAAGAGGTGATGTTCGAGTACCTCATGCCTGCCAAATACAAGCTCCGCGCCCTCTTGGACGCCGACGGCAACGGCAAATGGAGCACGGGCAACTACCACCACCGCACCATGCCCGAGACCATACTCGACTACAAAGACCCGCTTGAGCTCAAAGCTGGCTGGGACATTGATTTGGACGACGCTTGGAACTTAAACCAGTAGTTTTGTAGTCTACTTCACCTCGTCGGCGAGGATAACCACACGCATCCCAACAAAGGCATATTTGGCTTTTAATTCGTTCAGATCATTGTTTCTCAATCTGATACAGCCCTCACTACCGCGTCCCGGCACCGAACTTTCGTTGTTGGTGCTGCCATGGATGCCTATGCCCGAATGACCTGGCGTCTTCAAGCGCATGAACCAGTTGCCGTAGGCCAAGATGGCACCGCGTCCGTCGCCGAAATCGTGGGTCCATTTTGAGGCATCCACGATCTCTGTGATGGAGAAGGGCTTGGCCGAGGTACATTCCGGCGTTTTCATGTCACCTTGTTTTTGCTTTTGGCCTATGTTTTTGCCTACGCAGACAGGGTAATGCACCCGCTTGAGGGTGTCACCTTTCACCACCTCGCAGACATACAGCCTCAGCTCGGGCTTGGAAATCAGAATGAAACAGTTCTTCTTGTTCACGACATCAGAATAATACGTCGCCGAATCGGATGGAACAGTTTTAACGGTATCGGTGACCACCGTTTTAATAGTATCATTCTGCTCTGGATCAGTAATCTGACTCCCCGAGGAGCCGCACGACGGCAGAGCAAACAATGCCGCCAACACATACATCAATAACATTGTGTTTTTCATCTTTATTAGGTTATTCTCAAATTATAAAGAACGCAACGAAACCGCAAAGCCACCGCAAGGCGCCATCTTCAGTTTCAATGTTGACTTGGAGGTAACTGTTTTCTTCGTGATGGTGTAAGCCTGCGGATTGTAGTGCTCATCGGGGATGCCACTGGCATCCTTGGCATCGGCATAGATGGTCGCCTCATATTTCACGCCAGGTTTGAGGAAATCCAGTTTCACCGTGACCTCACGGGCGTTCTCATCGGTGATGCCGCCCACATACCACACATCATGCGGTTGGGCGTTCTTTAAATCATCTGCGGTGGCGTTCTCCGGCAAGGCATATACGAATTTGGTGGCATTGGACACTACACCTTTTTTTCCGTCAGCCAAAGTGCCGACACCCTCTGCTGCCTTGTTCAAGGTCGACAGTTTCGGGTGGCGGGCAGTGACGATATAGTCGCCAGGCTCGGCCATGAGATAGAGGCTTTTGTCCCAGTCGACCGCCACATCCTTGATGAACTGGAAGGCATCCATGTAGGGCTCATAGTGTTCAGGGAAGTCGGCGGCCATCTGCAAGGGTGAATAGAAGGTCACATAGAGACCCAGTTGATTGCAGATGGTGATTTGCATCTTCTTGCCCCATGACACGATTTTGCCCATGTCGGGCTCGAAGATGCCCGGGGTGTAGTCCATCGGGCCGCCCTGCAGACGAGTGAAGGGCAGAATGGTAGTATGCCCCGGCTTGATGCGCTCGCGGAACTCGGTGCCCATCGCGCTCTCATTGCCAATCATGTTGGGCCAAGTACGGCAGAGGCCGGTAGGACGTACCGCTTCATGCGAATTCACCATGATATGGTGTTTGGCGGCCTCCACAATGGCATAGTGGTAATGGTTGTTGATGGGCTGGCTGTAATGGCCTTCGCCGAAGGGAATGATGGTACCCACATAGCCGCCCTTCACGGCATCGTAGCCGTATTGGTTCATCAGCGTGTAGGCTTGCTCCATCCAACGCTCATAGTTCTGGGTGGAAGCCGAGCTCTCATGGTGCATGATGAGGCGGATTCCCTTCTCATGGGCGTATTTGTTGAGTGCCGGCAAGTCAAAGTCGGGATAAGGCGTGAGGAAGTCGAAGACGAAGTCCTTCTGCTTGGCGTACCAGTCCTCCCAACCGATATTCCAGCCTTCGATAAGGAGGGCATCGAAGCCGTTAGCGGCAGCGAAGTCGATATAGCGGCGCACATTGGCGTTGTTGGCGCCATGGTTGGTGTTGGGCTTGGCATGGGTGTAGTCGGTCTCGCCGAGCTTCACCGAGGGGAAGTCGTTGGTGTAGGACCAAGAGCTTTTGCCAGAAATCATCTCCCACCACACGCCCATGTATTTCACTGGGTGGATCCACGACACATCATCCAAGACGCAGGGGTCGTTAAGATTGAGGATGAGGCGTGACGCCAAAGCATCGGTGGCCGAGGTAGTCACCATGACGGTGCGCCAAGGCGTATGGCAAGGGGCTTGCAGTCGACCTTTATAGCCTGTGGCATCGGGCGAGAGCCAAGCACGAAACACCATATTCTTGTCGTCGAGGTTGAGATGCATGGTCGGGTAGTCGAGCGTGGCGGCCTCATGGATGTTGAGGTAAAGGCCGTCGTCAGTCTTCATCTGAAGCGCGGTCTGTACGCCCGTGGGCGAAAAACCCGTCCAAGGCCAGCCACCATCTTTGTGGCCTACCTCCCACAAGTCACGGATCTGCGACAGCCGCGACTGAGTGAAATTGAACTCCTGCGTGTCGTAGTCGCCCGGAATCCACCAAGCCATGTGGTCGCCCGTCATGGCAAACTCCGTCAGCTCCTCTTTGATCCAGAAATAGACCAAGGCGTTCTCCATCGGGAACTCGTAACGGAAGCCGAGGCCGTCGTCATACAAGCGAAAACGAATCTGCATGACGGTAGGTTTCTTCTCGGTAGAGTGGTCCATACTCTCCACGCTGCCAACGGGTTGTTCGAGGGTGACGAGCATCTCATTATAATGGTTGCGGATTTGCGCTTCCTCGCCCCAAACGGGTTCCCAAGTCTCGTCGAAGGTGTCGTATTTCGTGTCTTTGAGGACAAAGGCATGGGCGAGGTCGTCGCGCCACTCGAGGGTGAAGCCCATCTTGGAAGGCAGCACCACGGGCTTGCCAGCGCGGTCAAGGGCATACTGCGGCACGCCGTTGACGACTTCGAATTTCAGTTCCAATTGGCCGTCGGGACTTTTTACTGTGACAGGTCCATCGGCATAGGAAGGCATGGCAAAAACAACTGCCAAAACGATAAACGATAGAAGTTTTCTCATCATGTTTCAGATTAGGGTTTGTCGTGATAGAAAGCACAAAAATAAGAAAAAGATTCGTAATTTTGCCACGTCATCACGAGAAACGAAGCAAATGGAAGAAAAACAGATACTATTAGGCAAGACCCCCGCCGAGATACAGGAGGTCGTGGAGCAGTTGGGACTGCCCAAGTTCACAGGCAAGCAATTGGTGGACTGGATCTACATGAAGCGTTGTGCCGGCTTTGAGGACATGACCAACCTCAGCAAGAGCGCCCGAGTTTTGTTAGCCGAGCACTATGAAACCGGGTTGAAAGCCCCTGTCAAGGAGCAGGTGTCGACCGATGGAACGAAGAAATACCTCTTCCCTGCCGGCAATCATTTCATCGAGGCGGCCTATATCCCCGACTGCGACCGCGCCACGCTCTGCGTCTCCACCCAAGTGGGCTGCCAGATGGACTGCCTCTTCTGCGCCACAGGCAAACAAGGTTTCCAGAAAAACCTCTCCGTGGCCGAGATCATGAACCAGATCCTCAGCCTGCCCGAATTCGACACGCTGAGCAACATCGTCTTCATGGGCATGGGCGAGCCTCTGGCCAACTATGACAACCTAATGCGCTCTTTGGACATACTCACGCAGGAATGGGCCTTGGGCTGGAGCCCCACCCGCATCACCGTGTCGACCAGCGGCCTCATCCCCAACCTCAAACGTTTCCTGATGGAGTCGAAATGCAACCTCGCCATCAGTATGCACAGCCCCTTCCATGACGAGCGCCTCAAGCTGATGCCTGTTGAGAAGAGTTATCCTATCAAGGAGGTCATCCACACGGTAAAGCAACACGACTGGCACGGACAACGTCGCCTCTCGTTCGAGTACATCATTTTCAAGGACCTTAATCACAGCAAGGACCACATCAAGGAAATCGCAAGACTGCTGGGAAGCACCCGTTGCCGTTTTAATCTAATAAGGTATCATACCGTGCCTGCCATCCCGCTGAAGAGCCCCGATGCCGCCACGATGACTTGGTTCCGCGATGCCTTGAATGAGAAAGGCATCATCGCCACCATACGCGCCTCACGCGGACAGGACATTGACGCAGCCTGTGGACTGCTGTCAACCAAGAATTTACTTTGATTCTGCTTCCGATTCTGGCTCAGGTCTGAGTGCCACAATCAACGACGAGCCCTTGAAGTTGTAACCAAAACGGAAACCCAAGGGACGAATATCGTCGCGGGTAGCGTATGCTTGATCCAAAGCCTTTTGGAACACGCTGCTCGGGAACAAATCGATCGGATGGGTGTATTGACCATACAGAATAGTGTTCCATCCCCTATCCACCAACGTTTTGTAAGTGATGCCCGTGTCATCCTGCACAAGAGCAAACGAATGCTCAAGGATGTCTTCCCTAATCTTTGAGAACGACCCGTAGTGGAGACAATAAGAGCACGACTTAACGAATGAAACCGTCGAATCCGCGTCGATTTTATCAATCATCGCCTGCACTTTCGGGTCAAAATGCTTGTCCTCCAAATTGGTGCAGAGATAATACAAAGCTTTCTCTTCATTCTCTTCGGGGTGGAAGAAACGGATGCACACAAACGAAGTGGGTTTTTCATTGGCTACCCAGTTACCTTCTGCGTCAAGTTTTTGATAATCAATGGAGATGATCTCGTAGCCCATCCTGGCCATCAACACCATGAAGATCGGGACGGTGCCGTCAATCTCACTATTGTGAAGGTCAGAACTCATATAGCTCGTGATGAAATAGCTGCGGCGTAACAGGTCAAGGAGCGCTTTTTGGTACTTTTCGTATGTCTTGGTATTAAACTCCTTGGCCGTGATAGGTGTACCCGCATGCTCCAGACCCATCATGTAATAGGTCTTGGCCTTCGGGAAAAACGTGGCCATAAACGGAAAATCAGGACCGCTGAAGGAATAAAAGACATTCTCGGCGCGTGCGGTGATGTCGGCAAAGTCGTTCTCACGGATCGCTTCCACTTTATTAAGAGTCTCCATGCTGTTGGTCCACATGCGGTTCAGCTCTGCTGCGTGTTTGCTCCAGTCCTCGGTCTGGGTAACGCTATACAACGTGTCGCCCTCTTCCAACGGAAGACCAGCCAAAATACGTGCCAAGGAATTAAGAAGCGGGTCGCCTTCCAGCAAAACGACTTCCTCCTCGACAGGCACCGTATCGATGACAGCAATGGTATCAGGTTGCGGCTGTTGCGCAGTTCCGCGAGAATTGAGTCCGTCGCATCCAGCCAAGAAAGCGACCGACATAGCGGCAACAACCGCTATCCGTAAAACATTATTTTTCATTACTTTGTTTTTTAGTGATTAGTCTATTGATGAAATATACGATGATTCCAGAAACCAGGGTAAAAGCGCTCATGAGGGTCATCCACATCATGGACTGTTCACCGTTGGCATACTTAGTATAGTCCTCATACACCAAATACACGATACTCCAAAGGATGAGCAAGCAGAAAATGATGGGCGTCACGGGATAGCCTAAGGTCTTGTATTTACGCTCAATGTTCGGGAATTTGCGGCGATGCCTGAAAATGCCCAACACGGTGAGCAAGGAGCACATCGACAGCAGAATGCCCGTGTATTTGGTAATCATCTCAAACGAATTGGTGATGATAAGCAGGAAACTGATGACATATTGGAAGAGAATGGCCGCCATGGGCACGCCCCTCTTGTTCTTGTACGACAAAAAGCGAAGGATTCTATGGTCCTCACCCATAACTTGTGCGACACGCGGACCCATGAAAACCATGGCACTGATACTTGAAAGCAGTAGGACAGAAATAATCAAGCCCATCATATTGCCGATTCGTTTGCCAAATATGTGGAGCGCGCTAATAAGACCCACCTCGATTTGACCTTCCAAATCAGCTATCGGGGTCGAGCGTAGGAAGACATAGTTCAGCAGCAGGTACAATACCGTGACGACCAGAGTGGAGATGATGAGTGACAAGGGCAGGTTTTTCTTCGGGTTTTCAATCTCGCTGGCCATGTAAGTCGAGGCATTCCAGCCCGAATAGGCGTAATACACCCAAATCAACGAGATGGCGAAACCGGGATTGAAGATGTCTTTGGCTTCAAGATGTTGGGCACTGTAGTCTTCCACGTGCTCAGGAAGAACTATGCCGCAAACGATGAAGGCAATGATCACGACAATCTTCAGAATCGTGAAGATATTCTGGAAAGAGCCGCTGAACTTCAGGTCGCGGGTATGAATCAAGGTGATGAGTGTCAAAACGCCCAAGGCTATCCATTTGGGATTCAAGACAGGGAAGATACGGCAGACATAAGACGACAAGGCCATACAAGTGAGCGCCACTGGGGCAGCAAAACCGACAATCAGCGAAATCCAGCCCGATAGGAAGCCCACCGAAGGGTGATAGATCTCGCCGAGATAATGGTACTCGCCTCCCGAACGGGGCATGGCCGAGCCCAACTCAGCGTATGTGAGCGCACCACAAAGTGCCACCACACCGCCAAAGAGCCACAGCATCATCACCGCTCCCACCTGATGGGTGCCCAACAGTTGAAAACCTAATGAGGTGAACACACCCGTGCCTATCATGTTAGCAATGACAAAGGCCGAGGCCGTCCACATCCCTATTTTCCGTGTCTTGTTTTCTTCCGCCATCAGGAGTGTTCCTTTGTTAAAAAAGCGTGCAAAAATAATACTATTTTCCTATCCATCACAAAAAACTACATCCTGAACACACCAAATTGTTGCGGCGGGAAGGGTTGGTTCAAGGAGGCGGCTATGCCTAAAGCCAAGATTTTGCGTGTATCTATGGGGTCAATGATGCCGTCGTCCCAGAGACGGGCGGTGCTATAAAAGGCCGAGCCTTCGTAGTCGTACTTAGCCAAAATGTCCTTTTTCAGTTGTGCGATTTCCTCGGTCGGGACTTCAAGACCTTTATATTTGTACTGGTCTTCCTTGACCGTGGCAAGGACGCTGGCCGCCTGCTCGCCGCCCATGACAGAGATTTTGGCGTTGGGCCACATGAAGAGTAGCCTCGGACTGTAGGCACGTCCTGCCATGCCATAGTTGCCCGCACCAAACGAGCCACCAAAGATGACGGTAAACTTAGGCACGTTGGCATTAGAGACGGCATGTACCATCTTGGCACCGTCCTTGGCGATGCCGCCTTGCTCGTATTGCTTGCCCACCATGAATCCTGTAATGTTCTGCAAAAACACCAACGGAATATTGCGTTGACAACAAAGCTCGATGAAGTGCGTGGCCTTTAATGCGGATTCCGAGAACAGCACGCCGAAATTAGCGATGATACCGACGGGGAAGCCCATCAGATGGGCAAAGCCGCAGACGATGGTGGTGGCATAACGTGACTTGAACTCCTGAAAACGGCTACCATCCACGATTCGGGCGATGACTTCGCGCGGGTCGACGAGCTTGTGGAAGTCGATGGGCGCGAGGCCATAGAGGTCGTGCGGGTCATACAAAGGTGCCTCAACAGGCAGCATGTCCAACTTCTGACGATGGCTTTTCTCCAAGGTCTTGAAGATGTTGCGGCAGATTTGCAAGGCGTGTTGGTCATTCTCGGCCAAGTGATCGGCCACACCAGAGACGGAGGTATGCATCTCGCCGCCGCCCAGCTCCTCTGCGGTGACCACCTCGCCCGTGGCAGCCTTCACCAAGGGCGGACCACCGAGGTAGATGGTGCCTTGATTGCGCACAATGATGGTCTCGTCGCTCATGGCCGGCACGTAAGCGCCACCCGCGGTACACATACCCATCACGATGGCGATCTGTGGGATGCCCATGGCCGACATGCGCGCCTGGTTGTAGAAGAAACGTCCAAAGTGGTCACGGTCAGGGAAGACAGTGTCCTGCTCGGGGAGGAAGGCGCCGCCGCTGTCGACCATATAGACGCAGGGGAGGTGGTTCTCCATGGCAATCTCCTGGGCACGAAGGTGTTTCTTCACCGTGTATTGCATATAGGTGCCGCCTTTCACAGTAGCATCGTTGGCCACGATGACCGCTTCACGTCCTTGAATGATACCGATGCCAGTAATGATTCCTGCCGAAGGGAAGTCGTTGTTGTAAGTGCCATAGGCTGCCATAGGTGACAACTCTAAAAATGGCGTGTTCGGGTCGATGAGGAGGTCGATGCGTTCACGGGCGAGCAGCTTGTTGCGTTTCTTGTGCTTGGCTACAGCCGCCTCGCCGCCGCCTTGCATCGAGGCCGACATCGCCTCGCGGTATTGCGACATCAGTGCGAGGAAGTTCTTTTCGTTTTGCTTGAACTCCTCAGAGTCGGTCTTTATATTCGATTTCAGTACTTGCATAGAAATAGTATTGAAACGACAAAAATAGGGAAAATTTATTTCGACGAAGCCAAAATTTTCCGCTACGGCGCATAAAATGTTTATCTTTGCCGTTTCATTCATAATGAACATGTCCGAAAAGAGTTCAAGCAAACGCCGCATGGCTGGGTCTTATTTCATGTCGCTGATGAGTATCGCATTGGTACTCTTCCTGTTAGGCATATTCGCCCTACTCATGATGCATGCCCAAAAACTCTCCAACCATTTCAAGGAAAACATCGGCTTCGAGGTGGTGATGAATAGCAATGCCAACGAAGACAACATCCTCAAACTGCAAAAGAAACTCGATGCCATGCCTGCCGTGAAGTCGACGGAATACATCACCAAAGACGAGGCCATCCGCCGCCTGAGCGAGGACCTCGGCGAGGACTTCCTGCAATGGCTCGGCAACGAGGAAAACCCGCTGCTGCCTTCCATCGACGTGCGCTTTAACGCGGCCTACGCCAACCCCGACAGCCTCAACCTCATCCAAGCCCAACTGCTGAAAAACAAAGATGTCAAGGAAATCTACTACCACAAATCCCTGGTCAACCTCATCAATCAGAACATCAGGCGCATCGGCCTCGCGCTGATGATTGCCAGCTTGGTGCTGCTCATCATCGCCATCACACTGATACGCAACACCATACGACTCAGTATCTACTCCAAGCGTTTCCTTGTACGCAGCATGCAGCTCGTGGGTGCCACGCCTGCTTACATCCGTCGGCCTTTCATCAGACGCGGCATCACACAGGGCTTCTTCGGCGCCTTGATTGCCGACGCGCTTCTGGCCTTGCTGCTTTACGGCCTCATGCAACGCTTACCTGAACTGACTTTCATCCAAGACTATAAAATCATCGCATGCATCTTCGCCGGTATCATCGTCTTGGGCATTCTGCTCGGTGGACTCTCCACCCGTTCGGCCCTGCGCAAATACCTCAACGCCGATGTCGACCAACTCTACGCATAAACAAAACAACACATATCATGGCAAAAGAAATTAAAAAGACCAACGCAAAACCTACCGAAACGGCTGAAAACCAAAAAGTCATGCCCTTCGGCAAAATGAACTACATCATCGTTCTTATCGGCATTGCCCTCATCGCCATAGGTTTCATCTTGATGATCGGCGGCGGCTCCTCCGACCCCAATGTCTTTAATGACCAAATGTTTAACCCCAGACGCATCACCATCGCCCCGATTCTCGTTTTGGCGGGATTTGTAGTGGAAATCGTCGCAATATTTTGGAAAGGTAAGAAATGAACTGGATAGAAGCTTTAATACTTGGTATTATCCAAGGTTTAACGGAATATCTGCCCGTCAGCAGCAGTGGACATTTGGCTATCGGACAATATCTTTTTCATGTTGACCCCGATAAAGCCCTGGACTTTACTATCATTGTGCACATCGCCACTGTGTTGAGCACCTGCCTGATTCTTTGGAAGGAAATTGTCTGGCTCTTCAAGGACCTCTTCAAATTCAAGTGGAACGACGGCACGAAATACGTCGTCAACATTCTCATCTCGATGATTCCCGTGATGATTGTGGGCTTGTTCTTCAAAGACAAGGTGGAAGCGGTGTTCGGCTCAGGTCTGCTCATCGTGGGCATCTGCCTACTGATTACCGCCGCATTACTGGCTTTCTCCTATTTCGCCAAGCCGCGAGAGAAAGAGCATATCTCACCCTTGCATGCCTTCGTCATCGGTATCGCGCAGGCTTGTGCCGTGTTGCCGGGTCTGTCGCGCTCAGGAAGCACCATTGCCACAGGTCTGCTGCTCGGTAACAAAAAGGAAAAACTCGCCCAGTTCTCCTTCCTCATGGTCATCCCACCCATCCTCGGCGAAGCCCTTTTGGATGCGAAAGACCTGTTTTTCCCCTCCGCTGAAGAGGCAGCCACTATCGCAGCGTCGGCTGCAACCCCCACTTGGGTGCTGCTCATCGGCTTCTTTGCCGCCTTCGTCACGGGCTGCTTCGCCTGCAAATGGATGATCAATCTGGTGAAGAAAGGCAAGCTGATTTGGTTTGCCGTGTATTGCGCTGTCGTAGGTGTGCTGGCTATCGTGTTACCCTATATTATTAATTGACGGCCCTTCGACCCTTCGACGGGCTCAGGGCTCAGGGACCTGACATAACACTAAAAAATGTTCAATTTCGAAGAAGGCGAGGTCATCCTCATCGACAAGCCCTTGGACTGGACGTCGTTCGACACGGTCAACTTCATCCGCAGTTTGCTCAACCGCTGCTATGGCATCCGCAAGCTGAAGGTAGGCCATGCCGGCACGCTCGATCCCTTGGCCACGGGTCTGCTCATCCTCTGCACGGGCAAGATGACCAAGCAGATCGACAACTACCAGGCGCAGGTGAAGACCTACACGGGCACCATCTTGCTCGGCCAGACCACCCCGACCTTCGACTTGGAGAGCGAGCCTAATGCCTTCTTCCCTACCGACAACATCACACCCGAACAAATTGAGGCTGCACGACAGCAGTTCATAGGCGACCTGAAACAATATCCACCCAAGTATTCCGCCATCAAAATCAAGGGGAAACGCGCCTTCGACTACGCCCGTTCCGACGAGGAAATCGAACTGAAAGCCCGTGATGTCCGCATCGACGACTTCAAATTGAACCTCGACCGCTTTCCCGAGCTTGACTTCGAGGTGACCTGCAGCAAAGGCACCTACATCCGCAGCCTCGCCAACGACTTCGGCAAGGCCTTGGGTAACGGCGCCTGCCTCACCTCATTGCGCCGCACCCGCATCGGCGACTTCAAAGTGGAAGATGCTTGGCCGTTAGAAAAGTTAAGACAACACATCGTCGACACAGGCGATGCGTTTAAGGCTTGGAAAAAGGAACAAGAGCAAAAACAAAACTGACAATCAGTGCTTTAAGAAAAAAACTTGACAAAACTTTTGTCCTGCATTATCTTTGCACGCTTTTCTAAGTAAAAGATTATCAAACTCTACATACAATGAAACTCTCACAATTCAAATTCAACTTGCCCAGCGAACTCATCGCGCTGCAACCTACACAAAACCGCGACGAAGCCCGCCTGATGGTCGTTGACCGCAAGACCGGCAAGATCGAGCACCGCATCTTCAAGGATTTGGTGGACTATGTGAAAGACGGCGACGTGTTCGTCATTAATAATACTAAGGTGTTCCCCGCCAAGCTCTATGGTGAAAAGGAGAAGACTGGTGCCAAGATCGAAGTGCTGCTGCTCCGCGAACTGGATCATGAGAGCCGTCTGTGGGATGTGCTCGTCGACCCAGCCCGTAAGATCCGTATCGGCAACAAACTCTACTTCGGCGAAGGCGACGAACTGGTGGCCGAAGTCATCGACAACACCACCTCGCGCGGCCGCACGCTGCGTTTCCTCTACGACGGCACCTACGACGAGTTCAAGAAGACCCTCTCAGGGCTTGGCCACACGCCCATTCCGAAGGAGCTCAACCGTGAAGAACGCCCAGAAGACGCCGAAGACTTCCAGACCATCTACGCCAAGGTGGAAGGCGCCGTTTCGGCGCCCACTGCTGGCATGCACTTCAGTAAGATCCTGATGAAACGCCTTGAAATCGTGGGCGCTTCCTTCGCCGAGCTAACCCTGCACCCCGGCATGGGCAACTTCCGCGACATCGAAGTGGAAGACCTCACCAAGCACAAGCCCGACTCGGAGGAGATGTACATTGACGAAGAGTGCTGCACCTTGGTCAACGAAGCCAACCAACGCCACAACACCGTCTTTGCCGTGGGCACCACCTCGCTGAAAGCCTTGGAGACTGCCCAGACCATCAGCGGAAAGATCAAGCCTTTCAAAGGCTGGACAAACAAGTTCATCTTCCCGCCTTACACCTTCTCGGTGGCCAATGCCATGATCACCAACTTCCATCTGCCCAAGTCACCCATGATGATGGAAGTGGCCGCTTTCGCGGGTTATGATCTGCTCATGAAGGCCTATAAGGAAGCTATTGCTGAAAAGTATCGGTTCTTCACTTATGGTGATGCAATGTTAATCATTTAGCTATCAGCCATCAGCAGTCAGCTATCAGCTCAGTTTTGCTGGCTGATTGCTGATTGCTGAATGCTGAAATACGTAGTATTCAACGTAGTTAAAGCCAATTTTGAATCTTAAATCTTTGAATCTTAAATAACTACCAATAATGAACCAAGAAGATTTTTTCAAGAAAATAACCGCTCATGCGAAGGAATATGGTTTCATTTTCCCTTCGAGCGAGATCTATGACGGCCTTTCAGCCGTTTACGACTACGGCCAAAACGGCGTGGAGCTGAAGAAGAACATCCGCGAATACTGGTGGAAGGCCATGGTTCAGATGCACGAGAACATCGTCGGCATCGATGCCGCCATCTTCATGCACCCCACCACCTGGAAGGCCTCGGGCCACGTTGACGCCTTCAACGACCCGCTCATCGACAACCGCGACAGCAAGAAACGCTACCGCGCCGATGTGCTCGTCGAGGACTACATGGCCAAGATTGAGGAGAAGATTAATAAAGAGGTGGAAAAAGCCCGCAAACGCTTCGGCGACGCCTTCAATGAGGAGCAGTTTGTGACCACCAACCCGCGTGTCTTGGAACACAAGGCAAAGATCGAGGAAATCAGCCACCGCCTCTATGGCGCCATGGAGCGTAACGACCTCGACGCCATCAAGCAGCTCATCCTCGACCTGGAGATCGTCTGCCCCATCAGCGGCACCCGCAACTGGACTGACGTGCGTCAGTTCAACCTGATGTTTGCCACTAAGATGGGTAGCGTGGCCGATGGCTCCGACACCATCTACCTGCGTCCCGAGACGGCACAGGGCATCTTCGTCAACTACCTCAATGTGCAGAAGACCGGCCGCATGAAGATCCCGTTTGGCATCGCCCAGACCGGCAAGGCCTTCCGTAATGAAATCGTTGCCCGTCAGTTCATCTTCCGTATGCGTGAGTTCGAACAGATGGAGATGCAGTTCTTCGTCCGTCCTGGCACAGAGCTTGAGTGGTTCCAACACTGGAAGCAGGAACGCCTCGCTTGGCACCTCTCGTTGGGTCTGCCCGCTGAGAAATACCGTTTCCACGACCACGAGAAATTGGCCCACTACGCCAACGCCGCCACCGATATCGAGTTCGACTTCCCCTTCGGCTTCAAGGAGCTCGAAGGCATCCACAGCCGCACCGATTTCGACCTCTCGGCTCATGCCAAATACTCGGGCAAGAAACTCCAGTACTTCGACCCCGACACCAACGAGAGCTACACGCCTTACGTCATCGAGACCTCCATCGGCCTCGACCGCATGTTCCTCGCAATGTTCAGCAATGCCTACACCGAGGAGAAGCTGGAAGACGGCTCGGAACGCGTGGTGCTGAAGCTGCCGGCCATCCTGGCACCTTATAAGGTCGCGGTGCTGCCGTTGGTCAAGAAAGACGGTCTGCCGGAGAAGGCCCGCGAGATCATCGACTCGCTGAAGGCCGACTTCATGTGCCAGTACGAGGAGAAAGACTCCATCGGCAAGCGTTATCGTCGTCAGGATGCCATAGGTACGCCGATGTGCGTCACCGTCGACAACGACACCTTGGTTGACAACTGCGTCACCGTGCGCGACCGCGACACGATGCAGCAGGTACGCGTCCCGATTGACAACCTGCGCAACATGATTTTTGATGAATTGAAACCAAAGAAATAATTCTATAAATCAACAACTTAAATAAACAAGACAATGAAAACAAAGTCTTTAGTACTTGGTACATTAGCTTTATGTATCGGTATGTGCCTCATCACGGCCTGTGACAACACGAACAACAACAAACCCGAGACTCCCACGACCCCTGAAAAACTGGTCATGACCGCACCTCAAGTGGCAGCTAACGAGTCAGGTTTCATCTTCCTGGAGGATTTTCCGGAAACCGACCCTCATCTCACCGTGAAGGTCTCCGAGGACTTCACCACGGCCACCATTAGCTACGATGGCAAAGAAATCCAAACCGTTACTTCTGACGAATTGGCCTCTGACACAGCCCTTGTGCGTTTCCTTGATGCCAACTTCGACGGTCTCACCGATATCTATATCGGGCCCGGCGTGCCTCGCACTGCCAACAGTTTGTTGGTGTGGAACGAAAACGAACAAAAGTTCATCTCCATCGAAGGTACATCCCTGCAAAACGCCATGCTTGAACCCGAGACCAAGAGCTTCATCGAAGGAGGCAGCAACTCGGCTGTCGAATATTACATCAGCCGCAGCCTCTTTAATGGAGACAAGATGGAAATGCAGGAACAACTTAGCGTCATCATGGCTCCGGAAGAATACGCCAACAACAACGTAGAGCACAAATACACCTTGTCGGATCCTGAAGGTAAGGTCTTGTGCTCCACCGAAACCGCCGACGGACTGCCTGAGATTTGGCAGAAGATTGTCACCGTTTTTGACTATTAATTAAAGAGGTAAATGCAAATTAAATGCAACTACTGCGGCGCGCTGATTGACGAGACGAGCGAGACTTGTCCGAAATGCGGCGCGCCGCTTTCTGGTTCTCACCGAACAGCCAAAGAGCAGCCCAAGACCATCGCGGAGCTACAAGAGTGGTATACGGCGCATCATCTGCCGCCCGAAGAAATTACACGATTCTTCATCGGAAAAAACATCACAGAGCCGAAGGCTTTTGGTATTTATAGGGACGGTAACGGCGATTTCGTGGTGTACAAGAACAAGTCGACTGGTGAGCGCGCCATTCGCTACAAAGGTGCCGATGAGCAGTATGCCGTCAACGAGCTGTACCAACGCCTGAAGGCAGAGATTGCCGATCAGAAAGGCAACCGTCAGAACAGCCAACAGCCCTTGGTGAACAACACCAAAAAGAAAAAAAAGGGAAAAGGTTGCCTGATTGCCATTATCGTCTTCTTCGTCTTAGGTGCCATAATGGCCATCTTCGACGATACGCCTCCTAACGGTTACTACAACTACCAGGGCAAGCAATACTATTACCAAGGTTCATCTTGGTATTACTACGACCAAGAATCCGACGACTGGTTCAAATCCGACGAGGAACTTGACATCACAGACAAAAATGCCAAGGAATATCAGACCGACCAGCATTACGGCAAGGACTTTGAAGACAGCGAATGGTACAGCTCCGGCTACCACAGCGACGACTCAGGCTGGGATAGCGACAGCGACTGGGACAGCGGTAGCGACTCGTGGGACAGCGGAGACACGGACTGGGACTCCGACTGGTAGGTAACATAAAAAAGTAGAGACGGTGTCACGCCATCTCTACTTTTTTTTTACCTCATCCAACCTTCCACGCGGTAGGTCTTTTCGAGCAGTTTGGTCTCTTTTCCTGTGCTGGCATCGTGGTGCCACACCTCGACGCGGGCGGCATAGTAGTCTTCCCAATCGCCTTCGTAGATGGAGAATTGCTGTCTCTCAACCACCGGACCGAAACCCGTGTGGCCTTTGACTTCCACCGTCGAAGCGCCTTTGAGTCGCGAGGCCGAAAGCTCGATGTTTTCTGTGGCCTCAAAGCAGCGCAGATATACCTCACCGTCGGGCAGGGCGGGATAGGAAAAACTATACAGGTAGATGCCGCCTTGGATACCGTTCCAGAGTTGCAGATAGCTGTCGGTAGCCAGGCTGTCGACGGCAGGCGCCGGCGCGTTTTCTGCCAGGGGAATCTCGTAGGCCATTCCTTCTGGAATGGGATGATCTTTGCCGAACGAATCGGACGAAGAACCACATCCCTGCTGCGCGAGAGCCATTGTCCCGAAGAACAGCAACAGGGTCAATGTTTTAACAATCTTTTTCATAGGATATTCCATTTAAATAAGGTGGATATAATTTATTTGTCTTTCAGTGTGAAGCCCTTGCCGTTCCAGGCCAGCGTCTTCTTCGAGCCATCGTCCATAATCATCTCGATGTCCTTACCCGTGCGGGGCAGGCTGAAAGTGATCTCGCCGTGGGTCTCCTCGCCCAATCCGAGTAGACTCTGATCAATCCAATAGAGCTTCTGGGTGGCGTTGTCGTAGACATAGATGTACATGCCTGAAAACTCGGTGAAAATGGGCTTGCCTTTTTGGGTCATGACGACATTCTCGGCGAAGAGCTTGTGGAGGCCGTCGGCGCAGTTCCAATAGCAATACTCCACGCAGGTCTTATCGCCCGATTTGTCTTCGGGATAGGCGACATCATAGTCCATTTCATAGCGCACATAACCATTTTTCTTGTCGACGGTGAAGGTGACGCCTTTGCCTTGTTTCTCGTTTTTCAGGTATTTCGTCCATTCGGCGGCAACGCCGCCGTTCAGTTCGTCTTCCGTGTTGCTCAAGAAGGTTGTGACAAAGTCCACAATGTCAGGCACTTTAAAAGTGCAAACGACGTCGTCCTTCGTCAGGTTCTTGAAGGGGTCTTGAGCCTTTGCGGCATTGGGAATAATAGCCACCATCATGAAGGCTGCAGCGGCCAATAAGATAACGTGTTTTTTCATTTTATTGATTTTTAAAGGTTTAATGATTTGTCCTCTTTTTGCAGTTTGAATATGCATTGCAAAAGTAATGAAATTTTAAAAATGAAAAAACAACAAACGAATAGATTTTTGCCAAATTTGACCCGTTGATTTTGTTTGTGGGTACAATACGTGGACAGATTAGTTCTGTATTTTCGGAACAGTGACCCAAAAACGGTTTGGTAGCGACGGTGTGCACACCGTCTCTACATAGACAACCCTATAGACAAAGATTGGATTTCGATTTTCTAACAAATTGAAATCCAATCTTTTATTTTTTTACTATCTTTGCGAGATGATAGACAAGCCCTCCAAGGGACTTGACAAGCGCTTTTTGTTGTTCTACTTTTGCATCACTGATATAAAAAATGGAAACAATAACAAAAAAAACAATCATACCATGAAAACAAAACTAATCTCTTTAGCCGTTTTATTGTTGTCCGCTTTCGCCATGAAAGCCCAGCAAGGCGAAATCACCTATGTTGATTTTGAACCCGACACCCTAGTTGAGCTTAAGGATATAGATCATTATCCAGACTCCAAAATGAACATAGATTTAGATTTTGACAATATCCCTGATATTAAAATCTACCAATATACTACCTCTACAGGGTGTTGGTTCAATATAAGAAGCTATGACACAGAGTGGGAATTACATGAGTACGAAGTCGCCGATACATTAGGGCCTATGAACGACCCGGAAGTATGGTGGTCTGGGGCAATATTTTGGCTGCCATATTTCTATCATGATATAGACACCATGAGTGATAGATTTGCTGTAAGACATAAGATAGGAAACTCATATTATTACGGGTGGCTAAGGGTATATATCACTAGTTGTCCGCCAAGTCTATATCCATGGGCTGCATTAGATAGGATGGCCTATTGTACCACCCCAGATTATCCTTTGGTTTGGGGCCAAACCGAGCTGGTGGGCATTGATGAAACCGTTAAAAACGGTTTTTCGGTCTATCCCAACCCTGCCAACGACATCCTGTTCGTTGAGATAGTGCATGCACCGTCTCTACCAGACCAAACCTACCGCATCACCAACATCATGGGACAAACCCTGCGGCAAGGCACAATTACTGAAGAAACCCAACAGATCAATATCGAATCCTTACCTGCGGGATTGTATTTCATCAGTCTGGGCAACATCTCACAAAAATTTGTGAAACAATGAAAACACGATGTATCATCATGACTGTCCTTTTGTTGGCGGGTCTTTCGGCCTGCCAACAGAAGGCTCGCTATTTGAAAGAAGCCGAGACGCTCTTTCAACAGGGCGTAGAGCAACGTGCCGACAAACATACGGAGGCCGCTGCCGAGAGCTTCAGCCAAGCCTTGCTCGCTATCAAACGCTGCGACACGGAACAACCCGAGGTGCAGCGCCTGAAAGGCCAAATCGAGGACAACCTCGGCTTCTGCTACTGGAAACACGAGCTGTTTGCGGAAGCCCTGCCCCTGCATGCCAACGCCGCCACCCTGGCCCGCGAACTCAACGACTCCACCTTATTAATGAACGCCCTGCGCAACAGCGGTCGCGCGGCGGCCTCGTTGGGCGACATCGACGCGGCTGAACGGCATTACGACGAAGCCCTCACTATCGCCAAGGCCGTGAATGACAAAGCCATGAAAGACGAAGTCCTGTTGGAGTCGAGCCGCGACGTGCTGCTGGTGAAGGAAGAATACGAGCAAGCCATCGAACGTGTCAGCCAGGCCTTGGCCGATGGACACGAAGGTGACGGCCAATTGACCTTGGGATTAGCCTATTATTATTTGGAGCAGGACAGCCTCGCAATAATTCACCTTACCAAAGCCACCCAAAACAAGATGGCCGGCGTGCGCATGTCGGCCTACCAAAGCCTCTATTACCTCCATCAGTTTGAGGGCGACTACCAAAAGGCTTTGGAATGCCACGAACTCTTCAACGAGAACATGTTGCAGGCCGACAGCACGCACCGCAGCGAACAGATGCAGCGTATCAAGGCGGAATACGACCTCCAACTACAGAAAAGCAGCCTGAAGGCCGAGCAGAAACTGAAAAGCCTCTATCTCTACCTCGTCCTCGGCGGCTTAGTGGTGGCTTTAGCCGTCGTGTTGCTGCTCTTGCGACAGAAGACTTTGAGCGCTAAAGTGAAAGCCGAGGAAATGAAAAACCAATTGGAGCTGGAACTGAAGAAAAACAAGGTGTATGTCACCGCCTTGGCCCTCACCGAGCAAATCACCGCCTCAACCCTCGACTTCGACCTCAAGGACAGCGAGTGGGACGACTTCGTGACGCTCATCGACAGGGTGTACGGCGACTTCACCCAACGCCTCACGACACAATACCCCTCCCTCACCAAGAGCGACCTTCAAATCTGCTGTCTCACCAAGCAAGGCTTCAGCAACCAAGTCATCTCCATCTTGATGAACCTGCAGACCAACAGCTACGCCCGCCGCAAATCGCGCATCAAACAAGAAAAGATGAACGGACTGGAAGACGAACGGAGTTTTGAGGAAATTATTAACGAGATATGAACAATTAAAAATACAAAACGATGAAAAAGTTATTCACAATTGCAGTATTAATGGCTTTGGCCATGAGCGGTTTCGCGCAGGAAGTCCATTTCGACTTTTCCGTCATCAATTCGACGGGTTATGCGATTTATTACCGCATCGTTGACGAAGAAAACCATCAAGTCGAAGCCACCTATCCTTGCCAAAACGGCGACAACTTTTGGTGGGGATACGACAAGCCTGAAGGCAAGCTCATCCTTGCCGACACCATCACCTACCAAGGGACTGACTATACCCTTGTCGCCATCGGCGACCATGCTTTTTGTGGCTGTTCGGGTTTGCGAGGCTCACTCGCTTTGCCTCAAACCATTACCGCCATCGGCGAAGGGGCTTTCAAAGGCTGCGTCTACTTGAATGGTGATTTGATCATTCCTAATCTCGTAAACCGCATCGAAAACGAAGCGTTTTGCGATTGCTCGGGCTTGTCGGGAACGCTTACGCTAAGCGATTCCTTGACTTTCATCGGGGCGAAGGCCTTCTATCGTTGTTCCGGCTTGTCAGGAGTGCTTTCCATTCCCAATGAAGTGTCGGAAATCGGTGACAATGCTTTCGAGCAATGCACCGGATTCAATGATATGGTGATACTTCCAAAAACATTGGAACTGATCGGAGAACAAGCTTTTAAAGGCGACGCCAATATCTTGTTTTTCAGCGTAAAATGTCAGACTCCACCCGTCACCGCTGCCAATGCCTTTGACGACATCCCGACAGAAATTCCCATCTATGTACCTTATAATGCCAAGGAAGCCTACCAAAACACCTCTGGTTGGTCACGCTTTGGCGAAAGAATCGTTGAGAAATCCCTTTGGAACGGCTCTGCTATGCCGTGGACTGAAGGTAGTGGTACAGAAGATGACCCTTACCTTATCGAGTCTGCCGAAAACCTGGCATGGTTGGCAACAAAAGTCAATGAAAGGTTTAATTCCCTCAACGACGTGAAAGTCTTCCAAGATACTTGTTTCAAACTCGTCATTGACCTTGACCTGCAACGAAATACTTTGACATGGACCTCCATCGGAGGTGTCTTGGAATTAGAAGAAGGTGATCGTCGCACTTTTTTCTCCGGAGTTTTCGACGGGAATGACCATACCATCTCAAGTTATTATTTGAGTAACCTACTCAATTCGAGTAATGTTGGTCCTGACGGAATAGATTCTGAGGGAATAGACGTAGGCTTGTTTGCTTCCGTCTCAGATGCAGTAATTAGCAATATCAATGTCGCAAACTCAAGAATTCATTCAAACCGTCTTGGAGACCGTTGTGGAGGTATAGCAGGTAAAGCTGTCCATTCTGTTTTCTTCAATTGCCATTTCGCAGGCACGATTACTTCTGACCAAAACAGCCCACTATGGACAAGCGAATATGCGGCATTTGGTGGAATTGTCGGAGAAGCACAATCCTGTCGTATCGAAAAATGCACAAGCGACATTGATTTGTTTGGATTCGAGAATACCTTGGGTGGTATTGTGGGCGTTCTTCTATGCGATGATTCGATTGGAGCAACAGATGTCCTTGATTGCAGCACCACTGGAACAATTAAACTATGGCAATTTAATACTTATGAGAAAGCTTATGCAGGGGGTGTTGTTGGAAGATGCGGAAATGCCGATGGAAAACATGGCAAGATCCAGATAGAACATTGCTATAACAAAGCTCTCATCAAAGGTCTTGGAGTTACAGATGCCATAGGGCATGTCACCCCACCCAGGAATCAAATTGTCGGAGGTGTTGCAGGCGCCAGCTTTGCCGATACGCTCAGTATACTGAATTGCTATGGCAACCATGATATTGACATTCACGAGACAAACGCCTCCAATTATTCAGGGGGTATCATAGGCAGCGTGGCATCAGGTTCTGCGATTTATGTCAAGAATTGCTACCATATCGGGGATATGATTGCATACCATAGAGGTGGAGTTTTGGCACAAATCGGCAACATGAACGTTATCAGAAACTGCTATTTCGACCAAGCGGTCGCCCCCGACGACGGCTTCGGGATTCCCTTGGACAACGACTATATGAAAACGGCGGCTTTCGTCAACCAACTCAACAACGGAAGCACGGTCTTCATGATGGACCACGAGCCTTACGTGAACGATGGCTTCCCCGTTTTTGGCACCGACGGACTCATTTTTGTAGGCGCTGAATGGTATTACGAAATCCTTAATGACGACGGCAGTATCACATACCAACATTTGCAATGCACGGGTGACACTATCATGGCCAACAAACGTCCAAAAATCATAGTTCGAAGTAACACACATTACGATCGCGGCGAAAACACTGAAATGACCAACGAATATGTTTATGAAGAAAACGGTGTCGTTTACTGGTGGAACAAAGAACTGCAAACTTTCACTATGCTGTATGACTTCAGTGCTGAGGAAGGCGATGAATGGGAAATCCTAGTGGGTTCGGAAAGCATCACCACAAAAGTCTATGAGGTTGAGAACTATATGATTGACGGCATTCCCTACAAGAAGATGACCATTGGTGACGACAACAATCTCTTCAGCGGCACACTCATCAGCACCATCGGCCATCTCATCAGCTTCTTCCCTGAAAAGCTGATGAGCCGAGGCAAGGGCTACCAGGTGGATGGCCTGCGCTGCTACTGGCTCGACGGAGGCCTCTTGCTCAAACTCGGCGACCGAGACTGCGATGAGGTGTATGAGCAATTGCATCATGGTATCGACGAGCCAGGAGAAAATGGCCCTGCGACAGGCTCAGGGACCTTTACGGTTTATCCCAATCCTACCAACGGCGTCCTGTTTGTAGAGACGCGCCATGGCACGTCTCTACCAGACCAAACCGCATACCGCATCACCAACCTAACGGGACAAACCCTGCTGCAAGGAAACATTACCGCGAAAACCCAACAAATCAACATCGAATCGTTACCTGACGGAATGTATTTTATTATCTTTGCTGGCGAAAAAACCGTCAAATTTGTCGTGCAGTAATATTGAGCTTGTAGGGCTGTCGTACCACGGCGACCGCACGCAAAAACGGAACAATGGCTGCCATAGTGTGACAGCCCTATAAGCCAAAACGAAAACAGAATAATAGATCTTACTAAACCATCGTAATATGAAAAAGCAAATCCTTCTTTTTAGCGTATTGACGCTCCTGACCATCAGCATCGTCAGCTCGTGCAAAAAAGACCCCAACCCGAGCAACAACGAACAACCCACAGACACCATACCTGTCGTGACCACTGACCTCCGTTTTGGCGACACTACGGGAATGATTGTCACCCACTACGACTCCATCATGGAGTTTGACGATTGGCATCCTTTCGTTTTAGACCTTAACGGAGGCGGAAATGATGACATTAAGATTGAAACCGTTTACGACGGGCCTTTGGCCATTGGAGAATTCCAGAAGCTCACCCTGTATTGCCTCAATGGCCATACCGAACTGCTCGCCGACAGTATCGTAAAAGAGAGCTACTCACACCGCGAAACGACCTATGACACTATCGATGACTTCGTCGTCATCACCCATGCTTTCATTTTTTCCACTTGCGACAAGATTGACGAAAACGACCCAGTCAACACTTCAAAAGTGTTCGAGGCCTTAGCTAAGGATGATGGAGATTCCTTTGGTATTGATGACCCCTATCTTTCCGGTAATGTCGTTTTGTTTAGACAAGATGTTGAGTACAGTTGGGCAGACCCTACAGAAGAAACCGTTGATGTCTCCTATAATAAATCTACCTACCATTGCTGGAACTTCCCGACCGATGAGGAAAAATACATCGGCTTCAGAATCACCCAACACGGAAATTCGCGTTACGGTTGGCTGAAAATCAAGTTGCATTCTACATGGAATGGCAAGGTAGTCAACACTGAACTGATAGAAACCGCCATCCAGAAATAAGGCAAGTGGTAGCAATTAGGTATCATCATGAAAAACGCGTCTCATAAGATTCTGGTTTTCTGTCTGTTTCTCGGGTTTTCCCTAACAGCATTTGCCCAGACAGAGGAAGTTGTCTTCTCCGCCCCGGGAGGATTCTATGAGAACAGTTTTTCCTTGTCGTTGGAGTGCCTATCCGACCTGCACCACGTGCGTTACACCACCAACGGTGCCACACCCAATGTCACTTCCCACCTTTATGAGCAACCGCTCTGGCTCGACCAAAACCTCTATTCCCATTCCGACATCTACACAATTCTGACCAGCCCGCCCGATTTGTTCTATTTGCCTGATTCCGTCCAGCACTGCATCGTCATCCGTGCCGCCGTGTTCGACGAAAACGACAGCTGCGTGAGCAAGACCTTCACACACTCCTATCTAATCCGCGACTTGGAGAATATCGACACTCAGCTCCCCATGCTCTCGCTCTGTGCCGACTCCCTCGACCTCTTCGACTATGAGACGGGCATCTTTGTCCCTGGTGTGCATTGGGATTCCACCGCGTCGCACAACACCGGCAACTACTATCAAAAAGGCAGGGAATGGGAACGCATCGCCAACGTAGAGTATTACGAGCCTAACGACACGGCCTGCATCAATCAGTGCTGCGGCTTGAGGACTCACGGCGCCATTTCAAGAATCTATCCCGCCAAAGGCATGAAAATCTATGCCCGCGAAGAATACGGCAAGAAAAGGTTCAAGCACAAGTTTTTCGACGACACGCCTCTTGAAAGCTTTAAACATCTGGTATTGAAGGCTTTCGCGGTTTTTTGGCCACACTCTGGGACAAACAACTACCTCAGCACCCAACTTGCCCTGCAATTAGGCCTTGAGGGCGCCCATTCCCGACCTGTTGTCGTATTCCTCAACGGCGAGTATTGGGGTGTCTATTTTTTACAGGAAAAAACCGACGAACACTTTTTGGAAGACCATCTCAACATCAACCTCAACAACTGCAACATCATAGAAAACTGGTATGGCAACTTTGACTACGGCAACAACCACAATTTCCTGCAAATGATGAATTGGTTGAGCGATGCCGACCTCACCGATGACAACAATTACGAAGCCCTATGTCAACTCATCGACATGGACAACTTCATCGATTACGTGATTCTGGAGACCTACATCGGCAATTGGGACTGGCCCGGCAACAACATGCGCTGTTGGCAAGCCGACGACGGACCTTGGCGGTGGATCTTTTTCGATGGCGACTATGCCTTTATCCGTGAGGATTTCGATGCTTTTGAGAATTTGATGTACATAGGCCCACAAACGGGAAGCAACAGCACACAAGCCACCTTGATGTTCAGGAAACTCATTTCGAATCCGTATTTCATCGAACGATTTAGCTCTCGCCTCAACGAATTGTGCCACGGCCCTTTGCAGTACGACTCCATTTCACCATGTTTCCAGTCCATTAAGCAAACCCTTGAGCCAGACGTCCCCCGCCAAGCCAATCGTTTCGGAAGGCCTCGATCTTTCGATGCCTGGCGATATGGCAACAGCCTCGTTGACCATTACCTACAACAAAGAAACACAAGCTATCTTGCAAGTTATAATCATTTCATCCAGACATTGCATAACGAAGAATTCATAACACAAGATTTGGCTTGCTATCCCAATCCCGCCAAGGACGTTTTGTTTGTAGAGATGCGCCATGGCACGTCTCTACCAGACCAAAACGAATACCGCATCACCAATATGATGGGCCAAACACTTCTACAAGGCCACATTACCGCAGAAATCCAACCTATCCCTGTCGGAAACCTACCGGCGGGAATGTATTTCATCAGCTTTGCGGGCGGAACATACAAATTTGTGGTGAAATAAAAACAGAGAGACTGCCTGGGCAATCCCTCTGTTGCTTTTCTTAGGCCTTACAAATTATGCCCAAGGGTCTTGGCTGACGGGCACCCTGATGCCCACCAAGAGGGTTTGCTCCCAGAGGAACCACTCGCCTGTGGAAGGCTTCAGACGCAACGTAATCTGACGAGGTGAGTCGGCACCGCCGCTCCTGATATCAAGACGCTTGTAGCCTTCTTCGGCAAACTGAGCCACATTGTCGCTGAATTCAAGGACATACGGCATCTCAGGCGTGTAGTTGTTGGCCGGCGTGGCACCCTTGAAATACGATTTCACCAGATAGTCCTTACCGTCCATGAAACGGTCTCTGATGAACTGCTGTTCAAACGTCGACAAGGGGCGCGGCCCTCTCAAGAAGTTCAACATACGGTAGCATTCATCGCGGTTGGTCGGAAACACGGCCAATGCGGCCACTGTCAATGCAGCCGTACCTTCAGGGGTCTTCAGGTTGGCTTGCGGAAGGGCTTGAAGCTCTTCCAGATTTTTCGGAAGCTGATTCCAAGTGATTTGATACTTCATGGTTTATCAATTTTATGTGAAACATTGAATTGTTTTACCTAACGTTGGCTTTCAAACGATCTGCAATCTTTTTCTTCAGCTCGTAATACATCTGCTCGCGGTCGTTGCGTTTGTTGGGCTTGTATAGATTGGGGTATTTGCAGTCTTCGAGCTTGTATTCCAACTTGTTGAACGGCCCTGATATCTTCAATCCCAAACGCACGGGCAACGGCGACTGCGTCACGGAGAGGTGATATTCGCCGTTCCTGTCGAGGGTCATGCGACCGTCCACCGTCACCTTGTATTTGCCCATAGCGATTTGCGAAGGCCACAGATAGATTTCGTCCTTGAAGGCGGTGAGCTGAACGTCGAGGCTGTCTACCCGATAGGAGCCGTTGGTGCTGATGTCCAACAAATCGGTGATCTTCGTAAAGGTGAATCTGTCGTTCACAGTCAAGTTCTTACCTTCGATATCGGCAGCAGCCCGCAAGGTGGAGATTTTAGGCTCATAGTTCGACTTCAGGTTGGCCTCGGCACCAATGTGGAACTCAGCCTGTCCGTCAAAGGTCTTCAGCATGGGCACCAAGGTGTCAATGTAGGGAATCATTGTCAGCAAGTCGTTGATTTGCACCCTGATCAGGTGGAAGTCCATGGCGAGGAAGAGGTTGTTCTTGCGCGGCGACTGGTACATGGCCGTCAGCTGCATCTCGGCGGCCTTGTTGGTGAAGCCGATTTCACGCAAGAGAAGCGTACCGTCTTTCACGGTCATGGTGCCATTGAGGTCGTTCATGTCGAAGTTATCGTACACCGCCCGTTTGGTGTTGAGGACAAAGTTGAAGTTGACGCCTTCAGGCACCATGAAGGGATCGTCTTCCTTGTTTTCGGCGACGGTCGCTTCGACAGGCTCAGCGTCCGAATGACCCAAACCGCTCGTCAAGTCAAGGATCTCATTGATGTTCATCATATTGGACGAGACTTCCATCTCGCCTTTCATCAGGTTTTTATGGTCTTCCAACCATTCCTTGATGCCGACCACGCTACCTTGCAGACTCAGGTCTGACTGCCCAATCCGGAAGGTGCTTTTCTTGAAGTCAAGCTCATGCGAGTTGAAAAGGAAGTCGATGTTGCTGATGTGGATGTCCTCGCGGATGCCGTCGACTTTCACCACAGCGTTGCCCAAGACGAAGTCGGCTGAGGGATTCCATCGGTTGAGGAAGTCGTTTTTGGTCTTGTTTTGGTTAATCGCAGCGTTGACTTTCAGCGAATTGGTGTTGAGCGCATAGCCTTTTCCCATCTTGGCCACCACGTCCTTACCGTCCAAAGCGATGCTGGCATTCAAGCCTTTGGCGTTCTTTTCGGGCGTGGTCACAAAAGTGAAGGCCGACGCATCGATATGGGCGGTGACGCTGTCGTAGTCCAAGTCCAATTGGCTGAACTTGAGGTCGGCATTCAGCAGCATCTTCTCAATACCACCCTTGAAGCTATCGGCGGCCAATTTGATGTCAGGATTTTTCAGGTCAGCCTTGATACTCTTGCCCACATTAGCATCCATTTTATTGGTAGTGAGTGTAATATAAGCGCCTTTCTGTCCTTTCTGCTTAGCTGAGGCTGGCAAGGTTAAACCCACGTTGAGTAAAGGCGCCGCAGCGTGAATGGTGTCCAAATCGAAGGAGAAGTCCCTGATTTTCAGGTTGGCTTTGGCCGAGAGACGATTCAGGTTGTAGTCGTCAAGCGACTTCTTCAGTTGTTCATAGGTGAAGTTGGTCGTCAGGTCAAGGTTGGTGCGTCCGTTGAGTTTGACCTTTTTGGGCAGGAAATACTTGATATCCGCCATCGGTACGTCGCCTTTCACCTTGAGTTTCAGCCCGATGTCGCCCCGCAAATCGTCAATCAGGCCATCGGCTGTAAAGTTGCTACGGTTGTATTTGGCACTTATACTATTGACAGTCAAACTGTTGGCATTGGAATTGAAATCCAAGTCCAGATGGCCGTCAAGGTCGACCTCGGTGAAAAGATAAGGCAGTTGCGGCACTTTGACTTTCATGTCGTCTGTCATCACTTTGCCCGAAATCAAAGGCATGAGGCTGTCGTTGTATGTGCCTTTCACCGCAACATCGGAAAGGGTCACCTTGCCCCAGAGCTCAACGCCTCTAAGCCGTTTCAGTTGCTTCTCGGGAAGATAAGTCAGCACATCCTCAATCATCAAAGTGCTGGTATTCAGTGCCAAATCAAGGTTGACATCGTGGTTTTCGGCAATCTCGACATCGCCGCTCACGTCTATCAGGTATTGGTTTAGGCCGATTTGAGCCTTATCTAAATGGCCTTTTTTGTCCTTCAAACTGAAATGCACAGGCAGATTCAAGCTCAGCGTGTCGTTTTCAAGATATTGCTCGTCCAAGTTGAGGCTGATGTCGGGCGTGGCAAGTTTCAAGAGGCCGTCTATCTGGTCCAACTGAACGATTTGTCCGTCAAAATCTAGGCTCAAAGTCTTCATTGCCAGCTGTATGGCCTTCATATACAAGGTTAAACCGGTGGCATTCAAGGTCAGGTCGGCATCAATGTCCTTGTCCTGCATCTTGCCTTTAAGGTCCAAGTTGAGGCCTCGGGATTGTGCTGTCATCTGATTGCGGTCGTCAGTATAGATTAAGTCGGCATTCTTCAGCTTTACCTCCTCAATATCAATCAAATAGTCGAAAGTTTTGGTGGTATCGCTATCCTCTTTTGTCTTGAAGACGCTGAAATTGTTTTGACCAAGCGTATCCATATACAGGTTGACAAAAGCATCCTCAAGAATGCACTTTCTGACAACTATCTCCTTCTCTTTCAGCAGTTTCTTAAGGTCGAGCACTACCGTCAGGTCATCGATATTGGCCAAGGTGTCCGACGGCGAGCCCGCCATCGGGTTGATGAGGGCGACATTTTCGATGTCAACTCCAACGTCAGGGAAGGTCTTGAACAGCGTGAGGTCGGCCTTGCCCAACGACATTTCACAGGTGATAAACTCTGGCGCGTATTTCTTCACCATCTTGGTCAGCCGCCCCGACGAAGTAAGCATGCCCACGGCGATGCCGACCACGATGAGCACCACGCCCACGAGGCAAGCCAAGACGATGCCGATAATCTTTAATGCCTTTTTCATTCAACCTTTGAGAAATGGTGTGTTGTCCCAAAATCATCTGTATAGACCAAGGTCTGGGATGTGAGCATGTCAACGGAATAGAGTTTCGGAATCACCACAAACGTACCTACATGCTCATGTTTCAGAGTGGGACCCGTCAGCGTCCAGTTGAACAGCTGGGCTTCGTCTTCGTTCACGTCGTCGCCTACATCCCAAGTGGTGCCATTCACTTTCACAGTGTCGCCATTGGGTAAAACACGCTCGATAAGCGTGTCATAATAACGCTCATAGACCGTGCCTTCCTGCCATTTTCCATACAAAAATGACGTGTTGAAATTCACTTCTGAATCATCTCTGCAAGCACAAAAACTCAGGACGACAACGAGACATAGAAAGATATGGAGTAGCTTTTTCATCGGTACGTTGGTTTTAATTTGACGACCTATTTTTCGGCAAAAATAAGATTAATTTTCTATTTTTGCATCAATTTAGGTCCCTGAGCTTGCCGAAGGGCCGATTTATTATGAAAAACCTTAATTTAGCCTATATCCAAGCCGACCTTAAATGGGAAGACAAAGCGGCCAATCTGGAGCGTTTCGGCCGGTTGTTGGAACAGGTGCGCCCCGACACCGACCTGATTCTCTTGCCAGAAACTTTCACCACGGCCTTCCCCGTCGACCCGAAGCTATTTGCCGAAAAAGAGGACGGTCCAACCATGCAATGGCTTAAAAACCAAGCCCAAGCGAAAAACGCAGTCATCGCCACCACCTTCCCATTGGACATCGACGGGCATTACTACAACAGCCTCGTCTGGATGCGTCCCGACGGGACTTACGAAAAATACTTCAAACGACACACCTTCACCATGGGTGGCGAGGACAAGCTGGTGGAACGCGGTGAGAAACAGCTTGTTGTAGAGTTGAATGGCTGGCGCATCAAACCTATGGTCTGCTACGACATCCGCTTCCCAGTGTGGGCGCGCAACCGTTACAAAGACGGGCAATATGAATACGATTTGGCTTTCTATCTCGCCAACTTCCCCGATTCGAGGATGGTGGTTTGGCGTACGCTCTTGGTGGCCCGTGCCATCGAAAATCAAGCCTATTGGATGGGCGTCAACCGCGTGGGCACCGATGACTTCGGGCTGCATTACAGCGGCGAGTCGCAGGTAATCAACGCCCGCGGCGAGGTCATCTCCAAGGCGGAGCCTTACCAGGAAGCCGTGCTGCACTGCACATTGGATTACGAGAAGCTGCAACATTTCCGCCAGAAGTTTCCCTTGGGCCCAGACTGGGATAGGTTTGAGATAACAGATTGCCACGCTTCGCGTCATTGCGAGGAACGAAGCAATCCAGAAAACGGTTTTTTACCCTAGATTGCTTCGTCGTTCCTCCTCGCAATGACGTAAAGTATCAACTATCAATTATCAATTGTCAATTAACCATGCTCTCCGTTTTCTCCGACGAATATTATATGAAACAAGCCTATCAAGAAGCTGAAAAGGCTTTGGAGGCCGACGAAATCCCTATCGGGGCCGTGGTGGTGTGCAACAACAAGATCATCGCCCGCGCCCACAACCAGACCGAGACCCTCAATGACGTGACCGCCCATGCCGAGATGCTGGCCATCACTGCAGCCGCCAATGCTCTAGGTGCCAAATACCTTGACGAATGCACGCTCTATGTCACCTTGGAGCCCTGCCCCATGTGCGCCGGAGCCCTCGCCCATAGCCACATCGGCAAGGTGGTTTATGCCGCTGAGGATCCCAAAAACGGCTTCTCACGTTTCGGCAATATTCTTCATCCCAAGACGAAGACCGAAACAGGCGTGATGCGGGAGGAATGTCTCTCGCTGCTGACAGAGTTCTTCAAGAAGAAGAGATAAGCAGACTTTTAAATGCATGTCATTCCTGCGACAGGCAGTGCGGTGGCATGGAATCTATGCATTTAAAAGACGTTAAAAACACATATTCTGTAACCCAGCCGCCTATAGATTCCCCGCCTCCCACTTGCCCACGTTGGAATGACATAGGCGGCTTAATCTTCAGATATCTCGCTCATCATCTTTCGATAAGCCGAGAACACATTGGCGCGCGAGAGGTAGCCGAGATACTTCCCTTCCTTGATGACGGGGATGTTGTACTTGCCCGACTGCTGAAACTTATGGACGATTTCCTCCATCGGCTCGTCCGGATGAATAATGTAGTCGGGCAAAACTGCAAAGTTCTGTATCGACTGGTCGTAGCAGCTCTCGTCGAAGAGGATGCCGCGCACATCGTCGAACAGCACGTGGCCGCAGAAGAAGCCCTCCTTGTCGACCACAGGGAAGATGTTTCGCTTCGAAGATGACACCAAGGGCAGCAAGTCGCGGAAGAGGCTGTCGGGGTCGATGGGACTGAAGTTGGTCTCAATCAACTGGTTGATAGCCATCATGTTGAGGATGCTCTTGTCCTTGTTATGCGTCACCTCCACACCTTTCTCTGCCACGGCATTGGTATAGATGGAATGGCTGAAAAACAGCCTATTGATGGCGTAGGCCAAGGCCGAAACGATCATCAAGGGCACAATAAGGGCATAGCCATTGGTGATTTCGGCGATGAGGAAGATGCCCGTCAACGGGGCATGGAGCATGCCCGCCACCAAGCCACTCATACCCACGAGGGCAAACTTGGCGGGATCCAAGTCACCGATACCCAGATAGTTAACCGTGGTGGCGAAGAACAAGCCCGTGAAGGCACCAATAAACAATGCCGGAGCGAAGGTGCCGCCCACGCCGCCTGCACCGAAGGTGAAGGCCGTGGCAAAGGCTTTCAGCAAGATCATGCCCGCAAAGAGGATGATGACCACGAGGTCGAAGTCCTTGAATCGTGCAAACCACGGGTTGCCGAACACCGCACTGTAGTCGCCGCGCAAGGCCGAGTTGATGGCATCATAACCCTCTCCATAAAGTGCTGGAAACAAAAATATTAGAATACCCAACAAGGTGCCACCCACAAGAAAGCGCACCCAAGGTGACTGCACTTTCTTGAAGCTCTTCTCCACGCTGAAGGTCACCTTGAGGAAATAGGCCGACACCAGACCTGCGAATAGACCCAAACCGACATAAAACAAGGCGTTGCTCGGGATGAAGCCCTCTGCGATGACCGCTGGGTATTCCACTGTCTGTCCGAGGAACCAATAGGCCGTCAGGATGGCGACAAACGAAGAGCAGATGATAGGCACCAAGGCATTGAGCGACAGGTCGATCATAAACACCTCGAGGGCGAAGACGATGCCTGTGATAGGCGCTTGGAAGATAGCCGCCAAGGCCGCCGCACCACCCATGCCAATGAGTTGTATGGTATGCTTGTAGTCGAGCTTCAGCAGTTGCGCGATGTTGGAGCCTATGCTGCCGCCTGTCGACACACTGGGACCTTCCAATCCCACCGAGCCGCCGAAGCCTACCGTCAGGGCGCTGGTGATGATGCTCGACCAAGTGCTGGTATGGTGCACCTTGCCCTTGTTCTTCGAGATGGCATAGAGAATGCCCGGAATGCCGTGACCCACATCTTTCTTCAAGATGTACTTGCAGAACAGGATGGTCAGCAGGATACCGATGGCGGGGCAGATGAAATACAGCAAGTGGGAATAGTTGAACTGCGCGTTGATGACCAAGTCGCGAATGCCGTGGGCCAGTTTCTTGATGACGACAGCGGCCGCACCCGCCAGAAAACCCGTCGGGATGCTGAGCAAAATCATGAAACGGCGATCCGTCATGTGCGTCGCACGCCAAGCGTTGAAGCGGTCAATCCATCCGTTGATCTTATCTTTGACTTTACCCACGGTTGCTTTCAATTACGGCCGCTAAAATAGGAAAAAGTAACGCGCAAAGAAAAAAGAAATGACTTTTTCACTATTTTCGCAGCATGAAAATCGTCAGTTACAACGTGAACGGCATCCGCGCGGCCATCAACAAGGGCCTGCTGCAATGGATCAACGACTACCAACCCGATGTGCTCTGCTTCCAGGAGCTGAAAGCCACGCCCGACCAGATTCCTTTGATGGACTTCGAGATGATGGGCTATCACCACTATTGGTTCCCCGCCCAGAAGAAAGGCTACAGTGGCGTGGGGCTCATCACCAAGCAGGAGCCAGACAAGGTGGTCTATGGCATGAACGAGCCTTTGTACGATAGCGAGGGCCGTTTCCTCCGTGCCGACTTCGGTGACCTCTCAGTGGTGAGCGTCTACCACCCTTCGGGCACCACAGGCGATGAGCGCCAGGCCTTCAAGATGGTGTGGCTCGACTTCTTCCGCAAGTACGTCAACGAGCTAAGGAAAGAGCGCCCCAACCTCGTGCTCTCCGGCGACTACAACATCTGCCACGAGGCCATCGACATCCACAACCCCAAGTCGAATGCCAACTCATCGGGCTTCCTGCCTGAGGAGCGGCAGTGGATGACGGACTTCTTGAGCGACGGTTACATCGACACCTTCCGCCATTTGGTGAAGGAGCCCAACCACTACAGTTGGTGGAGCTTTCGCGCCGGTGCCCGTGCCCGCAACCTGGGTTGGCGCATCGACTACCACATGGTGACCGACAACATGGAGGACCGCATCGCCGGTGTGGGCATCCTGCCCGAGGTGATGCACTCCGACCACTGCCCCATTGTACTTGATTTGAAATAATAGCTAGCCGTGCATGTCATTCCAACATGGGCTGTGCGATAGAGGGAATCTATGCACGGCGGATTGTTTTTCAGAAACACTTACCATCATTCCAAAAAAAGTACTACCTTTGCAGCGGTTTATGGCCTAATAGTTCAAGGGATAGAACGGAAGTTTCCTAAACTTTAAATCTAGGTTCGAGTCCTAGTTGGGCTACAGAAAGAGCCTCTAACTTGTTGAAAAACAATTTAGAGGCTTTTGTTCTTTTAAACGGTTTTCTATTCCTTCACCACTTTCCGTACGCACTTTCGCCCGTCTTCGTTGGTGACGGCAACGAAATAGACTCCTGCAGGCAGCGCGGCCATATCAATGCTAAGCTCATTGCCCTTACCCTGCACGCTGAGCACCTGCTGCCCAAGCGCGTTGAAAACTTGTACTTCCTCAAGCTCAAAGCATTGAATGTGAAGCGTTTCAGAAACAGGATTTGGATAGATTATTAAGGTCCCTGAGCCCATCGAAGGGCCGTCTTCTTCGACGCCATCGTATTCCGTGGTGAAAAACATGAGGCCGCTATCCATCCAACTGCCGTCTTCAAACACAAGACTTATGCCGTATTGGTATCCCGTTTCTTCCTGCAAGTCTTCAAGGACAACCTCCACATAACCATCGGTAGCCACCTCTATCTCGGTCATTTCGCCTGCGTCTATGGCGGAGTAGTAGAAATAAGCCCTCTCCAGTTGGATGTTGCCTTGGTGAATCCAGGCCGACAATTTGGCGGAAATGCTTGTGACATCGGAAGCCGGCATCAAAACACAGCCGAGAAGCGCGTGGATGGGATAGCCGTTATTAGTGCCGTCGTCCATCACAAAGACATGAGCGCTTTGGTCAATCTGATTCTTGAACTCCTCGGTCTTCATCGCGTCGGCAGTCATGCCCGTGCCGTAGCCGTTGTTGCCGCCCGCTGACGTGAGGAAATAACAATTGGTGACATGGATTTCGTTCTCAGCTTTTGACGGGTCAATGGGACTGACCATGCCAAAGATGCCGCCCGAAGTGCCGCCACTGATCTGCCCGACATTGTAACTGTCGGTCACAGCAACCGCCGCCGACTCCACCGTGGCAGCCAAGATACCGCCCGAGATGCCCATCAGCATGGCACTCGCATTGACAGCACCCGTGTTGTAGCATCTCCCAATCGTGGCACTGCCACGTGCAAAGCACACCACGCCACCGGCCACAGCCGCACCCATGAAGTTGCTGTTGGTGACGGTGACGCTGGCCGATGACGAACATTCAACCACAGCGCCGTTTTGCACACCCGCCACCACGCCGGCGGCTCCGCAGAACGTACCACTGTTGGTGACGCTGACCGAGCCAGAGAAGCTGCATTGACTCACCATGCCCTCACCGGCCACGCCGCCTACCACACCCGCGGCGCCCATGCCCGTAGAGGTGACCGTTCCGTTGACCGAGAGGTTGCAAACACAGCCTTGGTAGCCACCCACAGCGGCAAACAAGCCCGTGAGGTCGGCAGAGCTTTGAATATTTAGGTTTTCTATCTGATGATAGCCGCCATCGAAATAGCCAGCAAAATAGAATCCGCTCATGCTGTAGTCGACGTTGCCAATAGGCGTCCAGTTAAGGTTGTTCAAGTCGAGGTCGTCAGTAAGCAAGAATCGTTCTCCGACAAAAACGCCCTGCCCCGAAGACTGGTAGCCTTCATTGACCTTCTCGGCGAGATAGGCCAGATGCGCCGCCGTCTCAATGCGGTAAGGATTGTCATAAGTGCCGTCACCTTGGGTCCAAGGCTCTGATGAACCGTCCCAAACGTTTGTCGCCATCAGATTGAATGTCAAAGCGATGGCAAGAATTGTAATGGATAATTTCTTCATTTCGTCAAGTTTTTCACCGCAAAGGTATAAAACATTTCGCCGAAAACAGCGTTATCTTCCTATAAATTCGTAATTTTACGGCCTAATTTCATCTCTATGAACAGAATCAAGTCTACCCTTCTCATAGCCGCATGGCTCGTTTCCACCTTCGCCATCGCACAAAACGGCGTCTCCATCGGCAACTGGCGCACCCACCTGCCCTACCAGAAGGTGATTGGCGTGGAGCCTATCGGAAACAAAATCTATGCTGCCACGCAGTATGAACTGTTTTACTACGACACGCAAGACAACTCTATCCATATCCTCAACAAAATCAATGGCTTGTCGGATATCGGCATCAGCACCATCGGCTACAACGACAGTCAGCGTAAGCTCCTCGTGGCTTACACCAACGCCAATGTTGACCTCATAGACCACGACGGCAACGTTCACAATATGAGCGATATCAAGGACAAGAACATCGTGGGCAACAAAAGCATCAACCATGTGTTCTTCGATGGCGACTTGGCCTACTTAGCTTGCGGATTCGGCATCGTGGTTTTCGACCTGAAGAAAGAAGAGGTAAAAGACACTTATTACATTGGTAACCAAGGTGATATGGTCAATGTTACTGATGTAGCCATCTATAACGGCCGTATCTATGCCTGCACTGACGACGGCATGTATTATGCCTCATTAGACGCACAAAATCTGGCCAATTATGCCGCATGGCATTTCGACACCAGCCTTATCCATCCCCATCTGGCCTACACCGAGATGGAGGTGTTTGCCGGCAAGCTGCTCCTCAACTACAACGGCGGCTTTAATACCGACACACTCTTTGTGTACGACGGCAACCAATGGGACTATTTCAACAAGGAGAATGTCAGTGAGAAAAGACAAATGCGTGCTTACGACGACCGCTTCCTGCTGACCAACCGCTACAACATTTCAGTGTTTGACCGCAACCTTAACCAGCAACAGTCCATTCACCAGCCTGGCAGTGCCATTGAGCCATGGGCCGCAGCCATCGACAACAACGGCAACTACTGGATTGGTGACAACAAGCGCGGTCTCATCAAGACCTCAGATGGCTGGAACAACATGGACGTGAAGCCCAACGGCACGGCTTCGAAAAACGTCTTCGAGCTCAAGGCCTGCGGCGATCAAGTGTGGATTGCCACGGGAGGTCACGCCTCCAACTGGAGCAAACGCTACATGCGCGAAGGCGTAGCCCGTTTTGATGGCCTATGGACCATCCTCAACCAAAACACCCTGCCTGACTTCAGCAGTTACACCGACTTCATCTGCACCGCCACCAACCCCAACGATCCTTCGGTCACTTATGTGGGCACTTGGGGTAGCGGAATATTGAAGTTCAAGGACAACGAATTGGTGGAGGTCTACAATGCTGAAAACAGCTCGCTCCAATATTGGGCCAGTGATCCTAACCTTATCAACATCAGCGGTTTGGCCTTCGACAGCAAGGGCAACCTTTGGGTAGCCAACACCGGAGCACCTAACCTTCTCTCCGTGATGGAGCCTAACGGCACTTGGCATTCCTACAACCTAGGCGGTAGCCTGAGCGCTCTTGACATCGGTCCGTTGCACATCGACCATAACGACTATAAATGGATTATACGCCGCAACGGGGAAGTCATCGTCTTCAACGACAACGGCACCCTCGACAATCCCGCCGATGACCAGGCGGTCAACCTCAACTCGGCGACAGGCAACGGCCATCTTCTTGGATCGGTCAGCTGCCTGACCGTGGACAACAAAGGCAATGTTTGGGCGGGTACCGACAAAGGCCCTTGTCTGTTTTCCGACACATGGAAAATCTTCAGCGGTGACAACTTCGACGCCACGCAGGTCCGCGTGCCTCGCAACGACGGCACCAACCAATACGACTTCCTCTTCGACGGGTCCAATGTGCTTTCGATGGCCGCAATGGAAGGTGCTGACCAAATATGGTTTGGCCTTGAATCGGGGGTCTATCTCATTTCATTCGACAGTTCACCCAAGGAAATCCACTACTTCAACACCGACAACAGTCCCTTGTTGGACAACGCTGTCACCACCATGGCTGTCGACAAGAGCGGCGAAGTGTTTTTCGGCACGGGTAGCGGCGTCATCTCCTATCGCGGCGAGTATGCCACCCCCGAGCCCATCATCAGCGATGTGGTAGTTTATCCCAATCCCGTCAGACCAGGTTACAACGGCTTTGTTGGTATTAAAGGCCTGGTATCCAACTCTTTGGTAAGAATCACCACCGTCGATGGTGCCTTCGTCACCCAGTTGATTTCGGAAGGCGGTCAGGCCGTGTGGGACTGCACCAACATCAACGGCGAGAAGGTGGAGCCTGGTGTCTACCTTATCTTTGTCAGCACCAAGCAGGGCACCGACAAGTTTGCCACTAAGATCCTGATCATGAACTGATGGACGACACAATCCAAGGCATAGTCCTGCAATCCATCCGCTACGGCGACACCAGCCTCATCGTGAAGGTGTTCACCCGAAGCCTAGGCTTGCGCTCCTATATGGTGAAAGGGGCTTTCAACCGCAACTCGAAGAGCCGCGCAGCCCTCTTCCAAAACCTACACCTTATTAATTATGTGGAAGCCGGCAAGCCCAACAAAAGCAGCTTGGGCTACATGAAAGACGTGCAGCTCGCCACGGTCTACCAAAGCATTCCATTCGTGATGAACAAAAGCGCCATCTTGATGTATATCAGCGAGCTGCTTTCAAAGACCTTGACAGAACAAGAGCGTAACGAGCCGCTCTACGACTTCATTGAAAGGTCGCTACTTTGGCTTGACTTGGTCCACCAAGACTATGCTAACTTCCCTTTGTTCTTCACCTTGGAATTGACGCGTCACTTGGGCTTCTATCCCAAAACCAACCACGAAACAGGCTTTTGTTTCGACATGATGGAAGGCTCGTTTGCCCACGACTATCCCATACATCCCTACTATTTCGACGCCGACTCAGCGACCACGCTGTCGCATCTGCTCAATGCAGGCATCGATGAGGCTTGTCGTTTGCCCCTGAATGTGAGCCAACGCCGAGCCTTGCTCGACGGGCTCATCGTGTTCATGCGGCTTCACGCCCCCGTGATGAATGATTTTCATTCGCACGAAGTGCTGAAGACTGTTTTAGAATAAAATAGGCCAGCAATTGCTGGCCTATTTTATTCTAAAACTACATTTTTATTTCAGGTCAACGGTGGTCTGCCCAATCAGCTTGCCACCTTCCTCATAGACATCTATGAAATAGGTGCCAGGCATCAACTCGTATGCATCGGGCTTCACATAGTAAGCGCGCACAGCGGTCTCTTTGCCGTCATAGTTGACCCTTACCTTTTCGGTGTACTGCAGGGTCTCGCCTTCGGTCGACTTGAAGGAATACTCATCGCCAGAGCCTTTGCTGATGATAGCACGTCTGGGGTCGGCGATGCGCACATAGAACAGCTTCGTGCCAGGCTTGATGAGCTCGTTGGCAGCTACGGTGAAGTCCATCCTGATGCGCTCGGCGCGGCTGGCCCTGTCGGTTTCCGATTCCTTGCCACTGCCCTTAAAGCGCACGGCTTTGGCGCTGTAGTTGGAAATCCTCATCGTAGAGGCTTGGTTCACCTTGTTAGTCAGCTCTTCCTTTTGGCGGGTGAGGTTGGTGTTCTGACGGCGTTCGTTCTGATATTCCTCACGGATGCGCTCGTTCTCGGCCACCAGCTCGCGGTTGACGGTGTAAAGCGAGTCCATCTGGCGAACATAGCGCTGGGAGATTTCCTGCAACTGCGTGACTTTCTTCTTGATGCGGTTGTAGTCCCATTGCGAATCAAGGAGGCGCTTGATTTCAACGGCATCGGCTTGGATGATGCTGTCTTTCTCCGCCAATTCCAAGCTCAATTCACCATAGTTTTCCTTCAATTGGTTGTGCACCTTCAACAGGCTATCCACTTCAGCCTGAAAGTCAAGGCGTTGCATTTCTTTTTCAGCTTCCAAGGCTTCCTTGTCGGTTTTCAGCGATGAATTGCGCACCAACAGGAACACCAAGGCGATGGCCAACACACCGAGGATGGCGTAAAGCCATATAGGCTGGCTTTTCTTTTTCTTGTTTTCTGTATCCATGACTTTGTGTTTTGTTTCTTACTATGTTGCAAAAATAAAAATAATCCTTGAAAAGTCGCTTTTTTTAATCCGTTTCTTCGCAGGGCTCCACTTTTGCCCTTGGTATGTGGACGGGGATGCTTTGTCCCACAACGTCGATATAGACAATCAAATGACGCTTGTTGCGAATGGTCTCAAGCCTGCCAGTGAGACCCTTCATCGGGCCGTTGATGATTCTTACCTTCTGCCCCACCTTCAAATCCTCGTTGTTCAGCATCTTGAACTCCTCACCTTTCTCATAATCGCTGACAAACTTCTTGATAGCAAGGATTTGATTCTCAGGAACTATCACGGCTTTGCGCTCAAAGCTGACAAATTTGACCACACCATACAAATTCAAAATCGGGATGTAGTCCTTGTCATTGGAAAACACGAACACATACGACTTGAACAGCGGCTCCTCGATTTTCTTTTTGCGGTCGCTCCAATTCTTGACTTCCGTGACCAAAGGCAAATAGGCAACAAAACCTTGCTCCTCAAGTTGCGACAGCACTTTCTTCTCTGACCGCGACCTGACATAGAGGGCATGCCAATGCTTTTCGTCACGATTGTCCATCACAAGAGGTGATTTGCGTGGTTAGTCCTTCTTGCTATGGTGATGATGATGGCGCTTCTTGTCGCCATTTTCGCTTTCACCATAATAATCGCTGCCGTAGCCGTAGCCGTAACCATAGCCATAACCGTAGCCGTAGCCGTAACCATACTTCTTACCGCCATAGCGATAGCCGTAGCCCTTCTCGGCTTGGAGGCCGTTGACCACAATATTGAACTTCATGTCGCGGTCCTCAAGGTCCTTGATGATGCTACCGAAAGCGTTCTTGTTGGTCACGCCCTGACGGACAATGAAGATGTTGGCATCAGAATGACGCATGAGCAGCAAGGCATCGGTGACCAGACCGATAGGCGGCGTGTCGATGATGATGTAGTCGTAGCGCTCTTTCAGTTCGGCGAACAACTCGTCACACTTGGTTGAAGCGATCAATTCGGAAGGGTTGGGCGGGATGGGACCGCTGGTGATGAGGTCTAACGTCGGGATTTTGCCTGACGGTTGGATAATATTGTCAAGTGAATCCTTGTTACTCAAGTAGTTACTCAAGCCTATGCTGTTGCTGAGACCGAACTCCTGATACAACTTAGGTTTACGCATATCGAAACCAAGCAGCACGGTCTTCTTGCCATACAGCGCATAGATTGAAGCTATGTTGATACTGTTGAACGTCTTACCGATACTCTGCACGTCACCAGTCACAAGAACGGTGCACGGCACCTTACTCTGTGTGATGAATTCAATGTTGGTACGTATCGATCGGAACGACTCCGAAATTGGAGATTTGGGGTTGTTGACAACAAGCAGCGGGTCTTTGGAACTGGTCTGTGCCACCTGACCGATAATGGGATAATGGGTCAGCTTCTCCACATCCTTGCGGTCGCTGACAGTGGTGTTGAAGAAGTTCTTCAAGAAAAGGTACAAGGCTGGAATCAGCAAACCAATGACGATAGCAATGAGATAGTTCATCGAAGTGCGAGGTGCAACAAGGTAAGTGCGTTCCAAGCGGGCTTCATCCAAAACCTCGTTGTCAGGCGTATTGGAGGCACGCAGAATCTGAGCCTCGGCACGACGCTGCATCAAATACTTATAGGTATCGTCAGTGAAGTCGAAATTACGCTGATAGTTGATCAACTGCTGTTGCTTTCCAGGCAGCTGCCGCGACTCCGCCTCAAGTGATCCGATGCGGCGGTCTATTTCATTGATACCCATTTGGGCATTGTTGACAATATTGTTGATGTTTTCAAGCAAAGTCCTCTTAGTAGTGACAATCTGCTCGTTGAGTTTCACGATTTCAGGGTGCTGCTCCGTCAAGGTAAGCATCTTCGTGGCTTTGGTTTGGGCCAACGTGACAAGATCAGCGGTCAATTGGTTAAGCAAGGGGTCTGCAATACCCATCGTGCTGGGGGCGGCAAGGTTTTCCGGGTCATCGATCTGATACTTGATATAATCCTGCATCCGCTTGTAAATCTTCAAGTTCACCGTCATCTCAGCACGTTCTTTTTCCAAAGCACGAAGGTTAGTGTATATCTGGTTGGCCTGAAGGTCAAGATTCATAAGATCGTTCTGCTGCCGGAAGTCTTTCAACTCTGTCTCAGCTTGGCTCAAAGACTCCTGAATGCCACCCAATTCATTGTCGATGAACTCAATGGTATTTTCAGAAACGAGATTCTTCTGTTCCAAACCTCTGGCCACATATTCATTCATTAGCAAGTTGGTAAAATCAACAATTTTTTTCTTGTCAGTTCCCTTCGTCACCACAGAAGCCACAGAAGCCTGTTTACTGATGGGACTCACGGAGAAGCTACTCATCCGCGCGACAAGGGAAGGATAGCTGTTGAGCCAAAACGTCATCTTCATATTACCAACCGAATTGGGATTAAAAAATTCCGTCTTGGTAATACGGATACGGTTATATCCATTGTCTATCCATTCTCCTTCTTTGAATTCCCCGGTGAAGTCAATCTTTTCAGTAGCATTGCCTTCAACAGATTGGCAAAGGATAAAGTCATATTTTGAATAGCCTTCCCGCTCGGCATGAAGCGTGAAGTTGCCATTGTCCAGGAAAGCAATCTCATACACCAGTCCCACTGCCTGCGGTACGCTACGTTCAAATTCCACATGATAAGGGGCGCTTTTGTACATCTCAACGGTAGCAACACGACCTTTCCCCATGTAGGTCACTTCGATACCCATCTTCTTGACGACACGGTCGGTGAGCGAATACGACTTCAGGACGGCAATCTCATTGTCGATGTTCTGCATGTTACCGAAATTCATTGTCGTCATGATGGCCGTGGCATCGTAACCGCCGCGCCCTTCCTTGATCAGCACCGTACCAGAGGTCTGGTAGACCTTGGTCGAATAGCGGTTGACGACAAAACCGATGGCTAAAGCGACCACGACAAAGGCGGCGAATAAATACCAATGATGTATGGCTGTGAAAATCAAATTCTTGATATCAAAGCCCTCTTCTTCCTTAGCTTGTTGAGGAATGTATGCTTGTTTCTCGTTTGCCATAGTTCTCAATGTTTGTAGTAACTGACTTCTTATTGTCCTCCTTTTTTATACATAAAAATACTATACAAAGTCACGCCCAAAGTGACAACGGATATGACTGTGGAATAGGGGAATGTGGTGAAGCCCCATTGCTTGATCTTGAGCGGCTCCACATACACGATGTCGTTGGGTTTCAAATAATAATACGGCGATGAGAGGATGTCGGCCTGACCCAGATCGACTGTGACGATTTCGGAGCCGTGGTCGGTCTGGCGGATAATTTTCACCTCGTCATTTTTGGCAAAGCTGGTCTTATCGCCCGCCATCGCGATGGCCTCAAACAGGTTGATTTGGGACTGATAGACCTTGTACATGCCAGGATGAAGCACCTCACCTAAAACCGTCAGGTTGAAGTTCGACATCTTCACGATAAGTGTTGTCTGGTTGACGAATTTGTTGACTTCAGTCTGGAGTTTTTCCTTAGCCTGGTCAACGGTCAAATTCTTAAGATTGATTTTTCCGGTCAAGGGCAGCTCTATGTTGCCATCCACGTCCAAGGTATAAGACTGGAGGTAAATGCTGGCATCACTCGACATGGTATTAGTACTGCTGTTGCCACCCATGTAGCCGGTAAGAGAGGCTGCACTCCGCTCATCAATAGTGTTAAGGAAGCGGATATAAAGGTTATCACCCGGCTGTAACTTGTAGTCAATGGTGCGGTCGTTGACATACTCTTTTGAAATGTTCTCAGCAGCCATCTGGGCATCCTTCAAATAAAGCATCTTTTTCTGGGGCACGCATGATGCAAAGGCCACGGCAAAAAGCGTCGCAACCAGTCCAATTTTCAATAATTTGTTCATGTATTTCATATAATTATTTGTTATTCAATTATTTAAAACCGCAAGTTCTTTCACACCCACCACCGGTGTAATGGGCATTTTCTGTTCAAGCCTGAATTGGTATTTGCCAGGATCGGAAATCGTCAACTGTTTGTTGATGGGCAGAGTGTAAGTGTAACATCCGTTCACCTTCTCCACATTCCAATGGCCTTCCTCGTCCTTCAAGTTGAACTTGTAACCCTTGGCACGATAAGGATTGCCTTTTTCGTCGAAGACGGTGAAAACCATCTGGATGTCGTTGTAAGGATAATCATCAGTAAAACTGATGCGCAGCGTCAGATCGTAAGTCGTCGCCTTGGTGATGTTGACATCGGTGGTCACGTAATCAAAACGCTCCCAAACAGTCTGATAGAAACTGCGTTGCAACAGATCCTTGTTGTTCACCTGCTCCCCGCACCCGAACAGACACAGGAAACAAGCCAAAACCAAAATGCGGTATCCTTTCATTTTTTATGCATAAAAAACCGTGCAAATATACGGAAAAAATGTGAACTATTCTGTTTTTGTTATCGGTTTTTGAGCGAAAAGAAAAATTTTCAAAAAAAACCGCATTTTACCCTTTCGAGCTTCAAGAAAAACTTATACTTTTGTAAACGACAAAACCCTCATGAGAACGAGCAACAACAATTTGACAAACAGAAAGTTATTGGTAATGGGTATCTTCATTGCCATAGGTGTGGTGTATATTATCAGGTTGTTTTCACTCCAAGTCCTTGACAAGCACTACAAGCAGCTGGCCGACAACAACGCGCTCCGTTTCGTGACGCAGTATCCCGCCCGGGGCAAGGTGTACGACCGCAACGACAACCTTTTGGTGTTCAATGAGGCTGTCTACGACTTGATGGTCGTCCCAAAACAAATAGTCGACGCTGCACGAAAAGACACTTTGAATCCCTTTGATACCGTGACGTTTTGCTATCTCCTTGAAATCGACAAGGAGTCTTTCGTCGAGCGGATGAACAAGGCCAAAAAGGAGTCGTATTTCAAGCCCTCACCCTTTATGACGCAGGTCTCGAAGGAGAACTACGCCCACATCGCCGAAATGCTCTATCGTTTCCCTGGCTTCTACTTCCAGACCCGTACCGTGCGCCACTATCCCAATGCCATCGCCGCCCACACTTTGGGCGACATTGGCGAGATCAGCGCTAACGAATTGGAGAAAGACAAAGAGGGGGAAAACTATTATCGCCAAGGCGATTACATCGGCAAGTCGGGCATCGAAAAATCATACGAGAAGGAACTGCGCGGCGTGAAGGGTCTGAAGGTGATGATGGTGGACGTGCACAACCGCGAGATGGGCAGCTTCATGGACGGCGAACTCGACAAGGAGCCCGTGGCCGGAAAAGACCTCTACCTCGGCTTGGATGCCGAGTTGCAGGCCTATGGCGAGCGGCTGATGGTGGGCAAGATTGGCTCCATCGTGGCCGTCGAGCCTTCCACAGGACAAATTTTGGCCTTCGTCACCAGCCCCACCTACGACCCCAACCTGCTCGTCGGTCGCGAACGCGGCAAACATTATAAGGAATTACAGGCCGACCCGATGAAGCCTCTCATCAACCGCGCCATCAGCGGCACCTATCCGCCTGGCTCCACCTTTAAGACCGTGGTGGGGCTCATCGCCATGCAAAGCGGCAGCATCACGCCCGCCACCTGCTTCCACTGCAGCGGTCAAGGCTCCATGCCTATCAAGTGCACCCACTCGCACGGCTCAAGTCCCGATTTCGCCAACGCCATCATGAACTCGTGCAATCCTTACTTCTACGAGTCGTTCAAGGCCACCATCAACAACCCGAAGTTCGGCAACATCAAAGACGGCTACCAGTATTGGAAGGACATGACCTACAAAATGGGCCTCGGACACAAGTTCGAAACCGACATCCCCTACGAGCGCTCGGGCAACATCCCCACACGCGATTACTACGACAAGATGTACAACGGGCAATGGAACTCGGTGACTATCCGCTCGTTAGGTATCGGACAAGGCGAGGTACTGGTAACGCCGTTGCAGCTTTGCAACATCGCCGCCTTCATCGCCAACGAAGGCTATTACTACCCCCCTCACCTCATCAAATGTTTCGGCGACAGCACCGCCATCCCTGAGGTGATGACTACCAAAGTCGACCCGGGCATCGACCCGAAATATGTCCGCACGATGAAGAAAGGACTGCGCACCGTTTTCAGCGGTCCAGCAGGTACAGCGCGTCGCTTCGAGTTGAAGGACATTCCCCAATGCGGCAAGACGGGCACGGCTCAAAACCCGCATGGTAACTACCACTCCAACTTCATCGCCTTCGCGCCTGCCGACGACCCGAAAATCGCCCTCGCCGTCATTATCGAGAACGGTGGATATGGCGCCACCTGGGCTGCTCCCATCGCCAGCCTGATGATTGAGAAATACATCCGTGGCTATACGGTACGCGAAGACTTGGAGAAACGCATCATGGACGGCAGAATCTCATACAAGAACGAACGATGAACGAAAGGAACAGCATCATAGGAAAAATCGACTGGGTGACCGTGCTCCTCTACTTGGCGTTGGTGGTCATCGGCTGGTTCAGCATATTCTCGGCCAAATACGACGAGACGCACCCCAGCATCTTCGACGTGACGCAAGTGTACGGCAAACAACTCATCTGGATTGGCGCCTCCCTGCTGATTGGTTTCGTCATCCTCTTGGTCGATGCAAAGTTCTTCAACGCCTTCTCGCTATGGATCTATTTCTTTTTCCTGGCCAGTCTGTTCGTCGTGCTAGTATACGGCAAAGCCACCAAAGGCGCCACTTCGTGGATTGACCTCGGAGCGGGCGTCAAGTTTCAGCCTTCTGAGTTCGCCAAGATGGCTACGGCATTGGCTTTAGCAGGCTATCTCGGCCGCTTGGATGTCGATTTGCAAAAGCGTAAAAACCAGATTGTTGCCGCCTTACTTGTGCTCGCCCCCATGGCACTCGTGCTGCTCCAAAACGACACAGGCTCGGCCATCGTGTTCGTGTCCTTCATCTTCGTGCTCTACCGCGAGGGTTTCCCAGGCACAGGTTTGGTAATGGTAGGTGGCGTGACCGCCATACTACTGTTTGTCCTTACTCTAGTATGGAGCCAAACTGTCATGTACATCATCTTGGGCAGCCTGCTTGTCCTCACCCTGACTTACTACTTGATTACCAAGAAGAAAGGCATCGTCAAAATGTTAGCCATCTTCGCTTGTATGTTTGTGTTTGTCTTCTCGGTCGACTATGCCTTCAACAAGGTACTGCAAGAACACCAGCGCAACCGTATCTTGGTTTTGCTCGGCCAACTTGACGACCCGCAAGGCGTGGGCTATAACGTGCACCAGTCAAAGATTGCCATTGGCTCAGGTGGTTTCTCTGGCAAAGGCTTCCTGCAAGGCACGCAGACCAAGTATGACTTCGTCCCCGAACAGCACACCGACTTCATCTTCTGCACCGTGGGCGAAGAAGGAGGCTTCTTAGGCACTGCCCTTGTGGTGTTGCTTTATGTGGCGTTGTTGGTGAAGATCATCCTAATGGCTGAGCGACAACGATCCACCTTCAGCCGCGTGTATGGCTATGGCATCGCGGGCATACTCTTCGTCCACGTGGCCATCAACATCGGTATGGCCATCGGCTTGGTGCCCGTCATTGGCATCCCCCTGCCCTTCTTGAGCTACGGTGGGTCGAGCATGCTGGCCTTCACTATGATGCTAGCCATCTTCGTGAAGCAGGATGCCAACCGGTTGAATATCCTATAAAATCCAGAAAAAGTTTATCCCACGCTGCAACCCGGCGCGACCACATCGCTAGGCGTCAACAGCACGAGGCGGCCGTCCTTGTCCTCGGCGGAGAGGATCATGCCCTCGCTGACCACGCCCTTGAGCTTGCGCGGTTCGAAGTTGGCGACAAAGCACACCTGCTTGCCCACCAGCTTCTCGGGCTCCGTGTAGTATTTGGCGATGCCACTGACGATGGTACGTTTCTCCATACCGTCGTCGATGAGGAACTGCAACAGCTTGTCGGCCTTCGGCACCTTCTGGCACTCGAGGATGGTACCCACACGGACATCCACCTTCATGTAGTCATCGAAGCTGACCACGGGCTTCACCTCGGCGGGCTTCCATGCGTTGAGCTGGTTGGCCTTCTTGGTGTCTTCCAACTTCTGCAGTTGGGCAGCCACCACGCTGTCTTCGACCTTCTCGAACAGCAGCTCGGGCTGACCTATCACATGGCCTTCGGGCAGCAGAACGGTGTTCTCGGCATCGTTCCAGCTATTGACTTTGAATCCGATCATCGCTTGCAGCTTCTTCGCGCTGAAAGGCAGGAAGGGCTCGCTCAGGATGGCGAGATGTGCCACAATCTGCAACGACACGGCCATCACGGTCTTCACACGCTCAGGGTCGGTCTTGATTTGCTTCCAAGGCTCATTGTCGGTGAGGTATTTGTTGCCAAGACGAGCCAAGTTCATCAGCTCGTTGAGGGCTTCGCGGAACTTGTAAGTCTCAATCAAATGACCAATCTTGGCCGCATAGCCGTTCATTTCGGAGATGACAGCCTGGTCGGTATCGTTCATACCTACCAAAGCCGGCACAGCACCTTCATAGTATTTATGCGTCAGCACGAGGGTGCGGTTGACGAAATTACCGAAGATGGCCAACAACTCGTTGTTGTTGCGGTCTTGGTAATCCTTCCAAGTGAAGTTGTTGTCCTTGGTCTCGGGTGCGTTGGCGGTGAGCACATAACGCAACACATCCTGTTTGCCGGGGAACTCCTGCAAGTATTCATGCAGCCAAACGGCCCAGTTGCGCGAAGTCGAGATCTTGTCGTTCTCGAGGTTGAGGAACTCATTAGCGGGCACATTCTCGGGCATAATGTAGTCGCCGTAGGCCTTCATCATGCAGGGGAAGATGATGCAGTGGAACACGATGTTGTCCTTGCCGATGAAGTGCACCAGCTTGGTCTCGGGGTCTTTCCACCACTTCTCCCAGTCTTCACCGCGTTGTTCGCAAATCTCCTTGGTGTTGGAGATATAGCCGATGGGGGCATCAAACCACACATAGAGCACCTTACCGTCGGCACCTTCAATCGGGACAGGGACGCCCCAGTCGAGGTCACGGGTGACGGCACGGGGTTGCAAGCCACCATCGAGCCAGCTCTTCACCTGACCATAGACGTTGGACTTCCATTCCTTATGGCCTTCGAGGATCCACTCGCGAAGCCAAGATTCATATTGGTCGAGAGGCAGATACCAGTGCTTGGTCGGCTTCTTCACCAAGGCCGCGCCGCTGAGTTGCGAGTGCGGGTTGATGAGTTCATCGGGGCTCAAGGAAGAACCGCATTTCTCGCATTGGTCGCCGTAGGCGCCTTCGGCACCGCATTTCGGGCAGGTACCCACGATATATCTGTCGGAAAGGAACTTCTGTCGTTCAGGATCGAAGTATTGCTCGGTCTCCTTCTCGATGAACTTTCCTTCGTCGTAGAGTTTCTTGAAGAACTCTTGAGCCGTGGCACGGTGCATCTTCGAAGTGGTACGTGAGTAGATATCATAGCTGATGCCTAACTCCTCGAACGACTTCTTGATGATCTCGTGGTAACGGTCCACGATGTCCTGAGGTGTGCAGCCTTCCTTCTCGGCTTTGATGGTAATCGGCACGCCATGCTCGTCGGAACCACCGACAAACAGCACTTCCTCACCACGCATTCGCAGATAGCGGACATAGGTGTCGGCGGGGATGTAGACGCCGGCAAGGTGACCGATGTGGACAGGGCCGTTGGCGTAAGGCAAGGCCGTGGTTACTGTGTAACGCTTGAAGTGTTTGTTCGTTGATTCCATAGTGTTATGTATTTGAAAAACGGGTGCAAAAATACAAAACATTTCGCAATGCGGAAAAACTACGAAGATAAATCGTATCTTTGCCGCCATATTTTATCTCAATTCAAATTACTTTAATTGTATGAAATTCAAATCTTTATTATTAGCGGGTGCATTGTTGTTAGCCGCCCATGGCATGGCCCAGACACCCTCAAATACCAACGGTGAAAAACCTATGGTACCCCTGACCTATAGCCCACAACAGGCTAGCGTTCCCCTTTGGCTCGATCTTTCGGTAGGAACTAATTATGCTGATTGCTACGATGTTAGCACCATTCCGTTCAAGTATCTTGGAACGGGCAGAAACTATGACTTGGGCCTCAACATCGAATGGGGTCGATGCCATATCCGACCGGCTTTCAGAATGATCAACAACACCTTTATTGACCCTGCCGGCACCGCACGGGACTTTGATTTCTCAACGGAATTCCTTTATCGTGCCTACGACAACAAGAGCAACCGCCTGCACCTTTGGGCTGGCGCCACTTTAGGTGGTTTCGCCGACATAAAGAACATACCGTCGTTGCAAAATGCCGCCACTACCATTTCCATTTTCGGAGACCTTGGTGCAACAGGCTTGTTGCAATACGATTTTGCTTTCAACAAAAGCAAGAACCACCCCTGGCTGACCACCTATTTTAAGTTGAACATGCCTTTATATGGTGTTGCCAATCGCCCGGGTTTTGCCTACGTGGGTGACCCTGCCATCAACCAGGAGCTCATGGAGACCTTGTTTGGCACCAAGGAGACCTTCGGCAAATTCTTCCCTGGCGTCAATACGGACTTGGGGCTTTACCTCAACCTGCTCAACGGCAACCGCATTGGCCTGACCTACCGCTGGGACTACCTCACCACGGGCAAGAAAGGCACTTATCGCTACGATAACGCCATCCATTCCTTTAACCTTTCCTTTATGTTCAGACTCAATTGATTACCATCATGAAAAAGCATCATATCATCATTATTAGCCTTTTGGCATCGGTCTTCGCCTTCGCTTCGTGCGAGCGCGCCTTAATGGAACAAGACGAACCCTCGAATCCCGTTAACGTGTTTGACTACCTCTGGAACCAAGTGGATCAAAACTACTCCTTTTTCGACATCAAAGGCATCGACTGGGACTCGGTGCGCGAAGTGTATCGCCCCATGGTGAACGACGACATGAGCGATGAAGAACTGTTCCAAGTATGCGCCGCTATGCTCAACACGTTGCGCGACGGTCACACCAACCTATTCTCCGACTTCGACCAGTCGAAGAACGATTCTATTTATTACAAAATGTACGCTGAGAAGAACATCAATACGGACGTCGTTGTCCTCAACTACCTGACGGTGGACTACCACACCACAGGCAGTTTCGCCCACAACACCATCCGCGACGGCAAGGTGACCTATCTTCGCTATTCTTCGTTCATGAACGAGGTCGACGAGGCGACCTTGAAGTATTTGGTGGAACGTTATGAGGATTGCAACGGCATGATCATCGACATGCGCCAAAACGGCGGCGGTGCCATCACCAATGTGGCTAATCTGCTCAGCATCTTCGACAACCACAAGCAACTGCTTTATAAGACCCAGGTGAAGAAAGGCCCAGGTCATGACGAATTCACCGACTATCAGGAGGTGTATGCCGCCGACAGTTGCATCTTGGGCAAGGGCAACGCCTATACCAAGCCCGTGGCGGTGCTCATTGATCGTGGTTCCTATAGCTCCACTTCGTTTTTCTCAGTCTGCACACAAGGCTACGACAACATCAAACTCTTTGGCGACTACACGGGTGGTGGCATGGGCCTGCCCAACGGCGGTACCTTGCCCAATGGCTGGACCTATCGTTTCAGCACCAGCCGCACCATCGCCATTGATGGCGGTAACTACGAGAACGGTGTGCCGCCCGATGTACGCGTCATCCTCGACCCCGCCGCTACCGCCCAAGGCATCGACAACGTGATTGAAACGGCTGCCGACTGGATTATGCAATAATTCGGGGACTTATGCGTTCAACGATTGAAACAATCATCATATTGCAAAAGTAATGAAACAATATCACTTAAGCCGATGGTTGATTGCCATCGGTTTTTTATTGGCTTGTTTGCCAACCTTTGCCCAAAAACGCACCATCAGCGGTTATGTGATGGACGCGGCCAGCAAGGAGACCCTCATTGGGGCTACCATTGTTGACAAGACCTCAGGGAAAGGCTGTGTAACAAATAGTTACGGCTTCTACACCTTGACTTTAGACCAAGGCGCAGTAGAGCTGCAAGTCTCGTATGTGGGTTACACGCAACAAAACAAACCCCTTGACCTAAAGGAAAACCTCAACCTCAACTTCATGCTGGAGACCAATACGACCTTGGACGAGGTGGTGGTGGAAGGCACCCGTGCCACAGTGAGCGCCCGTAGCCCGCAGATGAGTGTGGTGGAGCTGCCCGTGAAGCAGATCAAGAGCATCCCAACCTTGTTCGGCGAAGCCGACGTGCTGAAAGCCATACAGCTGCTGCCTGGCGTGCAGAACGGCTCGGAAGGCTCGGCGGGCATGTACGTGCGAGGCGGCGGTCCCGATGAGAACCTGCTGCTCCTTGATGGCGTACCCGTCTACAACGTCAACCATGCGATGGGCTTCTTCTCCGTCTTCAACCCCGACGCCCTCAAGAACGTCACCTTATATAAAGGCAGCTTCCCAGCGCATTTCGGGGGCAGGCTCTCGTCGGTGGTCGATATCCGCATGAAGGAAGGCGATATGCAGAAATACCACGGCAACGTCAGCGTAGGCCTGATTTCGTCGAAGGTCAACCTGGAAGGCCCCGTCGTAAAAGACAAACTCTCGTTTAACCTTTCCTTCCGCCGCACCTACAGCGACCTGCTGTTGAAACCCGCCCTCTGGATTGCCAAGTCGCAACTGGAGGAAGTCAACAAGCTGAACGCCGGCTATTATTTCTACGACTTCAACGGCAAACTTAACTGGAAGATCTCCGACAAAGACCGCCTCTACCTGAGTTTCTACTCGGGCGACGACGCCATCTACTTTGGGGTGAAAAACAGGGACTATACCATGGGCGAAGTCACCTACCAGAACTACATCAACATGGACTGGAAATGGGGCAATAAGGTGGCTGCCCTGCGATGGAACCATGTCATTTCGCAACAGCTCTTCATGGATGCTTCGGTCAACTACACGCAATACCGCCACGACCTCGGCATGGGCATCACGGAGGAGGATATCGTGGGTCAATATCACGGCCAAGATGTCTCTTACAAAAACGAGTATAGTCTGGCCTACAAGTCTGGCATCAACGACCTGACCGCCAAAGTCGACTTCGACTACACGCCCCTGCCGAACCATGAGATCCGCTTCGGCGGCAACTACACTTATCACATGTTCCGCCCCGAGGTGCAGTCGATGAAAATCATCGCGGGCAACGACATCGACGTCGACACCACCGCAGGCTCGCCCAAGGTATTTGCCCATGAGACCGCCCTCTATGCCGAGGACAACATGACCTTCGGCGACATCTTCCGCGTAAATGCAGGCTTGCATTACTCCACCTTCACCGTCGAAGGCAAGACCTACCAAAGCCTACAGCCACGCCTCAGCACCAGCGTGATGCTGGCCTCCAACCTATCGCTCAAGGCGGGCTATGCCTACATGACGCAATACGTCCACCTGCTCTCCAACAGCAGCCTCAGCCTGCCCACCGACCTCTGGGTGCCTGTCACGGCCAACATCGTCCCGATGAACGCCCATCAGGTGTCGTTGGGCGCTTTCTACGAATTGCCTCGCTTGTTCGACATCTCTGTGGAGGGTTACTACAAGTCGATGGACAACCTTTTGGAATACAAGGATGGCGCCTCATTTTTCGGCTCTTCGGATCGTTGGGACCAGAAAGTCTGCATGGGCAAGGGCTGGGCTTACGGCGTGGAGTTTCTCGTGCAGCGCTCGTTTGGCAAGACCACGGGATGGGTGGGTTATACCTGGGCGCATGCCAAACGTCAGTTCGACCGCGAGGGTCAAGTCATCAACCAAGGCAAGGTATTTCCTGCCAAATACGACCGCCGTCACGACCTCAGTATCACGGTGCAACACAAGTTCAGCGAGCGTTTCGACCTCAGCGGCACCTGGGTATTCAGCAGCGGCAACTGCGGCACGCTCGGCACACAGATATATGAAGGCCTGATCAATGAGGCTGGCAATCTCCCTGCCATCAACGCCTTGGAACGCAACAACTTCCGTTTGGGCAACTACCACCGCTTGGACGTGGGCATGAATTTCAATAAACAGAAGAAATACGGTGTCCGCACCTGGAACATCAGCGTCTACAACGCATACAACCACAACAATCCTTTCCTCGTCTACACCGATTACAGATGGGATGATGCCACGCAAACGGAGAAGAAAGTGCTAATGCAGGCGAGTCTCTTCCCGATTATTCCTTCGGTGAGTTATAGTTATAAATTCTAAATCACATGGCACAGAAAACAAAACATAGTAATTATACGGACGCTTTGCATCATTGCGAGCAAAGCGAAGCAATCCAGAGAAAAAAGCATCTGGTCTGGATCGCTTCGTTCCTCGCGATGACAACCCTGTTCCTCGCTTCCTGCGAGAAGGAAATCGAATTCAACGGCGAGCAGACCGACCCGAAGCTGGTCATCAACAGCCTATTGGAGCCTGGGCAGCCCATTAAGGCTAGTATCAGCAAGAGCTTTTTCTTCCTTGACAACGAAGCCGACACGGAAGCCCCCGACGACCTCGTGGCCATGCTCTACGTGAACGGCGAATCTCTTGGCGAGATGACGCTACGCTATGACACCGTGGTCAGCTACGAGATTTGGAATCCCAACGAATCCAACATGGGCCGTGTACAAAAGGTCTACACCCATGACTATTGCCCCGTTGCTGGCGACGTCATCAAAATCACCGCTTCGGCCAACGGCTTCGACGACGTGGAAGCCACCACGAGTCCCTTGCCCAATGACGTGGTTATTCAACTTGAGTCGGAGGTGACAAAATGGAACTCTTTTTATAACTACATCTATGATGATACAATAGTGATGGACAGCCTGTTGTATATTTCAGCGAATGTGAATCTGACCCTCAACATCACCGACCCCAATCCCGGACAAGTCGACTACTTCAAAATCCATATCCAAAGAAGCAAGAGAGATATAGCGGAAAACCACTATGTTTGTAATTTTGATTACGACGACCCTGTCTTTGGATCGGCAATGCCTGACAATGATATCGTCGACTTCAGCGACCTCGAGACAAAACCCGAGGGCGTGTTCACCGACATGCTTTTCGATGGCCGATCGTACCAGCTTAGGTTCAAGTTGCAACTACATATTACCGTGAACGAGGATGAATACGACCCAGATTTCTTCCAACTGCCCATCCGATTGCAGCACCTGAACAAGGAATATTACTATTACCTGAACACCTGCGACCAGGGTGAAGAAATCATCTCATTCTTTGCCGAACCCATACAGACCTATACCAACGTGGAAGGCGGTTATGGCATCGTGGGCGGCCAGACGGTCGACACGTTGTGGTATGCGTTGCCATTGGAAGAACGATGAAAAACACGTTTTTGTTCTTGTTATTACCGATTCTTTGCTAAATTTGCAACTCTTAAGGAATCCTCCGCGAGGAGCAAACGAACAACCTTTATGAAAAACAGCTTTTCACTATGCAAAAAAGCAGCCTTCGCTGTCTTATCCATTTTCGTTCTTGGGGTTATGGGAACGCCGCAGCTGAACGCCCAAACTTATTTCACCATCGGGGACTTGTATTATCAAATCAATGCTGATAGTGTTTCCGCGACGCTGATCGGCCCTGTTGTCGGCACAGAAATAACAGGAGAATTACATATCCCGACCTCCATCAGTTACAATGGAAACAGCTATCCTGTGACCAGGATTGGAAAAAACTCTTTTATCTCATGTGGAAGGTTGACGGGTCCCTTAACCATACCTGAAACCGTGGTCTCTATTGGTGAAAACGCATTCCTGGCTTGCAGCGGATTAACGACGTTGGACCTTGGCAAATCCTTGGATACCATTGGGCCTGCGGCGTTTTATGGTTGCAAGGGTCTTACCGGCTCACTGACCATCCCAAATTCCGTGAGAGCCATTGATTATGGCGCATTCTACGGTTGCTCAGGGTTTACCGATACCTTGACCATTGGCAATTCTTTGACGCGCATCGAAGAAGGAGTGTTTTACAAATGCACAGGTTTCTCCAGCCTGATTATTGGCAACGCCGTGACCTCCATCGCCACTTCTGCGTTTTGGGGTTGCACCGGTTTTTCCAGCTCGCTGACTATCCCCAACTCCGTGACAAACATCGAGCCCAATGCCTTCCGTAACTGCAGCGGATTCACAGGCACGTTGACGCTCGGCAGCGCATTGCACAGTATTGGTGGAGAGGCTTTCCGTAATTGCAGCGGATTCAGTGAAGTCATTTCCTTGGCCACAGAACCACCGGCGTTTTCATTCGAAGATGTGTTTGGAGGTTTCAGCTGCACCACGCTCATTGTCCCTTGCGGTTGTATTTCCGCCTACGAAAACTCAGAATGGCACGATTACTTCACCACCATCATCGACAATTGTAACGAAGTGCCGGAACTTGACGAGAAACTGGCCACCGTTTATCCCAATCCGACCAACGGAACGCTCAGAATAGAGGCCGAAAACATCGGAAGCGTCAGCATTTACAACATGTTAGGCGAAAAGTTGTTTGAAGCTGCTGTCCGTGGAAACAGTTTTGAGTATAATTTCAGTCGTCACGAAACGGGAATCTATCTCGTCAAAATCCTAACGGAAAAAGGCATTGTGACTAAACAGGTCATTGTAGAATGAAAAAAGGCGGTTTCACCGCCTTTTTTCATTTCATTCCACTATCGTCATCTCATCAATCAGGTGCCCCGCACCGGCGAACTTGTCGATGATGAAGAGCACGTAACGGATGTCGACGCTGATATTGCGGCAGATGTCGGGATCGTAGATGAGATCGCTCATGGTGCCTTCCCAGCAACGGTCGAAGTTGAGGCCTAGAAGTTGGCCTTCGGCGTTCAGAATCGGGCTACCCGAGTTGCCTCCTGTGGTGTGTACGCTCGCTGTGAAGGCCACATGCATGGTACCGTCCTTGTCGGCGTAGCGGCCGTAATCCTTCTTGTTGTAGAGTTCCTTCAGGCGCGGCTCCACCACATAGTCGTAGATGTCGGGGTTCTCCTTCTGCATTATGCCTTCCAATGTGGTGAAATGGCGGTAGGTCTTGCCGTCCTGCGGCTTGAAGCCTTCCACCTTGCCATAGGTGACTCGCAGCGTGAAGTTGGCATCGGGGAAGAGACGTCTGTCGGGGTGCATCTCCATCTGACCTTTCATGTAGATGCGCTGCAGGCGGGCATTGTCCTTGCTGATGCTTGAGATTTGGTCGTAGACCTTTTCGCGATAAAAGCCAATCAAGCTCTGGTAAACCTGCAAAGCGGGATCTTTAGCCAGTTTTTTGGCTTTGCTGGGTTTGAAGTCATCCAGCAACTCGTTCACCTTAGCTTCATCCGTAAACATCGACTTGGCAAAAAGCTTGTCCACATAGTCGTTTACATCCTTGATATCGTTGAGGAAATCGGGACGGAAGTCGGCGGGCTGGGCTTTCAAATATTCATTGAGCACCATGACAGCCACTTCACGGTCGATAGGCTCGTAATAGTCCTTGAAGAAGGCGTTTGATGTGGTTTTCAGCGCGGCAACCATCTTCTCTATTTCCTCTTGCGGCGTGTCCTTGTTCACCTCGGAGAGCTTGGCGAAACGGCCTGCAAAACTGACCAGCTCAATGCGCAATCCTGCCTCAGCGAGATAGGTGTAAGCCAACTCGTAAGGCTCCAAATCCTTATAGTTCTTTTCAAAGTCTTTCAACAAATGCATGTACATGTAGCGGCTACGCGACTGCATCACCCATTCCTGGAAATCCTTTTCGAAAGCTTGTTTCTTCTCCACGCCGTGGAAATGATTGATGCCCTCGGTCACACCTATCCATTTCTTCCAGCCGTTGCCGAGACCGGCGTGCTTGGAGGCGTATTGGATGCGCACCTTGGGGTCTTGCTCCTGATATTTGTTGTAAATGTCAAGCACCTTGCCGCGCAGGTCGACGGTGATGGGGTCGATGAGATTGGCTTCCTGGTCGACAGCCACGGCGGGCAGGTATTCGTTGGTGCGGGCGGGATAGCCAAACACGAAGGCAAAGTCGCCTTCTTCGGCGCCTTTCAGCGAAATATCTAAGTGCTTGGCGGGCTTGTATGGCACGTTGTCCTTGCTATAGGCTGCAGGATGACCGTCCTTGTCTGCGTAGACACGGAAGATGCTGAAGTCGCCTGTGTGGCGGGGCCAGACCCAGTTGTCAGTGTCGCCGCCAAACTTGCCGATGTTGCTCGGCGGACAACCCACAAGGCGCACGTCGGTGTAGACCTCGTTGAAGAGCATATAGTATTGGTTGCCCAAGAAGAAAGGCTTGATACTCACTTTGTAAGGCGTTTCTTCTTCAAACTCGGCAATGAGTTTTTTCATGTTCTCATTGATTTTGGCATCGCGCTCTTCTTCCGTCATGTCGGGTGTGACATTGAATAGTATCTTCTCCGTCACATCGCGCATCTCGCGAAGGAAGATCACGCTAAGGCCGGGGCAAGGCAGCTCCTCGCCTTTGTTCATAGCCCAAAAGCCCTTGGTGAGGTAGTCATGCTCGACGGAACTATGTTTCTGGATGTAGTCGTAGCCACAGTGGTGGTTGGTGAGCAACAATCCATAGTCGCTGACAATTTCACCCGTGCAGCCGCCGCCAAAAAGCACGATGGCGTCTTTCAGGCTGCTGTGGTTGATGGAATAGATGTCTTCAGCAGTGATTTTCATGCCCATCTCCTGCATTTCTTTCTCGTTGTATTGTAGCAACATGGGGATCCACATGCCTTCGCCGGCAAAGAGGAAGGCCGGGAAGAGGGCCAATAAGGCCAATAATAAGGTTTTGCGCTTCATAATAATAGATATTGATGGCGCAAAGATAAAGATTTCCGCTTTATTTCCTATCCCAAAAGTAAAAGAAACTCACCACGCGACAGAACAACTCGCGATGCCATGGCTGTTTCAACTCGAGGTCGACATCACGGGTGCGGCTGCGGAAGACGTTGAGCTTGTAGAAGAAGTTATGCGCCCGCCATTCGTGCACCTGTGACTCAATATCACGCTGACAGACCGCCATTTCTGGTTCAACCGATTCCCGGACCTTGATCAGATAGTCACGCATGGCCTGCTTGCTCTTGACCATGCAGGAGTCCACAATATGAGTGCCGTCGATTGCAGTTATCGCGTTGGAGAGGTCCATTGTTTGGTAGTTTTGAAGACATGGCGTTGGGTCAGCATCAGGACGAAAGCCAACACTGCACCGAGTACATCAGAGATTGTCAGCGAGGCCCAAACACCTGTGAGTCCGTCGCCACCTGCACTGACGAAGATGGCAGGAACCAAGTAGATCATCGGGATGAGGAACAGCACCTGACGTGAGAGGCTGGTGACGATGGCAATCCAAGGCTTGTCGATACTCTGGAAGAAGTTAGAGTTGGTGATGGTGAAGCCCACCAAAGGGAACATCACCAGCATGAAACGCATGGCGGGGATGCCGATCTGTATGAGCTCCTCGTCTTTGGTGAAGAGACGCAGCAAGGCATATGGCAACGTCAAGGCCAGCAAGGCCCCTATCGCACCAATCAGTATGTTTATTCTTCGCGTCAAGGTGTAGACCTCCTTCAACCTTTGCGGATGTCCAGCCCCGTAGTTGTAGCCTGCAATGGGCTGCATACCTTGACAGAGGCCCAAGATAAGCATCACGCTAAGGCTACCAAAGGTGTTAGCTAAGCCGTAGGCACCTACAGCTAAGTCGCCACCATAGCGAATGAGTTGGTTGTTGAGCAAAGCCACCACCGCAGAGGCAGCCAAATTCATCGAGAAAGGACTAACGCCTATCATCAAAATATTGCGGAAGATGTAAAACTTGGGCTTCCAGGCATGGCGACGGAAACGAATAAACGAACTCTTTTGCAGGAAATGCCACACCGCGAGAATGCCAGTGCAGGTCATGGAAATGGTGCTGGCCCATGCCGCGCCTGCGATGCCCCAATCGAGGACAATGATGAACAGCGCGTCCAAAAAAATGTTGAGAATGGCACCACCTGCCATGATCCACATCGACTTCTGGGGATAGCCCGTAGCGCGCATCAGACCGGTGAGGTTGAATGAAAGCGTAGTCATGAACATGCCGGGAAGAATGATGTCCATGTATTCACGAGCGTATGCAATGGTGTCGGCCGAGGCACCGAAAGCCGTCAGGATGCGGTCCATGAAGAGATAGCCGCCCGTGACGAAGAGGAAGCCGAAGAAAAAAGTCAGCAGCAAGCTGTTGCCCAGGATGTCCTCGGCCCATTTGTAGTCCTTCTTGCCGAGGATGATGGACATACGTGCCGCCGAGCCTGCGCCCACCAGAGAGCCGAAGGCGTGGATGATGTTCATGATGGGCATGGTGATGGCTAAACCCGCGATAGCAAGCGCACCCACATATTGTCCCAAAAAGACACGGTCGACGATGTTGTAAATCGAGGCGATGATGTGGCTGACGATGCTGGGCAGCGCGTACATCCACAACAGACGACTGATTTTCAAGGTCTCCAATTCCCGTGTTCTGTCAATCTGAGGCATCCTGTTTCTTTTAGAGGGTGCAAAAGTAGCAAAAAAACACGTCTCCAATCCAAACATTTTCCGTATTTTTGCCGCTTCTATGCCTCGCGGTCGAAATACCACCTCCGAAGAAGCGAAGAAATGTTGTAATTATATGAAATTCAAGATGTTGTTCATATTGTGGACCTGTGTTTTCTGTCTTGCGGTGAACAATTGTTGCGTGTCGTCGGACAGCGACAAAATCGCCGATGGGCTGAAAAAATGGGAAAAAACCATCCCCCTGCCCTATCATGACGGCTTGGAGAGGACGGTCGACCTCTATGCCAACAAGTCCCTTTCCGACAACTTCTTGACCTATTCCGCCTTCATCGACTCGGCCTTGGTGCAACGCGATATGCCTTTGGAACTGAGGTATTTGCCTTTGGCGCTCAGCGGCATGCGACGCAACTTCTGTCAAGACGACCGCTGTGGTGTTTGGCAACTGCCCACCTTGACAGCCTTGCATTACGGCGTGACCATCAACGACACCTTAGACGAACGTCATAACGTGGAAGCCTCTACCCGGGCCGCCTTGGATTGCCTGAACGAGCTGTACCAACAATACGGCGACTGGTGGTATAGCATCCTGGCCTACACCAACAGTCCCATAGCATTGCAACATGCTTTGGCACGCAATGACAAGACATCACAGCCTTGGGACTTCCGCGACCGTAACCTCTTACCCAACACCCAGGTCATTGGCGATTTCATCGCCTGTATCTATTTGGGCAACGAAGGCCAACTCAAGTTTGTCAACATCCCTGAACCTGAAATCAAGAAATTTCCTGCCGCGCCTGTTCAAAAACCCAAACCCGCTGAGCCTGCCGAAACGACGACCAAGAATAACGTAACTCAAAACAATAATAAGAAAACCGGCCCTTCGACAAGCTCAGGGACTGGGACAACCTCTCAGAAATACAAAATCAAAAAAGGCGACACACTGAGCAAAATCGCTTCAAAATACCATGTCAAGGTCTCCGACTTGAAGAAATGGAACAACTTGAAGAGCGACAAAATCCGTGCAGGCCATACATTGATCATCAAAAAATGAAATCGATTCGAACACTTGCATTTATCATTACGATAATACTCATCTTAGTCGCGGGCTGGTTTTTCTTCCCCGCCGAGGGTGTGACTGTTGGCGACTATACCCTGCGTTTTCCGTCATTAGCCGAGGACAGCAAGCCCGCCGAGGCTGAAGTCGATGTTGACGAAGTCTTGAACAAGGTGACGAAGAGCTTTGAGATGAGCTGCTCCGACAACCTCTTGGACAGCATGCGTTTCTTCCGCGAATACCTCAAGGAAAACCCCAACCGCATCTATCTGCCCAACGACGACTACACCTATTTTGACCCGCTGTTCAGTCAGTTCGAGGAAGCCCAAGACCGAGGCAAGACATACCGCGTGATGCATTACGGTGACTCGCAAATCGAAATGGACCGCATCTCGTCGGTGCTACGCCAGAAACTGCAAGAGCTCTTCGGCGGCTCGGGTCCCAACATGATCCCCGCCGTACAGCCCGTGCCCACCATTTCGGTGTCGCAACACGCCTCGGGACTCAGCCGCTATGCCGTGTATGGCGATGCCTCCAACATACGCGCCAACCACAACCGCTATGGTGTGATGGCGCAGTATAGCCAAGTCATCGGCGGCGGCTCCGTGTCGTTCAGCAGGACCAACCATTCGCAAGCCTTCAACAACGCCAAGGAAATCTCGACCGTCTCAGTGCTGCTCGGCAAAAACAGCCAAAACTTCACCGCCACACTGAAATGCGACGACATCGCCACCGAGCCCAAGATGTTGCCTGCCAGCGACAGCGTCTCGCTCATCACCTGGATTTTGCCCAACGACATACAGAGAGGCACCATCAGTTTCAAAGGCAACGCCGAAATCTACGCCATCCTTTTAGACGGCGACCCAGGCGTGGCCATTGACAACGTGGCCTTGCGCGGCTGCTCTGGCACCATCTTCACCCGCATGAACGAGTCGGTCGCCCGCCAAGCGTTCAACCTCTTGGACACCAAACTCATCATTCTGCAATTCGGCGGCAACCGTATGCCGGGCATCACCTCGTCGAAGAACATCCCGCCTTATATGGCTGAGCTCGAGAAACAAATCCAATATATGCGCCGCGTCGCCCCGAAAGCCACCCTGCTCTTCATCGGTCCCGCCGACATGGGCCGCAGCTACGGCGGCAAGATGGGCACTTGGCATGGTCTGCCCGAACTCAACGACTCGCTCCGCGCCATGGCCTTGCGCAACAAGGTGGCCTATTGGGACATGTTCAACGTGATGGGAGGCGAAGGCTCGATGGCCCAATGGGTGAAACATAATCCTGCCCTGGCTGGCCCCGACTACATCCACTTCACCTTTACCGGTGCTCAGGAAATCGGCTCCGACCTCGCCCGTTCGTTCACTACCTACTACGACTTCTACAAACTGCGCCAAAACGTGCCAAGCGACAAAGTCATCGAATTCGTCAACCTCGACCAAAGAGAAGATTCCATCCGCACGTCAGGCCGCATCAAGTTCCCGTCTTATAACCCCTACGGCAAAAAGAAGAGATGAAAAAAACGCTGATTGCCATAGGATTGCTGTTGGCTTTTATGCCAGCCTTCGCCCAAACAGGGTCACTGCTGAAGCCTGTCGACGACTTGGAGTTTGCCCATCTCGACCGCAACCGTATCATCTACCCAGGCGACAGCCTAGACATGGAGCGTTTCTTCGAAAAGCTCGACTCGGTGCTTTTCCTCGGCCAAGGCAACCTCAGCATCATGCATATTGGCGGCTCACACGTGCAAGCCGGCGTGTTCACCCAACAATTCCGCAACGACTTGCTCGGCATCGCCCCCGACCTGATTGGCGGACAATATTTCGTCTTCCCCTTCGCAGCGGGCGGCACCAATAACCCCTCGCATTTCCGTGTGAGCTCCACAGGCTCATGGGACTACTGCCGCAACGCCGTGCGCAAGGAGACCGACAAACGCATGGGACTGGCTGGCGCGGCCATTACCACCACCGATGCCGACGCCTCGGTGAGCATCGTCACCCGCGAGCGTCGGGTCACGGCCATTAGTCCAAGATTTGAATTCAACAAGGTGACGCTCATCGGCTTTTCGGAGACTGAAGACGTGGTGCCCGTCATCGGTTATAAAGGCAAAACCCTACAAGGCACACACGACGAAAGCCAGGACACCTACACTTTCCAGCTACCTGCCCTCACCGATTCCATCTGCATCTTCTTTGAAGCCATGCCGGGCGAGTTCACCCTCACGGGCGTGCTGTTGGACAACGGCATGCCAGGCATCAGCCTGCATGGCGTGGGCGTGAACGGTGCCAGTCTGCCTTCCTACCTGCGTTGTGATGACTTTGAGCGTGACCTCAAACTCATCAAGCCCGACCTCGTCATCTTCGGCATCGGCATCAACGATGCGGCGGAGAAAGACTTCGATGTCACTTACTTTAAAAGAAACTACGACGCTCTCATCCGTATCATCAAGCGCGTCAACCCCGACTGCGCCCTGCTCTTCGTTACCAACAACGACAGCTACAAATATGTGAAAGGAAGAAAAAAGAGAAGAGGTTATTATGAAGTCAACCCTAACGGCCTCATCGTCGAACAGGCCTTTATGGAGCTGGGCAAACAACACAACGCCGCCGTGTGGGACCAGTTTGACGTGATGGGCGGACTATATTCGATGAAGGATTGGGAGAACGCAGGGTTGGCACAGAGAGACAAGATTCACTTCACCGGCGACGGCTACAAGCTCATCGGCGACCTGCTTTATAACGCCTTGATCAGCCGCTATTTGGAACACGTTAAAACCAACGCAAAACGATAACCTATGGAATACTTTCCCAACATAGCACAGTTTCCCAGCATAGCGTTGGATTTCTTGAGCAACTTGTTCTCGTTCGACAAGGCACACCCGCTGTTGTTCACCCAATTCTATTTCTGGGCGTTTTTCGCTTTGGTGTTTGCCGTGTTCTGCTTGGTGAAAAACAAGTGTTTGCTCCGCAACACCTTCCTGTTTTTCGTCAGCTTGTTCTTCTACTTCAAGACTAGCGGCCTCTTCGTACTAATACTGGTCTTTATCACCTTATATAATTATTTCGCGGCCCGATGGCTCAACACGCGAAAGAAAGACGGCAGCCGTAATGTCATCTTGGGACTGAGTGTCATCGTCAACCTGTCTATTCTTTTCTATTTCAAATACGCCTATTTCATCACCGACGTTGTCAACAACCTGACAGGCCTTCAGTTCCGTGTGTTCGACGTCTTCTCTTGGGTGGGCAACCAAGTCACGGGCGACAACCGTTTTAGCGTCGATGTCATTGTGCTTCCGGTGGGTATCTCGTTCTACACCTTCCAGGCCATCAGCTACATCATGGATGTCTACCGCAAGCGCATCGCGCCTGTTCGCAACATCTTCGACTTCGGCTTCTATGTCAGTTTCTTCCCGCAGCTGGTAGCAGGTCCTATCGTGAGGGCCAACGAGTTCATCCCACAGCTGCACAAGAAATACTTCCTCAGCCGCAAACAGTTCGGCATCGCCGTGTTCTGGATCATCAACGGCTTGGTGAAGAAAATCGTGCTCAGCGACTACATCGCCGTCAACTTCATCGACCGCGTCTTCGACCAGCCCTTGCTCTACACAGGTTTTGAGAACCTGATGGCCTTGTTTGGCTATTCCCTGCAGGTCTATGCCGACTTCTCGGGCTATACCGACATCGCCATTGGCGTGGCCATGCTGATGGGCTTCTACCTGCCCAAGAACTTCAACTCACCATACAAGGCCAAAAACCCGGGTGAGTTCTGGAAACGTTGGCATATCTCGCTTTCGCGCTGGCTGATGGACTACCTCTATATCCCCTTGGGCGGCAACCGCAACGCCACCTTCGGCACCTTCTGTATCATCATCATGATTGCCGCCATCGCCGTCTTCCTTTCGGGCAGCTGGTGGATTGGATTGGGTGTTGGTGTGTTGGCACTTATCCTCACCCTTATCGCCATCTTCAAGCCTGAGAAACGCAAGAAAATCACCACGGAGATCAACCGCATGGACACCATGCTGCTGGGCGGGCTTTGGCACGGCGCCTCGTGGAACTTCATGATCTGGGGCGGCTTGAACGGCATTGGCATGATTTTCTTCCACTTCTGGAAAGACTGGAGCGTGTATGGGCGCACCTTATTTATATTGGCCGTTACCATACTGCTGCGGGTGCTTTGCATTTTCGTGCCGCAGCCCGTGTTCAATGTGCTCTTCGTATGGTGCATGATTGTGTTGGGAGGCAATGTTATCCGAATGCTCTACAACCTCTTCGGCGGCAAAAAAGCCTGGCAGTGGCTGCAAGACGCCTGGGCGGTCTTCCAGACCTTCACCTTCATCACTTTCACCCGACTCTTCTTCCGCAGTGGCTCCAACCTTGACCCCGCCGTGGCCAACGAGACCGCTTGGAACACCGCCAAGAACATGGTTAATCAAATGGGCGGCCATTGGGACTGGAGCAAGGTCCCCGACATCGTTTGGCACTATCGCAACGTCTTCATCCTCATCTTGATAGGCATGACCATCCACTGGTTGCCTGAGAACTTCAAGCGGCGCTATCGTATTTGGTTTGCCAAAATGCCCACCGCTGTGATGGCGTTGGTCTGTATCGTTGTGGTGTTCATTATCTACCAGTTCATCACAGCCGACTTGCAGGCATTTATTTATTTCCAGTTCTAAACTGCTAACTGTTAACTCCTAACTGCCAACTGCGCGAAGCGTTCATACCAATCCTCACCAAACTTACGAATCATCGGCTCGCGGAGAAACTTCCACAACGGGATACCGTCGCGTTCGCCTTTACGCTTGGCAGGCACGCACACGCTCCATTCGTGGTAGAGGATATGGGTAAAACCGTCTTTTTCCACAAGGCGAATGGGATACAAATGGCATGAAATCGGTTTCCAGAAGTCGCATTTGCCTTCGAGATATGCTTTTTCGATGGCGCAGAGCGCGGTGCCGTTCTCGTGAAAATATACAAAGGCACATTCCTCGCCGTTCACCAAGGGCGTGACGAGTTCGCCTGTCTCATCGTAATCGTAGACATCATTTTCTTCCACCACCTTAATGCCTTCGGGGCGCATATAGGGCTTGATGGCGTCAAGGTTGTCTTCAATACGCTCTATTTCAGCGGCTTCGAGAGGTGCACCGGCATCGCCAGCCACACAGCACCAGCCTTTGCAGCGCGGCAGGCAGCAGCAGAATTGGGCGTTCAAAAACTCGTCTGTGACGACAACATTATCAAGAATAATCATGGCGCAAAGATAGTTGTTTAATTTATTGAAAGGTAAAGGAAAAAAGACTAATTTTGCAGCGCTTTTTAGAATCATTCACATTTAATTCAACAATAAAATGGCATTTAACCTCAGAAACAGAAACTTCCTGAAGTTGTTGGACTTCACTCCGGAAGAGATTAAGTTCTTACTGAAACTTGCAGCCGACCTCAAGGCCGCCAAGTATGCAGGTACCGAACAACCCCACCTCACGGGCAAGAACATTGCCCTCATCTTCGAAAAGACCTCGACCCGCACACGCTGCGCCTTCGAGGTTGGCGCCAAAGACCAGGGTGCCCATGTGACCTACCTCGGTCCCACCGGTAGCCAGATCGGCATCAAAGAGAGCATGAAAGATACCGCCCGCGTGCTGGGTCGCATGTTCGACGGCATCGAGTACCGTGGCTTCGACCAGGCCACCGTCGAGGAACTGGCACAATACGCCGGCGTCCCTGTGTGGAACGGTCTTACCGCCGAAGCTCACCCCACTCAGATTTTGGCCGACTTCCTCACCATCCAGGAGCATACCGACAAGCCCCTCAACCAGGTGAAGTTCGCTTATATCGGCGATGCCCGTTACAACATGGGTAACAGCCTGATGGTCGGTGGCGTGAAGATGGGTATGGACATCCGCATCATCGCCCCCAAGAAACTGCAGCCGGCCAAAGATCTTGTCAAGAAGTGCCAGGAAATCGCCAAGGAAACCGGTGCCAAACTTACCGTCACCGACGACGTGGAGAAGGGCGTGAAAGGTCTTGACTTCATCTACACCGATATCTGGGTGTCGATGGGCGAGCCCGACAGCGTGTGGAAAGAGCGCATCAAGATGCTGATGCCTTACCAGGTCAACGCTGCCCTGATGAAAAAGACTGGCAATCCCAAGTGCAAATTCATGCACTGCCTGCCTTCGTATCACAATCTGGAGACCAAGGCTGGCCGCGACGTCTATGAGAAGTTCGGCTTGAACGGCATCGAGGTCACCGAGGACGTGTTCGAGAGCGAGAACAGCATCGTTTTCGACGAGGCCGAGAACCGCATGCACACCATCAAGGCCGTCATGGTGGCCACGCTGGGCGACTGATCACCAGGAACAACATCATTAACGCCTTTTACCGTCATGGCGGAGGAACATGCGCCATCTCCTACGCACAAAGGAGTCCTTAATGCTTAGGAGATCGCGGATCAAGTCCGCGATGACGACAAGGGTTTAAACATGAAAGGAACCTCAATTGGGGTTCCTTTCGTGTTTTTATGGTCTTTTGAGCCTTGAAAAAGTTTGTAATCCAATTGTTCAACTAACAGATTTTCAACGACATAGTGTTTGAAAAGTTTGTAATGGCCATTTCTATTGCATTTTTCAAGCATTTTTTGTAATACTTTTGCGTTGTCAAAACAACACAGTATAACTTTGGACAACATGAATCGGACAGCAAAAATGCTAGGGTTGGTTTTCGGATTGCTTCTGCTATTGCCTGCGTGTGGCAGCAAGGGCAAGACGGAACGCATGGCCACCGTTGTGGATGAGGTGCGCACCAAGTACAAGGCATACGAGGATATCAGCAACGAGGACCAAATCTTTGAGGCCTACGACTACTTCGTGAAGCAAAAGGATTATGAAAACGCCGCCCCTGCCTCACTCTACAGCGGTTGCGTGCGTCAAGCCAAAAAGGAATATGAGTCGGCGATGAACTGCTACAAGGAAGCTGACATGTATGGGCGAATGGTTGGCGACTCAGTCAGCGCTGCCTTTGCGCAATATTATATAGGTGACCTGCTCAACAATAGCGGCAACGAAGCCGAAGCCATCACCAACTACAAAGCCGCGGCAGAGTTGTGGGGCGACAGCCTCTCGCGTAAAGCCAAATGCCTCAACGCCGTGGCCATGATGAACATCGTCATCGACGAATATGATAGCGCCTTTGTCTACCTCGACCAAGCCTTGAATTTGGCCCAAACCGCACAAGACAAGGTGACTGAAGCCTCGGTTTGGAACAACTACTCTGTTGCTTATCAACTGATTGATGACTACGATGCTGCATTGGATTGTCTTCGTAAATCCGTGCCTTTGGTGGACGAAAAATGGCGCCCCATCGCCTTGCTCAATTTAGCAAAGGTCTATTTGGCATTGGACAATCGCGATTCCTTAGATTACTATAAAGCACAGATGCTCAACGCGATGGAAACCGTGGAATGCAGTCCCGAGACGCAAGCCGCCGTCTATGGCTTCCTCATCAAGGATGCTTTGGCGGTGGGCGATTACGAAAAAGCCTACCAGTTTGAAAAACAGCACGAACAGGTGGCCTTGGACATCCTCAGCGACCAAACCCAAAGCTCCGTCCTCGAAATCCAGAAGAAATACGACTTTGAGGCGCAGGCCAATCAACACAACCGCCAAATGCTCTCACGGCAAAGGCTGATCATCGTGCTCACCATTGTCCTGATTGCAGCCTTAGTTTTAGTCACCATATTGATTCTCAATGCCTTGAAGAAGAAGCGCATCGAGGCGGAGATCAATGCCAATCTGCTTGAGTTGAAGAAACGCAATGCGCAACAACAGCAAGAGCAGACTGCGATGCAAGCACAATATGATGAACTGCAGAAGCAGAACGCACAACAAAGCGAACTGCAAGCAGAATTTGGCGACAAGCTGAAAGACGAATACCTTCAGAAATGCAACATCATCCGGTGTTTCGAAGTATTGTCGCGCGACAGAAGCAATCCGATAGCCTTCAAGGACTTGGAAAAGTCGCTTTTTGACGGCGAAGACCATTGGGCCGGTTTCGAAGCCGCTTTCGAAGGGGTACATCCGGGCTTCATCGCTTTTGTGCATAAACAATATCCTGACCTCAGCGATATGGAATTCCGCTACTGCCTGCTCTCGCATTTCAAACTCTCGCGTCAGGAATATGCCAATGTGCTCGGTTGCAGCGTTTACAATGTGGACAAAATCCGCATTAGCCTCAATAACAAAATGAAAGAAAATGTTTAAAACCATGAAATACAGAACTTTAATCTTATCTCTTTGCACCATCATTACTTTGATGTTTGTTTCGTGCGAGAAACAAAAGCTCACGATGGATTATGTTTCAGGCGATGACAAGGACAAAATCGACCTAAAAGGTTCGATGATAAAACCCAACATGCGTTATGTCAACATTTACGCGGAATTGGTGGACAATATCGTTTACGTTTACTTCAACGAAACTGTCGAAAACTGCGGAATCACCCTTACCACACGCAGCGGTGATGTGCTCTACGCACGAAGGGTAGCCAAGCAACAACCAGCTACGCTACGCATCTTTATGGGCAACGAACCTACCGGCGACTACAAGCTCTACATCACCAACGGCGTGGACGAAGCCTTGGGCTGGTTCCACTTCGAAAACCCATCAGAAATTAATCATAGTATCACCAATGAAACCATACAACAATGAAAAACCTGTCAACAATGAAAAAGATTATCATGATGTGCATGGTGCTTTTAGCGATTAGCTCATGCAAAAAGGGAAACGACTATGTTCCGCTCTCAGAAGAAGACGCTACAGCCATTCCCTACCAAATGGGGCAAACGGTGAAATTCATCAACCAAGACAATGAAGCAGTTGTTTGTCGAGTGACCTGGGACCAGACCCAACTTTCCGATTATAACACTGACCAAAATTACGGAAGCGAAACTTTGGATTTTGGTTCACCAGGAGTCTATTGTTACACCCGTACCGTAGAGTTGACTTGTGAAACCTACCCATCCCATATCAGTTTCACCGTTTACCCAGAAAAAGGAATGTATTTCAACTGGAACAACGAACTTGTCATT
>JAGBQJ010000042.1 GCA_017632935.1 Bacteroidales bacterium | reverse complement strand
TTACATATTAGCAGATAGCACTTGTTGCTGTCCTTGAACACCAAAGTTCCATAAAGACCTCGTTTCGACGGGGTAACCTATCAAGGACAAGTTACAAATGCCGTAGTTGCTACGGCGTGGAATACTTGTTAGATAGGTAGGGCGTGGAACCCCTGGTGTTCGAGCAAGGATTTGATTCCACGCTTTTTTTGTATCCCAGAAAACATAAACCTCAAAAACAAGAATATGAAAGCATTAAAATGTGAATTATGCGGGAGTAATGATGTTGTTAAACAAGATGGATTATTTGTCTGTCAACATTGTGGCACAAAGTATTCCGTAGAAGAAGCTAAAAAGATGATGGTTGAAGGGACCGTCGATGTCAAGGGTACTGTTAAAGTAGATACCTCTGACGAATTAAAAAATCTATATGAAATTGCTCGTAGAGCCAAGGATTCTGACAATAGTGAAAATGCTGCCAAGTATTACGACATGATACTGGTGAAAGACCCGAGTAGTTGGGAAGCCAATTTCTATGTTGTGTATTATAAAGCAATGAGTTGTACAATTGGACAAATTTCTAGTGCCGGTAGCAGCGTGACGAACTGTTTGTCTTCTGTTATTGATATAGTAGAAAGCAATGTTGCAGAGGATGAGAAGGAAAACGTTCTAAAAGAAATACAGGCAAGATGCTCTATAATTGCACATGTGTTAAGTAGTGCGGCAGAGAGTACGTATCTTGATACAGATATCGAATATAGAACGGACTATATTGATGATTTTTCTGACAGAGTTCTATCTGCCACTTTTATCTGTTACACGTTTGGAGATGTCCTAGAAGAAAAATATCAGGGGAAATATGGCACTATGTCTGCGGAATCATGGAAAGATGGCATTGAAGTTTTTCAAACTTATACAAGACAGTTGCCAAGTCTAACGGATGTTAGTGGAATACAGAAACTTATTGATGAAAGAGGTGAAATGATTAAAAAATATGATCCTTCTTATGTAACACCATCAATTTCTAGTATTTCTTCTGAAACACCATCAATTTCCAATACATCTTCATCAGGCTGTTATGTTGCCACCGCGGTTTATGGCTCATATAATTGTCCCGAAGTATGGACACTTCGCCGATTCCGTGACAATACTTTGGATACAACTTGGTATGGTCGGGCTTTCATCCAAACCTATTATGCAATTAGTCCAACTTTGGTGAAATGGTTCGGTGATACGTCTTGGTTTAAAAAGCTTTGGCGCAGGCCATTGGATAAAATGGTGGCAAAGCTTAAGAGCAATGGAGTAGAGGACACCCCATATCATGACAAATACTAATAAAACCAAAGCCGATCCGTGCAGGGTCGGCTTTGTGTTTTTATAAATCGTCTTTCATTTTTTCAATCATCCTTCGCTCTTTTTTCGTCGGTCGCCCAGCGCCACGGTCGCGCCACTCGGCCTTGTAGGCGTGCATGAACTCGATACGCTCGTATTCTTCCTTGGGCGTAAGGTCGTTGTAAACCTCGGGCACCTGCTTGGCGGAGACACGGTTCTTGATTACGGTCTTCACCTGCACTACCTTGTGCAATTGCTCAATCTGCACTTGGATGACGTCGCCTTCCTTCACCTCGCGTGAGGGCTTCACGGGATTGCCGTCCACCTTTACTTTGCCGCCCTTGATGGCGTCCACGGCTATGCTACGTGTCTTGAACAGACGCGCTGCCCACAGCCATTTGTCGATTCGGACGATGTTTTCTTCGGTATCCATTTTTTTTGATTCGAGACACGAGACTTTAAGACGCGGGACGATGGTCTCGTGTCCCGTGTCCCGAAGTCCCGTGTCAAAATGTTACTTCTCCTTGAAAATCAACTGAATCGGCACGCCATTGAAGTCCCAGGTCTCGCGGATCTTGTTCTCCAGGAAGCGTTTGTAGTTCTCTTTCACGTCCTTCGGTAGGTTGCAGAAGAAGATGAACTGTGGTGCGATGCTCTTCAGCTGGGTGATGTATTTAATCTTCAGGAAGCGTCCACGCGATGCTGTCGGCAGCGGCACGGAGTTGATGAGCTCCTGCATCTTGTCGTTCAGCTCGCGCACAGGGATGCGGCGCTCGCGGTTCTCATAGACCTTGTGAGCGGTTTCCAGCACCTTATAGATACGTTGCTTGTTGATGGCCGAGGTGAAGATGATGGGGTAGTCGGTAAAAGGTGCCGTTCTGGAACGGATCAGCTCTTCGTAGGCCTTGTGTGTGTTGGAGTCTTTCTCCACGAGGTCCCACTTGTTGACGACCATCACCAGACCTTTCTTGTTTTTCTCGATGAGGCGGAGAATGTTCATGTCTTGGGCCTCGAAACCTTGTGTCGCGTCGAGCATCAGGATGGCCACGTCGCAGTCTTCGATGGCGCGGATGGAACGCAGCACGCTGTAAAACTCGATATCTTCTTCCACCTTGCTCTTTTTGCGCAAGCCAGCGGTATCAACGAGCATGAACTCCATGCCGAAGGCATTGTATCGCGTATAGTTGGCATCGCGGGTCGTGCCAGCGATATCGGTCACGATATGACGGTCGGTGCCGAGGAAGGCGTTGATTAAGGAGGATTTGCCGACATTAGGCCTTCCCACCACAGTGAACTTGGGCAGGTCGGTGTTGAAGTCAGTGGTGTCGTTGGGCAACAGCTCGCACACCTTGTCCAAAAGCTCGCCGGTGCCTGTACCGGTCATAGCCGACATGGGGTAGGGCTCGCCCAGCCCCAAGGCGTAGAACTCGCCTGCCAGGATTTCCTTGTTGGGTTCATCTATCTTGTTGACAGCCAACAAAACGGGCTTCTTCTGTTGCCTCAGGATGACGGCCACATCCTCGTCGAGGACGTGTACGCCTTCGCGGCCGTCCACCACAAATACGATGGCGTCGGCCTCCTCGATGGCCAGGTCCACCTGCTTGCGGATTTCTCCTTCAAAGATGTCGTCCGACCCCACCACATAACCGCCGGTGTCGATGACGGTGAATTCCTTTCCATTCCAATCGCTCTTGCCGTAGTGCCTGTCGCGCGTCACGCCGCTCGTCTCTTCCACGATGGCCATGCGCTGCTTCAGCAAACGGTTGAACAGCGTTGATTTTCCCACATTGGGTCTCCCCACAATTGCTACAATGTTTGACATAATGCTTTGAATTTAAATCGGCTGCAAAGGTACATATTTTTTGAATGCGGTAATTGAAGATTCGACGTAATGCGGTATTAGGCCTCAGCAGGTATGTCATCCCTGCGAAGGAATGTGGGCAAAAGCATGGGATCTATACCTGATGAGGCCGTCATGTAACGGTCTTGACCTGATAAATCGCCTCCTATAGATTCCTCTCCATCGCACAAGCCCTTGTGGGAATGACATAGGAGGCTTGCTTACTATGCCTCATATCCAAACCGTTTCAGCTCCGCTTCGTTGTCGCGCCAGTCCTTATCGACTTTAACGAACAGTTCCAAGAAGATTTTCTTCCCTGTAAACTCCTCAATATCAGTGCGGGCCTGCATACCGAGCTTTTTGATAGCGCTGCCGCCCTTGCCAATGATGATGGCTTTCTGCGAGTCGCGGGCCACATAGATGACGCTGCGGATATGGATGCGGTGCTCGGTCTCCTCATAGCTTTCCACCTCAACTTGCACGGAGTAGGGGATTTCCTGCTGGTAGTTGAGCAATATCTTCTCGCGGATGATCTCGGTGATGAAGAAACGCATTGAGCGGTCGGTGAGCTCATCCTTGGGGAAGTAGGGTGGACATTCGGGCAGTTTTTCCAAGATTTGCTTGAAGATGAACTCCACATTGGCGTTATACTGTGCCGAAAGCGGGAACACGGTGGCGTTGGGCAGGGTCTCGCGCCATTGTTCCACGGCTTGTTCCACCTGTTCCTGTGTGGAGAGGTCGATCTTGTTGATGAGCACGAAGACAGGGATGTCGGTCGTCTTCAACCTTTCGACGGTCTTCTCCTCGACTTTCTTGTCGGTGATGTCGACGACGAAGAGGATGAGGTCAGCATCGATGAGAGCCACGTTGACGAACTGGTTCATCACCTCGTGCATCTTGTATGCCGGATCTTTGATGATGCCGGGCGTGTCGGAGAAGACGATCTGGAAGTCGTCGCCGTTGACGATGCCGAGGATGCGGTGACGCGTGGTCTGCGCCTTCGAGGTGATGATAGAGATTTTCTCTCCAACGAGCTGATTCATAAGGGTGGACTTGCCCACATTCGGGCGTCCTATGATGTTGACATAGCCTGCTTTATGCGTCATAATGAAAAATTTTTCCTGATTTTTGCCTTGCAAAGAAACAAAATTATTATTTTTGCAGCCGATTTCGGGAGCGAAATTTTTTGTTTTCCGAGATTTTTCGCACGATGCGGGGTAGAGCAGAGGCAGCTCGTCGGGCTCATAACCCGGAGGTCGGAGGTTCGAATCCTCCCCCCGCTACACAAACAGAAAACAGGCTGTACGCAGCCTGTTTTTGTTTTACTGCCCCGCTATGCAAGCTCGCTTGCAAATAGGTGGGGCAGTAATACAAAATGTAGAGACGGTGTGCACACCGTCTCTACGGTTTTCTGATGGTGTTAAGCCCTCTCACAAAGGATCGCGACGCAGTCGCAATCCTCTTTTTGTCTCTACTATTATTCCCTAAGAATGGTTACATTCTGAACCGATGAGTTCTTCCCGCGATACAAGATATCAACCTTAAAGTCAGCGGCCTCAGTGTAGATATACAGTGGCAAAACCTCGTCCAACTCGGGCTCATAGTCGAAATGCAGGTGGATGGCAGTGCCTGAGAGGTAGTTCTCGTCGGGCTGGAGTGCCTCATTGCTGTCCAAAGGACCGATGGAGAACACGGGGTCGGCCATCACGAGGGTACGCGGCAGCTCGATACTGAGCGTGTTGTCGGGGTGGCTGAACCAGCCTTTGATGGATTTCCAGGTGCTTCTCTCTTCGGTCGGGTCGACCTCGGGAGGCAACACGGTGACGCCTGTGCGCAAGGTTTGCTGCAGCTTCTGCGGCTCCAGCGAGTAACTGCTGAGGTATTCCTCACGGTCGCGCTGCTGCCATGCGTTGAGGTTGCTGTTGTCGCCACGGTTGGGTGCAAGGGCCTTGGCTTGCTTGTATTTCACCTCGTCAATCCAGCAGATGCGGTCGTCAGTCATGGCGATGGCGCGGATGCGGGTGATGTCGTCGTAGTTTTTGTCATTGTATTTCAACTCTACAACATCGAGGTCGGCAGTGGTGTGGGGCTCGATGACGCTTTGCGTCTTGGGCACCTTCACCACGTCGTATTCGTCCTTGTACATGTCGGTGTAGTGGATGCAGAGGAAGACGCGCACGTTCTCCAGCCGCAGGTCGGAGCGGTTGCTGAGGGTGACACGCACCTCGCTCTTGTCTTTCCAGAACAGCCAGCTTGACGTGGGTTCCACGCTGACATCAATGTATGACTGCTCAAGCAACAGGCTCTTGAAGGGACCGTAGAGGTTTTCCTCGCAGAATTGCATATCGGAGAGCAGCTCGTCGTAGATGCCTTGGTTGCCACGGCGGAAGAAGTGGTTGAAGATCTCCTTACGGCTCTTGTCCATGTCGCCTTGGCTGGCGTGGTAGCGTGCCTTTTGGAGGTTGGGGCTGAAGAGGCCGTAGCCTTCCATAGTGGAGGCATAGAGGCGGCGCAGGTATTGTCCCTCTTGGGTCTTGGTCAAGTAGGTGCGCATGTTGTAGGCATCGAGCATGTCGGTGAGTCGCTCGGCTTGCCGTGGGTATTCCACCGAGGCTTGATGGAAGCGTAGCATGGCGGTGTTTTGGTCGCCCAGCTGCTGATAGAGCAAGCCTTCGAGCATGAGTGCCGGTGCGGTGCGGGTGGGGTAGAGCTCGGTGTAGTGTTTCAGCATGTCGTTGGCCTCGCGCTGTTTTGCGCTCATAGGCAGCTGGGGTAGCTCTTCGTCATCGTCGGGACGCGGTTGTCCGGTCTCGATGTCGTTCATGCTGATGCTGGGTTTGGGCTCGACTTCGGAAGCGCTTTCCAAGATGAGTCCCATCGAATGTAGGAGCATGGCTTCGGCGTTGTTTGGGTATTTGTCGAGGATGTTCTGGGTGTGTTGCAAGGCATCGTCGGCGCGGCCGCCGTAAAGGTCGAAATAGGCTTGGTCTTTCTCGACGCAGAGGGCGTCATACTCGCCCATATATTTCTTGTAGATGGGCACGTAGTACTCCAAGTAGTTGCGGTACGACTCGCGCAGGCGGTCAAGGTCCTTGCGCAGCTGTGCCTTCAGCTTGGCGTCTTTCTCGTATTGTTCGAAGGCTTCGTTGAGGCTTTTGTCGATGTCGCCGCCCGAGGCCAGGTGGAAGAGGGCGAAGATGTCGCTGTGCATCATCATGATGAGCTCGACGAGGGAGGTGTCGCCCATTAGGCTCTCGCCGCCACGGGCCACGCTACGCATGAGCATCCAGACATTGCTTAACTTCTCATCTTGCTGTTGCAGTTTGTAGGTGTATTCCAACAGGGGAAACAGCTTGCGTTTGGCTTCCAGCACTTCGGGGGCCACGCCCGAGTAGTCCTGCTTGGCCATATAGTCGAGGAAGTCGTCGAAGCTCTCGGCATTCATCTGGGCCAGCTCCATGGCGTTGATGACGCGGATGGTCTGCTCTAGGTCGTAGGGCGCGTCGGTAGCGGCCTGTTCGGCGTTGCCGAGAGCCTCATAGGCCTCTACAAACTCGTCCACCGGCTGGTATTGTTCGAGGTCCATCGAGAGCAGGTCGATGCCATCGGTGTGGTGGCAGCCGACGTTGGTGAGAAGCAAGAAAAGCATCACGGCAAAGGCCGTAATGCTTTTGTATGGAACTGGTTTTCGCATGTTGATGTAGGTTCTGGGTTGGTCTTATTGTTTCGTCAGGCTGCCGCTTAGGGTGCCATCGATGGAAATAGTGCCGTTGTAAATAAAAAGGTGTATTTCGCCATCGCCGCTACAGGTGCCATTGAGGGACAGTGTCTCGTTGTCGAGGGTGCCTTTCATGTTGTAGGTGACGTTCATCTCGGGCGAAATAGTGGATCCGTTCATGTCGTAATTGTAGGTTATTGTCGTGTTGACGGCCTCAAAGGTAACCATGTTGCCTTCCACTGTGCCTTTCATTTCCATCTCTTGGTCGTCGATCTTGCAGGTGCCGGTCACCTCATTGGGGTCTTCGCCCGAGACGAGGTCGAGGATGACGGGGAAGGGCTCGTCGGTGACTACCTGTTCCATCGGGTCCATGCCTGCAATCTCGGCAGTCATGGTGCCGGTGAAGAGCGTCTCGCCTTCATAGTGCCCCACAAACTTGGCGCTGGGCTTCTCTTCATAGTTGACGTTGAAGCTCTTCGAGGCGGTCTGCCCGATGGCATCGGTGACAGTGCCAGTGACGGTGACGACGCCTGTCGCCTCGATGATGAAACTGTGCTCGTAGAAGAAAGGTGTCACAGGGTCGTTTTTCCCGTAGTTGATGTTTTCGGAATGTCTGGCCAGTATAGTGCCGTCTTGTGAAAGGACGATTTCAATTTGGGTCAGGTTATCGCCTGTGCAAGCGAAGCCGACGCAAATCTCGTTGCCCGAATACACTTGGGTGTTTTCTGTCACGCAGCCCACATCTTCATAAATGCTGATGGTGGGTGCTATAGGGTCTTTCTTGCAGCTGGCGAAAAGCATCAGGCCGATGCAGCAAGCCAGGAAAAAGGTGGTTTTCTTCATGATGATATGCGTTTTAGGTTATTGTTTCACGAATTCTCCGGTGAGGGTGCCCGACACCTCGTTGAAGACCTGCTCTTGTCCCATGAAGTTCGCCGAGCCACTACCCGTGAAGGAACCCACGAGGTTAAGGGTGTCGCTCGCGTCTTTGGTGCCTTCCATCTTGAGATCCAGACTGAAAGCGTAGTTTTGGTCAGGCTTGTCGATGACGAGGCGGATGGCGTCAAAGTCGACTTTCTCAGCCGAGGTGGTGCCTGTGGTTTGGTGTGTCTCGTTGTCGGCAGTCATCGTGGCCGTGACGGCATTGGCCTCACTGCCGTTAGTGATGTCCATGCCCACACCATCCATAGGGAAGGTCAGGCTGGTCTGGGGCTGGTTGTTCATCGAAGTGATGGTGAGGGTGATTTGTCCGAGATAGCTGCCCACATAGTTGGGGGCGTAGTCAACGGTCTTCTTGCAGGCCGAAAACATGACAGTTAGACCGCATAATGCGATAAGAAGTGCTTTCTTCATGATGATTATTTTTGTAGGTCCAAATAATAATAAAGCGCAAAAATAAGACCAAAAACCTTTGATTGAACGCTTTTTCTGCAAAAAATCGTATTTTTGACCCGCTTTTTGTGCATCATGAAGAAGAAATGGATTGTTTTGGCCGTGCTGTTGGCCCTGTTTGTGGGCATGGCACTGCTGTATGTTTTCGGTCCTGTGACGGGTCCCATGCCGTTGTGGATGTCGATTCTGCCGCCTTTGGTGGCCATAGTGATGGCTTTATTAATCAAGGAGGTGATTTCTTCGCTTTTCGTCGGCATCTTGACGGGTACCTTCCTCATGGCCTTGTATGGCGGCGCAAGCCCAGCTTCGGCCTTGGGTGGCGGACTGCTGCGCGTGGTCGATACCTACGTAGTAGGCTCCTTGTTTGATGCTGACCATGTGACGATTATCGTTTTCACGTTGCTTATCGGCGGCATGGTGCGTATCATCACGGCCAACGGTGGCATGCAGGGTGTGGTCAACTGGCTCTCCAAAAAGGCACGCGGGCCGCGCTCGGGACAGCTGATGACTTTCTTCATGGATCTCTGCATCTTCTTCGACGACTACTCCAACACCCTCGTGGTGGGCAACACCATGCGTCCCATCGCGGATAAACTTAAAGTCTCGCGCGAAAAACTGGCTTATATTGTTGATTCCACCTCGGCACCTGTCGTGGCCGTGGCTTTCGTCACTACTTGGATTGGGGCGGAACTGAGCTATATCCAAGACGGCATCGAGGCCATCGGAATGGAAGCCTCAGCCTATTCGGTGTTTTTCCATTCTTTGGCGTATAGTTTCTATCCCTTCTTGACGCTTGGCTTCGTGCTGATGCTTATCTTCAGCGGCCGCGACTTCGGCCCCATGCTCAAGGCGGAACGCAAGGCGCGTCAAGCCTCGGCGATGGAAACGGAGTTGATAAACCGTGTGGCCAAGCCTGCACACATCATCGATGCCTTGATTCCCTTGCTGGTGCTGATTTTTGGCACCATTATAGGACTGATGGCCACTGGTTATGATACCTCCGTGTGGCAGGCGGATACGGGCTTCTTTTCCAAGCTCTCCGCCACCATAGGTGCGGCCAATTCCTACAAGGCCTTGCTTTGGGCCTCGATACTTTCGCTGCTCACCGCCATCGTGATGACTTTGCTGCGGGGCGACTTGGAATTCGGTAAGATTATGGAAGAGATGGTGGAAGGTTTCAAGAGCATGTTTAACGCGGTGCTCATCTTGACGATGGCCTGGGCGATTGCTTTAGTGACCAAAGACATGCATACGGCGGAGTTCGTCTCACAGCTCTTGGTGCAATGGTCGTTGTCGCCAGTGATAGTTCCTGTGCTGACCTTCCTCTTGGCCGCCTTGATAGGCTTCTCGACAGGCACCTCATGGGGTACAATGGCCATCCTCTATCCCTTGATTCTTCCTGCCTCGTGGCTGCTTTGCCAGGAGCAAGGCTTGTCTGTGGATGCCACAATGCCGCTGTTCTACAATGTGGTGGCTTCGGTGTTGGCGGGTTCCGTCATGGGCGACCACTGTAGCCCGATTTCCGACACCACCATCATGAGTTCCTTGGCCTCGAGTTGCAATCACCTGCAGCATGTGAAGACGCAAATGCCCTACGCGCTCACCGTGGGTGGTGTGGCGATGTTGTTGGGCGTTCTGCCTACGGCATTGGGTCTGCCTTCTTGGGCAGCTTTTCTGATAGCCTTTGTCATGTTGTGGCTTATCGTTAGACTGGTTGGAAAGAAAGTGTAAGAGAAAAAAAAGAGCTGGCAGTTTGCACCACCAACTCTCTGTTCAGGTTTATCGTTATTTTTTCAAAAACCGTTGTGCCTGTACTGTGTTTTTCGTATGAAGGTTGATTAGGTAAGCTCCGGCAGGGAGATCATGCACATCAATGCTGAACGATTTGGTGCCAACGTTTTGGCGGCGCACCAGCGTGCCGATGATGCTATAAAGTTCATAATGCTCTACCGTGTCGTTGCATGTTACACTGACACGATTGGTGGCAGGATTGGGGTAGATGGTGAATGTGGAGGCATAGTTTTCATGGTCTTCTACGTTGTCCCATTCACGGTATAAGGTGATGTCATCAACCACAATCATGAACTGGTCGGAACTGTTGAAGTGGCGCAGGGCCACCCAAATCTCTTGGCCTTCATACTCGCTCAGGTCGATGGCGAAATCATACCATGTGCCTTGCGATTTCGCGGTCATTGTGGTCTCCCAAATGGTAGTGAAGTCAGCGGCGTCGGTGTTACCGGTAGTGGAAATGGCCACACCGAAGTGCTCCTCGGGATAAGCAGCGTCTTGGGCGCAAGCCTTGAAGGTGATGAGACCATAGGTCAGTTTCCATGGCGACACTAAGTAGTTGTCAGGCGTGAGAGGCAGTTCAAGTATCTCGTCCCGTGACTGTGAGACGACACTATATGGATTGGCAGTATTGCCCCAGTTGCGGTTGAGGTGCCAGTCGTAGCCGTCGCCGTCGGCATCGATGGTGGTCCATTGCAGATAGGCATCATCGAAGTCGTAGAATTGGTCGCCCGCTGGTGGCTCTGGCGGTTCCGGAGCGAAGTCGCCTAATGAATAAATGGCAATGAAGTTGGGACTAGAGGGTGAATCACCGAAGAAACAGACGTTGCCGTTGTATTCGCCGACGAAGGCACCGCCTGCGCCACCGTAAGCCACATAGCCAGGGGTGGTGGTGAAGTCGAGTTCGGGCGTGGTGTTAAAGACACCAGTGGTAATGTTGTAGTCGTAGATGTAAGGGGTGGTGCTTAGGTTGCAGAACATGTACAAGTGGGCCTCACCTTCCTCATCGGTGAAGTAGCCCGAGCCGCTACAGTAGATGCCAGTAGGAGGTACATCGGTAACGGTCTCCTGGAGTTGACCTTGCCTGTTGATGCGCACCAAGCTGGTTGAGGTACCTATCCAGAAGCCATCGTTGACGGGGTCGTATGAGCAATGACGGACGGCCTCGATGGGCACATTGACGCTACCGATGAGGGTCTTGTTGGCTAGGTCGACGCAGTAGAGCTTCGTCTCGTTGTTGGCACCGCCACCATAGAAGTACTGTCCGTCATAGGTCAGGTCGCGTAAGTGGTCGCAACCGGCAATGTCGAATTCCTCTATGAGGTTACCGTCAAAGTCGTATTTGTAAAACTGCGAGTTGACGGGTGGATTGTTCTCGGGCGCCTTTGAGTAGGTGCTGGTGTAGATGTATTGGCCGTCGCAGGCGATGTTTTGCTGTCGTCCGGTCGACGCGCGGAAAGAAGTCACGTAATCCCACATGTCGCGCTGGGTTTGGGCTTGTGTCGCCAAAGGCGCGATGGCCGCAAGGAGCAGAATAAGAAATAAGGGTCTGTTTTTCATGAGTTTATAGTTAATGATACGATGTTGCAAGGTTTAAGACTGAGGTGTGCAACGTTGGCCTTCATATTGCTGTACCTCGTCATATTTATAGACCAACTCGATGCCCACTTGCTTGAACATCTCCTCGGTCTCGGCGCCGTCATGGTAACGGCGTTCGCACACCACGCGCACGATGCCGCAATTGATGATGAGCATGGCGCAGGTGCGGCAGGGGGTCATGCGGCAATATAAGGTGCTGCCGTCGAGGGCGATGCCTCTACGGGCCGCCTGACAGATGGCGTTCTGCTCGGCGTGGACGGTGCGTACACAATGTTGAGTCACAGAGCCGTCCTCATGGATGGTTTTGCGGAAGAGGTGTCCTACATCGTCGCAGTGGGGTAGACCCTTGGGCGAGCCCACATAGCCCGTCACCAGAATCTGTTTATCCTTCACGATGACACAACCACTGCGGCCACGGTTGCAGGTGGCGCGCTCGCTGACGGTGTCGGCTAGGTTGAGGAAATAGTCGTCCCATGAGGGGCGGACATGGAGCTGTGTCAATACCTTTTCTACCTGTTGGTGCAGCTGCGGGATGGTGCCGTCGTTCATGAACACGAAGTCGGCTTCCTTGATGCAAGCGCCGAGGTTTTGCTTGTTGGGGTCGGTGGCGGTCATCTCGCGTTCCTCGTTGGCCACGAAAGTCTCGAAGTCGATGTGGTCGGTCTCAGAGCCGCGCAGGTAGATGCGGTCGTAGCGGATTTTACGGTCGGCGTCGACGGCAAAGAGGTAAAACTCGCCCTTCTCGCGCAGCGAGTGGATCTCGCCAGGGGTACGCACGCTTTCGATGACGGCGTTCTTGCCTTCGGCTTTGGCGCGCTCGAAGAGCTGGTCGGTGATGTAGCTTGGGCAATGCGCGGCGCGCAGGTCGTTGCCTACCATGGTGAGCGTGTCGCGGTTTACCTCGAGGCCACGGCGTTGGCATTCTTCGGTGATGTAGGCTCGCACCGAGTAGTGCACGAAGCCCTTTTCCTTGACGAGATAGTCGACGATGGTGCCTTTGCCTGCTCCCAATGTTCCTGTTATTCCAATAATAATCATATTCTTAATTTTTAATTTGTTGCTTGATTTCAACCACCCATTTGGTGACGTCGGCGGGTTGGAAACGATTCATCTTTCGCAGCAGGTCGACAGCGTTGTCGCTGACGATGAGGTTGTCGGCGTGTTCGCGGCGCATGAAGCCTTCGTCAGCGATGTGGTCGATGAATTGGACGATGCCGTCGTAGTAGCCGTTCACGTTGTAGAGAGCCACGGGCTTGTCGAAGACACGCAGCTGGCTGAGCACGTAGGCTTCGAAGAATTCGTCCATGGTGCCGATGCCGCCAGGAAGCGCGATGAAGCCGTCAGCCATGTCCTCAAGGATTTTCTTACGTTCGGCCATGGTGTCGACCACGATGAGCTCATTGATGCCGTCGTGTCCGACGTGCATGTCGAGCAGGTGTTGGGTGATGGTACCGGTCACCTTGCAACCATTTTCCATCATCACATCAGCGATGACTTTCATGAGACCCACATTGCCGCCGCCGAAGAGCAGCTCGCAGCCATTGTCGGCCAACACGCGACCCAATTCAGCGGCTTTCTCCTTGTAGATGGGGTTGAACCCCATGCTGCTACCGCAAAAGATGCAGATTTTTTTCATTTAGTAAATTTTTGCAAAGGTAGTATTTTTTATTTTTGCAACTCAAAATTAAACATTATGACCCGAAATATAGGCATCCTTGGCGCTATGGCGCAGGAAATTGACGAGGTGAAGGCCTTGCTAACGGAAAAGACCATAGTCAAAATCGCGAATCGTGAGTTTGTCGTGGGCAAAATCGGCAACGTACGCTGCGTGGTGGCCTTCTCCAAATGGGGCAAGGTGGCGGCTACTATCACTGCCACCTTATTGATACAAGAATTTGACGTCACCGACCTCATTTTCATAGGCACGGCAGGTGCCTTGGCCGACGGCCTGAAGGTAGGTGACATCGTCATCTCCAAACGTTTGGTGCAGCACGACTTGGATGCGCGTCCCATTATCTCGCGCTTTGAGCTGCCTTTGCTGAATCGAATCTATGTCGACAGTGACTCTGACCTGACCGAACTTGCTGGAAAGGCCGTCAGCAATTTATTGGAAAAAGGTGTGGAAAACATGGTAGGCGAGGAGGCCGTCAAGGAGTTCAACCTGTCTCCGAAACTCTATTTTGGCGACATTGCCAGCGGCGACCAATTCATTAACAGTATCGAGAAGCGTGATGAAATCCTTTCACTGCTTCCTGATGTGCTCTGTGTCGAGATGGAAGGTGCTGCCGTGGCGCAGGTCTGTCTGGAGTTCAATACTCCTTTCACGGTCATCCGCACCATCAGCGACACCGCCGACCACAATGCACGCGTCGACTTCGGCAAGTTCATCGTCGAGGTGGCGAATGCCTATTCTAGGGCGATTATTGGGGAGATTGTGCGTATGTTGTAATCCGAATAATCTCCCAAAACATCCCCATCCCGATTTCCAAAATGTCATCCGGAAAATCGAATTCTGGATTGTGTAAAGCAGGCTGTTCCAAGCCTGAGCCCAAGCCGAAGAAACCGATAGGACAGACGCTTCCAAACCTTCCGAAGTCCTCCGACCAACGGAAAGGCTCGTCCAAATGACCGAGACTTAATTCCAGATTTTTTGCGGCTTGTTCTATGGTTTTCACGCAATTGGCATCGCTGTTAGTAGCAGCGAAGGCTTCGTGTTCGGTGAAACTGAAGTCGAAGAGGTGTGCCTTGGCCAGCGACTGGCACATGTCGATGACTTGCGAGGCCATCATGTCAAGGTATTTATCGTTGAAGCTCCGCAGGGTGAGCCAAATTTCAGCATGGCCAGGGGCGACGCCGAAGGTCTCCTCGCCCAGCGTGGCATGGGTGATGACGAAGGTGGTCAAGGGCTTCACAGCCTTCAATTGCTCGCGTTTTTTCTCCAAATGGTGGATGAGTTGGGCCAACAGTTCTGATGGACTATGCCCCGTCTCGGGTTGTGAGGCGTGTGCGGTACGACCGTCGAAACAAAGTTTCAGACCGAATGATGCCGCAGCAAAGCAGCCTTCGCGCACCATGACTTTGCCTTTCTCAAAGCCAGGCAGGTTGTGCAACCCGTAGGCCACATCGGGCTTGATTTGTGCAAATTGTGGGTCGTCAATGATGGCTTGGGCACCTTGTCCGGTCTCCTCGGCGGGTTGGAAGAGCAGCACCACCTCGCCTTGGTCGGGACGCTGTTCGCCGAGCCATTGCGCCAAGCCGCAAAGGATGGTGGCGTGTCCGTCGTGGCCGCATTTGTGCGAAACGCCTTGGTTTTGTGAACGATAGGGGATGTCGTTGGTCTCGGGGATATGGAGCGCGTCGATGTCGCCACGGATGAGGATGCGCTTGCCGGGCTTGGCGCCTTTATAGATGGCGGCCAAGCCATAACCGCCGATTTTTCCAATGATTTGGTCGGGTTGGGTTTGTTTTACCCATTCGTTCAAAATGCCGTTGGTCAACACTTCTTGGCCTGACAATTCGGGGTGGGCGTGGAGGATATGGCGGAGTTCGATGAGGTTTTGCATGATGGTTTGATTTGGGGCAAAAATACTTCTTTTTAGCATACAACCATTTTGGTTTGTGTTTTTTATATTTTTGCAAAAAATACATTTTGAACGATATGGATACGGAATACTTGAATCCTTGGTATGCGGTAGAGACGGATGTCGCAAAAAAGTGGACGTTTTGTAAGCGCCCGATTTCGGCCGCCTATGTTTATAGGCCTCAGCCCCCGCTTCAGCACGGCAAGTCGTATGCGAGCTTGTTTCGGACGGCTGAGCTTGTGTTGATGGAATTGACCGTGAAGACCAGGAAAGATGTGCGGGAAGGCATAACCTTTGATTGGCCAGGCGACATCTATTACAACGTTTGCACCACATGGTTTGACGAACAGAAAATGAAAGGTCTTGTTGACATCGTCTTCCTCTGTGGCGAGGGGGCATCGAACGCAGTTAAGAATTTTGTTGGCTGTTGCCTCGTTTGCTGGTATGCCAACGGCAGCGTATTATGTTTTGTTCCCAAGGAGTACGGAGGTAAACCCGTGCTGGAGCTTGCCGACTTGGCTCAGCCCAATTACAATAAGCCCGAGTTCCCTGATAATGCCGTGTCATTCAAGAAGGCTCTACAAGCGATATGCGACTATGTACCTTTCAATGGATGGAAAGAAATCTTCCAGCACGGGATTGACATTATGGAAAACGGTGGATTGGGCTATAAAGGGCTGAAGGATACTATCGATATTCCAGCACCTTATTTCAAGTATTTTTATGCGGCTCAAGTCACTCAGTTGGGTGCTGGCATGGGCTCCTGGTACGACCTGCCGATAGCGGGAACTAAGGATTTCAAAAGAATCACGGATTCGTTTACGAACGAACGCAGTAAAGCACAGATGTATGCGATAAATAATTGTTAGTATGGACTATACACTATATCCAATAAAAAATACAGATGTCAATTGGCCGCTTTATTACATGGTCAGCCATTTCTTGAAACTCAGGTATGAGCTTGATGAAGTCAGGGGCAACGATGTGGGAATTGAACGGATGTTGCAAAGTCTCTACGAAGATGTGCGACAGGAGAAACGGAATTGTCATTATTGTTTAGTGTTTCCCTTCGATGACCTGACCGTCAGCTACAACGAGACAATGCTTGAACAGGAAGCAATTATCCTGAAGTGTTTTTTCCCCATTGAGCATCCAGACCCGCAATATATTGGCGATGATGAAAACTTCACGTATGAGGAAGTACCGATGGAGTATTTCCACTTTGAGGGAAACGGCAAAAGGATGGAATTGAAACATTTTTACACAGATTTACTTTCTCAATTCCCCAATTGTGTTTTTAATGGTGATGCCTTTTTGGAGGCCGTCAACAGGCTTCTCGCCTTTCTTCGGGAAAAACAGCTCACCGAACTGGCATGGTATTCGCGCCTGCAAACTGTAGCTGCCATGCTTGATGGTAACGCTAATGAGTTGCATATCCTTCACAATGCTGGACTATTCGACCACCAAACCCTTTGGCCGCAGCTTGAAAAATTGGGCGTTCCAAAGGCTGAGATTGAAAAGGTCAAGGAGCCTTACCTGACGCAGTTGCATCGATATGCCATGTTTGTGTTGAACGAACTTGACTGGCATAGAGGCAGCCCAATAAAAAAGGAGGATCGGGAGAAACGATGGGGACTGTTCGGATCCTTGACGAAAGAGCAACTCACGGCAACAGTAGAAGAGCAAGAGAGACGCCTCGATATGATGCAAGGGAAGTGCGTTAGGCCTGAAGTGAAAATTGTGCCACCTGTTCCGTCACAGTCAATTGAAAAAAACGTTAAGACGCCTGAAGACGATGATTCGCTCAGTGTTGGGATCTTGCTTGTTGTTATTATATTCGTTGTGTTGACCTTTGCCGGTCTCTTCTTTTGGAAATTGTCGCAATAAGGTTTTCGTTTCGAAAAATGTCTTACCTTTGCCACGAAAAAGTGATGAGATGACCAATGTACTGTATCCCCTGAAATTCAAGCCCATTTTCAAAGACAAGATTTGGGGCGGAAGAAAAATCAAGGAAGTGCTCGGCATGGACTATGGTCCGCTGCCCAATTGCGGTGAGGTATGGCTGCTGTCAGGCATCTGGGACGAACAGAGCGAAATCGCCAACGGCGACTTTGAAGGTGACGAAATCAACGACCTTGTGGAGACCTTCATGGGCGACCTCGTGGGTGAGTCCGTCTTTGACAAATACGGCGAACAGTTTCCCTTGTTGCTGAAAATCATCGACGCCAACGACTGGCTCTCTGTGCAGGTTCATCCCGACGATGAGCTGGCCGAGAAACGCGGCTTGGGCAACGGCAAGACCGAGATGTGGTATGTGATGCAGGCCGACCAAGACGCCGACCTCGTCATGGGCTTCAACCGCGAGATGACGCGAATGGATTATGTCAACGTGTTGAAGAACAATACGCTGCAATCGGTGCTCAACCATGAGCAGGTGAAGAAGGACGATGTCTTCTTCATTCCGGCTGGACGTGTCCATGCACTCGGTCCTGGCATCATGGTGGCAGAAATCCAACAGACGAGCGATACTACCTACCGTATTTACGACTGGGATCGCATCGATGTGGCCGGCATGCGCCGCGAGTTGCACATTCCCCAATCGGTGGAGGCCATTGACGGAACCATGCCCGAAAATTACAAAACCGAGGTGTCCAACGTGATGAATAAGACCGTTCCCGTCGTTGATTCCCAATACTTTGTCACCAACCTCCTCCAGTTGCAAGGCGAGATGGAAAAAGACTATTCCAACCTCGATTCTTTCGTCATTTTGATGCCATTGGAAGGATTTTTTTCACTGAATTGGGAAAATGGCGCGGTTTTTGTAAAAGCAGGAGAATGTGTTCTGATTCCCAATCTCATCAAAAAGGTAGTGATCAGGGCGGAGCAGTACTGCAAATTGCTTGAAGTGTATTGCCAACTTGAAGAGGAATGAGGAATGCAGAATGCAGAATGCAGAATGATGAATGATGAATTTTGAATTTTAGAATTTTTGAATTTTTGAATTTATGAATCTTTGAATCTTTGAATATTAAATTTTTGAATCAATGAAAAAACTCATGACACTTTTGCTGATGGCTCTGATGGTGACGGGCCTTCATGCGCAAACGAAATCGGATTTGCCGAACATCACCTTGAAGAATCTGAAGGGTAAGGAGGTGAATATTGCGAAACTCAACAACGGCGGCAAGCCCATCGTCATCACGTTCTGGGCCACTTGGTGCGGTCCTTGCATCAAGGAACACAACGCCTTGAATGAAGTATACGAAGACTGGAAAGCCGAGACGGGCGTGAAGATTTATTCCGTCTCTATCGACGACTCACGTTCGACTGCTAAGGTGAAGCCTACGGTGGACGGCAAGGGCTGGGGCTTCGAAGTGTTGCTCGACCCCAACGGAGACCTTAAGCGCGCCATGAATGTGAGCAATCCGCCTCACACCTTCCTGATTGATGGCAAAGGTAAGATCGTGTATCAACATACGGGATATTTTGAAGGGGCCGAAGACGACCTTTACGAGGAGATTTTAAAACTTACAAAGAAAAAGAAGTAAATGCAGAATGCAGAATGCAGAATTTGGAATGTGGAATATCATTTCCTATTCTGCATTCTTAATTCTGCATTCCTAATTCATATATTTTTATGCGAAAACATATACTATTACTCTTTTCACTCGCCCTGGGCTTCAGTTTCAGAGCGAGTGCTCAGTCGTTTGTTGAAAACAGCCAGGTGAATGGCAGCTTTCAGACTGATGCTCAATACTACATGCTCGACGAGGGCATAGGCATCACTGACCTCAACGGAAAGAAGTTTGGCATCAATGGCTTCGGCAAGGTGAACTACACCAACGGTAACTTCTCGGCGGGTATCCGCTTTGAGGCTTTCATGCCTGAGTTGAACGGCTTCCGCAGCGAACTGAACGGCGTGGGTCTGGCCAATTTCTATGCCAACTACGACAATGGCTTCATCGGCATGACCGTGGGCGACATCTACGACCAATTCGGCAGCGGTCTCGTGTTTCGCACTTACGAGGAGTGGTCGCTCGGCATGGACAACGCATTGCGCGGTGCTCGTGTAGTGCTGCGTCCCACCGAGGGCGTGACGCTGAAAGGCGTTTACGGTCGCCAACGTTTCTTCTGGGCACCTTATCTTGAGCGCGACATGGGCAACGACGACTATCGTGGCATTGTGCGCGGCGTGGATGCCGAATGGGACCTCAACCAGAGCATCGCCTCACTCAATGAGTCAGAGTTCAAGATGAGCCTGGGCGGTAGCTTTGTCAGCAAGAAACAAGCCGACCAGAGCCTGTTCTACTACATCCCTGAAAACGTGGGCGCCGCGGCTGCACGCATCAACTTGGGTTATGGCAATTTTGCTTTCAGCACCGAGTATGCCTACAAAATCAACGACCCATCAGCCATCAACAATTTCATCTATAAGGAAGGCCGTGCCTTGCTGTCATCGCTAAGCTATTCGCAACAGGGCTTCGGTGCTGTCTTGCAGGTGAAACGTGTTGATAACATGAGCTTTAAGTCGATGTACACAGGCAAGCAGAATGACTTGGACATCAACTTTATCCCACCTATTAATTATACGCACACCCACAGCCTGCCTTCGATGTACACCTATTCGACCCAGCCCAATGGCGAGATGGCGGCGCAGTTCCAAGTGAACTACACCATCCCGAAAGGTACAGCCCTTGGCGGAAAATATGGCACCAAACTTGCCTTCAACATGAGTCAGGTGAACGACATCGTCCGCGACTCCGTCATGGACCACGGGCAGATGGTGCTCAACAAGAAAGGCACCTTGGGCTATAGCTCCAACTTCTTCGCTATCAGCGACCACCGCTTCTTCCGCGACATCAACTTTGAAGTCGACAAGAAGATCAGCAAGGACTGGCACCTCACTGCACAATACATCAACCTGTATTACGACATCGAGACCATTGAGGGTCACGCCGGCTCGCCTGCTGTGAAGGCTAACATCGGTTTCATGGACGTGACGTATAAGATCAACAAGCGTCAGAGCCTGCGCCTCGAGCTGCAAGGCTTGTGGGAAAACGAAGTCCACAAAGGCTATGAGGTAGAGGAAAGCGAGAAGAAAGACTACCAGAAACGCGGTGACTGGGCCTTTGCCCTGTTGGAATACTCCATTAACCCGCACTGGTCGTTCTCCGTTGCCGACAAGTGGAACTATGGCAACCCCGTCGAAGAATACCGCGATCATTACTTTACTGGCACGGTGACCTATATCCACGATGCCTCTCGCGTCATGCTGAGTGCTGGCCGCCAAAGCGAAGGCGTGGTCTGCGTGGGCGGTGTGTGCCGCACGGTGCCTGCCTCTTCAGGCGTGTCTTTAACTGTTTCAACTTCATTCTAACGCATTGACTATGAAAAAGATATTTTCAGTTTTCGCATTGACGGCCTTGCTTTTGGCTGCAGTGAGCTGCGACAAGATAGATAACCCTCATAAGCCTTACACCCCGACGGGTGGCAACAAGACTGTGCTTATCAAGGACTTCACCGGTGCGCGTTGTGTCAACTGCCCCGATGCCGCCGAAACGGTGCACGAGCTTCAACATCGCTTGGGTGAAGATCGCGTCTTCATCATGAGCGTTCATGCTGGCTTCTTGGCCCAGCCTTTGGGACAATTCCCGGATTTCCTCACAGAGGAAGGCACTTTGTGGTACGGTGACAACAACTCCAATCCGCTGTTCTCGGTCGACCATGTGGCTCTGACGGAAGGCAATACGCTGAATGTCGACCAAGTTGACATGCCTGTCAGTGAGGCCTTAGCTGAGCCGCAGCTGTTTGACATCAACATCACCAACACCTACGATGAAGCTTCTCGCCGCTTGAGCGTGGAAAACCTCTTCAACGCCAAAGGTGACGGGGATGGCGAATATTATGCAACTGTCTGCTTGGTCGAAGACAGCCTTGTAGGTTGGCAAACAGTCTCTGGCGGTGTGAACAAGGAATATGTGTTCCGCAACGTCTTCCGTGGCACGCTCAATGGTGCTGATGGCGAACTTGTCGCCAATGGTGCTGTATTTGTGGATGATTCTTTCGCCAAGACGTGCAGCATGGAGCTTGATTCCACCTACAACGCCGACCAATGCTACATCATGACCTACATCTATGACCATCAGGATGGCAAGATTCTGCAGACGGCAGTAAAGAAAGTCAAATAACCTGATAATTAAGGTTTTATGTAAGGATTGGGCTTGTGATTGGGATGTGTCTCAACCACCAAAAGGCCGTTAGATTTGTGTCTTATTTTACATCCAGCACAGTAAGCTGGATTCCTTCCACCTTAAACTTGATTTCCATTTCCCCGAAGACCATGCCATAAACGCGTTCGGGGTCGGCTTGGTATTGCGGTCTCGGGTCGTGAGCGAGCACCTCGATAAGGCTTTCTCGTTGGCTTTCAGGGATTTTCTTTAAAAGATCTTCGGCGAAATCCACTTCTAAAAGATATTCCGCCGGCGTTGAGGCGAAGCCGCTGACGGCATCGGGATGGCTGTCGGTGTAGGCGATGTAAGGCTTGATGTCGTAGATAGGCGTGCCGTCCATGAGGTCGGCGCCTGAAACATAAAGCACGGGGCCGAGTTTAGGGTCAATATCCACCTTTTCGAGGCGCACCGACGACAGCCCGATGGGGTTAGGGCGGAAAGGCGATCGTGTGGCAAACACGCCTTTGCGCACGTTGCCGCCCAAACGTGGCGGGCGCACGGTAGGCGACCACGAGTCGCGCAGGCACTCTGAAAACTCCCAGAGAAGCCAGATGTGCGAGAAAGCCTCCAAGCCGCGCACGGCCTCAGCGATGCGGTATTCAGGCTCGAACACAATGCGGCCTTGCAGCGAGGCGATGATGCCGCTTTGTCGCGGGATGCCGAACTTGGTCGGGAAATCGGTGTGGATGCGGGCAATGACTTTCATGCCGCAAAGATAATGAAAAAATGCGGTGCAAGCAAAAAAAGCCTTACCTTTGCACCCGCAATATAAAAGCGCATACCATGCAAAGCAACGAAGAAATATCCATATTGGTGCTCTATACCGGCGGCACCATCGGCATGATGCAGGACGCCAAGACAGGAGCCTTGGTGCCTTTCGATTTCGACAACATCTACACCCATCTTCCCGTGCTGAAGAACTTCGGCTATCAGATTGATTTCTATAGCTTTGACCCGCTTATCGACTCATCGAACATGTCGCCCGACTTTTGGATCCGTCTGGCAACGAAGATAGGAGAGGAGTACGAGCATTATGATGGCTTTGTGGTGCTACACGGCTCCGACACCATGGCCTACACCGCTTCGGCGCTGAGTTTCATGCTTGAAAACCTCAACAAGCCTGTAGTTTTGACTGGCTCGCAACTGCCTATGGGCATGGTGCGCAGCGACGGTCGCGAGAACTTCCTGGCTGCCGTTGAGATTGCTGCTGCCAAGGACGACGACACACCGATTGTCCCTGAGGTGAGCATCTTCTTCCAAAACCAGCTGTTGCGTGGCAATCGTGCCACCAAGTTCAACGCCGAGAACTTCAACGCCTTCATCTCGTCGAACTATCCCAATTTGGCTGATGTGGGCATACACATTAAATATAATAAGGAGCGCATCTTGAAGCCCAACTTCAAGAAACTGAAGGTGCACACCTGCATGGACCGTCACATTGGCATCCTGAAACTTTTCCCTGGTATCTCCGAGGACTATGTCTGTCATGTCCTGAAGACCCCTGGCCTGAAGGCGTTGGTGCTGGAGACTTTCGGCTCGGGCAACGCCACCACCGCCGAGTGGTTCCTCAACGCCCTCAAGGAAGCCATTGACGGCGGCCTGCTCATCCTCAACATCACGCAATGCAAGGCCGGCTCTGTGGAGATGGGACGTTACGAAACCAGTTTGGATATGGCACGCATCGGCGTCGTCAGTGGTCACGACATGACCACCGAAGCCGCCGTGGCCAAGCTGATGTATCTCATCGGTGAAGGCCTTCCCAAGGAGCGAATCCTCGAAATCATGCAGAATTCCATCCGTGGCGAGATGACGCTTTGAGGCTAAAAGTCAAGCAATTGAAAAATAATTGCAATAAAAAATCAAAGTTTTTTGTTTGCCTAATGAAAAAATGTTGTACTTTTGGCAACGATTTCAGAGAAGGCTTGTGGAGTTGGAAGGCATTTGGAGAGATGTCCGAGTGGTTTAAGGAGCACGCCTGGAAAGTGTGTGTACTCCAAAAGGGTACCGCGGGTTCGAATCCCGCTCTCTCCGCGGAAAGACAAGATAGTTTAATTAGAACAAAGTAATTCATAACAGTAATAATCAAAACATTCAAGCTAAACTATGAAAAAATTAATTGCTTTCCTCATGGTTGCTGGCCTTATGACTTTTGGTGTCAGCAATCTCGTTGTTGCTCAGAACGAGCAAGCGCAAACCGAGCAGACGGAAATGACTGCTCAGAACGATTCAACTGAAGCAGTTGAGGCTGCACAGCCTGAGACTGTTGAAGAAGTCGCCCCGGCACCTCAAGAAGAAGCCAAAGAGCCGACCTTCAGAGAAGTCATCAAGAAACAGTTCATCGATGGTGGTCCTATGTTCATGGGCATCGTGTTGTTCATCCTGCTCCTCGGTATGGCCATCTCCATTGAGAGAATCATCTATCTGACGCTGGCAAGCGCCAACTCCAAGAAACTCCTTGAGGGTATTGAATCCAAGATGAAGAGTGGCGACGTTGAAGGCGCCAAGAACCTCTGCAAGAACACCCGCGGCCCTGTGGCCAGCATCTTCACCCAAGGCCTCATCCGTTATCAGGATGGCCAATCGCTGGACGAAATCGAAAAGTCCATCGTTTCTTACGGTTCAGTTGCCGGTGGTAAGCTTGAAAGCGGCTTGAGCTGGATTGGTCTTTGCATCAGCTTGGCTCCTATGTTCGGTTTCATGGGTACCGTTATCGGTATGATCCAGGCCTTCGACGACATCGCCGCCGCTGGTGACATGAGCCCGCAGATCGTTGCCTCTGGTATGAAGGTCGCTCTGTTGACTACCGTGTTCGGTCTGATCTCCGCCATTATCCTTCAGATTTTCTTCAACTTCATCGCTTCTAAGATTGAAAGCATCGTCAACGACATGGAAGACGCTTCCATCTCGTTCATGGACATTCTCGTTAAGTACAACAAATAAAAATCAGCATCATGAATAAGTCTTCAAACATCGTTAGATGGGTTGTTTTTGGCTTGCTCGCTCTGATTTCGGTTGTGTGCATGATTCTCTTCTTCGGTAAGGGAATTCCGGAGACAGGCCCGTGGAAAGCCTGGTTCGACGGCGGCCGGATAGGCGGGAGCCCTGAAACACCTTTTACAGATCTGTTGCTGAATTGGAGTTACATAAAGGTTGCCCTCGGTATCGTCATTGCCATCATTGCATTCATCGTCATGGGTGTCATCAAGGGCATCAACTGGAAAACCATCATCATTGTAATCGCAGCAATTGCAGTTATTGGCGGCGTTTCATACTTCCTTGCGAAACCTTATTTCGCCATTGAATACAAAGCCGATGCTGCCACCTATTCGGGCATGACGCACGGATGGGTTGAGATGGGCATGAATTTCTTCCTCATCACTTTTGGTATCGCTATTGTAGCCATCCTGTTCTCAGTTATCTACAAGGCCCTTAAACGCTAAACTATATTCATCATGGCAAGAAAAGTTCCAGAAATCAATTCGAGTTCGCAGGCTGACATAGCATTCTTGCTGTTGTGTTTCTTCCTGATGACGACCTCGATGGATGTGGACTACGGTATCACCCGTCGTCTGCCTCCTCCCGTCGAGCAAAACGACGAGGATGTCAAGGTCAAGGAGAGAAACGTGATGAATGTGATGATTAACAAGAGCAACAAATTGTTGGTCAATGGCCGTCCGTGCGACGTTGAAATGCTGAAGGACAAGGCCAAGGAGTTCATGACTCCGCGTCCCGGCGACGAAAGTGCTCCTGAAACGGAGACCAAGACTTTCGACCTCATCGGCGACGTGCTCATGACCAAGGGAGTCATCTCCCTCCAGAACGACCGTGCCACCTCGTATGAGATGTATATCAAAGTTCAGGATAGGTTGGCCAGCGCCTTCAATGAAATGAAGAATGAGTTGTCTCTGAAGAAATTCGGCAAGAAGTACATCGAGCTCAACGAAGAACAAACCAAGGCAATCAACGAAGCTGTGCCTGTGCGTGTCAGTGAGGCCGAGCCCGTTGATTACAAAAAGTAAAGGAGGATAGAGATATGGCAAAATTCAGAAAAGGAGGAAAGAAGGAAGTGCCTCAAGTGAGCACCTCTTCACTGCCTGACATTGTGTACATGTTGATATTCTTCTTCATGATTACGACCACGATGCGTGATGTCGAACTGAAGGTGAGCACCCCCCTGCCCGCAGCCAAGGAAATCCAAAAGCTTGAGCACAAGGCATTGGTTTGCTCCATCTACATCGGCACCCCGCGTGACAAGAATCTCGGTACCGAGTCGCGTATCCAATTGGACGATGCTTTCGCCACTCCTGACGACATCGCCACATGGATTCAGAAAGAGCGTGACTCGCGCAACCCCGCCGACATCCCGCTGTTGACTACTGCACTGAAGGTGAACAAGGAAACCCGTATGGGTGTGGTCACCGACGTGAAGCAGGAACTCCGTAAGGTGGGTGCCTTCCGTATCAACTACACGACTCTTAAGGAGACCAAGAAGTAATACGGACGGGAGCCGAGCTCCTATTTCTCTTGAACAAAGGGCGGTAACGTTAGTTGCCGCCCGTTTTTTATGCATTTTGCTTCCGTATTTTGCCGCTGTGAGCCAAAAAAATCCATACTTTTGCCTCTTAATCTGAAACAGTCTCTTTTGAATATGAAAAAAGTTGTATCATCCCTTCTTTTCCTTGCTTTGACGAGTGTGAGTTTAGTGGCTCAAATCCCCGACGGATACTATAATGATGCCGCGGGCAAGACTGGAGATGACTTGAAGATTGCTCTTCACGACATCATCAAGGGCCACACTACCATTTCCTACCAACAGATTTGGAACGCCTTCTGGAGCACAGACAACAAAGGCAACAACGTGGTTTGGGATATGTATTCCGATGGTGCCAATTATTCCTATAGTTATTACGATGACGACCAATGCGGCAACTACGAGCAGGAAGGCGACTGCTTCAACCGTGAGCACTCGTGGCCTCAAAGTTGGTTCAACAACGCCAGCACGCCGACTACTGACCTTCATCATATCTTTCCCACCGATGGTTTTGTGAACGCCCAAAGGAGTAACTTTCCCTTTGGCGAGGTGAACAATGCCACCTGGACTTCGCAAAATGGCTCGAAATTAGGGTCTTGTAAGTCGTCGTTAGGCTATACGGGCACTGTCTTTGAACCCATCGACCAGTACAAAGGCGATTTTGCTCGTGCCTTGATGTATATGAGTGTGCGCTACTACGACGAAGACGACGACTGGGGCTCCAGTGGTATGACCACCAAGTCTGTCATTAAGGATTGGGCTATCAATATGCTCCTGGATTGGAGCGACAACGACCCCGTGAGTCAAAAGGAAATCGACCGCAACAATGTGATCTATGGCATTCAAAGCAACCGCAACCCCTTTGTGGACCACCCAGAATATGCTCATATCATCTGGGAACCGGGTTGGACGGGTGTCACCTACAACATCACCTGCGCCTCTGTTCAGCACGGCAGTATTTCGGCACCTGCAACGGCGGTGGAAGGCACTATGGTGACCCTTACCGCCACGCCTGCACAAGGTTATATGTTGGGCAGTTGGAACGTCTATAAGACAGGCGATACCAGTACCACCGTCCCAGTGAGCGGCAATACTTTCACTATGCCTTCTTTCAACGTCACCGTTAGCGCGACCTTCATCCAAAACACCACGGCATACAATATCGCCTGTGCCACAAGTCTTGCCCACGGCAGCATCAGTGCCAGCGTCAGCAGCGCTCAGTCGGGAACCACCATCACTCTCAGCAATACGCCTGCAAGTGGTTATGTCTTGTATTCCTATTACGTTTACAAGACGGGTGATGTCAACACCATCGTTTATTCCGGCGCGGGTAGTACTTTCGTCATGCCGGCCTACAATGTCACGGTGTCGGCATCGTTTGTCCAGCCTTCGAGCTATTCTTATGTGAAGGTGACTGAAGCTCCAAGTGACTGGAGTGGAGAGTATATTTTGGTTTATGAGAATAGTTCAACGGAGGGCTATGTTTGGACTGGCGTGGATGCAGCTAATTGTTATGTTTCCAAGACTATTTCCGACAATACGATAGTGGATGGCGGTTCTGTTAGCCTTACTATTGCGCCAATGACGGGTGGCTATTCTATCAAAGTCAACGGAGGCACAAATAATGGAAAGTATATCTCAGGCTCCTCTGGTTCAAATGCTCTCAATTTTGGAACATTAGCAAAGTTGAACACCGTTGAACTTGAATCCAATGGCGTCAAAATCACATCTAATACTTCTGTGATGAGGTATAATAGCAATTCGAATGATAACCGCTTCCGTTATTATAAATCAAGTACATACACTGATCAGCAACCCATCCAACTTTACAAAAAGATAGGTAACGTTTCTGCCCCGACGCATACCGTCCAATTCAATCCCAATGGCGGCAGCCAGTCGAGCTACAATCAGATCGTAAACGAATTCGAGCCTACCGCATTGCAAGCCAACACCTTTACCCGCCTAGGCTATGCCTTCGACAGTTGGAACACCGCCGCCAATGGCACAGGAACCACCTATTTTGATGGCGCTGTCGTCACTCTGTTGAATGACTTGACGCTGTATGCGCAATGGGTCCCGAAGTATACCATCACATGCGCTTCTGTCGAACACGGCATCATCACTGCAAGCCCTGTCGAAGCCGTTGAAGGTGATATCATCACTCTTACTGCTACGCCCGCAACAGGTTATGACCTTGATTATTGGACGGTGACTGCCGCCAACAACATACCCGTTGAAGTGGATGGCAACAGGTTTGTGATGCCTGCCAGTAGTGTTACAGTGAGCGCAACTTTCGTATACGTGGGACAGAGTTATACGCAAAAATATTATCTCGTCACTTCTAATGATCAACTTGTCGAAGGACGCACCTATCTTATCATCAATGTTGATGAAAAGAAAGCAATGGGTGCACAACAGGATGAGTCGACGGGAAATAACCGCGTGGCGGTTTCAGCAACTACAAGCAATGGAGTACTTGCCAGTTTGGGTAATGCCTGTGAACTGACCCTTGTAGCCAGCGGTGACTATTGGGCTTTCTATGATCCTGAGTACAGTGACAATACAGGAGGCTATTTGTATGCATCAAGTAGTGACGCCAATCAATTGAGGACAGAATCCACCTTGGATAACAATGGAAAATGGAGTGTTGCCATCGCTGCTGATGGTAAGGCAACGGTAGTGGCAAAAGGAACCAATACCCGTAATACTATGAGGTTTAACAAATCGGGTAATTGTTTCACCTGTTTTGTGAATTCTTCATCTGGAAAGGATATTTTTCTTTTGGTCCGTAGTGAGGAATATGATTACACCGAAAATATGACTTTGCCTTGCGTCAACACTTTTGATAAAACTACAATTCGATCGGGTGTGACACTTACTGCAACAACGATATTGGGTGCTACTATGTGCAACAACGCTTCGCAGTTTGTCCTTGAGGACGGAGCGCAACTTTTCCACACTACGACCTCTGCGGGTCTCAACGCCACAATGAAGAAATCCATAACGGCATATTCGGGTGATGGTGGATGGTACACTATTAGCGCTCCATTTGCAACACTTACACCTACATTTGCCAATGGACTGTTGAACGGCAGCTATGACCTCTACTATTACAACGAAAGTGGCAACAATCAAAACAAGGAATGGATCAACTATAAAGCAGAATCTTTTGTTCTGACTGCCAACAAAGGATACCTGTATGCCAATGGCGTTACAAGCACTCTTCGTTTGGGAGGCACCCTCAATAGTGGCACATATTCCGAAACAATCGACTTGAGCTATGACAACAGCAACGCCACCATCAAAGGCTTCAACCTGCTCGGCAATCCCACGGCACATGATATCACTTTCACGAAGACCAACAATGTGTCTGACGGCTATTATTATCTCGTCAACGGCGAGGATTGGACGTATACGACGAGCAACACCGTCCCAGTAGGTCGTGGCTTTATGGTCAAAGCCAATGCTGCGAGCCAAAGTGTGACTCTCAATCCACAAAGCAAGGGCGATAATGCCCAAAAAGGACAATACCTATGCCTCAGCGTCGGCGAGGAGAAAGCTTATGTAAAGCTGGACGAGGGCGTCAGTATGCCCCTGCTCAGCATGCGCGGCGCACATACGTCACTCTACCTCACCCGCGAAGGTAGGCCTTACGTGATGCTCACCCGCGACGGCACCAAGTCCTTGGATCTCTGCTATGAGGCACAGGGCAAGGGCGTGCAGACTCTTACGGTGGACGCCCAAGGCCTCGACCTCAATTATCTGCACCTTGTTGATAATCTGACTGGCGCCGACATCGATTTGCTCAACACGCCTTCCTATACCTTTGAGACGAAGGAAGACGATTATGCCACACGGTTCATGCTGGCATTTGCGCCAACGGACGGTCCTTCGACAGGCTCAGAGGCCTTCGCGTATTGGGCCGATGGGGAAATCCGTCTGATTATAGAGACGCAAGATTTTGCGTCTCTACAGGTGATTGATATGATGGGACGAATCATCCGTTGTGGAGACGGTGTGCACACCGTCTCTACCAGTGGGATGACGCCTGGCGTCTATGTCCTGCGCCTCGTTACCGACGACAATGTCCGCGTACAGAAAATCGTGGTGAAATAAAATTGGTAAATATATTTACTGTCTATATGTTTACTTTTTGTATCTTTGCACGTTAATTTGCAAAATACAAAAAGATGATATTTGTTCCCACGAAATACCAGCTGCAAACTGTGGCTACCGGTCGCGTCTTCAGCGACGAAGGCTGGACTTTGGACGACAAACAATGCGACAAGCCGAGCATGGTGCGTCCGATCTATGAGAAAAAACAGCTTGAGGTTAAAGAAGGCGCTTGCCTTGGCTTGTACCGCTATGCCGACTGGCTGCCCATCAAGAAGATGCTCAACAAGCCTTCGGAGCCGATTACCTATAAGAGCGAAAAGCTGGCCGCACGCCTTGGCCTCAACAACCTCTACATCACCTTCAACGGCTGGTGGCCCGAGCGCAATGCCCGCATGACGACCTGTTCCTTCAAGGAAATGGAGGCTTACTCGGTGTGCGCCCGTCTAGGCGATGACCTGAAAGACAAGGTGCTGGTGGTGGCCTCTGCTGGCAACACGGCCCGCGCCTTCGCCAAGGTGTGCTCCGACAACGGCATCAAGTTGCTGCTTTGTGTGCCTCGGGACAACATCAACGCTTTGTGGTTTGACAAGCCTTTGAATCCTTGCGTGAAACTCATCACGACCGAGAGCGGCAGCGACTATTTCGATGCCATCAACCTCTCGAATGTGGCCTGCGAACTGGATGGCTACCTTGCCGAAGGCGGTGCCAAAAACATCGCCCGCCGCGACGGCATGAGCACCACGATGATGTCAGCCACGACCTTTATCGGCCGAACGCCCGACTTCTACTTCCAGGCCGTGGGTAGCGGCACAGGTGCCATCGCCGCTTGGGAAGCCAACCTGCGCTTCATCGGTGACGGTCGCTTTGGGTCAAACAAAGCCCGTTTGATGGTCTCGCAAAACAAACCCTTCGTGCCGATGTACGACGCTTGGCGCGCCGACTCACGTGCCTTGTTGCCCTACGATGCCGACCAAGCCCGTAAAGATGCCGCCGAAATCTGTGCGCCCGTGCTCTCTAACCGCAAGCCGCCTTACGGCCTTGCTGGTGGACTCTACGATGCCTTGAAAGACACCGATGGTGACATCCTTGCTGTCAGCAATGCTGAAGCCAATGCTGCCAAGGCCCTCTTCGAGGAGACCGAAGGCATCGACATCTACCATGCCGCAGCCGTGGCTACGGCTTCATTGCAGCAAGCGATAGAAAGGGGAACGGTGAAGGCTGATGACGTAGTGATGCTCAACATCACGGGTGGCGGCGAGAAGCGCTTCCATGCCGAGCATGAGCTTTATTACCTGAAGCCCGATCACATCTTCAAGATTGACTTCACGAAAGAAGAAGTGGAACGTGTTTTGGCGGAGATGAGGTAAACGCCGGCTCTTAACCCACTGACATCCAAACGAACGGAATTGCCCTTGGCAGCATGGCTGCTGAGGGTTTTCCCGTTGATGTCGGTGAGTATGACGGATTGCAGGCCTTCCGCCTCAACGGTCACAAAGTCTGTGGCAGGATTGGGATAAATGCTGATGTTCAGTGCCTCGTCCTCATCGATTTGAGTGATGTCTAAGGGTGTCACCCAAAAGGTGACCATGGCTGTGTTGCAGTTGCAGGGGATGGTCATCTGGATGTCGAGCCAAGCCACTGTGCCGGGCTCAATTTCGGGGCGCAAGGTGGCGTAGCAGGTCACGTTGACGTATTCGTCGGGTTGGGTAGGGAAGGTAGTGGTGTTGACGCCATCCGAGTAAAAGCTGAAATCGGTGAAGAACTCGTTGGAAGGGTGTACCGTAACGTCTACAGAGTCGTAGCCTGTATTGTGGATGCGGAAATGGAAAATGGCTTGTGTCCCTGGGTACATGGCCGTGTCGCCCGTAATGGCCTCAGCCTCAAAGGTGTATTGCTCCAGCATCTCGATTCCGATGTCGTCGATGGTGAGGTGAGTGGCACCCGAGCCAGCCACCGCATGAATGGCGATATATTGGCATCCCGAGGGAATGGTGTCGACATAGGACGAGCATTTTTCGTAAATTCCACCGCTGACAGCAGTAGAGAGCAGAAGCGTGTGCATGCTTTCAGGGTCGGCAGCCGTTCCTGCCCAAAACTCTAGTTGGAAGTCGCCGTCGGAGATGGCCCAGCAGTTGAATCGGTATTGCATGCGAGAGAACAGCGAGAACTGCATATACATCCATGATTCCTCGGTGTTGGAAAAGGCATACCAATTGCCCGTGTGCGGGATGCGGTTGTGGTCTTTTTCCAGGTAGCCGCATTGCCACGACCCGTCGTCGCAGATCCAGCCTATGGGTGTTGCATAGTCGTGGTTGCCGTATTCAAAGCCTTCGTTGAGGACGATGTCGGCAAAAGCGACGGTCGTCGTCAGACAAATCAGAAGTGTGAGGAACAGTTTTTTCATAGCGATTCAAATTTGGAGCAAAAATATGAAAAATCCTGTCCCAACCGTTTGGGATGCTGAAAAAATCACTATCTTTGACCCGTTTTTGGAAAAACAATTAAATTAAATAAAATCATGGAATTACCATTTGCAGAAGCGTGGAAAATCAAGATGGTTGAACCCATTAAGAAATCCACCCGCGAACAACGCGAAAAGTGGCTCAACGAAGCCCACCAAAATGTCTTCATGCTGAAGAGCGACTATGTTTATATTGACCTGTTGACCGACTCAGGTACAGGTGCCCTGAGCGACCGCCAATGGGCCGCGATGATGATGGGCGACGAGAGCTACGGCGGCGCCCGCTCGTTCTTCCACATGAAGGACACCATCACTGAGATCACTGGTTTCAACTACGTCATTCCTACTCACCAAGGCCGCGCAGCTGAGAATGTGCTGTTCAGCTATCTGGTGAAGCCCGGCATGATCGTTCCCGGTAACGCTCATTTCGACACCACCAAGGGTCACATCGAGAGCCGCAAGGCCTTCGCCATCGATGTCACCGTCAAGGAGGCTTACGACACGCAGCTTGAAGTTCCTTTCAAAGGCAATGTTGACTTAGAGAAACTGGAGAAAATCCTGCAGGAGAACAAGGGCAATGTGCCCTTCATGGTCCTCACCGTCACCAACAACACCGTTGGCGGTCAGCCCGTGAGCATGCAGAACATCCGTGAGACCTGCGCCTTGTGCCACAAATACGGCGTGCCGGTCAACATCGACAGTGCCCGTTTCATCGAGAACTGCTACTTCATCAAGACGCGCGAGAAGGGCTATGAGAACAAGACCCTGAAGGAAATCGCTCTTGAGATGTTCAGCTATGCCGACTGCATGACGATGTCAGCCAAGAAGGACGGTCTCGTCAACATGGGCGGCTTCATCGCCACCAACAAGCAGGATTGGTACGAAGGTGCCAAGATGTTCTGCATCCCCTTCGAGGGCTTCCTGACTTATGGCGGTATGAATGGTCGCGACATGGACTGCCTGGCTGTCGGTCTGAAAGAGAACCTTGAATTCGAGATGGTTGAGACCCGCATCAAGCAGGTGCACTACCTTGCTGCTAAGCTTGACGAATATGGCATCCCTTACCAGCGTCCTGCCGGTGGCCACGCCATCTTTGTTGATGCCGACAAGGTGCTGACCAACATCCCGAAGGAAGAGTTCCCCGCCCAGACGTTGACCTGCGAGCTCTATCTCGAAGCCGGCATCCGCGCCTGCGAAATCGGTTACGTGCTCGCCGACCGCGACCCGGTCACGCGTGAGAACCGCTTCGGTGGCAACGACTTCGTGCGCCTCTGCATCCCGCGTCGTGTGTACACCAACAACCACATGGATGTGATCGCAGCCGCCCTGAAGAACGTCTACGACCGCCGCGACACCATCAAGCGCGGTCTTGAAATCACCTGGGAAGCCGAGCTGATGCGCCACTTCACCTGCCAGTTCAAGAGATTGGGTTAATAATAAGGTTTGGGGTTGGCCTGCCAGCCAACCCCAAACTGTTTTTGTTATGGAAACAGCTTCCATTATTATCAATATCCTTTTCATCCTCTGCCTGACCACTCCGGTAGTCACGCGGGCTGTAGGTTTGTTCAATGCCGACGACAAACCCGGGAAGAAATTTTTGATTCCTCTGGTATTTGGCCTCACCCAAGGCGTGATGGCTGTGGCGGGCTTCTATCTCGGCAAGTTGCTGTGCCATCTGTTCATCCCTGAGTTCGCCCCGTATTTGGTTTTCGCGATGATGCTCGTGGTAGCTATCAAGATGTTCATCGACTCCATGCGCGTGTTGAAAGGCAAAATGCTCTACACGGTCAGGAACGATTGGGACTTCATTCTGCTTTCCGTTTTGGCGGCATTTGATGTCCTCCTCATGTCGTTGACAGGGCCTTTCTTCATTTCGGAACTGCCGTTGGGTAGTTGGTTTTTCCCTGCTGTTGCTGTGGCAGGGTTTTTGTGGGCTTTCATTACGGCACGCATCACCTACAATCCAGGTGTGATGAAGAAGATGAGTTTCATCGAGTTTTCCGCCTCGGTGTTCATGGTGGTGATTGCGGTGCTGTATCTGTTTACAGATTTGATTTGAGGATTCAAGATTTAAAATTCAAGATTCAAAATACAAGATTCAAGATTCAAAAATCAAAATTTATAATTGATGAAAAGAACCCTTGTGTTATTAATAAGCCTGTCTTTTGCGCTGATGGTTTCGGCGCAGGCTCCATCCAGTTACTATAACTCCGCCAACGGCTTGACGGGCAACCAGCTCAAGTTGGCCTTGCACAACATCATCAAAGGACATACTTCCATCACCTATGCCCAATTGTGGAATGCGTTTTGGAGTACCGACAACAAGGGCAATGGCATTGTGTGGGACATGTATTCCGACAAGCCTAACGGCACGCCGCCTTATGTCTATCATCTTGGCCAAGACCAATGCGGTAGTGGCGGATACGGCGGCGAGGGCGACTGCTACAACCGCGAGCACTCGTTCCCTCAGAGTTGGTTTAACGACCAAACGACCCCTCGTACCGACTTGCACCACATTTTCCCGACGGATGGCTTTGTGAACGGACAACGCAGTAATTATGCCTATGGCGAGGTAGGTTCTGCTACCTGGACTTCGCGTAACGGCTCGAAGTTAGGCACTTGCAAGACTCCTGGCTTTTCGGGGAAGGCCTTTGAGCCCATCGACGAATACAAGGGTGACTTGGCTCGTGCCATCATGTATATGAGTGTACGCTACTACACCGAGGATAGCGGTTGGGGCTCGAGCGACATGACCACCAAGTCGGAAATCAAGCCTTGGGCCATACAGTTGCTACTTCGCTGGAATGAGCAAGACCCTGTCAGTCAGAAGGAAATCGACCGCAACAATGTCATTTATCGTGATTATCAACACAACCGCAATCCCTTCATCGACCATCCGGAATATGCCCGCATGATTTGGGACCCGACTTGGCATACCGTTGAGGAAGGGTATGAGGCGGTCTGTCTTTTCCCCAATCCCATTGAGAGAGGCCAGACCTTGCATCTGAGTGGCAACGCTCACCAATTTGATGCCGTGGCTATTTGCGACCTTTGTGGCCGCACGATGTTCAAGGCCACAGGTAATGCCGTCGGCGATTTTGCTGTGACGCTGCCCGCCGATTTCAGCAGAGGTTGCTACATTGTTAAGCTGATGCGGAATGGCAATGTGGTGAAATACGAGAAATTGATGGTAAAATGATGTAATGGCTATGCCATTACATCATTTTCTTGTGTCTGAAATAGATATAGAATCCGACGGCGACCACCGCCATGAATCCCATGATGCCCCAGAAGGCCCAGGCCTGTTCTTGGAAGGGTAGCTGGACGTTCATACCATAAAGGCCGGTGATAAAGGTCAAAGGCAGGATGATAGTCGACACAAGGGTCAGGATCTTCATCGTCTCGTTGGTCTTGTTGGTCTGCATCGAGTCGAAGGTCATGGAGAGGCCTTCGATCAATTCCTCGTAGTCCTCGGTCATATCCCACAGTTTCTGCAGGTAGTCGAGGATGTTGCCCCAGTAGTCTTCCATGTACTCGATGTCGTCGGTGAAGCCTCTGACCTTACCGGTCTCGAAGAGATGGAAGAGCCTAAGCTGCGGCTTGAAGATGGTGTTGATGAGGATGAGGTTCTTGCGTGTCACGCTAATGCGTTCGATGATCTTCACCTGTTTCTCCTGCAAGAGTTCGCGGTTGATCAACTCTACATCCAAACCGACCTTGCGCAGCAAGTACACTGACTCGGTCATCAGTTTCTCAAGTATGCGATAAAGCAGGATGTCGGAGTTGCGGAAGTTCATCTCCTCGCCGTTTTGGATGCGTTCCTCGTATTCCTCAAAGAGTTGCGACACGCCCCAAGGGTTTTTCTCAATGGAGATGATGTAGTCCTTGCCCCAGAAGATCTTCACCTCCTTGATTTTCACGAACTTGTTCTGACGGTCAAAATTGGGAAAATGAAGGATGAGGAAGTAATAATCGTCGTAAATATCGATTTTCGGGCGTTGGTTGACGGATTTGCAGTCTTCGATGTCCAAAGGGTGGAAATGAAATCGGTCTTTCAGGAATTCAAAGTCTTCTTCCGTTGGGTTGTTGAGATGACGCCAGGTCAAGTTCCCGATTTTCAGGCTGTTAATCATAGGCCTTCCCCCTTTCTTTTAAAGTGAATACTCTATTTACATCGGCGCAAAATTTGTTTCGCGCTGCGAAAATAGTGTTTTTTGTTGAAAAAGGGAGAACAAAACTTGCAAAAAATGCAAATTTATAGGTTTTATTTCCACTCAAACGTGTTGATCATGTGGTCAATGTCCTCGCGGATGAAGTTGATGACGGGCTGCATCGAGTCGTTGTCGGGCTGGAAGTTGAAGTAAAGGGCACCGCGCACGAAGTTCTTCGTGCTGTCGGTGAGGTAGAACTGCATCGGGGTGGCCACGCCCTTGCCGTCCATCTCAATGAAGAGGCCGTAGACATTGTGTTCATCGTTGACAATCAGGCTGTCGCGCACGCCGTTAGCCTTTTGCAGGTGCTTGGTCACCATGGTGTGGACATCCTCCAAGTATTCGCCCAAGTTGCCGTTCACAGGCTTGTGGGTCAAGTGGATGGAGCCCTTGAACTGTGGCATCTCGACGTTGACCCAGTTTTTCTCGTCGGGCGAGTAAATGTCATAGGTCAAATGGGCGTAATCGGGACACTCGAAGCTGTATTTTTCGATTGTGTCGACGCGGCTGTAGGACTTCTCGGGCAGGTCGATGCGGAAATAGCCGCGTGGCTTGGGCAGGTAGCTGTCGTTGTCGTCGCATGATACTGCGATGATGGCGATGGCAAGCGCCGCAAGCAATATGGAAAGTTTATTCTTCATCAAACACTACTTTTACTTCTTTGATGCGCTTGGTGTCGGCATCGGTGATCTCCATTTGGAACTTCTCGAAGTTGAACTTGAACCCAATCTCTGGGATGCGGCCTTCGATTTCGAGAATGAGTCCGGCCAGGGTGTCGGCCTCGCCTTGCATAGGCTCGAAGTAGTTTTCGTCCACGCCGAACACTTTGCAGAAGTCTACGATACTGGTCTGGGCTTTGAAGAGATAGGAGCCATCTTCGAGTTGGGTATAGTGCTCTTCAACATTGGCTTCATCGAACTCGTCATTGATCTCGCCCACGATTTCCTCGATGACGTCTTCCATGGTGATCAATCCCGAAGTGCCGCCATATTCGTCGACGACGATAGCGATGTGGATTTTCTTCTCGCGGAAGTCCTGGAACAAGTCGTTGATCTTGCGGTTTTCAGGCACGAAGAAGGCAGGGCGGACGAGTTTCTGCCATTCGTAGGACTGGGCATCGAGGTAGGGTAGCAGGTCTTTCACGTAGAGTATGCCTTCCACCTTGTCCAACGTCTCGTCATAGACGGGGATTCTGGAGAATCCGCTCTTGATGACGATGGCTAGCATCTCGGTGAACTCCATGCTTTTTTCCACGCCGATGATGTCAACACGCGGTATCATCACGCCGCTCACTTCTTTCTCGCTGAACGAGGCGATGCCTTTCAGCATCTGCTTTTCCTCTAACGGTGTCGATTCTTCGGTAGCGATGTCGACGGCTGTAGAGAGATCTTCCATCGAGATTTCGCCTTTCTTTTTCTCCAAGTGCTTGTCCATGAATGAGGTGGAGTTGACCAGCAGTTTGCTCAGCGGCTTGAATAAGCCGATAAGGAAACGCAGAGGCCGTGCCATGAAGCGCGCCATCTTGACGGGACGCTTACCGGCATAGATCTTCGGCGTGATTTCGCCCACGATGAGGATTAATGAGGTGACGATCACCACTTCCAACAGGAAAGCCGCCAGAGGATGGTGCTTCATGTCGAACAGCAGCGCCATGATGTAGGTCGACAGCAAGGTGATGGTGACGTTGACGAAGTTGTTGCCAATCAGAATGGTGGCCAACAAGGTCTTGGGTTTCTCGCGAAGCTTCAGCACGAGTTTGCTCTTGGCATCGGAGCGCGATTCAAGGTCTTCGATGTCAGCGGGTTGAAGCGAGAAGAAAGCTGTCTCGCTGCTCGAAATCAAGGCCGAGGCGATAAGCAATAGGACAAGCACCACCAATCCTATGATGGCGCCGATGGGTTGTTCGGAAAATCCTTTGTAGAAGTTGTTTGAAACAACGGTGAGCAGTCCTATGAGAGGGTCAGGGTCGGGTGTTTCCAAAATCTTATGATTTAAAATTCAGGCTGCAAAATTACGAAACTTTTCTGACATGACGCATCATTCCCTTAAAATGGCAGGTCGTTGCCTTCGTCTTGGCTGGGTACCTGAGGCGTGTAGCCAGGAGCGGGTTCCGGGGCGGGAGCGTAGGGTTGGCCGTAGGACGACTGTGAGGCGGGACGGGCGGGGGCCATCTGCATCATCTTGTCGGCGTGGACTTCGGTGACGTAGCGCACGATGCCTTGTTGGTCGGTGTATTGACGGGTGCGTAGCTTGCCTTCCACATACATGAGGTCACCTTTGGTGTAGTTGCGGCGGCCTTCGGCGATGTCGTTGGCGAGGTTGCCCCACACCACGATGTTGTGCCAGTCGGTCTGTTCCACCCAGTTGTTGTCGCGGTCGCGATAACGTTCGGAGGTGGCCAGGGTGGCGGAGATTTTGCGGTTGCCGTTTTCGAAGGTGGTTACTTCAGGGTCTTTCCCGAGTCGGCCAATGAGGATGACTTTGTTCAAGCTTGCCATGGTGTAGTGGTTTTAATTGTTTAAGTATAAGTCAATTAAGCGAGGAATGGGAAAGTTGCCCAAATCCGTTTCAGCCGTCAAAAATAAATCTTTTGTTTCAATCTGCAACAATTTTTGTTCAAGTTTTATTTCGATGAACTGGGCGAGGATGGTGCGGTGAGTCAGTTTGTGAGTGAAAAGGGGCGAGACTTTGGTTATGGTAAAAGGCTTGTTTTCAATGAGTTGCTTAAACTGTTCCGAAGCAACGACCTCTTCCACCGACAAAGGCTGCTCACTTTCGATGCAAGGGAAGTCATAGAGGTTGCGCCAAATATCGTTACCGCTGCGTTTGCGCAGGTAAACATCGTTTTTAACCCTGATAACCAGATAGTTGAAATATCTTGTGGTGACTTTAACTTTAGGCAGTTTCACAGGGCGTTGCATCACAGTTTGGTGGGCGAAAGCCAGACATTGGGTTTGTAGCGGGCACAGCATACAGTTGGGATTTTTGGGTGTGCAGTGCAAGGCGCCGAATTCCATCATGGCTTGGTTGTGGAGGCCGGGTTGCTTGCGGTTGAGGAGCTCGTCAGCGAGTTGTGCGAAAAGTTTTTGGCCTTCATTAATATTAATAGGTGTGTCGATGTCGTAAAGGCGTGCCAAAACACGATATACATTCCCGTCAACCACGGCATGGGGCAGGTTGAAAGCAATGGAGGCAATGGCGGCTGCCGTGTAGTCACCGATGCCTTGCAGTTTTTTAAGTGCTTCGAAATCAGCGGGGAACTCGCCGTTGTATTGTTCCACAACCTGTCGGGCACATTGGTGCAGGTTACGGGCACGCGAGTAGTAGCCTAAGCCTTGCCACATCTTCAACACTTCTTCTTCGGAGGCTTTGGCAAGGTCAATGACGGTAGGCCACTTCTCAATGAAACGCAGGTAGTATTCCGTACCTTGGTTGACCCGTGTCTGTTGCAGGATGACCTCGGAGAGCCAGACCTCGTAGGGTGTCGGGTTGTGCCGCCAGGGCAGGTCGCGGTGGTTTTCGGCGTACCAATTAATTAAGGTGTCGTGTAGGATATTCATCGTGTTTTTCGAGGCGAAATTCTTTATTTATAACTCATTAGAAGAAAAATTTTGCATTAATGGGGTCTGCGTATTGAAAATGTTCGTACCTTTGCCGCAAATTTACAACAAACATTATAACTAACCATTAAATAAGAGAAAAAATGACTAAAGCAGAAATCGTTGCTGAAATCGCAAGCAAGACCGGCATTGAGAAAGGTGCTGTCCAGAATGTTGTTGAGAACTTCATGGAAGTTGTGAAGAACGCCATGGCCAAGGGCGAGAATGTTTATCTGAGAGGCTTCGGCAGCTTCATCATCAAGACGAGAGCTGAGAAGACCGGCCGTAACATTGGCAAGAACATCGCCATCACCATCCCGGCCCACAAGATTCCGGCCTTCAAGCCTGCTAAGACCTTCATGAACGCTGTCAAGTAAGAAAACATTAAAAACTTTATACTATGCCAAACGGTAAGAAACACAAGAGACACAAGATGTCTACGCACAAGCGCAAAAAACGCTTGAGAAAGGACAGACACAAGAAGAAATAAGCTCTTCTTGAGCCTAAACACGACAATAACACAGCATTGGCTCATCCCATTGTTGTGTTATTGTTTTATCAATCAAAACGTTAACCCCAAAGTAAAAACACTATGTCTGAAGAACAACAGCAAGAAATTGCAAAGGAAGAAAAGACAGTGACGCGTGACTTGATCATCAATTCGCACGCTTCGGAGGTTGACATCGCTCTTCTGGAAGACAACATACTTGTCGAACTTCACAGAGAGAAGACCAATAACCAGTTTGCGGTCGGAGACGTCTATTTAGGCAAGGTGAAGAAGATTTTGCCAGGCCTCAACGCGGCCTTCGTCGATGTGGGCTATCCCAAAGAGGCTTTCCTGCATTACCTCGACCTTGGCCTTCAGGCCAGTTCGCTGATTAAGTACAAGAAGCAGATTGTGGCGGGCGAAGATGTTCCCATGGACAAGT
>JAGBQJ010000041.1 GCA_017632935.1 Bacteroidales bacterium | reverse complement strand
GTTGCATACGCGTTACGCACCCGTCCGCCACTCTCACGGCCCCGAAGGGCCGTTTACCGTTCGACTTGCATGTATTAGTCCTGCCGCTAGCGTTCATCATGAGCAAGGATCAAACTCTTCGTTGTACTATTGTTCTTACTCAAATTGTTCTCTGAATCTCGGGGTCCGCCTTGATGTTCTCTTTGGTGTTCCTTTGTTAAAGGTTCCTTGCCTCGCGGCGCGTCCCCGCGCCGCTGGTCTTGTGCTGGCCTCAGACTTTCAAAGAACTTCGCCTTCGGGATCCCCTCTCGTCTTCCCCTCGTTCCTTCCGAAAGCGGGTGCAAAAGTACAACCTTTTCCCGAACTGGCAACATATTTTTTCGAAAATTTTTCAATTTTTCTTTATCTCGCTGACTGTCAGCTAGGAAATTTTTAAAAACAGGGGGAAACGGCGGGGAAATGACACCTTATTAATATAAAATGGGCAGACCCGTGTGTCTGCCCCAACTCTAAACTCTCAACTCTAAACTCTCAACTAATAATTATACCCCTTTCCTACCTTCATCTTTTCCGTCTGATAATGGCCCAAATAAACAATGCCCAAGTCGCCGTCGATGGCGATTTCACTACCCATGTTGAGTGGATGACCATTGAGCTGGCCAAACTCGTCGTCGACATCAACATCCAAGCCATCGCAGCTGACCACGCAGACTTTGCCGAGACGCACCGCCGTGACCGCGGCATGCGAAGTGGCGCCGCCGCGTGCTGTCAACAGACCATCACAGTCGAAGATCATACCGATGTCGTCGGGGACAGTGTCAGGACGGACCAAAATGACATTGCTGTCGGGATGCTGCTCGCGCAAAGTCTTGATCTGCTCAGCATTGAAAGCAGCCAAACCGTTCATGGCACCGCCACCAATGCCCAGACCATGTCCCAGTTGTTCCATCTCTTCAGGCGGCAACACGAAAGCGGCCTTCTCTTCTTCGGTCTTCAGGTCTTGGTCGCGGATCTGCAAGATATGGAAGTCCTCAGGCTTGTCGGACTCGAAGGTGAACTCTATCTCTTGTGGGCTGTAGCCAAGGTTCTCCGTAAGCTCCACGGCGATGGAATAAATCTTCTTATAGATATCGGGCAATAAGGTCTGCATCGAAGGTCCTTCCAGACCAGCGGCTTTGCGTTGGGTCTCGCCAATGGGCAAGGGCTTGACCAATCCGCCAACGATGTCCTCACCCTGGCTACGCATAGTAAAGTCGCCGTAGAGATGCACGCCCGGACGCTCACGGTGCGGGTTCTGCGTGAACACCACGCCCGTGCCTGAGGTATCGCTGCGATTGCCGAAGATCATCTGTTGCACGATGACAGCAGTACCCCAATTCTCGGAAATGCCCAAATGACGACGATAAGCCAAGGCGCGCTCCGAGTTCCAGGAGTCGATGACCATGTTGACACACTCTATCAACTGCTTGAAGGAATCCTGCTCAAATGCCACGCCATGCTCGTCCAAGATACGCTTGTAAGAGAAAGCCACCTCTCGCATTTGTTCAATGCTGAAATCGGCCTTCACCTTCACGTTGTTTTTCTGTTTATAGGCATTAATCTCGTCGTCGAAGACATCGCGCTCGATGCCTTTGGCCATGCCCCAACTCTGCAGGAGCCTGCGGTAAGAGTCCCAGGCCGCCCAAGCGATGCTTGCATCTTGGGCAAGGGCTTCTGCTATCTCGTCATTCATGCCCACGTTGAGCAAAGTGTCCATGGCACCCGGCATGGAGATGGCCGTACCCGAACGCACCGACACCAGCAAAGGCTTCTCGGCTTCACCGAACTTGCGCCCAGAGATATTTTCCAATTCCTCAATATGCTTGCGAATCATGCCGTGAATCTCAGTCCGCAGCTCAGGGATAGTGTTGATGGTCTCGTTGCGGCGGAAGGTCTCGGTAGTGATAACGAAGCCCGGAGGCACAGGCATCCCGTGCAAGTACAAATTCTTCAAGTTGTTGGCCTTGTTTCCGATAAACACCTGGTTGTCCATCTTAGGCGTCTTCTTCCAAAAGGGACTGATGAGCATCTCGGAGTTATAGGTCATGATGTCGCTGATGAGCTTGGGGTCGAGTTCGGTCTCCATGGTACGCAACGAGTGGAGGATGCGGCCGATGAAGTTGTCCAAAGGCTGCATCAGGAAGGCATCGGAGAGCAGGTCGCGGTGGAACTCTTCCGATTTTTTGTTGATCAATTCCGCGGTCTCACGCTCGCTGAGTTTCCCCTCGGGGTCGAAGAGTTGCGGAATGACGATCTTCAGCGGGTATTCATACGACTTCAGGAAGTATTTGATGATGATGCGGCGCACATCCTCGGCGATGAACTGGAAGATGTTGATGTACTGGCCGAAAGAGAAGCTCCGTGAAGTCAAGCTGTAACGCAACATGTCGAGTTTCGAGTTGAGGCTCTGGTTGGTGATGCCATCCAGCTCGAGGCCTTCGCGGAAGTATTCGAGGATGCTATAGATCTGATTCAACGTGCGTTCGGAGATATAGTCGAGGTTGATGCTTTGCACCACTTTCTCCATCAGCTGGGTGGCGACGCGTTCTAGACGGAAGGTCAAGCCCATGGCCTCGAACTTGTTTTCGCGGTAGGTGCCATACATCGATGGGATGCCGATGGCGATATGGCGTTTGTGGTAGATATTTTCCCAACCTTCGCTTTGTTCGGGATTGAAAATCACAGTCTTGAGCTTGTCCATGAAGGCGTAGATCATGGTCAGCGACTTGCCGAAGTCCTTGGCTTTGTACACCTTCTCGAACTTGTCGATTTCCTCGTCAGGGATGAAGGGGAAGCTGCGCAGCGAACTGAAGATGTTGACTGACTCAAAGCTGTATTTCTCACGCAAGTAAGCATATAGGTCGCGTATGTCCATCAAACGAGCGCGCTCTCGCTGATAAAGTTCTTCCTCCAACTCGATACGACGGGCGGCCGAGCCAATGAGGTTCTCATAGTCATCACGCGAGAGCATCAACACATCCTCAGGATTGAGACAGGAAATCTCGCACATGGTCTGCACAAGGTTGTGAATGGGCACATACCAGGTGCTTTCCTTGTCGATACTCTCGAAGACGTTGTTGGGCAGGATGGGTTTCAACAGGTCGAGATTACCATCGCTCCAGAACTTGAACACATCGAAGGTCAAGCCGATGAGGGTGTTGTTACTCTCAGTGTGCACCTGCTTGCGAAGGAAATGCACCAGTTTGTCCTGACGGCCCGAAATCTCGTCCATGTTGGTGGTCACATTGCGGATCTCGCCCTCGGCGCCAATTTCGTTGAAATAGACGGGAAAGATGCGCGTCAACTGCTTCACTTTTTTGTAATAAGGCGTGATGTTGGAGTTAAGCACCTTGGTGATCTCACGCTGGAAGAGGTCGGTGTCGCTCAGGAAGATGCCGCCCAATTTCAAGTTGACAATCAAGGCGGACAACAGTTTCTCCATCGGTGTCTTGGAGTGCTCAATCAGCTCAAGCCACACGCGGATGTTCTTGATATGGTTCTCGTCCACAGAGAGTTGCCAATCCTCGCCGACAAACACGTTGCCCGGCGTGACGAAGCCAAAGGCGATGAGTTTCTTCTCGAAGTAGTTGACCAGTTCCTTCATCTCGGTCTGATCGATGTCGATGATTTTCAGGCCCAAGGTGAGCTGGAAATCGAGCACGGCCGACATATAGTCTTTGCGCAGCTCTTCAGCGAGGTCGAAGATGGTGTCAATAAAGGGTATCAACTCCTCCTGCGGCATCTCGTCGATGGCATCACGCATCATACGGTCCATATTCCAGATGAGACGCTCGCGCTGGTTTTCCATGCCTGGCAGATGGAGCAGGAAGAAGACGTAGTGGAACTTAGTGATGAAATGCGGGAAGGCCTTCTCCGACTCGGTGAAGCGCTTGGCCACTTGCTCGAAATGCGGCATGTCGGTCAGCTTCTCCCAAGTGTCGGCAGCGTTCAATTCGGCATTCAGTTGTTCGAAATAAGGCTTGCCGATTTCGTCGAAAACCGTTTTGATTTCCTCATCAGCCAGCAGGGCTTTCTTGCTCTCCACCCAGTTCTCCACCTGCGAAGTCTCTTGCCAATAGCGGTAATTCTCTTGCAGCATCTTGCGCAGCAGTTGGCAGGCCTGGTCCTTGAACCTCTCGTCTTGAGCTACTTTGCCAAGATAACGGCCTGCGTGCTTGGTGGCCAGGATAAAAACATCCTTGTTGCCTTCGAATGCGTCGTTTAAAATATTAAAGACCTCTGCTATCAGGTCATTGCGAGCGGAGCGCGGCAATCCAACATCTCTGGTTGAGGTCTGGATTGCTTCGTTCCTCGCAATGACGGACGTACCTTCTCGCAATGACGTAAACGTCTTATCAGCGAACTCCATCAAGGTGATGATGATGTTGAGCCGCAGCTTGGCGGCTACTTCGGGCTTTAGCAGGCTGTGCATCATCTCCAGCGGGATGTGCAGAGCGTCGCCAGGGATATCGTCGCGGGTATAGAACCAGAAATCGTCCATGAGCATCTTGCGCAGTTCCTCGGTGACGAAGGTATGGTTTGAAAGTGGGTGGTGATATTCGGTGATGCACTCCTTGGCCCGTTTGTTGATGCCGAAGTATTTGGCCGACAAGTCGATAAAACGCTGATGTTCCTCAGGGATGAAGATATCCTTATATCTGGTTTGCGCCAGGTTGGCCTCAAGGGCCTGTGATTTGAAGGTTTCTGACATGGTATTATTGGTATTCTTTTGATAGTATTTCTTTACAGTTTTCACGGACGGAATCTATGATTTCCCCTCCGCGTCTCTTTGGGATTCTGATATTCTCGCCTACGGCCAGCATATCGCTCACCGTAGGCTTGCCGTTGCCGTTCACCGAGGTGGCGTGTTCGCCGTGATAGCCTTCTGGAACGGGTGTCAGGTCGTAGGCTGGAGCCAGACGCCAACGCCCGTCGCGATAGATGAAACTGAAGTTTTTGGCATGGTCGTCTTTGTTGTCAGTAAAGACATTGAACGCCATCAGGCGAAACATGGCCTCCACTTGCTTGGGGTCTTGCGTCAGGTAACCGGTGAGGTGAAGCAAGGTCTTGTAATCGAGTTTCGGGATGTTGATGGACTCGTTCAGTAACGCTCCCGCCGTGGCCACATGAAAACGCTCGCCGTCAACAAGGTCAAAACGCCGTGTGGCAAAGTATTTCCCCTCCATCAATCTGAAATCAGGCACTTCAATGCCGCATTTTCTGGCTATTTCATTATAGCGAAACTCGGTCGCTCCGAAGTCCTTCGGGTCGTAGGTATGGCGGAATTTGACCAACCAGTCGCCCGTGTCGTCGTGATAAAGGCATTTGGGGCGACATCCGCCTGAGTTGCCGCTCCTGTAGTAAAGTGCGTCCGCATCGTTCTCGTTGCGTTCCGACAGCACGTCCAACGCCATTTCTTGAATGCGGTCGAACGCAAGCCTTTCCGTGGTTGTTTCCATCTTGGTTTCAGGCTCGTAACACAAAGCCCCCATCCCCGCATGACCCACAATGCTCAGTCGTTGCAGCGGCGTGAGGCTTGTCTCGTCGATTCCCTGCCAGCGGAGCATCCTGTTGAGCAGATAACGTCCGTAGCCATCGGGAAGACTGTCCTCGAAAATGCCGAAGTTGCCCCAAAACGGGCGTTCGGGCGCGACAAACAGGTCCGACTTGAGGGGCAGGTCGAGCGGAGAAATGGAGAACCCCGCGGCAAGCCATTCCTTGTCATAATGGAACACGCAGCGTTTCCCGTCGGGCGTTTGGGTCAGTTCGCCGACCAGTCTGCCGTGGTATTTGACAAATATCTTATCGACCGAATTCATTTCTCCCACGTTTTCTGCCCTTGTTTTTATTGATGGTATCGAGTTCCTCCATAGTATTATAAACAGGTTCGGCGAGCAGCGACTTCAGTTCATTGGTATAGCCCAAGGCTTTTGCGATAGCCAGAAACCCAATGAGTGAAATGCTGTGATGCTGCTCAAACTTGGCGATGGTAGGCACAGGCACCCCGCTCATCATCGAGAGGGCGCTGCGCGATAGGCCTTTCTCCAACCGGCGACGCTTCACGTTCTCGGCCAACCGAGTGGCGAGTTCCTCTGCCGAATCCATATTGAAATCATACAACAAAGGCATATTATTGTATCTCTAATTTTCGAAATGCAAAGATAAGAAATATTATTGTATTTGAATGTAATTTGAATAAAAAACAAAAAATTATCGAAAAAAAGACATTATTGTCCATTGTTTTGCCAAGAAATCGTACCTTTGCACCTTCATTCCAAACGAACAATCATCTAACACAATTCAATATGGAAAAGATTAAAGTAGGTATCAATGGTTTCGGCCGCATCGGCCGTAACGTGTTCCGCATCATCTGCGAACGTCCGAACTTAGAGATCGTGGGCGTCAACGACCTGACGAGCACCAAGGTGCTGGCCCACCTGTTGAAATACGACTCCACCCAGGGCAAGTTCCCCGGCACGGTGGAATATGACGAGACCGCGTTGATTGTCAACGGCGTGCGCATCCCTGTCACGGCTGAGCGCTCACCGCTGAACATCAAGTGGGGCAAGACTCCCGACGTGGTGGTTGAGTCGACTGGCGTGTTCCGCTCGAAGGAAAGCAGCAAGGGCGGCTATGGCGACCACCTGAAGGCCGGCGCCAAGAAGGTCATCCTCTCCGCTCCCTCGAAGGACGCCATCGACGCCACCGTCGTGGTCGGCGTGAACAACAACGACCTGACCGACGAGGTGGAATGCGTCAGCAACGCCTCCTGCACCACCAACTGTCTGGCTCCCGTCGCCAAGGTGTTGAACGATCGCTTCGGCATTGAGCAGGGCTACATCACCACCATCCACAGCTACACCAACGACCAGGTCATCCTCGACGGTCCGCACAGTGACCTGCGCCGTGCCCG
>JAGBQJ010000040.1 GCA_017632935.1 Bacteroidales bacterium | reverse complement strand
GGATTGTGAATAGTTTTTTCATGATTTTGAAGTTTTTTATTCAAGATTTTGGGGCAAAAATAGGGAAAAAATTGGAAACTGCAAAAAAAATTACAGCCGGCAATGTCGGCTTTTTTGCGTATGAAGTTGTATATCAACAGACTGCAACAGACTGCAACGTGACCGAAAACTGAAACAACATTGATATAGGTCCAACCTAACTCCAACCCAAGTCCAACCTAACTCCAACCCAAGTCCGATGTGGCTCCCATCTGACACTTACTCTCCACTAATCTAAGCGGCTTTCTTCTTCATCACGCTGCGCTGATACCAGGGCCACTTCATCAGCTGCCAGAACGCGAAGGGCTGCAAAGCGTAGGAGATCATGATGGTGGAAGCCATACCGATGAGGGTGCTGAGACCGATGCTGCGGATGGCCGGATGAACGGCGAAGAGGAGGGAGGACACCACGATGACGAGGATGACTGCCGAGAAGAAGATGGCCACCTTGTGCCAGGTCAGTATGTCGCGGTTGCCTGTTCGCGCCTGCGAGAGCAGGCCTTCGGTGATGAAGATGCTGTAGTCGACACCTACACCAAAGATGAAGGTGGAGATGATGATGTTGATGAGGTTGAACTCCAATCCGATGAGGGCCATATATCCCTGCACCATAAACCAGCTGAGCACCATCGGGATGAACGACAGCAGGGCGGTGATGATGTTGCGGAACGAGACCAGCAAGATCAACAGGACGAACAGCGAGGAAATCCACACGGCGATGTTGAAGTCGTCGTTGATGACCTCCACCATGCTCTTGCAGTAGTAGAATGGCTCGAGGACGAAGGTCTTGGGATTGGTGACCAGCGCGTCAGTGGCGATGTCCTTCTCGTCGAAGCGCATCGAGACGTCTGTGAAGACCATATACTGGCTGTCGGCGTTGCATTCGATGAAGTTGCCCAAGAGGTTGTCGGGCACCACGCCGCTTTCCATCAGCGAAGCGGCCTCATAGTCGGTTTCCAACAAGTCTTTGAAATCGTCAAACATCGTCGGGTCGATTTCGTAATCATTGGCGCCTTTTTCGACTTCCGCGACGGCGTAGTTTTTGCGCTCTTCTGTCCAGAATGCATTCCAGGCGGCAATGCGTTGCTCTTGTTCGGCTTGGGTGACAAAGAGTTTGGGGATGATGTCAGTGTAGCTGTGGACGACATCTTGTTTCTTCAACGAATCTAAGATCACCATGAGCGACTTGTCGGCTTCGAGGGCTTCGTCGACATCTTTCGAGACGGTGGCGAAATAGAGGTGGTAGAAGCCGTCGTTGTTTTTCTCGTTGAAAAAGCCTTCGGCCACAGTCTCCTCGGGCGAGTTGTAGTCGAGGTTGCGGAGGTCGCTATCAAATTTCACCTTGGGCGAGAAGATGATGCCTACCACCACGATGATGGCCAATAGCACAAGAATCCATGGCTTTTTGTCAAAAGGCAGGTTGTTGATCCGCGAGATGCGGCGGAAGGTTTTGCTGTTGCTGTCGGCCTTGATGGAAGGCAGGAAATGGGGCAGGAAGATGAGGGCAAACAATGTGCTGCCCAACAGAGCGAAGGAGGCAAACATACCGAAGTCGCGGAGCAAGTCGCTGTCAGTGAACAGCAGGCTACAGAAGGCGCCTACCGTGGTGATGCAGCCCAGAAACACGGGTGTGGATTCGTCTCTCAGCAGCTTCTCAGGGTCGCCCACGAAGAAGTGGTGAATGAGAACATGCAAAGTGTAACTGATAGCCACACCCAACACAATCGCACCCAATCCCAAGGCCATCAGCGACATCTCGCCTCTGATCCAGTAAATGCATGCCAGCGAGAATGCCGTGCCGTAAAGGATGGGCAACAGGAGCTTCCAGATGAAGGGGAAACTCTTGAAGCACAAGCCGATAAGCAACAGAATGAGCACCAAGGAGATGCCGACGGTCACGATAAGGTCGGAACGGATGCGGCCTGCGTTGGAGACGCTGCCGATCGGGTCGCCGTGGGCATGGACGATTACATCAGGATGGCTGGCGTCGAATTCCTCACAAGCCGTTGAGAGCATCTGGGAGAATTGGTTGGCGGCCTTCGAGTCGAGAGAGCGGAAAGCGGGGGCTAAGAAAGCCAATGCCACGGTGCTGTCGGGACAAAAGAGTTGCCCGTCAATGAGGTTGAAATTGCCGGATGCGCTTTGCAGCACGTCGCCGAGTACGGCCTCGCGGAGGTTTAGCGGGTCGTACATGATCGCTTGTGTGACGTCACCCGTCTCATCGGCCATCATTTGCTCGTAGTTGACCTTCATTTGCTTTTCAATAGCCTCAGGGTCAAGGGCTTTCTCAAAGTCATGATAAGCTATGGTGTCGATGAAAGAGGGGATATGCCCAAGCACGAAATCCAGCGCGTTGAGGGCAGTTTCAGGCTCCAGTTTGTATAACACATTGGCAATGAGATGGCTTGTGGAGTCCTTCTCGTAAAGTAAATTGACGAATTCCTCTATCCTTTCAGCCAACACGTCGGTCGACAACGGCTCGTCGGCAGAAGTCACCTGAATGTATATTTTGTCCTTGAGTTGGATGGAGCTGAAGGCCAGTTGGCTCTCGACATCTGATGTGGGTAGGAGTTTCGAGATGTCCTCTTCAAAGTGCAGTCTTAGTCCAAAAAAAAGAAAAACCAAGGCGGTGACAGCCATAATCAGGTACATCAACACCTTGTGGCTGTGGAAGTAACGATATAGAGGGACGAATACTTTATGCATCGGGGATTGTGTTATTTTGAAAGAAGTGCTGTTAAGGAATTGTAGAGTTCAGGCAGTCGCTTGGAGATGGCCACGGGGCGACCATTCTCGATAAAACAATGAACACTGTGTCCGAGGCAGACCAACTTGTCGTTGGAGCGCATGGTGTAATCGAACTCAAACTTCATCTCACTCATCTTGCTGATTTTCACCTCGATGTCGATAATGTCTTTGAACGTGGTTGGACTTTTATACTCGCAGGAAACGGAGACGACAGGGGAGAAGACGTTTTCCGCCTCGATTTTGTCGAATCCGCAGCCCAGTTGGTCGAGCCAATCGACGCGCGCCTCTTCCATGAAACGGACGTAGTTGGAGTGATGCGTGATGCCCATGCGGTCGCATTCGTAATATTTCACTTCGTGTTGGTAGGTGTTCATTAGCGATTTACCTTATTAAAAAAGAATCGGCAAAATTACGGAAAAATCATGAATCTTTTTGGAAACCATTCGGAATTTGTAATTTTGCAGTCATTATGAAACATGACAAAGTCATTCTGATTACCGGTGCCAGCAGCGGCATTGGATTCGATTCGGCCCAGACTTTGGCTCGTCAAGGCCATAAAGTGTATGCTGCCGCCCGTAGGGTAGAGTTAATGGAGCCCTTGAAAGCCGACGGTGTCCAGATTCTCAAGATGGACGTTACTGATGAAGCTTCGATGCAACAAGGCGTTAATGAGGTCATCCAAGCCGAAGGAAGGATAGATGTGCTGATAAACAATGCTGGTTATGGCTTCTTTGGCGCCATCGAGACGGTGCCGCTTGAGGAGGCGCGTCGGCAGGTGGAGGTGAATGTGTTCGGCTTGGCACGGCTCACCCAACTGGTACTGCCACAGATGCGCCAACAGGGAAGTGGCCGCATCATCAACACTTCGTCAATAGCAGGCAAGATGGTGTTTTACATGGGCGGCTGGTACAACGTGACTAAATACTCAGTAGAAGCTTTTAGCGATGCCCTGCGCATGGAGATGAAACCTTTTGGCATCGATGTGGTGATGATTGAGCCGGGAGCCATCAAGACCGACTGGGGTATCATCGCGGCACGGCATCTGAAGGAATCCTCGGTGGGAACGGCATACGAGACCACGGGCGTGCAATGGGCCGACAACATGGACTGGTTTTACAAGACCAATATGCTTTCGAAGCCCTCTGTCGTCACTAAAGCCATCAGTAAGGCCGTCAACAGCCGTCGCCCGAGGGCGCGTTACTGCAAGGGACGTTTCTCTTTCGTCGGTAGAATTGCCAATGCCCTCATGCCCGCCCGTTGGTGGGATGCCATGATGCGGCAGGGCGGAAAGATAAAAGTGACATAGCAAACGCTTCATTTCTGCACTTCGCCAAAAATCGAAAAATAACGAAAAAAAACATTGGCTTTCCAAAATTTTCCTATATTTGCACGCTTTATTGTATAATGGGATCAAGGCGTTCCTTGGTCGTAAAACGAATTGAAATGGAAAACAACGAACAAATGACTCAAAACCCTGCCATCGAGGAAGGTATTGAGAATGCAACGACGACGAAGGCTCCTAAGAAAGCCATCGACGGTAACGAAAAAAAGAAGATTGTCAAACTGATTCAGCCTAGCATCCTGCCTGGTAAGGTGAGAATCGACGTCGCCACCCTCGTGGCCGAAACAATAGCCGAGCCGGCTCCCGTAGCCGACGAGGTGATGCCCGAGATGGTGGACGTCGTCGAACCTGACGAGGAAGAAGTGGTTGAAGACAATGCCGATCTGGACGGTCTCAACAAACTGCAACTGGTGGAGATGCTCGAGGAACTCGTGCAAGACTCCGATGTGCAAAACATCAAGGACAAGGTTGCGGCTATCCGTCTCCATTTCAATAAGTTGAACAAGGAAGACCTGGACAATGAGCTCGACCAGTTCCTCAAAGGCGGAGGTGAGGCCGAGAGTTTCCAACACGTGGAAGACCCTGTCGAACAACGCTTCAACGCCGCGTTCGGCATTTTCAAGGCCAACCGCGCCAAGCAAAACGAGGACATGGAAAAGCAAAAGGTCGAAAACCTGGCCAAGAAGCAAGCCATCCTCGATGAGCTGAAGGAAATCATTGCCTCCGACGACTCGCTGAAGAAGACCTACGACGACTTCCGCGGCCTGCAAGACCGCTGGAAAGAGATCGGCCCTGTGCCAGCCGCCGAAAACTCCAACCTTTGGAACAACTACCACTTCCTCGTGGAGAAGTTCTTTGACAAAGTTAGAATCGGCCGCGAACTCCGTGACCTTGACATGAAGAAGAACCTTGACGCCAAAATCGAACTCTGCGAGAAGGCTGAAGAGCTGCTTGACGAGAAGTCTATCACTAAGGCCTTCAAGTCGCTGCAGAAGCTACATGAGGATTGGAAGGAAGTAGGCCCCGTGCCTCAGGACAAGAAGGACGAGATTTGGGAACGCTTTAAGGCGGCTACCGACAAGATCAACCAGATCCGTCGTGAGCATTACGCCCAGATTGAAGGCGAACAAATGGCCAACCTCGAAGCCAAGAAGGCTTTGTGCGAAAAGGCTGAGGCCCTGATTGCCGAGGACTACACGAGCGTCAACGCCTGGCAGAAGAAGTCGACCGAACTCTCCGAGATCTTTGGTGTTTGGAAGACCATAGGTCCCGCCAGCAAGAAAGACAACGAGGAAATCTGGCAGCGTTTCCGTGGCGCCATGGATGCTTTCTTCGCCAAGAAGAAGGAATTCTTCGCTGGTTTGAAAGACAGACAAACGGAGAACCTCGAGCGCAAGACCCAACTCTGCATCGAAGCCGAGGCTTTGATGGAGTCGACCGAATGGAAGAATGCCACCGAGCAGATGAAGAAGCTCCAGGAAGAGTGGAAGACCATCGGCCCCGTGCCGAAGCGTCATGCCGACAAGATCTGGAAGCGTTTCCGTGCCGCATGCGACACGTTCTTCACCCGCAAGAACGAGCACTTCAGCGGTCGCCGCACCGAAGAGGAAGCCAACCTGACTGCCAAGAAAGCCTTGCTTGAGGAAATCAAGGCCTTCGAGATCGGTCCCAACCGCAACGAGAACATGGATGCCATCAAGGCGTTCCAGAAGCGTTGGATTGAGATCGGCTACGTGCCGATGAAGCACAAGGATGCTATTAATAAGGAGTATCGTGAGCTCATCGACGGTCTTTTCGACACGATGCGCAAAAACCAGAACGAGGCTTCGACCAACGAGTTCCGCGAGATGATGGAGACTTGGAAGGACGACCCGAATGCTGGCGACCGCGTACGCAGGGAAGGCAATAAGTTGCAGACCCGTATCCAGAAGCTCCGTGACGAAATCGCAGCAATGGAAAACAACATCGGTTTCTTCTCCAACAGCAAGAACTCGGAGCTGATGCGTGCCGAGTACGAGAAGAAGATCAACAAGGCCAAAGAAGACCTCAAGGTCCTCGAAGACAAGCTGAAGATCGCAGAAGAATGATCCCTCAGCAATGAAGCCAACAAAAAGGCACCTCGGATTCGGGGTGCTTTTCTTTTTTGCAGTCATCAACAGTACAAAAAAAGCACCCCGAAGGGTGCTTTTTTGTTTTCCGAAACAACTTCGATTAGAAGTTCAGACGGAGGTTCAAAGCAGCTGACCAAGTGGAAAGCGTGCTGGCATATTCGTTCCAAGTAGGATCCATGAATTGGTAAGTGTAAGGAGATTCTTGGGTACCTTTACCATTCACTCTCAGGATGCTTGAGGTGGAGAGTCTTTGGACATTACCCCAGCTTCTGTTGAGCAGGTTGGCAAGGTTCTTCACATCGACACCGAAGCTGATGCTTTCGCCGCCCTTGAACTTGTAGGTTCTCTCATACTTGCAGTTGATGGTGTGTCTCCAAGGGGCGATAGCGCCACCACGTTCGGCATACTGGCCGCGGTGCGTGCTCAGATACTTGTCGTTTTGGATGAACTCTTCGAAAGCAGCGCGGTTTTTGGCAGCGGTTTGAATGACTTCTCCATTGGTATTTGTTACATCATTAAAGGGCATTGCCTTAAGTTCGGCTTCCGTAGGAATGTACATCAAGCTGTGAGCGCCTTGGTCGCCGTTGACGCTGTTTTGGTAAGTGCCACTCTGAATAAACTCAGTGTAACTATATCTTGCATAGCTGTAGTCTCCCACATAGCAAAGGTTGTAACCTTCATAGTAGAGGCCGATTTGCTCGGTGGTGTGCTGACCCGTAGCCCAAGTCCAACCTGCGTTGAGGAGCACACGATGAGGCGACACGTATGAGCTGTAACCCAATTCGTGGGCATTCGAGCCATTTATGCCGAAGGTGTTCGTGGTGAATGCAGATGTCACTTGGTCACCAATACCATCGATGACATTCTTGCCTTCCGAGTAAGTATAGGCAGCCATCAGGTTGAGACCGCACTTGAAGTCCTTGCTCAACTGACCCGTGACAGAGTAGTAATAGCCGTTGTTTTCGGAGTTCGTGATCAGATAAGGAGTCACGCTCTTGTTCAAAGAGTTGACGATGCCTTCGCTAGTCCAATTCCATCTGGCATCGGGTTCGCCGGGAAGTTGAATGTCCTTTTCGGTGCGGACGATGCCGAGCTTGGTAACAGCAACAGACTTGATGTCTTTACTGTAGATACCTTCAAGGGTTGCCTTAATACCACCGGGGAGTTCGGCGTCGAATGCCAAGCTGCTCTTCCAGGTTTGAGGCATACGGAGTTCCTTGTCCATAATGGTCGTGCTTTGAGGAGCCGGAAGGTCACCCGTGGTCAACGAAGCGGAGTTGTGCTCAATAATATCATTGACGTTTTGATAGAAAGCAATGTCTTGGTTCTGGGTGATGAATTGGTTTTGCATCACGTTGCTGTTACCCACGGTTGACACGATCCACACGAAGGGTAGACGGCCAGTGTAAAGGCCAGAGCCACCGCGGACGATGTACTTACGTTCGCCAGTGAGGTCCCAGTTGAAGCCCAGACGGGGAGAGAAGTTCACGCGAGCCTTAGGCATGTCGGCTGTCGACATACCGTACATGGTGTTGCCTTCTCCATCGGCAATGGAGTGGTGAACAGTCTCATGACCGATGACATCGCCTTCGTCGTTAGTGATGTCAACTTCTTGATCCCAGCCATTGAGGAATTCGTTGTTGGTATTGTAGCCAGCAATGGAAGGATAGTAAGGCATCTCAACACGGAGACCGAGGGCGAGTTTGAAGCGCTCGCTGAGGGTCATTTCGTCTTGCAGATAGAGTGAACCTTGCATATAATCGAAGGAAGGATAGACTTGCTCGTGGTTATCATTGTTGCCATAAGTGATGGCAAATGCACGAGGCGTGTTTCCGTTTACGAAATCATCCCATGAATTGTAGACATAGTAGCCTGCACCGCCTTGCATGTAGCCATTCTTGGTTCTATCCCACTCGAATTGACCACCAAGAGTGAAGTTGTGAATACCAGTGAGGTAGCTCACTTCGTCGGTGACGACAGCAGTCTGCACATCACGGAGGTTGCCGTAGGTGAACGGGTCAGGACCGAAGGAGGTGTAGACAGCTGGAGTGCCATCCTCAAGAGGCTTCAGAATATCGACTGTGGGGAAGAGATCGCCCACAAAGCTGCGAGGTTCATATTGGTGCGAATAAGTGGCACGCAACATGTTGTTGCCACGACCGCTCAGGAAACTGTGGTTCCATTCGGCAGCGACGGAGCTGAAGTTCTGCTCCTGGAAGTAACGTGAGCTCTCGAAATACATGGCATAGTCTGATGTACGGCCATAGTCATTTCTGTTGTAAACAGCCGAAGGCATGGGGTTAATAGAGCTTGAAGGGCTGGAGGAATACTTGTTCTTCACCAAACTGTAGCGGATGTTGAACTTGTTTTTGTCGTTAATGTTCCAGTCCAAACGAGCAAGCAATTTCAGGTCAGGTGTGCTGACTGAATAGTTTTGGTAACGACCAGGGTTGTAACCATATTTGGTCTGTAGATAGTTGCTTATCATTTCCATGTCATCAACGGTAGGACGATTGGTCTGTCCATGATTGGCAGCATTCCAGTTTTCATTGGCACTGGCAATATGGGTTTGGCCAGGATCGATGTCGCTCTGATATTCGAAGTTGACGAAGAGGAACAACTTGTCTTTCACGATGGGACCACCAACAGTGAAGCCAGCCGTGTTGTCCAATGATTTGTTGAGCTTCAGTCTGTCAGGATAGAAGCCGTCTTTGTCTTTCTTTCCGTATCTGTAACCCATCAAAAGGTCGTTGGAGAAGTAGTCGTAAACACTGACATGCCAGTTGTTGGTACCACTCTTGGTGATGGCGTTGATGGCACCACCAGTGAAGCCACTGTGACGGACATCGAAAGGAGTGATGTTGATGGTCATAGCCTCAATAGCGTCCAAGGAGATGGGGCTACCGCCAGCAGGCAGGTTGCCGCCAATACCAAAGGCGTTGTTGAAGGCAGCACCGTCGACGGTGACATACGATGAACGGTAGTTACCACCGCCGATGGCCAAACCGTTGGAGGTGGAAGCAGCCTGAGGCGTCAGGGCCAACACATCGTTCAAGCTACGGCTGATGGTGGGCAGAGTAGTGATTTGCTCATTGCTGATGGCCGTAGTGGCACCGGCGCGATCGCTGTCCATGCCATTACTGATGGCTTCGGCCACAACTGCGACCTCGCCCAGACCGACAGCTTCTTCTTGCAGGCGGACATTGATGATCTTTGTCTCACCCAAAGTGGCGACGACACCTTCTTGCTTAACCGTCTGGAAGCCCACCATACGAACTTCGATGGTGTAGGGGCCACCGGGACGGATGTTGAGCAAACGGTAGGTACCGTTGGCATCAGCCACAGCGTAGTACTGTGAGCCCGAAGGCGTGTGTGTGGCGACAATAGTAGCGCCCGGAAGCGTCACCTTGTTGCTGTCCGTGATTTTTCCACTGATGCTCGAAGTGGTCACCTGGGCCATCAAGCTAATGGAGGCAATCATAGCCACGAAAAAAGTAAGTAACTTTTTCATAGATAATAATTTAATGTTAATAAATAAGTTAATTGCATTCGTTTTATATACTCGTTTTCTGTGTTGTCCGTATTATAAGACCGCGCAAATATAAGGCATTCATCTGAATTGCCAAACCATTATTCAACAAACATTTTTCGTTTTTTGAGAAAAGAAATCAACACGTTTTGTTCATAACTTATAAGTGCTTGTTTTTTGGGAAATTGAGAAGGAGATTTTGGCACCAAAAAAGAATCGCAACTACACCTTATTTATAATAATTGCCGACCGAATACGTTTTTTGGTCGAGGACTCGATTTTTTTCAGTATTTTTGATGCCCGAAACAAATAAGACCTATGAACAGAATTACAATACTTACAATGCTGGCCGCTATGATGTTGTGCTTCAGCGCTTGCGACGATAATGTTTCGAAGCAATTCAATGGCATGGAGGAAGAAATCACGACCATAGAGACCAAGATTAATGAAATCACGGATTGCGACGAGCTCCAGATGATGAACTTCGCCATACTTGGGTTGCGTTCCGATATGGACAACTATCGTCAGGAATCGGAGATGACCGACGCCGAAATCGGGAAGTTGGACGACATGATAGACAAGCTTGAAGCCACTTGGAACGGCAAATGGACAACCCTCGGCTGCGAAGGAAACCTCATCGACGGAGAATTCGACACCTCAGGCGAGGAGGATTTCGATTACAATGTCTTGTAAGTAGACTTTTTTCAATGAATTAACCCTAACGTTATGGCTTTCTTTTATCGACATAATCCAAAGAAATTCAATTACATACCGCGTTATTACAGCCCTGAGGAACAGGAATGGGAGGAGAAAAAGGCCGCTGCAGGCATGGATGCCAAATTGACCCATGAAGAGAAATTCAGGGTGAAGATGCGCAAGAGCTGGAGCGCGGCCAAAAATGAGGAGACTAAAGAAGAGCAACGTGCCAAGACGGTCCGTAGAATCGTGTTGGGCGTGTTTGTAGTGCTTCTTTTCTATGTCATTTTCGGCACCGATTTGATGACGAGGATTGTTCAAGGCTTGATGGGAAAATAAGCCATGCTTGACATCATCAAACTTTTGCCCGACAGCGTCGCCAACCAGATTGCGGCAGGCGAGGTCATCCAACGTCCGGCATCAGCGGTCAAAGAGCTGATGGAGAACGCTTTGGACGCCGGTGCCACCCAGATTGACTTGGTTGTGAAAGACGCTGGCAAGTCGATGATCATGGTCGTCGACAATGGCTGCGGCATGTCGGAAACTGACGCCCGCTTGTGCTTTGAGCGTCACGCCACTTCCAAGATCAGTAAGGCAGAAGACTTGTTCGCCATCCGCACTATGGGCTTCCGTGGCGAGGCCTTGGCCAGCATTGCCGCCATCGCCCAGGTGGAGCTGAAAACGCGCCGTAAGGAAGATGAAGTTGGAGTGAAAATTATCAATGAAGGCTCAGTGGTCAAGGAGCAAAGCCTTGTGCCTATGCAACCAGGCACCACGTTCACGGTGAAGAACTTGTTTTTCAACGTGCCTGCCCGACGCAACTTCCTTAAGTCGCCCCAAGCCGAAATGCGGCATGTCGTGGAAGAATTTACTCGCGTCACCTTGATGAATCCTGAAATCGGCTTCACGCTGACCAGCGACGGCAAAGAAGTGTACCATCTCTATCCGGGCAACCTCAAGCAGCGCATCATGGGCTTGTTCGGGAGCAACTATGAAGGGAAACTGTTGCCGGTGCGACAAGAGGCCGAGCGCGTGCGCATCGACGGCTATATCGTTAAGGCGGAATATGCCAAGAAGACCCGTGGCGAGCAGTATTTCTTTGTGAATAAGCGTTTTATCAAGCATGCCTATCTGCATCACGCCATTGAGAACGCCTTCATGGAGATGATTCCAAAGGACAGCTTCCCGGGCTATTTTCTGAATATCGAGGTCGATCCTGCCGACATCGACATCAATATCCACCCGACCAAGACTGAGGTCAACTTCTTGGATGTCAAGTTGGTGTATGCCATTCTTCACGCGGCGGTGCGCAAGGCCATTGGGCAGCATAACCTTTCGCCGATGATTGACTTCGAGGAGTCAGCCGACCTGAACAACGACTTCGGCAAGGCCATGAGCATGTCGTCGCCCTTGGCTATACCCAATATTCCACTTGACCCGAATTTCAACCCTTTCAGAAAGGAATCCACACCACGTGAGTCGCATTGGGAAGGCTCCTTTCAGCCGCAGCGGAAAGAGCCTGTCGGCGACTGGCGTCTGCTCTATGGCGAGCGCACGGACTTGCCCTCGGAGTCCACTGAACAGAAAGAAGAAACCCAACAAAAATGCCAGTATCTGCAAGTGAATCAGTCGTATATCGTTACGGCGGTGAAGTCGGGACTGATTGTCATCGACCAGAATCTGGCGCATTCGAGGATTCTCTTTGAGAAATATCTGAAAGAACTGGAAAACCATGATGGCGCTTCGCAACAGGAGCTGTTTCCGCAGGCTTTGTCGCTCAACGTGAACGATGCCTCGTTGCTGAAGGAGCTGCTGCCCGAGTTGGAAAATCTTGGCTTTGTGCTTGAACAAGTCAATCCAACCACCTTTATGATTAATGGCACGCCTTCCGACGCGGCGGGCTGCGATGCAGTGGCTTTGTTGGAGCAGATTTTGGACAATTACAAAATTAACCGCACTGACTTGCAACTGGATCGAAAGTTGAATTTGGCCAAGACCATGGCGGCGCAACTCTCCCTCAAGGCGCAGACAAAACTTTCGGAAGTGGAGATGCAAAATATTGTAGACCAATTGTTTGCCTGCAATGTGGCCGAGATTGCGCCTAACGGAAAAAAGATTTATGTGATTTTAAACATGGAGGAATACTTTAAATGAGTGAACAATACAGCCCTACAGGATTTAGATTACTGCCGCCAGTTGTAAAACATCTGCTGATTATCAATGCTTTGCTGTTTCTGGCTACCTTTACCTTAAATCGTTTCCATATCGACTTGTCCGATTATTTGGGCTTGCATTTCTTCTTGGCCAGCGATTTCAAGCCCTACCAGCTGATTACCTACATGTTCATGCATGCCAACTTTGAGCATATTTTCTTTAATATGTTCGCTTTGTGGATGTTCGGCAACACGCTGGAAAACATTTGGGGCTCGAAGCGTTTCCTGTTGTTCTTTATGGTGTGCGGATTAGGCGCGGGTTTGTGCCAAGAGTTGGTGCAGTATATCCAATACGTCGCGTTGCACATGGGGGATTTTGAGAAGGTCAATTTGAACGGCATGATTATTCCGACGGCAGATTACTTGAACGCATGGAACACTGTGGGCGCGTCAGGCGCGGTTTACGGCCTGCTACTTGCCTTTGGCATGTTGTTCCCCAATTCGAAGATTTACCTCTATTTCCTGTTTCCCATCAAAGCCAAGTGGTTTGTGATAGCATACGCTGTCATCGAGTTGGTGAGTGGCTTCCTCAGTAGTGGCAACGTGGCTCACTTTGCCCACTTGGGCGGCATGCTGTTTGGCTTGATTCTGATTCTGATTTGGAAAAAGAAGGGGAAGTTGTATGGCGACCAGGAGTTTTATTAAAGCTACCAATCCCAATACAGCAATTGATATGGCACGAAAAGAGAGAAAAGAAAGGTCGTTTTTCGGGAAGATGATAGTGGTCATCTTGGCGATTCTGGCCGTTATTGGCGTCATAGCCATGGCCTTGAGCGTCATCAATGCCTACATCAACCCGCAGCATTTCATCTGGACCACAGTCTTTGGCCTGGCGTTTTGGGAGATTCTGATCTTTAACGTGGTGATTTCCTTGCTCTTGCTGTTGATGTGGTCGAACAAGATTTGGATTTCTGTTGTGGCTTTGCTCATCGCTATCCCAGGTATTGGCAAGTCGTTTTCCTTTGGCTCGAAGGTGAAGGCTGACAACAGTATCCGAATCATGTCGTACAACCTGCATAATTTTCAACACGTTGACAAGGAGACAGATAAGGAGCAGTTTGCCCAACAGGTGATGGATATGGTTCGCGAACAAGCTCCCGATATTCTGTGCTGTCAGGAGTTTTCAGGGTTCAAAAAGAAAGTGACGCGCCCCCAATGCATTGAAGACTTTGCGGAAAGTGTTGGTTTTCAATATATTTATTACAACCGCAAAAACAACTATGGTGGCAATGTGATTTTCTCGAAGTATCCCTTGGCCAAGGTTGCGGAAGATTCTGGTTTTGGCAAAGGGAACACCTACGGCGTGATGGTTGAGGTGGACGCGGGCGAGAAAGGTAAATTCCATGTGGCCAATGTGCATCTGCTTTCATATTCGATTACGGACAATGAAATTAACGTTTTGACAAATTCTTCAGAACGGCAAAACAATCTTGATACAATTGGAAGATCGGTTCTCCATAAGTTGAGTTATGCCTTCCAAAAGCGCAGCGACGAACTGCAGACGGTTTTGAATGGGATGCCACCCGTTGGCGGTCCCATTATCATCTGCGGCGATTTCAACGAACCGCCACTTTCTTATAACTATCGTCAGATGCAGAAGGCGGGCTTCGTAGATACTTTCACCAAGGTGGGCTTCGGCATTAAGCCGACCTACGCGGGCAAGCTGCCGTTGTTGCGTATCGATTATATTTGGGCTAATGACGGTGTGAAACCGCTTGGTTTTGAACGATATAAATACAAGGCATCGGACCATTATCCGATAATGTTAGATTTTAAAATTCAATAAATATGACACTGATTAAATCCATTTCCGGCATTCGTGGCACCATTGGCGGCCAGCCGGGCGACAACCTCACGCCAATCGATATGGTGAAATTCACCGCCGCTTTCGTCAAATTCGTACAACATAGCAAAGGGGTGAAACGCCCCAAAGTCGTGGTGGGCCGCGATGCCCGTCTCTCAGGCTTCCTCGTCAATCAGGTGGTCTGCGGTACCCTGCAGGCCATGGGCGCCGACGTGCTTGACATCGGCCTGAGCACCACGCCTACAACCGAAATTGCCGTCACAGGACTGAAAGCCGATGCCGGTATCATCTTGACGGCCAGCCACAACCCCGCCCAATGGAACGCCCTAAAGCTCCTCAACGAGAAGGGCGAGTTCATCTCTGCTGCCGAAGGCGCTTGGCTGCTCGACGTGGCTGCCAAAGACGATTTCGACTTCGTCCCGATCGAGGAGATAGGTAGCTATCAGCAAATTGACGGCTGGATGGATAAACACGTGGAAATGGTGTGCCAGTTGCCGCTGGTCAACAAGGAAGTGATCGAGAAGGCCAACTTCAAGGTGGCTGTGGATGCGGTCAACTCGACGGGCGGCATCGCCATCCCCAAGATGCTGCGTGCCCTTGGCGTGAAAGAAGTGCTAGAACTCAACTGCGAGCCTACGGGCAAGTTTGCCCACACGCCCGAGCCTTTGGCACAGAACCTCACCGACATCTGCCGCTACGTCAAGGAGCAAGGCTGCGACTTTGGCGTGGTCGTTGACCCTGACGTTGACCGTCTGGTTTTCGTCAAGGAGGACGGCGAATTGTTTGGCGAGGAATACACTTTGGTCTCGGTGGCCGACTTCATCCTGAAGCACACCCCCGGCCCGACGGTGAGCAACCTCTCTTCAACGCGTGCTTTACGTGACGTGACCCAAAAACATGGACAGCAATATTTTGCCGCTGCCGTGGGTGAGGTCAACGTGGTGGAAAAGATGAAAGAAGTAGGTGCCGTCATCGGTGGTGAAGGTAACGGTGGTGTCATCTATCCTGAGCTGCACTATGGCCGTGATGCCCTCGTTGGCACAGCTTTGTTCTTGACCCAATTGGCTGAGAAGAAGGTGAAGTGCTCTGAACTGAAGAAGGAATATCCTGCCTATTTCATGTCGAAGAACAAGATCCAGCTGACGCCTACCACCGATGTTGATGGCATCCTGGCCAAGTTTGCGGAGAAGTTCAAGGACGAGCTGGTGACCACAATCGATGGCGTGAAGATCGATTTTGAAGAAGGCTGGGTGCATCTGCGCAAGTCGAACACCGAACCGATTATCCGTATTTATAGCGAAGGCAAGACCGAGGCCGAGGCAGAGCGTTTTGCCAATATGATACTGGAAGAAGCTAAAAAGATGGTTTAATAGACGCGAGACTGCGAGACGCGGGACGCGAGACCAGGGTCTGTCCCGTGTCACGAAGTCCCGTGTCTCGTGTCAAAAACAACAAAATGAAACGAGGATTCGGAAGCGACAACCATTCGGGCGTAAGTCCCGAGGTTTTGGAAGCCATTGCCCGTGTGAACAAGGAACATGCGGTGGCATACGGCGATGATGAATATTGTGCTGCCACGGAGGCGAAGTTCCGTGAACAGTTTGGCGAGCAGGCGAGGGTGTTCTTTGCCTTCAACGGCACGGGATGCAACACCTTGTGTATCGATGCCATGCTCAACTCCCATGAGGCCGTGGTCTGTGCCGAGACCGCCCATATCAACGTGGACGAATGTGGCGCACCGCAACGTATCGTGGGCTGCCGCCTGCTGACGGTCGATACGCCCGACGGCAAGTTGACACCCGCTTTGATAAAGACACGTCTGCATGGCTTCGGTTTTGAGCACCACAGCCAGCCTAAGGTCATTAGCATCACCCAGCCGACCGAGTTGGGCACCTTGTACACCTTGGATGAGATCAAGGCCATCGTGGGTCTGGCAAGGGAATACAACATGTACGTCCACATCGATGGTGCCCGTCTGGGTAATGCTGCCGTGGCTTTGGGGTGCGCCTTCAAAGAGATGACCACCGACCTCGGTGTGGATGCCGTCTCCTTCGGTGGCACCAAGAACGGCTTGATGATGGGTGAAGCGGTCGTCCTTCTGAATCCTGATCTCTGTCCAGACTTCAAATACCGCCGCAAGCAGGCCATGCAGCTCTGCTCCAAGATGCGTTTCATTGCGGCGCAGTTTGATGCCTATTTCGAGAACGACCTTTGGAAGCGCAATGCCGAACACTCCAACAAGATGGCGCAATTGCTATACCAAGCCGTGAAGGATATCCCTGGCGTGAAAGTCGTTTATCCTGTGCAGGCCAACGGTGTCTTTGCCCAGCTACCTCGTAAGGTCTGGAAAGCGTTGCAGAACCATTATTTCTTCTACGATTGGGACGAGGATGCCGACGTCGTCCGTTGGATGTGTGCGTTTGATACTACGGAAGAGGATATCAACCTTTTTGCCGATAAACTGAAGGAATTAATTAAAGGGTAATTCCTTATTCCACCATAATCTTAAGGATCTCCACGTCGGTCTCCTTCATGCCTAAACGACCGAGGCAGCCGATGTGGTCGATGGTCTCTTCAACGTCTTTGCCGATGATGCCATCACCTCCGAGGAGGTTGCAGCCTTGTTTGCTCATCTCGTAGCCGAGGATGCCCGCCTCCACAGAGAGGGCGATCTTGCCGGCACAGGAGGGCTTGGCACCATCGCAGACGATGCCTGCAGCCATGCCCAAGGCGTTCTCGAGGGTGTGTTCGATGATGTTCAACGGCTCATTGAGGAGGTAGGCGATGCCGCAGCCCGAGGCGCAGCCTGCACTGACGGCACCGCAATAGGCCGAGAGACGTCCAATGCCCGTCTTTTGGTGGATGGCGACAAGGTTGGACAGTGACACGGCACGTATTGTGCGTTCCTCGTCGATGCCGTATTCCTCGGCGTAGGCGAGGATAGGCAGACTGACCGTCATGCCTTGGTTGCCGCTGCCCGAGTTGATGATGACGGGCATCTCACAGCCGCTCATGCGGGCGTCTGAACCCGCCGCGGCCCATGCACGGGCTTTGATTCTCACGTCGGTGCCGAAGCTGAGGATAGTGCTGCCGATGTTGGCGCCCCAGTTGTTTTTCAGACCTTCCTGCGAGATGGCTTTGTTGCATTCCATCTGCGGCTTGATGATGGGCTTGAGGTCTTCGATGTTGACAGTGTTGGCGAAGTCGTAGATGTCCTTCATGCTGAGGCAGCTGCGGTCGGTGAGCTTCGTGGCGCCCGTCTCGGCATAGCCCGAATCGAACAGCACTTGGTCGTCCTTTTCCATGTGGACGATGTTGGTGTGGAAGCCTGCAATGCGTACGCTGGCAGAGTGTTCCTCTGTATATAAGGTGACCGTTACGTCAAGTTGGGCGATGACGTTGAGGGGCACGATGGTCATCAATGTGCTGTCCAAGAAGTCAGCGATTTCCTTTTTCTGTTCGGGCGTGACCTCGGCGATGACCTCAAGGGCTTTCTTGGGATTGCCAGCTACGATGCCTGCGGCCACGGAGGCTTTCAAGCCTTTCATGCCCTTGGTGTTGGGCACGATGACGCTCTTCACGTTCTTGATGATGTTGCCGCTGGCTTTGATCTCCACGCGTTTCGGCATGGTGCCGAGGATTTCGTGGGCTTTTGCGGCGGCATAGGCCAAACAGATGGGTTCGGTGCAGCCCATGGCGGGCACGAGTTCTTCCTTAAGGATACTCAAGTAGGCATTGTACAAACAATCGCTTTTCTCCATTGAATGTTTTATTTTTCGGCAAAAATACAAAAAAAAGTCCTTTTCATTTGTTTGGATTAAAATAATCCCTAACTTTGCCAAAAATCTAACATAAACACACAATTAACCTCATTATAGTATTAAAACAACAATTATGAACAACGACAATTTTGAAACCTCTTTGAAGGCTTGGAATGAAAACGAAAAAGCCGCCAATGAACTCATCAACATCGTCGGTAGACTGTGGTACGACAAGTCAGTGGAGCTCATTATGTTGCGCTCGCTGTTGGTCAACCGTGGTTCGGGTAAGATCTTGAACAAGCACCTCCGTGCCGAGAATGTGTTGCACAAGCCCGTCCGTGTGCAGGATTCCTTGCTCATCGCCAAGGCCCTTCTTGCCGAGAATCTGGCTCCCGCCCGTATCGACCTTGGCCGTCTCAATTCCGAGTGGACGGATGAGAAGGAGAAGTACAATAACAACGTGACCGCTTTTGTGCGCGACAAGCTCAGCTACATCATCGATGCCAACCCGCGCAGCAATAAGGTGCAGGATGTCATCCTTTACGGTTTCGGTCGTATCGGCCGTATCCTCTGCCGTGAGATGACAGAGATGGCTGGCAGAGGCGATGCCTTGCGTGTGCGTGCCATCGTCACCCGCAAGAACTCACCTGAGGACATCTTGAAGCGTATCAACCTGTTCCGTACCGACTCGGTGCACCGTTACTTCCATGGCGTCTGCACGCCCATCCCGGGTGAAAACGCCATGATGGTCAATGGTCAAAAGATCCTCTTCCTTGAAAGCAAGAATCCTGAGGACCTCGATTATACGGAATATGGCATCCATGATGCTTTGCTTATCGACAACACGGGTGCCTTCCGTGACAGAGAGTCCTTGTCGCGTCACCTGCAAGCCAAGGGCGTGGCCAAGGTGCTGCTCACCGCTCCTGGTAAGGGCGACATCCCGAATGTGGTGTATGGCGTCAACCAAGACACACTCGACCTTGACAATGAGACCGTCTTCTCAGCTGCTTCTTGCACCACCAACGCCATCGTTCCTGGTCTGGAGGTCATGCTGAAGAACTTCGGCATCGTGAAGGGCCACATCGAGACCATCCACAGCTACACCAACGACCAGAACCTGCTGGATAACTACCACAAGAAAGAGCGTCGTGGTCGTTCGGCCCCGTTGAACATGGTTATCACCGAGACGGGTGCTGGCAAGGCCGCTGCCAAGGCTATCCCCGAGCTGAAGGGTAAACTGACGAGCAACGCTGTGCGTGTGCCTACGCCTGACGTGTCGTTAGCTGTCCTCGCCCTCGATGTCGAGAAAGCCACTTCGGTGGAGGAGGTCAACGAGGCCTTCCGTCTGGCCTGCCTTGAGGGCAACCTCATCGAGCAGATCCGCTTCAGCAGCAACACCGAGTTCGTCTCGAGCGATGGCATCGGCGACAGCTGCGCCTGCATCTTCGATGCGCCAGCCACCAAGGTGAGCGAAGACGGCAAGACTGTGATCCTGTATCTGTGGTACGACAACGAGTTCGGCTACAGCAACCAGGTGGTCCGCCTTGCCCGCCACATCGGCCAGGTGAAGAGCTACAGATACTATTGATGCTGTACTTTCACTGAAAAAGTGGAACTGTTAAACGAAAAAGTGTCCTTCGGGACACTTTTTTTTGTATTTTTGCCGCTCATTTTGAAAAATACCATTGAATAATGAAAAATAAGTACACACTCATTGGTTTTGCCCTCATCGCTGCCATCCTCTTCGGCTGGATGTATTTCATGTCGCCGTCGAAGGAGGAACTGGCCAAACGGCAACAGGTGCAAGACTCCATTAATCGCGTCAATAGGGAACGGGACTCGCTCCGTCAACTCGAACAACGCGAGACTGAAGTCACGGTGCAACTGGCTGATACAACTGCAACGACTGAATTGGACTCGGCCGCGCTAGCGTTAAAGCAAGCTAATGAATTAACGGAAAAATTTGGTGTCTTTGCCGCGTCTGCAGAAGGTGAGGAACAGCTCTGGACAATTGAGAACAAACTGCAAAAGCTGACGCTCAGCAGCAAAGGCGGTTTTTTGAAACAGGTGGAACTGAAGGATTACCTGACTTATGACTCGCTGCAGCTGATCTCTTTCGACACGGCCACGTCAAAGTTCGACCTTTCATTCCTGGCCCAAAACCGTGTCATCAACACCTCGCAGTTCTACTTTCAACCTTACATGAATGGTAAGCCTTACACGGGAGGTGACATCACCGTGGCTGAAGGCGACAGCGTTACCTTCGCCATGCGTCTGCTCACTCAAGACCCTGCGAAGTACATTGAATATGTATACACCATCCGTTACGACAACTATATGCTCGACTTCGACATCCGCACCGTCGGCTTGAAAGACATCATCGCTGACAATGCCGATTACCTCAGTCTTGATTGGGCAGTCGACCTGATGAAACAGGAAAAGAGCAACGACCGTTTCGCAGATGAGTCGGTGTACTACCGCTCGCTCTCCGACAAGAAGGTGGAGCACCTCGACGTGAACAAAGACGACGACGAGACCGTCAACAACAAGCTGAAATGGATCTCCTTCAAGCAGCGCTTTTTCTGCAACGTCATCGTGGCCAAGGAGGAGTTCCTCAACGCAAAGATGACCGTGAAGACCCGCACCAAAGCTGAGAACCCTCGCTATCTTAAGTCGATGGCAACCAACATCTCAGTGCCTTACAATGTCGAAGCCGAGACCAACACCATCCCGATGCAACTCTATTTCGGCCCCAACCACTTCAAGACCTTGAAGATCTATGGTCTTGACCTGCAACGCCAAATCAACCTTGGTAACTTTTTCCTGATCCGATGGATCAACTATGGTGTCATCGAAGTGTTTAATTGGCTTAAGCCCATTGGCGAGAAATGGAACTATGGTATCGTCATCCTTATCTTGACCATCCTCATCAAAACCTTATTGTTCCCCTTGGCATTCAAATCGTACAAATCGTCGGCCATTACACGTGTGCTGAAGCCCGAGATGGAAGCCATCAACGAGAAATATCCCAAGCAGGAGGATGCTATGAAGAAGCAACAGGCCGTGCTGAACCTGCAACGTCAGGCTGGCGTGAGCCCCGCCTCGGGATGCTTGCCCGCCTTGCTGCAGTTCCCCATCCTTATAGCCATCTTCCGTTTCTTCCCAGCCAGTATCGAGTTGCGTCAACAACCTTTCCTGTGGGCTGATGACCTCTCGACCTACGATAGCATCGTGGAGTTTCCCAAGTTCCTTGGCATGGACCACCTTAGCCTGTTCACCATCCTGATGACCATCACCACGCTCATCTACACTTATGTGAACAACAAGCAGATGGATTATTCGAGCAACCCGCAGATGAAACCAATGAAGTGGATGATGTATCTGATGCCCATCATGTTCTTCGCCATCTTCAACAACTATTCGGCTGGTTTGAGCTACTACTACATGTTGGTCAATATTATCACCTTCATTCAGATGTTTATCTTCCGCAAGATGATCAATGAGGATAAGGTACGTGCCACCATCGAGAAGAACAAGAAGAAGCCGCAGAAGAAATCAGGTTTCATGAAACGTCTCGAAGAGGCCCAGAAACAGCAGGCTAAGCTGCAGCAACAGCAGAGACGTTAAAGTTAAGTTTGTCTCACGCAGAACTCGCAGAACTCGCAGATTCAACGAAGTTAATGCACTGACATATAAACAAAAAAAATGCAACCGTTTGGTTGCGTTTTTTTTTTGTTTTGGTTTGGTAGAGACGATACATGCACCGTCTCTACAATTGACTACGTCGAATCTGCGATTTCTGCGTGAACTTTTGTGTTCCCCAAATGATGTGTTTTACCAAAAAAGAGCCTTTGTTTAGGAATTGTCATCATAATTTATTGAAATTTACTTTTATAATAAATTGGAATAACAATATTTTATTTATATTTGCAAAAACAAAATCGAATTGTGTGTTACTGTAACAGCAGGGGTATGGTTTTTGTTTACGATTGGGAAGGCAACAGTCTCCAGTGATTACAACTTTGTACTTGACTACAATAGCAAAAAACTTAAAAATATCAAACAATGAAAAAATTCAAAAAAAATTTTCTGCTGGTCATCGGTCTTGGTTTGCTCACGTCTTGCGGCCTTTGGCAACCTAAGCCGCCTGTCGATGGCGATCCATGGCTCACTCCCGACGAGGCTTACGAAGATCAAATGGCCCACACCGGTATGGATGGTGGCGCCTTCGTGACGATGGGGCTCAAAATTCGCAACCCTGACAGCCTTGCCGCCACGCCGGGCTACACGCCTGCCACATACGTCCTCCACAACGGTGTCTTCGACACGCTTTCTGATGGCCACGTCGTCTATCGTCGCCTCGACGATGACATGATGCGCTGTCGTGTCTGGGCATTGGGCCCTGATGACAAGCTCTATTACTTTGATGCGCAAGGCTTCCTCTCTCCCGATACCATCGCCTTCGACGGTTTCAGCACCGCTGCCGATGGCTCGTGGGACGAAACCAAACCCCGTGTCAACAGAAATTAAAGTTGATTTTTCTAGTTTAAGAGGCAGTGCTAGCACCGCCTCTACACAGTCTAAGTATTCTGTTTAGAGCATTTGAATGGATAAAAAAATCGCAACCCGAAGGTTGCGATTTTTTTTCATCCAGCGAGTTTTGCGTGAACCAAATTATTCAGCATAAAACTTGCAAACCAAATTCCTGTCGCCGTAGGCGTCGTCAATGCGAGTGACGTGCGGGAAGTACTTGTCCTGAACGTCGCTCTTCATCGGGAAGCCGGCCTCTTCACGAGTGAAGGGGAAGTTCCACTCGTTGGCCATCAGCATCTCGGCAGTATAAGGTGCATGCGAGATGATGTTGTTGCCCTTCTCGGCCTTGCCATCCTCGATGTCCTTGATTTCCTTGCGGATCTGGATCATGGCTTCGACGAAACGGTCAAGCTCGGCGATCGGCTCGCTCTCGGTGGGTTCCACCATCAGGGTCTCGTGCACCGGGAAGGCCACGGTAGGAGCGTGGAAGCCGAAGTCCATCAAACGCTTGGCGATGTCGATGGCGGCCACACCAACAGTCTTGTTGATGCCGTTGATGTCGAGGATCATCTCGTGAGCCACATGGCCGTGGTTGCCAGTATACAGGATCGGGTAGTAGTCCTTCAGTCTTTCCTTCAGGTAGTTGGCGTTCATGATAGCACCCATAGTGGCTTTCTTCAGACCTTCACCGCCCAGCATCTTGATGTAGCAGTAGGTGATGGTGAGGATCTGGGCGCTACCGAACGGAGCGGCTGAAACGGCGCCTTCCTGCTTTTCGCCACCACAGTGGAACAGGATGTGTGAAGGCAGGTAGGGCTTCAGGTGTTCGGCCACGCCAATGGGGCCTACGCCTGGACCGCCACCGCCGTGAGGGATGGCGAAGGTCTTGTGCAGGTTGAGGTGGCAGACGTCGGCACCGATGTAACCAGGGCTGGTCAGGCCGACCTGGGCGTTCATGTTGGCGCCGTCCATGTAGACTTGGCCGCCGTTGTCGTGAACGATCTTCACGAGGGTGCGGATGCCGTCCTCGTAGATGCCGTGGGTCGAAGGATAGGTGACCATGAAGGCAGCCAGGTTGTCCTTGTATTGCTCGGCTTTGGCCTTGGCGTCTTCGAGGTCGATGTTGCCGTTTTCGTCGCATTTCACAACCACCACTTGCATGCCAGCCATGGCGGCCGATGCGGGGTTGGTGCCGTGGGCCGAGGCAGGGATCAGGCAGATGTTGCGGTGACCCTGGCCGTTGGCCTCTTGGTAACGACGGATGGTGAGCAGACCGGCATATTCGCCGCTCGCACCCGAGTTAGGCATGAAGCTCATGCCCTTGAAGCCCGTGATCTCGCAGAGGTCTTTCTCCATCTCAGCGATGAGTTCAAGGTAGCCTTCCACTTGGTCGGAGGGGACGAAGGGGTGGATGTTGCCGAACTCAGGCCAGCTGAGGGCATACATCGAGGTGGCGGGATTCAGCTTCATGGTGCAGGAACCCAGCGGGATCATGCAGCGGTTGAGGCTGAGGTCGCGGTTTTCGAGTTTCTTCATGTAACGCATCATGTCGGTCTCGCTGCGGTATTTGAAGAACATCGGGGCCTGCATGAACTTGGAGGTACGCTGCATCTCAGCAGGGATGCCGCTGAACTTCTGGCAGTTCGGGTCGCAGACCAGTTCCTCGTGCTGTTTGCCGAGGGCTTCGGCGACGACAATGCCAATCTCGTTGATGTCTTCACGGGCCGTGGTCTCGTCGATGCTGATGCCAAAGTGCTGCTTGTCGATGATGCGGAAGTTCATGCCGTGTTTCTCGGCGGCTTCCTTCACCTTGCAGGTGCAGGCGCCTTCAGGCAGTTCGAACAACAGGGTGTCGAAGAAGTGCTTGTTGAGTTGCTTTACGCCGAGCTTGGCCAATTCTGAGGTCAGCTTGCCAGCGAGGCAGTTGATATGATGTGCAATCTCAATCAAGCCGTCCGGGCCATGATAGAGGGCGTAGAAGCCTGACATGATGGCCAATAGAGCCTGAGCTGTGCAGATGTTGGACGTGGCTTTTTCGCGCTTGATGTGCTGCTCACGGGTCTGCAGAGCCAGACGGAAAGCGGGGTTGCCAAGGGCATCCACGCTGATGCCGATGATACGGCCGGGCATCTCACGCTTGTAGGCTTCGGTGGTGGCAAAGTAACCGGCATGCGGACCACCGAATCCCATCGGCAGACCGAAACGCTGGTTGGAACCTAAGACCACGTCGGCACCCCATTCGCCGGGAGGCGTGATGAGGGTGAGGCTGAGCAGGTCGGCGGCGACGGCCACTTGCATGCCTTTCTCTTTCCATGCGGCGACCTTGGCGCGGTTGTCGACAATTTCACCGAATTGGTTGGGGCACTGGATCAGCACACCAAAGTATTCTTCACTGCAATCGAACTTGTCAATGTCGTCGATCACGACCTCGATGCCTTGGAAGTGGGCACGGGTCTTGATGACTTCGATGCTCTGCGGAAACACGTCGTTGGCGACGAAGAACTTCTTCACGCCGGCCTTCACCTGGGCGCGGCTGCGGGCGTGCCAGAACATCAGCATGGCTTCGGCGGCGGCGGTGCCTTCGTCGAGCAAGCTGGCGTTGGCCAACGGCAGGGCGGTGAGGTCGCTGATGACGGTCTGGTAGTTCACGAGGGCTTCGAGACGGCCTTGCGAGATCTCAGCTTGGTAAGGAGTATAAGAGGTGTACCAGCCTGGGTTCTCAAGGATGTTGCGCATGATGACGCCAGGGGTGATGGTGTTGTAGTAGCCCAAGCCGATGTAGGTGCGGAACTGCTTGTTCTTAGCACCCAAGGCCTTGAGGTGGCTGATGACTTCGTACTCGCTCATGCCTTCGCCGATGTTAAGGTCCTTCGGCAGACGGATTTCGGGAGCGATAATCTCGTCGACAAGTTGTTCTTGCGATGCAACGCCGATGACCTTGAGCATCTTTTCAGCATCCGATGCGGTAGGGCCGTTGTGGCGTTTGATGAAGTTGTTTCTGATCATATTTGATTAATTTAAATTGTTGTTATTCAATTTCGTAGAGCTTGTTCTTTAAGTCCTTGATGGTGTTGATGGACTCCAAGTCGGCGGCGGGAATCTGATGTAGTTTGCCCGACCAAGCCTTGAAGGAATTGTAGTCTTTTAGGATGGTAAGTCTCAGATACTCATACTCTTCGCCTTCCGCCTTGTTCTTGTTTTCCTTGTAGAGGTTGTCGTAGGGATCCATCCTGATGGTGCGCTCGTGAATCAACGTCCAGAAGTCCTCCTTGAATTTCACGTTGGGGTCTTCGGCCACAGGTTGCGGCGCTTCTTGTACCGTGTCCTTCTTGGCGTTCAGGTCGAGGATGACCTCATCGTCTTTATCGTTAGGTTTAACGGTGTCATTGGTAGAGGCGATAGTGTCTTTCGTCTCGATGGTTTGTACAGGCTCGGTTTTTTCGTCTGTCGTGTCGTTCACAACCACAGCGGGCTCTGGAATCTTGACGGGCTTAGCGGGCTTGTTGAAAACGTTGAGTGCCAAGATAACCACCACCGTAATGATGGCGATGATACCCAAAGCGAGAATGAACTTCCACAGATTCGATCTCAAGATGTCGTTGAATGACACTTTTTCGAATTCTGCGATGAGTCTGCCGTCGTAGATTTGGTTTTTGGCGTCAGGATCGAAGCGGAAACCTTTGAAACTATAGCCTTTCGGAGGGATGATAAACTCCTTCACATCGCGTCCGTCCTCGAAAGTAGAGTAGGGACAACCGTCCATTTTCTTTCCCTTTCCAGGGTCGATGCTGAAGTGCCTTTCCTTATACTCCATTTCGTTTTGCTTGGATTAATTCAACACTTTGTTCATGGAGATGAAATCGGGGTAGGCGAGTTGCTGCCCGTTGATGCTGACATAAGGCTTGACCTTCAGGCCCACGTTGACAGGATCGCTGCTGGCACCGGCCAGTTTGAAAGCCAGGTTGAGTATGGCATCGGCCGACTCACCGCTGAAAAGCTGGAACAAGTCGGTGGTGATGGGAATCGATACCACACTACTGGAGTTGGCGCCTACGCTGATGCTTTTATTCAAACTGGTGCTGACGACTTCCTTGCCGTTGAGGCTGACGACGTAATCCATTTTGGTCATCGAGGCAGGAGTGGCGTTGGGATTATTGACGCCCACGTTGACGTTGAAGGTCACGGGCAACTTTCTTGTGGCAAGGGCATTAGCTAAAGAGAGCAGTTGGGCGGCGTTGAGGTCGCTTTTCGACATGCCTTTGCTCAGGTTGACGCCGAGCATTTGGATATTGTCGACGCTGTCGAAGTTAAATTTGCAATTGGCAAAGTTAGCCATTTGAGCCACTTGGGTGAGAATATCACACGAGGCCAATCCCATCGTGACGAACAGGATGATAAGGGTTTTCTTGAACGTTGACATATTCTTAAATTTTTGAATTTCAATACTATAAAAATAATTCTAAAACGAGGAACGGCCCTCGTTTTGCCCATTTTCTACAAAGTGCAATAATACAAAAAAAGTCGGACATGATGCCCGACTTTTAGGAAATATTTTTTGTGTCATTCCTCCCCGCGTCGTGAGGCGCGTTTGCGCTCCAGCTCGTCGAGGATGATCTTGCGCAGACGCAAGCTCTTGGGCGTGACCTCAAGATACTCGTCGTCGCGGATGTATTCCATGTATTCCTCCAACGAGAAACGTACAGGCGGGATGAGGCGGATGGCCTCGTCGCTGCCAGAGGCACGCACGTTGGTGAGGTGCTTGGTCTTGCAGACGTTGATGACGATGTCATTCGAACGGGTGTTCTCGCCGATGACCTCGCCGGCATAGACGTCCTCGTTCGGGTTGACAAAGAAGGTGCCACGGTCCTGAAGTTTCCAGATGGCATAGGGGATGGCTTGGCCTGTCTCCATCGAGATCAAGGCGCCAGTGTTGCGGGTAGGCATCTCGCCCTTCCATGGCTCATAGCCCTTGAAGCGGTGCGAGACGATGGCTTCACCCTCGGTGACGGTCAACAGCGTGTTTCTTAAGCCGATGAGTCCGCGTGACGGGATGTCGAAGTCGAGGCACATACGGTCGCCCTTAGGCTCCATCTGGGTCATTTCACCTTTGCGAGCGCTGACCTGCTCAATGACACGACCTGAGAAGTCCTCGGGCACCAGCACGGTGAGGCATTCGATAGGCTCACATTTCACGTCGTCGATGTATTTCACGATGACTTTGGGCTGACCGAGTTGGAACTCATAACCCTCGCGGCGCATAGTCTCGACAAGGATGCTGAGGTGCAGGATGCCACGGCCGTAGACCATTAATGAGTCTGGTGAGTCGGTGTCCTCGACCTTCAAGGCAAGGTTCTTCTCGGTCTCCTTATAAAGGCGTTCACGCAGGTGGCGTGAGGTGACATATTTGCCTTCCTTGCCGAAGAAGGGCGAGTTGTTGATGGTGAACAACATGCTCATCGTGGGCTCGTCCACGTGGATGGGCGGCAGCGGCTCGGGGTTCTCGTAGTCGGCCACGGTGTCGCCAATTTCGAAATCATCGATGCCCATTAATGCGATGATGTCACCGGCCTCGACAGGCTTCTTGGTGCGTTCCTTGCCCAGACCTTCAAAGGTGTAGAGCTCCTTGATGGTCGACTTGGTCACGGAGCCGTCGCGTTTCACCAGCGAGACGTTCTGTCCGGCTTGTAGGGTGCCGCGTTTCAGACGTCCCACGGCGATACGACCCACATAAGAGCTGTAATCCAACGAGGTAATCAACATCTGAGGTGTGCCTTCCTCGAACTTCGCAGGCGGAATGGTGTCAATGATGACGTCCAAGAGGTAGGAGACGTTGTCGGTGACGTTGTTCCAGTGGTCTGACATCCAACCTTGTTTCGAGGAACCGTAGACTGTCGGGAAGTCCAGTTGGTCTTCGGTCGCGCCGAGGTTGAACATCAGGTCGAAAACGGCCTCTTGCACCTCGTCGGGACGGCAGTTGGGTTTGTCCACCTTGTTGATGACCACGATGGGCTTCAAGCCCAGCTCGATGGCCTTTTGCAGCACGAAACGGGTTTGCGGCATGGGGCCTTCAAAGGCGTCAACGAGCAGCAGCACGCCGTCGGCCATGTTGAGCACACGCTCCACCTCGCCGCCAAAGTCGGCGTGGCCGGGAGTGTCGATAATATTGATTTTGACATCTTTATAACGAACGGACACATTCTTCGAAAGGATGGTGATGCCGCGTTCGCGTTCGAGGTCGTTGTTGTCGAGAATGAGTTGGCCAGGGGCTTCGTCCGATTCCTTGAACAGTTGCGACTGGTACAGGATGCGGTCCACGAGGGTGGTCTTACCATGGTCAACGTGTGCAATGATTGCTATATTTCTGATATTCTGCATTTTAGTAAGAATTGCTGCAAGATTTGAAGCAGCAAAAATACGAAAAATGCAGATTATTATTCTCGATTCATCCAGAAAAACTCTTTCTTTGCCTCGATTGGCTTGAAATACGCATCAATAATTCCCTGATCGACAAGCTCTTTCGGCGTTCCTTGGCGCAAAGGCTGTTGGGGCGCGACGACCCACATGACATCGGCATGGCGGAGCAGCAAGTCAAGGTCGTGGCTGCTGAACAGGATGGTCTTGTGTTTCTCGCGCGAGAGCTTGTGCATGATGTTGACCAGCTCAATCTTGCTCGGATAGTCCAAGAAGGCGGCGGGCTCGTCCATAAAGATGAGGGGCGTGTCTTGCACCAAGGCCTTGGCAATCATCACTTTCTGTTGCTCGCCATCGCTCAAGGAGACGAAGTTGCGGTTGACCAAATGGCTGATGCCTACGGTCTCGAGGCTGTCGTAGATGATTTGCTCGTCTTCGGCTTTCAGTCGGGCGAGGAGACCGAGATGGGGATAACGCCCTGCTGCCACGATGTCGAAGACCTTAAGGAAGAGGTCGTCGGGCTTCTCGGTCAGCACGAGGCTGAAGAGGGAACTGCGCTCGCTGGGATGATAGTCCTGCAGCTTTTTCCCGAATAGGCTGACCTCACCGCCGATGGGCTTGATGCTGGCCGAAAGTGTCTTGAACAGCGTCGTCTTGCCCGAGCCGTTGGGACCCGCCAAGGCCACGATGTCGCCTTCGTTGAGGCTCACGTTGATTTCGGGCATCAGCGCTTGGCCTTTGTAGCCGATGAGTAGGTCGGTGGTATGGAGCACTTCGTTCATTTCAGCACTTTTTGACGGTGAAAGATAACCCATAATACGATAGGTGCGCCGATGAGCGCCGTGACCGAGTTGACGGGTAGTTTGCTTTCGAATGAAGGCAGACGCGCGATGAGGTTACAGAACAAGGCCAAGTCCATGCCGAGGAAGGCCGTGGCCGGGATGAGTAGCTTGTGGTCGCTGCTCTTGAAGAGGAAACGTGCGATATGCGGCACCGCCAAGCCCAAGAAGGCGATGGGGCCGCAGAACGCCGTGATAATGGCGGTAAGGAAGCCCGAAACCAGAATGATGAGCATGCTGCTTCGACGGATGTTGACGCCGAGGTTTTCGGCATAACGCTCGCCCAACAACAAGAGGTTTAAGGTCTTGAATAGTAAGAAGGCGCCGACAGTACCCACCATAACCGTGATAGCGAAGAACGGCAACTGTGCCTTGCTCACGTTAGAAAAGCTGCCCATTCCCCAGATGACGAAGGAGTGCAGCACTTCCTTTTGGCTGAAGAACTTCAGTATGTCGGTGACTGAGCCAGCAATGTAGGCAATCATGATGCCCACCAAAACGAGGCTGACCATGCTTTTTAACTGTGAACTAAGTGCTAGGATAAGCAACAGCACCAAAAACGCCCCGACAAAGGCGGCTAATGCCACACCATAGGTTGACCACAAAGCCAAGGTGCTGACGGCGATGCCGCCGAAACTGCCTGCCAATAATACGACCAAGGCCACACCGAGGCTTGCACCGCTGCTAATGCCTAAAAGGGAAGGATCGGCCAAAGGATTGCGAAAAAGCGTCTGCATCAAAAGGCCTGAGACAGAGAGTCCTATGCCCGCCAGCAACGCGGTAATGGCACCAGGAAGGCGGTATTCGAAAATGATGGTATGGTAGGTGGAAGGCTCGTTGCATACCCACTCTCTGTCGAACACCGTCATTACAGAGTCCCTAATGGAATAGTAACAATCCTTGATGAATTCCGCAAACGGTATGGACACCGAGCCGAAGCACAGGTTCATCACGAATAGCAGCAGCCCGACTGCAATGATTCCAAGGGAAATCAATAGGATAGGGGCAGTGTGGCGGCGTTCTATGTCGAGACTGGTGGGGGTCATCGGGAGTTATTGTTTCAAAGCCTCTTGTATGGCTTTCACCACTATGGCTTCCATAGTGAAATAGGTGTCGGGGTTGGGATGGCAGCCATCCTGGCTCAGCGTGGTGGGGAAGGCGTTGTCTTTGTCGGCAAGGGCTGTGTGGTAGTCGACATAAACGAAGCCATTGGCTTCGGCGTAGGCTTTCAGCTTCTTGTTGATTTCGACGATGGTTTGGGCAGCGTCGTTAATCTCGGGTCTCCACACAAAGGCTTTGCAAGGCGGAATGGAGCTGATGATAGGGATAATGCCATGGGCTTGGGCCAGTTCGCACATCGAGATTACGTTGTTGACCACCTGGTCGGGAGCAACCCAATAATCGTTATGTGCCACGTCGTTGGTGCCGGCCATGATGACCACCGCCTTGGGATGGAGATCAATGACGTCGGTCTTGAAACGTACCAGCATGTGGGCCGAAGTCTGGCCTCCGATACCCCTGCCGAGGTAGTTGTGGGAGGTGAAGAATCCAGGATGGAAATACGCCCAGTTGTCGGTGATGGAGTTCCCCATGAACACGACCTCGGGGAAATCGCCGCTCTCGATAATACGCTCGTTGTCGGCTCTATACCTGTTGAAGCCGAACCAATCTATTTGAGAATAACCTGAAAACCACATGGATAAAAGGATGATGATTAATGTTGTTTTTCGCATGGTTTGAAAAATTTGTGCAAAATTAAAGAAAAACCGATTGTATTGGGAAAAATGGCTATAAAATGATGCTATTGGTGCTGGTTGTCGCTCTCGATGCGGATGCCAAACATGTCATCGATGGCTTGCCGCAGGCGGTAGAAGGTGGTGCGAGAGAGGGGGCGGTCGTCGTTTAGGTCGTTGGCGAGCCACATCTGTCTGATGCGTTCGAAATCAATCTTCTCAGCGCGTAGAATGGTGTTTACCAACCAAGTGTATTGCCAAAATATGTCTGAATTTCTCATAAACGTTATGATTATTGTGCAAAAATAGAAATAAAAGCAGCACTGTTTCATGTTCTGAAACAGACGTGTTGTATTTTTGGCGCGGATATAGGATTGAAGGAATGAACAGCGATAAGATATGGGCAAAAAAAGACGAGGCAACCAAAGCTGCCCCGAACTTGATGTTTTCACAACGGAATAATCCTTATTGTGAATTGCTGCATATCTTGTGCTGCAAAAATAGGTATTTTTCCAATACTGCAAGTGTTTTTTGAAAAAAAATAGTAATTTTGACAAAAATTTTCGCTTTTGATAACACGTTAAACATAGGATACAATGAAGAAAATACTTGGACTTGACTTGGGAACCAACAGCATTGGCTGGGCGGTAGTGAATGCGGAAGAAATAACCCGCGAAAACGAGAAAATGTATCTGAAGCCAGTAAGCATTAGTGCGGCTGGAAGTAGAATTATTCCCATGTCGGCTGATATACTGGGCAACTTTGATGCAGGCAATTCCGTATCGCAAACTGCGGAACGAACTGGATATAGAGGCGTACGCCGTCTACATGAACGGAATTTGTTACGTAGGCAACGACTTTTGCGTGTCTTGAAACTGATGGGATTTTTGCCTGAACATTTTGCTAAGCAGATTGATAAACACGGAAAGTTCATTGATTATGGTGAGCCAAAGTTAGCCTGGCAAAAGAATGAATATGGCAAAATTGACTTTGTTTTCAAAGACTCGTTCAATGAGATGTTGGCGGATTTTGCCCAACACCAGCCTCAACTCGTTGCCGACGACAAAAAAGTACCTTACGACTGGACTATCTACTACCTTCGCAAGAAAGCTCTGACACAAAGACTTACAAAAGAAGAACTTGCATGGATTCTATTACAGTTTAACCAGAAGCGTGGTTATTACCAATTGCGTGGCGAGGATGAGGATGAACAGCAAGACAAACTGGTCGAGTTTATCGCTCAAAAAGTGGTGAGAGTTGAAGCTACTGATGAGAAAAAGGGCGATGATGTTTGGTACAATGTGTATTTGGAGAATGGCATGGTCTATCGCCGCACGAGCAAAACGCCCTTGGATTGGGAGGGAAAAGTTAAAGAGTTTATCGTGACAACTGACCTTGAGAAGGACGGAACGCCAAAGAAGGACAAGGAAGGCAATATCAAACGCTCTTTTCGCGCTCCAAAAGAGGATGATTGGACTTTGCTAAAGAAGAAAACGGAGTTCGACATCGATAACAGCCACATGACCGTCGGTTGCTATATCTATGACCACTTGCTTCAAAAGCCGGACCAAAAGATTATTGGCAAGTTGGTTCGCACGGTGGAGCGTAAATACTACAAAGATGAACTAAGGCAGATTCTTGAAACTCAGATTGCTTTGATACCAGAATTGAAGGACGATACATTATATAATAGATGCCTAGAGGAGTTGTATCCGAACAATGAGTCACACCGCAAAAACATGGCTAAGCCTGACTTCATTAATCTATTCATCAACGACATCTTGTTCTACCAACGTCCATTGAAGAGTAAGAAGTCACTCATCAACGATTGCCCATACGAGAGCCACTTCGATAAGGATGGCAACGAGCATCCCGTAAAGTGCATTGCCAAATCAAATCCATTGTTCCAAGAGTTTCGCCTTTGGCAATTTGTGCAGAATTTGCGTATCTACCAACGAGAAAGAATTGTCAGTGATAATCAGTTGGACTTGTTCGGAAACGTTTCGGTGGGGAAACTCCAAACCGATGTGGATGTTACCAACGAGTTTCTGAAAACCGAAGACGACTATGTGAAACTCTTCGATTGGCTCAATGACAGGGCTTCCATCAAGCAGGATACGCTACTCAATTCTTACTTCAAAATCAAAAAGGAGAAGGGCAAAGACCTGTATCCTTATCGTTGGAACTATGTTGAGGACAAGGATTATCCCTGTAATGAAACGAGGGCAACAATGCTTGGTGGATTGTTGAAATGTGGTATTGATACAGGTTTTCTCACTAGCGAAAAAGAAATGTCGCTGTGGCATATTCTTTATTCTGTGGAAGACAAGATGGAAATAGCCAAGGCATTGAAGAAGTACGCCGAAAAGAACAATCTTTCCGATTTGTTTGCGGAGGTGTTCGCCAAAGTAAAGCCATTTAAAAAGGACTATGGATCATATTCTGAAAAGGCCATCAAGAAGTTGCTGCCTTTGATGCGGATGGGCAAGTACTGGAGTGCTGATGCCATTGACATCAAGACAAAAGAACGTATTGACAAGATGCTGACGGGCGAATACGATGAAAACATCAAAAACCGAGTGCGCGAAAAGGCTATTAACCTGACTGACATTGACCATTTCAAAGGTCTGCCTGTTTGGTTGGCATGCTACATTGTCTATGACCGCCATTCGGAGGCAAAGGAAATCGGGAAATGGAAAAAGCCCGACGACATCGACTGCTATTTGAAGGAATTCAAGCAGCATTCGCTGCGCAATCCCATTGTGGAACAGGTTGTTACGGAAACGCTACGTACCGTCCGTGACATCTGGAAGCAGGAGGAGCAAATTGATGAAATCCATTTGGAACTAGGTCGCGAGATGAAAAATCCCGCCGATAAGCGCAAACGGATGACAGAAAACATCCTGCAAAATGAAAACACCAACCTGCGCATTAAGGCGATGCTCATGGAGTTCATGAATGACCCTGAAATCGAGAATGTTCGCCCATATTCGCCAAGCCAGCAAGATATTCTGCGAATTTACGAGGAAAATGCGCTTGACAATTTGACCAAGGATGACAAGGATTTTGATTTCGTTAGCAAAATATCTAAATCGGCACAGCCATCAAAGGCAGATATAATAAGGTACAAATGTTGGTTAGAGCAGAAATACCGCTCACCTTATACTGGCGAAATGATTCCGCTTGCCAAGTTGTTTACTGCTGCATACGAAATTGAGCATGTGATTCCTCAATCGCGCTACTTCGATGATTCGTTTACCAACAAGGTGATTTGTGAAAAAGAAGTGAACGGTCTAAAAGACCGCCAACTTGGTTTTGAGTTTATCAAGAATCATCATGGTGAAAAAGTGCAACTGAGCCAAGGAAAAGTGGTGGAAATATTGTCTGTTGAGGCATACGAGAAATTTGTGAAAGAGCATTATGCCAACAACCGCACGAAGATGAAGAAATTGCTGATGGACGACATCCCAGACGGCTTCATCGAAAGGCAACTGAATGACAGTCGCTATATCAGCAAATTGGTGAAAGGACTTCTTTCAAACATTGTACGTGAAGAACTCGAAAACGGCGAATACGAGCAAGAAGCCGTCTCTAAAAACTTGATTTCGTGCAATGGTTCCATCACTGACCGTCTGAAAAAGGACTGGGGGATGAACGACGTTTGGAATAGTATTGTTTTACCGCGTTTCTGCCGTTTGAACGAACTGACGGGCAAGAATTGTTTTACAGCCATCAGTGCTGAAGGCCACGAAATACCAGCCATGCCGCTCGAATTGCAAAAAGGCTTCAACAAAAAGCGCATAGATCACCGCCATCACGCCATGGATGCTATTGTAATTGCTTGTGCCACTCGCGACCATGTGAATTTGCTCAATAACGAAGCTGCACACTCGAAGCACAATGCCAACCGATACCAATTACAACGTAAACTGCGCCGATTTGAAACAGTGGTCATCAATGGTCAAGAAAAGGAAATAGCCAAGGAGTTCCTGAAGCCTTGGGATTCGTTTACTATGGATGCCAAGCAGATATTGGAAAACATCATTGTGAGTTTCAAACAGAATTTGCGCGTCATCAATAAGACTACTAATAATTACTTACACTATGATGAGAATGGCAAGAAGGTGATGATGAAGCAAGAGAAAGGCGATAGTTGGGCGATTCGCAAGTCGATGCACAAAGACACTGTTTTTGGTGAGGTGAATCTGCGTATGAGCGACAAAACTGTTTCGCTTAACGAGGCATTAAAGAATCCAAAAACAATTGTAAACAAGGAGTTTAAGAAGAAAGTAATGGAACTGCTGGAAGCAGGTCGAGATGCTAAATACATCAAGAAATATGTGGAGGACAACAAGGATATTTGGTCAGATATAGATGTTAAGAGGATACAGGTTTATTATTTCACTAATGAAACAAAAGACCGCTATTTTGCCACTCGTAAACCGCTTGACTCTTCGTTTAATAGCAAGAAAATTAAAGAAAGTGTGACTGACACAGGGATTCAGAAAATCCTATTGGCGCACTTGGAAGCTAAGGGAGGAGACCCTGAACTTGCTTTTTCGCCTGATGGCATCGACGAGATGAATCGAAACATTGTTGCGCTCAATAAGGGCAAATTCCATCAGCCCATCTTGAAAGTGCGTGTCTATGAAAAGGCTGAAAAGTTTGCAGTTGGGCAGAATGGAAATAAATCAGCCAAATTCGTTGAGGCTGCCAAGGGCACCAATCTTTTCTTTGCCATTTTCGGAATGGAAAAGACAAACAAGGAAACTGGCGAAACCGAAATAGTTCGTTCATATCTGACCATTCCGCTCAATGTGATGATTGACTGCCAAAAGAAATACGGTTCGCAGTGGCATCGCAATATTGAAATCTATCTGCAAGAACAACAATTAGCTACATCCGATGCCAAGCTCTTGTTCATCCTTTCGCCAAATGATTTGGTGTATTTGCCAACGAAAGAGGAATTGAAGGATGGGATAATCGTGATAAACAGAAAGAGGATATATAAAATGGTGTCTTCGTCGGGTAATCAATGTTTTTTCATTGGTGATAGAGTTTCAAAACCAATTGTTGACAAAGTTGAGTTTACCTCGTTGAATAAAGCAGAACGTGCTATTTCAGGTGAAATGATTAAAGAAATCTGTGTCCCTATCAAAGTTGACAGATTAGGCAATATCATTGAACTAAACGGAAAGAAACTATGACCAACATCAAACTTTTCCAAGACAAGAAAATCCGTTCCGCATGGAACGAGGAAGAGGAACAATGGTATTTCTCCGTTGTGGATGTGGTGGAGGCATTGACGGATAGCGTCAATCCTACCGACTATCTGAAAAAGATTCGTAAAAGGGATGAGGCACTTGGGAGTTTCCTAGGGACAAATTGTCCCCAGGTAGAAATGCTTACAGAAACAGGTAAGAAACGAAAGACTTTGGCGGCTAATGTCAAAGGCCTGCTCCGCATCATCCAATCCATCCCCTCGCCAAAGGCAGAACCTTTCAAGCAATGGTTGGCGACGGTGGGCTATGAGCGTATGCTCGAAATCGAGAACCCTGAACTGGCACAGGAACGCATGAAGGAACTCTACGAAAAGAAAGGCTATCCCAAAGACTGGATTGACAAACGCCTTCGTGGTATGGCCATCCGCCAGAATTTGACCGATGAATGGAAAAGGCGCGGCATCACAGCCGAGCAGGATTACGCCATCCTGACGGCGGAAATCTCAAAGGCGACTTTTGGCATGACACCTTCGGAATACAAGGAGTTCAAAGGCTTGACCAAGAAGAACCAGAACCTACGCGACCACATGGACGACCTCGAACTGATTTTCACCATGCTTGGCGAACGGGTTACTACCGAAATCTCCCAAAAAGAAGATCCTGAGACTTTTGAGGAAAGTCGGCAGATTGCAAAACGTGGAGGAAATGTGGCAGGAGTGGCCAGAAAAGAAACCGAAAAGGAACTCGGTCGCAGTGTCTCAAACCCCAATAATTATTTACCCACGCAAAACACCTTGGAATTGGAATCAGATGATTAAACGAACCCTCTTTTTCGGCAATCCTGCCTACCTGTCGCTGAAAAACGCGCAACTCGTCATCAGGCTTAACGATGCGCAAACGCAACAGGAAGTGACCAAGACTGTGCCCATTGAGGACATCGGCGTGGTGGTGCTCGAAGACCGACAAATCACCATCACCAATGGTGCAATGGATGCCTTGCTCCAAAACAATTGTGCCGTTATCACATGTGATGAAAAGCACATGCCAGCCGGATTGCTGCTGCCTTTGGAAGGTCATACGGTTCAGAGCGAACGTTTTCGCTGGCAGATTGAGGCTTCGTTACCCTTGAAGAAACAGCTTTGGCAGCAGACCGTCCAAGCCAAAATCCGCAATCAGGCCTCGGTGTTGAAACGGTTGAGTGGGGCAGAAGTGGGCTGCATGATGGCTTGGGCCAACGACGTGAAGAGTGGCGACAGCGAAAACCTAGAAGGTCGGGCTGCAGCCTATTACTGGAAGTCTGTCTTTCCGGAAATGGAGCGTTTCGTACGCGACCGCGAGGGTGAGGCCCCTAACAATCTGTTGAACTACGGCTATGCCATCGTCAGGGCGGTGATAGCACGCTCTTTGGTGGCCAGTGGCTTATTGCCTACCTTTGGCATCCACCATCACAACCGCTACAACGCCTATTGCTTGGCAGATGATGTAATGGAACCCTATCGCCCATACGTTGATGAATTGGTGATTGAAATCTTGCGCAGTGGAGCTGATTGTGGCGAGCTGACTACGGATTTGAAGCGTAAGTTGCTGGGCTTGCCCGTTAAGGAAGTTGTTATCGATGGTCGTCGCAGTCCGTTGATGGTGGCATCCTCTCAAACCACAGCCTCGTTAGCGAAATGTTTTGGCGGGGAATTGCGGAAAGTGGTTTACCCAATGATGGAATTATGATGGACCGTTTCAGTGAATATAGAATCATGTGGGTGCTAGTGCTTTTTGATTTGCCGACGGAGACGAAGAAGGAGCGCAAGGCGTATGCTGACTTTCGGAAGCGTATCATGGCCGACGGCTTCACGATGTTCCAGTTTTCCATTTATCTGCGGCATTGTCCGAGCTATGAGAATGCCGAGGTGCATATCAAGCGGGTGAAGTCGTTCATGCCCGAGTTTGGCGACATCGGCATTTTGTGTATTACCGACAAACAGTTTGGTGAGATGGAGATTTTCAGTAATTGTAAACCGAAAGCAGTGGACACACCTTGCCAACAATTGGAGCTGTTTTGAATCGGAAAAAATGGTCATAACAAAGAAAAATCCAACTCAAATGAGCTGGATTTTTCTTTTCTGAAACAACTTCTAAATTGCTGTTGCTCTTTGTTTTACCCATATCGTGTTGTTTCAAAGAGCAAAGATACAAGATAAATGCAAGCAATTCACAACAGTATATTTGCGGCAAATTAAACGCATATGGTTGTTTCAAAGAGCAAAGATACAAGATAAATGCAAGCAATTCACAACTGCAGCAAATCACCAATGGAAATTAGGATAGTTGTTTCAAAGAGCAAAGATACAAGATAAATGCAAGCAATTCACAACAAACACCATGAGCGTACTTTTCAGCCTCATGTTGTTTCAAAGAGCAAAGATACAAGATAAATGCAAGCAATTCACAACACCGCAATTGGATTGCCCGCGTTGATTGGCGTTGTTTCAAAGAGCAAAGATACAAGATAAATGCAAGCAATTCACAACTTAAAGCTGCCAAGGCTCGCACGCTGATTAGTTGTTTCAAAGAGCAAAGATACAAGATAAATGCAAGCAATTCACAACTTGCTCGTTTTCGTTCCTCAAATCAAATTTGTTGTTTCAAAGAGCAAAGATACAAGATAAATGCAAGCAATTCACAACTGGCGATGTTGATATAAATGATTTAATGCGGTTGTTTCAAAGAGCAAAGATACAAGATAAATGCAAGCAATTCACAACTTAGTGACACACCTCATAATCAGCCCTCGGGTTGTTTCAAAGAGCAAAGATACAAGATAAATGCAAGCAATTCACAACTATTCAGAAACTAATGGCTGGTTCACTTAAGTTGTTTCAAAGAGCAAAGATACAAGATAAATGCAAGCAATTCACAACGACATCATAAAAGGCAACTCTAATTGAGCGGTTGTTTCAAAGAGCAAAGATACAAGATAAATGCAAGCAATTCACAACGACCATCGTGACTGCTGTTTTTCCGTCACAGTTGTTTCAAAGAGCAAAGATACAAGATAAATGCAAGCAATTATGTCCTTAATCTAGATATTTTTCTACTTTTGTCCCCAATAATCATCCTAACACTGACGCTATGAATAAAACTATGCACCTCCAAGAAGAAGCCGCGCGTTGTCTGCTCTGCGCCGATGCACCGTGCAGCAAGGCCTGCAAGAATGGCGACCCGGCACGCGTCATTCGCGCCATACGATTCGACAACGAAGCCGTCGCCGGACAATGGCTCGACCCGTGCAGCGACGCCGAACTGCAAGCCGCCGAGGCAGCCTGCATCCACTACGACAGGCCGATCCGCATCAGGGAACTGGCGGAAGCCGTCAAAGGCACGAAGCCACAAAAGGATCTCCCCGGCCTCGCCATCGACTTCTGCGGCATCTCTTGCGAGAATCCCTTCTTCCTCGCCTCGTCGGCCATCTGCACTAACTACGAGATGGTGGCACGGGCCTTTGAGGCAGGATGGGCGGGCGTGTTCTACAAGACCATCTGCATGGAGGACATCCGCGAGGTGTCGCCGCGCTTTGACGCCGTCAGCGAGCCAGGCCGCTCCGATTTCTTCGGTTTCCGTAACATGGAACAGCTGAGCGAGAACCCCGTCGAGGTGGACTTCGACATCCTGCGCAGGCTGAAAAAGGACTATCCCTCGAAAGTCGTCGTCGCCTCCATCATGGGCAACGCCGAGACGGAGTGGATCACGCTGGCCAAGATGGCCGAAGAGGCCGGCGTCGACGCGGTGGAGCTGAATTTCTCCTGCCCGCAGATGCGTCTGGCCGGCATGGGCAGCGACGTGGGACAGAACTCGGAACTGGTGCTGTTCTATACGGCCTACGTGAAACACAATGTCAAGATCCCGGTCATCCCCAAGATGACGCCCAACATCACCCAGATCAACCAACCCGCTATGGCTGCCCACTTCGCCAGCGCCGATGCGGTGTCGGCCATCAACACCATCAAGAGCGTGACCATGAACAGTCGTGGTGCAGTGGCCAACAAGAAGACCGTCTCCGGACTCTCGGGCCGCGCCGTGAAGCCCATCGCTTTGCGCCATATCCTCGAGATGGCGAAAAACCCCATTTTCACTGCCACCAACGATGGCAAACGCATCGAGCTGAGCGGCATCGGTGGCATCGAGACCTGGCGCGACGCGCTTGAGTTCATCCAGCTGGGCTGCAGCAACGTGCAGGTGTGCACCGCCGTGATGCAGTACGGCTACCGCATCATCGACGACCTTGTGTTGGGACTCCAAAACTATATGGCGGAACGCGGCATCGAGCACCTGTCGGACCTGGTAGGAGAGGAGCTGCCCAATTTCGACACGCCCACCAACCTCGACCGCGACACCATCGTGTATCCCACCTTCGACCGTGAGCAATGCATCGGCTGCGGCCGTTGCTACACCTCCTGCCAAGACGGAGGCCATCAGGCCATCACCTTCGATGCCGACCTGCGTCAGCCGCATCTTGATGGAAAACGTTGTGTGGGCTGCCATCTCTGCCGACTCGTCTGTCCCACAGGCGCCATCGGCGTGGCGAAACGCATTGCAAAGAAGGATAAATAACACAAAAGAATCCCGTCCCCATGGGAGCGGGATTCTTTACATATAACCGATTCGTTCAATCAGAACCTCAACGTCAGATTGCCCATGACATGGAAACCAGCCATCGGAATGAAACCGATCTGGTAATAGCGGTTGTCGTTCGGGTGACCGCCGCTGGCGTAGAGGGCTGAATAGACCCAGCCGCTGGCGGCATAACGTTTGTTGAAGATGTTGTTGAAATTGACCTTGAAGACGGCCTCTTTGACGACCTTCTTGGGCTTCAAGGTGTAGCCGAGGCTCACATTCGAGGTGGAGAAGGCCGGCAGCGAACGGTCGAGGTTTTCGGTGTTGTCGAGATACATCCTCGAAACGTAGTTGCTGTGCCAGGTGGCCTCGAAGCCCTTGTGGTGGAAGGTGACGAAGCCATTCAATATAGCCGAAGGCGAGAAGGCCAAGGTGGAATTGTCATAATGTATGGTGGCGGTGCCGGTGTCCCAGTTGTCCCAGTCCTCGACGACCTCGTCGAAGTCCTTGATCTTGTTTTGGCTCAAAGCGGCGTTAGCCTCGATGGTCAACCATTTGGTGGCATTGACGCCAGCCTGCAACTCGACGCCCATACGATACGAATCCTTGATGTTAGTGGTCAGAGCCTCGCCGATGTCGCTGACGGCACCCGTCTGCACGAACTGGTCGGTGTAGTCCATATAATAGAGGTTGGCGCCTGCCTGCCAGATGCGTCCGTTGTAGTTGTAGCCCAACTCATAGTCGAGGAGTTGTTCGGGCTTGGGGAAGGGATAGGAACCGTTGTCGGTGAAGTTGTTACGCTCTGGCTCGCGGTGGCTCATGGCCACGGAGGCGTAAGCGTGGTGGCTGTCCGTGTCGAAGGAGATGCCGCCCTTGGGGTTGAAGAAGGGGTACTTCTCGTGGATGTCGAGTTCCTGGTTGTAATAGCCGCTCGCGTCGTCGTAGAACTTGTCGTTGATGCCGTTGGTCTTGTAGTCCACATAGCGGAACTGCATGTCGCCGAAGACGGTCCAGTGGTCGGCGAAGGTGTAGGCTGCCTTGACGAAGACGTTGCCGTCGAGCTTCTGTGCGTCGGAGTCGTAGTATTTGTAGTCGCCATCAGCGAGGTATTTGTCTGCGACGTCTTGGTTGGCGATATAATTCACATAACCGAAGTGGTTGCCTTGGAAATTCTGGGCCGAGATACCGCCGATGACGTTCCAATGTGCGTCCTTGTAACGTGTGAACCACACGAGGCCGTAGGTGTCCTGACGCAGTCCTTTCTTGCGGACGAAGTCAGTCTTTTTCACCTGGTTGCCTTCAGCGTCGTAATAGGTCATGCCGAACTTCGAGAGTTTGTTGTTGGGACGGAACTCCTCATAGTAGCCGTAACCGTAGGTGTAGTGCAGTGTGGCTGTCGTCGCCCAGCGTTCGTTGATCTCCCAAGCTGCCGAGAGGATGTTGTGGTCCTGCCAGAAGTTGTCGGTGGTACGATCCCAATACGTGCCGTCGTTCATCTGGTAGCGTGCTGTGACGTAATGGCCGTTCTCGTCTATGACGAAGTTGCCGTCGTCGTCGGTGACGAGGTATTCGTACAGCGAGTTGAACTGTCCCAAGCCCACCTTATACATATCCTCGTAGGTCTTGATGCCTGTGGTGATGCCATAGGTGCCGTCCATAAGGCTCATATCGTTGTTGCCTGCCGTCACGCCGTTCCATGCCTGACCGGTCTTCTCGAAGTTGCCGATGTTCTTGTAGCGGATGATGAAGTCCTTGCCCATCCAAGAGAGACCGCCGTAGTAGCTACCGCTGCGACCTTTCGTGCCGTGGATGAAACCATCGGTGCCGGTCTCGTGATAGGCACCGTCGATGATGAGGTGGTTCCACAACATACCCGTCGAGGCCTTTGCGCCGAAGTTGAGCGTGTTGAACGAGCCGTAAGAGCCAGTGATTTCAGCGCTCGGTACAGAGGAGGGCGTTGCTGACGAAAGGGCCACCGTGCCACCGAAGGCGCCGTCGCCGTTGGTGGAGGTGCCTACGCCGCGTTGGATCTGCACGGAGCCCAGCAGTGAGCCATAGCTGTTCATATTGGCCCAGAACACGCATTGGTCTTCGGGCGAGTTGAGCGACACGCCGTCAAGAGTGACGTTGATGCGCGAGTCGCCGGCGCCGCGGATACGCATATAAGATGTGCCGGTGCCAACGCCGTTCTCGCTCCAAGCAAGGATACCAGGTGTCTTGGCAAACAGGAAGGGCAGCTCTTGGCCTGTTTTTGAGAAGTCATTCAGTTCCACCTTCTGGATGTTGGAGACGGCAAACGGTGCGTTTTTCTGGACACGCACGCCGCTGACGATCACTTCGCCTAATTCGCGTGCTTTAAGGGTATCATAAGGGGAAACATAAGGGGTGCGGATAACCGGAATTTCCGATTCGACAGGAGAATCGTTGTTCGGATCAATCCCCAAAGTGAAATTTACTGTCGCGTTGTCTTCAATCACAATGGTTTTGCTTTGTGTTGTGCATGTGACACACGATGCCGTAATGGTGTAACGTCCTGGTTTCACATCCTTTATAGAATAAAACCCGTCAAAATTAGCTCTGGTTTGTAACCCAGAAGGCTCAAGCTTGATATCCACAAAAGGAAATGGAATGCTGTCGGTGTCGAATACCGTGCCTGTAATGGTAAACTGTGCATGAAGATTCATCGCCATCATTGTAGCGAGTGTGAGGATTAAGGTTTGTTTTTTGAGCATAACTCGTTGATTTAAAGATTAATAATTCAATAAATCAATAGAGGAATGATGAGGAACTCGATTCCCTGTCTCGGCATTATCCGTATCAGGTGCAAAGGGTTTGATCTCAGCCTGTCTTTCAATCCGCAAGCGGATAAGGCACCCCTATTGGTATCGGCGGCAAAAATACAGCTTTTTTCGGAACGCTGTTAAAAAAGTGTTATTTTTGCTGACAAAACAAAGGCACACGAGATGCAGATTAATAGGTTTGGATATTATTGGCTGGATACATGGGTGATGGCCAATGTCATACAACTGGCTACGCAAGACTTTTGCGCCCGTAATCTCAACCACATCAACGACCCTTGCGGGCGGCAGTATGACCAAATGACACAGGCGGCAAGATCGGTTCCCGCCAACATTGCTGAAGGCAATTCGCGACATTCAACTTCAAAAGAAACCGAAATGCGTCTCACGGATGTGGCTCGTGCGAGTTTGGCAGAACTAGCCAACGACTATGTGAATTGGCTCATGCGACATGAGGAGATTCCGTGGTCGGTGAAGTCAGAAGAACACAAAAATGTAAGCAATATTCCCCTCGACAGACCCACTTATAAAGACGATGTGCAACATCTCAGCAGCATTCACATCCTGAAGCAGAAGCACAAGTTTGATGCATGGCTTTGCTCCAAAAACTCAATTACAGAAGCCAACTGTTTGCTTGTCCTTTGCAATCGCCTCATTATGATGCTGGGCAAACAAATTGAGAACCAACTTGAGGCATTCAAAGAAGAAGGGGGCTTTGCTGAAGCATTGTCAGCTGAAAGGCTAGCCCGCAGGGCGGAGCAAAGTGCCCAAAACGATGCGCCTCTATGTCCAAAATGCGGAAAGCCGATGATAAAGCGTATGGCCAAAAAGGGTAAAAACGCTGGGAATGCCTTTTGGAGTTGCTCAAGCTATCCTGAATGTGATGGAACAAGGAGCGTTTTACAATTCCGGTAGATTCTTTCGTGATATCGTAATGACGGAATAACGATATTACGACAACTATAACATGTCAATCAACCCCCAACAAAATAACACAGATACCCGAAGACCGCTGCCACCAAGACATTGACAATCTTGGCCTTAAGGAATCCTCGTTTGCTTTCAGCGAGCAACGGCAATGAGGCATGTCCGTCCTGTGAGATGGAACTGGCCAGCAGTACCGAGAAGGGCACTGTGCCCGTGGCAAACAAGGTGACGAACAGCAAATGCGGCCCCGACTCGGGAATGATGCCGACTAAGACGGCCAGCAGAATCATCCATGGTATGTTGTTGCTGATGAGCGTCTCGATGTCGAAGTAATGCAACCCGATTTGGATGACGAGCAGTGCACCAAAGGTCCACAGAAAGATGCTCAGGAAATGCTTGCGGATGATGTGCTCCCAAAGGTGCTCCTTGACGATATGCTCGCTTGTGGTGGCGATGAACCATACCACAAACAGGCTGACGATAGCGAAAAGCAGATTCAGCCAGTATTCGTCGAAGATATTGAGATGCGTGTGGACGGCTTCCACGGCTTCTTCGTGTTCATGCTCGTGCTCCAACATGCCGAAAGCCAAGGCCACGATGAACAGGACGACGCCCAGCAGCAGGGCGATACGCTCTGCACTGGCGTGTTTCATGTTGCGCAGGGTAGGCTTTTCCACCTTGTCATGGCCTTCCTCGTCTTCATGGTGCAGCTGATAGCCTTCGTCACAGCCCTCGTGTTTGACGGGTTTGCCGGGCTTGGCAAAACGGTCGACGAGCCAGCCGGCTAGGATGGCCACTACAAAGAGGATGCCCGTCAGCAATAATGCTTCTTTGGGAATCATGGCGAGCATGACGAAGGCTTCGTCGCCTGACGAGGCGATCATCATGGCGATCAAGGCACCGAAACTTAACAACTTGTGCGAATACATCGACACGGCGGCAAAACCGCCCATGCAGCCCGGGATGATGCCCAAGCCCGCGCCCAAAACGACTTGCCCGAAACGGTTACGGCGCAGCTTGGTGAACCATTTTCCATGGGAATGTATGTTGACATACTCGATCATCAGCATCATGATAATCACCAAACCGGTGATTAATACGCTGTTTCTCAGTACATCCAAAAACAAATGCAGAAACTCGTGCATGACTTCAAAAATGAGCGGCAAAAATAAAAAGTTTTATCTTTGCAGCAAAATTAAAAAAGACGCGAGACTGCGAGACACGAGACGCGAGTCCTTCGACGGGCTCAGGAACCTGTCCCGCGTCCCGAAGTCCCGCGTCCCGAGTCATAATTATGAAAAAAGAAGATTGTTTTTACCTTGGCCGCATCGCCAAGACCCACGGGCTGAAAGGGGAGGTGACCCTCAAAGTGGAGGCCGACGACCCTTCGGCTTACCTCGAAATGAAGCATTTCTTCCTCGAAATTAACAAGGTGCTGACGCCTTTTTTTGTGGAGAAGATCACGGCAAGCGGCGACAAGTTCTTCATCGCCGTGCAGGACGTGAAGACCGTCGAGCAGGCACAAAACCTGGTCGGGAAGACGATTTACCTGCCTTTGGAGTTGCTGCCTAAGCTCAGTGGCAAACAGTTCTATTTCCATGAGATCATTGGTTTCACGGTGGTCGATACCGAGAAGGGCGAGCTGGGACCTGTTACCGAGGTGCTGGAATATCCTACGCAAGCCATCTTGCAAATTATGAAAGACAAGAAGGAAATTCTCATTCCCATTCTCGACCAAGTGATCCAAAATGTCGATCGTGATAAGAGAATCCTTACCATAACCGCTCCAGAAGGACTGATAGACATGTACTTGCAATGACCGACGCGCGTCCTTTTCACTTCAAGCATTTCAGCCTCTACCATCACCGCTCGACGATGAAGGTGGGGACGGATGCCATTTTGTTGGGGCGCTGGACCGAGGTCAAGCCGACGGATGTGGTGCTGGATATCGGCACGGGCTGCGGACTATTGCCTTTGATGCTCTTGCAAAAAGGCGTGGCTCATGTGGATGCCGTGGACATCGACAAGGCTTCCATCGAGGAAGCCACCATCAATTTCGAGGCCTCGCAGTGGCGTGAGCATCTGAAAGCCTATTGTACGGACATCGTTGAGTTCAATACGGACAGAAAATACGACCTCATTGTCTCCAATCCGCCGTTTTTCAACCGATTCTCGAAATGCGACTCGGAGCGTAAAAGCAGGGCTCGACACAACGACGCAGGACTTCCTTATGCCACAATTTGCCGTGAGGTCGGCCGCCTGATGCAATCGGAAGGCCGTTTTGCACTGGTGTTGCCATTCGATGTGTCGGCGGATTTCCTGCAGACGGCGGAACAACATGGCCTTTATCTGCACAAACGCATGACCATTATTCCGATAGCTGGAAAGGAGCCCAACCGCGTCAATCTGGAATTAGGCTTTAAAAAAGGTGATACGGTTTGTGAGGAAACCTTCGTCATCCGTGACGCGGACATACGCTTCACGCCACAATACAACGAATTCCTGAAGGATTATTATTTAGGACTATAAGGAGATTCCCCTGCGGGGAATGGAATCCCGTAATAATGTAAATGCGGCGGCATAAAGGATCTACGCTTCGTAAGTGCCAATGCCGCCGCTGTGTTTTAGGAAACAGACTCCATTCCCCGCAGGGGAATCTGCTTATTGCTTCTTCGTAGCTTCCTTGTTCGCCTTACTCCTACGTTCATTAAACATATACACCACCCTCAGCGTGATGCAGTTGTTGTACTGGCGTTGCAAGGGTTGAACGCTACTTGGAGCGTCAGTCATAAGGTAGGTTTCGTTGGCGTCTTTGTAAAACAGGCGAGTTCGGATGGGCACCAGCGAGTATTGGTAACGCAGTTCGGCATGTATGCCTTCCCAAACGCGTACGCGCAAGTCTCCAATGATGCTGAAGTCGTGGGCTCGGTAGCTATCGGAGTTGGCGATGACTAGCGGCACTAGCTCTTCTATGGCTGCGTCTTGGGGATAACCTGCCTCATAAAGGAGAGTGGTCAACTCTTTGATATCTCTCGCCTGACTGAGGTCGGGGAGGTCGGCAGTCTCGTCTCTCCAATGGATTTGTCCGTCGCCCAGGCGGATGCTTGTGCTTTGTCCGTTGACGTATTCCTGTAGCCCGACGATACGCCCGTAGGAGACGCCGACACCGAGACTGTAGCGGTCCTTGTCGGTAAAGTAAACCATCACAGGAATCTCCGCGTAGTTGAGATTCAGCTTGTAAGTGCCCGTGTAGAGCCCAAGATGCTGGTTGATAGAGTCTCTTTTGTAGGCGCCTCTCTGATTGAACAGCACTTCGAGACCGACATCCATGAAGCTGGTGATGGGAACCAAGGCACCGGCTCCGACATGAACGCCTGGTTTGCGGAAGCGGTAGCATTCGTCGCCGTCCACTTGGCTGATGTTGCCGCCCAATATCAGTTCGCCTTTGACGATCTGGGCACGGAGCAGGGCAGGGGCGGCCAGCAAAATGGCTAATACAAGGGTAATTATTCTGAATCTCTTCATAGACTATCGGTTTGTAGGATTAACTGATTTAGGTCGGTTTTATTGCGGAACGCGATGCAAAAATACAAAATCATCGTGGATTCAACGGCTGTCCTATCACATTGTAACGTTTTCCGTCCTTGATAATGATGATTTGCCCGTCTTCAAACACTTTTTGGACAGATGGATCTGCGTCTTCTTGGTCGCTGTCGTTTTCATCGATGCCAAAGTCTGTCTTTATGATGGGGTCGGACCAGATGATCTCGGATTCAACGCCGTTGAAATACACTTCGCTGATGCCGAAACAATACGCTCCGGCGCGGATGTCTTTCCAAGTGGTGTCAGTGAACGCGCTTCCTGTATACTCCTCAGCAAGCATTACTGTATCCAATTCATTGGCGGCACGATAAAGTTGGTAATGCATAACGCGCGCGAGATGACAGTTGATTTCAAAAACATAGAGTTTGCTGTTTTCTGAGTTATAACTGCTTGTGACAACAAACAGGGCATCCTTGCCGTCGTATTTTCCGATGCAAGCACTATGGATACTTTCGCCATTAATAGTCAAAGGAGCTATGAGACGGTTGAATAAACTTCTTTCGGAAACGTCGTAATTACTAAGATTTCTGTTGTTGAGTATCAACAAATGAAAATTTCCATCTTCGGCGATGATACTGCCAAATCCGTGTGTATTATTATATGATGAAGAAAATTTTGGCACGTTACATATCGTTTCGCCTTGTCGGTTTACTAGTATAAATTTATCGTTTGGGTATGACTCATAAAGCCAAAAGCTGTCATTTTTGGTGTCGTATGTGCATTTTTCCGCCCTGAAGTTCATGTTGATGCTGTCGACCAGTGCATGTTGGGCAAAATCGATGCAATAAAGGTATTTGGTGACAATATGGGTGTTACAGCAATAAAGATAATGGTCATCACATGTTATGTTGAGGGCATAGATATTATCTAGTTCGAACGAATCCACCAAATCGCCATCCATGGTGTATTTTCTCAACCTCAGATGATACAAAGTGTCATAATGGTTTTTGCTGGTATAAATATATTCGCCGTCAGTGGTAATGCCTTGCTGACTCCCTTCGATTTCAAATTGTTTTAGCAGATTCCATTCGTTGAGGCCGTCATATTCCCAAGACAGGCTGACACAGGGACTGTTTACGTCATTCGTGTCTGGAGAATAAGCTACTGAGATGTCTTTTATTGGCATATAAGAGAAGTGTGCTTCAATGCTTTCAATGTCATCATCCACAACGAAAGTGATGGAATTGTCGTAGGAAGTTATGGCACCATCTCTTTTCCAATAGTTAAACAAGCAATTCTCGGCTGGCACTGCTGTAAGTGTGCATTGCTCCATGATGTGGTATGCACCGGTGCCTTCGATGGTGCCTGCTGCAGAGGGATAGGCCGTAGCATTGACCATCCATGGCTCGTATTGGGGGTTGATGTCAAAGATGGCGAAGTTGTTTTGGTTAAAGCTGACTCCAATTGGATTCAAGTTGCCTAAGGCAAAATAGCCGTTGGCGCGGCCCCAGCCCCAGTTGAAGTGTAACAGATCGTTGTCATCGTAGCCATCGCAGACAAAGGCATGGCTGCCTTGGTCGCCTTTCCCTGCATAATACACAGGTTGGCGCATGTCAAGGCAGGTTTCAAGCATCGACAGCCAATCTTCATTGCTGTAATTACTCCGCTTTTCGCTATGTAGCTGCCTTGAATAATTGAAGTAGCGTATCAGCGCATCGGGAACATCACCCGAGTCGGCTCCTGAGCCGTTGGTTTTGTATTGCATGTCTACTGAAACGCCACAATGGAACAAAAGGGTGGCAACTGCCTCAATCTCGGCGTCAGTGGAATTGTCGGTCAAGGAATCGGGCATGTGCTCCCAGTCATAGATAGTGTTGCCGAAGTCGGCGGAAAGTTGAAACCCCGTATTGTTATAAGAGTGCGATCCCCAGCCGGTTTCCGGATAGCGCCAGTAGTGCATGATTTGTCCCATGGCCACCGCTACGCAACCCACTTCGGCATGGCCGCAAGGCACTTTCCCCATCTCGGGACAGAGGCTGTTGTAAAGACAGCCCTGTTCCCACATTTCGGTAAGCAGAGGCCCAACGGCTTTAGAATCTTTGCGCTCGTTAAGCCTGCCAATGGTCTTTACCAGTTCCCATTGCCTTGCTGTGGCTTCGTCTGCTTCAATATGATTCTCGATGCCGTATTGAATCCTTGTGACGAAATCCTGAAGGTAGTCCTCCAGCTGCACGGGCATGTTGTTCGGGTCGAAACGTCCTTCACGTGAATAGCCGATGATGGGCGTCTCGCAGTCGTCGGCGGAAACGATGACGAAGCCGTCAGGAATGTTGAAGACATAAAAAGCGGCAACGTTGCTATCTGTCGTATAAGTGGCGGAAAGCTGCACATTGTTGGTGCCCATGAATTTGGAGGCTATGGACTGGGCTGTTTGCAGGTCGATGGAGTGTGCGACTGAGGAAAGATGCAACCCGATAATAGCGATGCTTAGAAAAAGCGTTTTTGTCAGTTTATTCATGCTAGATGGCGTTTTGGATGCAAAAATAGGTGCTTTATTTTAAAAAAGCAAGTTTTTGCGAAAAAAAAGTTGCTCGCTTTGCGTCATTGACTTCGTCGAATCTTCGATTTGCGAACGAAGTGAAGCAATCCAGACGTAAAACTTTAATTTCTGGATCGCTTCGTTCCTCGCGATGACGCGAAGCGGCTGTCAGAGTTTCATCGATAGACTAATACGGTTTCTATTGACATCAACATCCAATACCTTCACGCGGACCTTCTGATTCAAGTGCACCACCTCGTTCGGGTCTTTGATGTAATGGTCGGCCATCTGGCTGATGTGGACGAGGCCGTCTTGATGCACACCGATGTCAACGAAGGCACCGAAGGCGGTGATGTTGGTCACGATGCCGTTGAGGGTCATTCCGACGCGCAGGTCGTTGATGGTACGGATGTTCTTGTCAAACTCGAAGGCCTCGAAAGTCTTACGTGGGTCTCGGCCAGGCTTGTCCAACTCGGCGAGGATGTCGTTGATGGTCTCCAAGCCGAAATGCTCTTCTACAAACTCCTCCGGCTTGATTCGGGCGATGAGTTCCTTGTTGCCGATGAGGTCTTTCACTTTCACGCCCAGTTTCTTGGCCATCTTTTCCACGATGTGGTAACTTTCAGGGTGGACGGCACTCTGGTCCAAGGGGTTGTCGCCATTATGGATGCGCAGGAAGCCGGCGCATTGCTCGAAAGCCTTGTCGCCGAGGCGCGGCACCTCTTTGAGTTGCTTGCGACTCTTGAAGCCGCCTTGTTCCTCACGATATTGGATGATGTTAGAAGCCAAGGTAGGGCCGACGCCACTTACATAAGAAAGCAGTTGTTGACTGGCGGTGTTGAGCTCCACGCCGACGGCGTTCACGCAACTCTCTACAGTTTGGTCGAGGCTCTCGCCGAGTTTCTTCTGGTCCACGTCGTGTTGGTACTGGCCCACTCCGATGCTCTTCGGGTCAATCTTTACCAACTCGGCCAGTGGGTCCATCAGTCGGCGTCCGATGCTGACCGCGCCGCGCACAGTGATGTCATAGTCGGGGAACTCGTCGCGGGCAATCTTGGAGGCGGAGTACACCGAGGCTCCGCTCTCGCTCACCATCACGGCCATCAGGTCGCGATCAAACTTGATAGAGCGGATGAAGTCCTCGGTCTCGCGTCCCGCTGTGCCGTTGCCAATAGCGATAACCTTGATGCGGTAGGCATCCACGAGGCTCTTGATCTTGCGCGTCGCGCCCATTGTGTCCGACTTGGGTGGGTGAGGGTAGATGGTTTCGTTGTGGAGCAAGGCGCCGGTCTCGCTCAGGACCACCACCTTGCAGCCCGTGCGGAATCCTGGGTCAATGGCCAGCACGCGTTTCTGACCCATCGGGGCGGCGAGGAGCAGCTGCTTGAGGTTTTCGGCGAAGACGCGGATGGCGGTTTCGTCGGCTTTCTCCTTATAATAATTGCGGATCTCGGTCTCGATGCTCGGCTCCAAGAGGCGTTTCCATGAGTCGGCGATGGCCTCGCGCACGAGTTCGGAGGAGGCGTTGTCGTTTTTCAGGAAGATGCTTTCCAACGAACCCAATACAAAGTCGTCATCCACCTTGATTCTCACCTTCAACATGCCTTCTTCCTCGGCGCGGAACAAAGCCAACAGGCGGTGCGAGGGTGCCTGTGAGATAGGCTCGCGGAAGTCGAAATACTGCTGGTAGGTCTTGCCCTCGTCCTCCTTGTCTTTGATGACAGTGGAGCTGATGTCTCCCTGGATATGGAAGATCTTACGGATGCGGTTGCGCCCGTTGATGTTTTCCGAGACCCACTCGGCCATGATGTCCTTCGCGCCTTGCAAGGCTTCCTCCACGTCGTTGACGCCTTTGCCTGCATTGACATAGCGTGCAGCAAGACGGTCCACCATATCCACATTCTGCGCCATGATTTGCGCGGCTAGCGGCTCCAGACCTTTCTCGCGAGCGATGGCGGCGCGGGTGCGGCGTTTGGGTTTGTAAGGGAGGTAGAGGTCTTCCACCTCTTGCAAGGTTTTGGCGTTCAGTATCTTTTGTTCCAGTTCGGGCGTGAGTTTCTCTTGCTCCCGAATGGAGGCAATGACGCTTTCTTTACGCTTTTGTAGTTCAACGAGTTGTTCGAGGCGTTTCTGCACAGCAGCCACGTTCTCCTCGTTCATCGTTCCTGTCATTTCCTTGCGGTAGCGGGCGATGAAAGGGATGGTAGCGCCTTCGTCCAAGAGGCGTATGACGTTGCCCACATGATGAGCGGCCAGGTTGAGTTCCTGTGCGATCTGGGCGCTGAAATCTATTGTGTTTGGCATAATCTCGATTTTATGGCGCAAAAATACGTTTTTCTATGAGATTTGCTTATCTTTGCAGCAAATTGTAAATGTCATGTCATTATTAGCACTTATCTTCGGTTTGCTGACGGACTCGCTTTTGGCAGCCATCGTCGGCTTGGTCGGCTCGCGCCGTCGTATTGGTTTCGGATGGGCTTTCTTGCTCTCCGTGGTCTTCACGCCTCTCATCGGTTTGATTGTGACCCTTTGCACCCCAAAACTGCCCAACAAAGAACGCAAATGGGGCTGCTTCGGTGCCTTGGTGGGCTTCGTCGTGGCAGTGATTATCGTCGTTTTGGTGTTGGTGCTCATGCCCGAGTGGTACGAGCAGCTGCGCCTGTGGATTGATTCGCTGAGATGATGATCAAAAACATCATATTCGACTACGGCGGCGTGCTCCTCGACTGGAACCCGCATTACCTTTATGACCCTTATTTCGGCAATGTGGACAAAGCCGAATGGTTCCTCACCAATATCTGCACCTACGAGTGGAATGCACAGCACGACAACGGCCGCCCCATTGCTGAAGGCACGGCGGAACTCATCGCCGAACATCCCGAGTGGAAGAAGGAAATCGAGCTGTATTACGGCGAGTTCATGAAGATGATGGGCGGACAGATTCCTGGTATGGAGGAATATGTCAAGGAACTGAAAGCCAAAGGCTACCGTGTGTTTGGTTTGTCCAACTGGTCGGTGGAGACCTTCGCCTTGGTAAGACCTGTTTATCCCGTCCTCAACCTCATGGAGGACATGGTGATTTCTGGCATCGAGCGGGTGATGAAGCCTGACCCGAGGATTTTCCAATTGGCCTTGCAACGCTTCGGCGTCAAGGCGGAGGAAACGGTTTTCATTGATGATAACCCGAATAATGTGGCGGCGGCGAATGCCTTGGGAATCACGGGGATATTGTTTGAGTCGAAGGACAAACTAGAAAAGGTAATAAATGCGCTATGAAGATATTGTCAGTAGAACAAATCCGTGAAGCGGACAAATACACGATAGAAAACGAACCCATCGAGTCCGTCGATTTGATGGAACGGGCGGCCACCAAAGTCTTTGAATGGCTTTATCGCCGTGCGCCGCGCGAGAAGACCATCAAGATCTTCTGCGGCATGGGCAACAACGGCGGCGATGGCCTCGTGGTGGCCCGACTGCTCAACGAGCAAGAGATTGTCCCGCAGGTGTTTATGGTGCGCTACTCTGATAAGATGAGCCACGACTGCGAGGTGAACTACTACCGCCTGATGAACGAGACTAAAGTGCCGATGTTCGACATCCTCACCGAAGACGACTTCCCGAAAATCGATGCCAACGACGTGGTGATCGACGCCATCTTCGGCTCGGGCCTCAACCGTCCGCTGCAAGGCATGACCGCCGATCTGATTGCCTACCTCAACCAAAGCAAGGCCATCCGCGTGGCCATCGACATCCCTTCGGGCCTCTTCGCCGACGAGCCTAGTGCTTTGGGTTTCATCCTCAAGGCCGACTACACGCTGACCTTCCAAAATCCCAAGCTGGCTTTCCTGCTGCCCGAAAACGACCCCTATGTGGGTCGATTCGAGGTCTTGGACATCGGTCTGCACCCGCACTATCTGGAAAAGGTGGAGACCCACAACCTGCTGACGGTGAAATCGATGGTGAAGCCCATCCTGCACAACCGCACGAAATACTCCCACAAAGGCACTTACGGTCACGCGCTGCTCATTGCTGGCTCCGAAGGCAAGACGGGCGCTGCTTTGCTCGGGGCAAAGGCTTGCCTGCGCACGGGTGTCGGCCTGCTGAGCGTCCACCTGCCTAAGATGGCCCAATTGCCTTTGCAGACCGCCATCCCCGAGGCGATGATCGACCCCGACGAGTCAGAGACCTGCTTCTCTATGTTCGGGCATTTGGATGCTTTCACCGCAGTGGGCGTGGGTCCGGGCTTGGGCAAGGCCGACGACACTGAACGTGCCTTGAAACGCCTCATCCAAGAGGTGCAGGTGCCGCTCGTCATGGATGCCGATGCCTTGAACATCCTCTCCAACAACCCGACTTGGCTATCTTTCTTGCCCGCCAAAACTATATTGACGCCTCATCCCAAAGAGTTTGAACGCCTGGTGGGAAAGACCTCGACCTCGTTTGAACGCCTTGAAAAACAACGTGAGCTGGCTACCAAATACAACCTCATTGTCATCGTGAAGGGCGCGCACACCTCCGTCGCGATGCCCAATGGCACCATCTTCTTCAACACCACGGGCAACCCTGGTATGGCCACGGCTGGCAGCGGCGACGTACTGACAGGTATCATCCTCTCGCTCTTGGCGCAACGCTATTCGCCCGAGGAAGCTGCCGTGTTGGGTGTCTATCTCCATGGCCTCGCTGGCGACCTTGCCGCTGAGGAGATAGGGCAGGAAGCTTTGATTGCTTCTGATATCACGGAGCATCTTGGGAAGGCTTTCTTTTCGCTTCGCTCAAAGTAGTCTGTTGTGGGATCGCCTTTGGGTTAGGTTCAGGTTTTAGAAAGCATGTCATTCCTGCGCTGGATAGCGCGGAGGCAAGGAATCTATGCTTTCTGGAACCGTCAAATTATGGTCTTTGTTTCATTTACCGCCTCCCATAGATTCCATCCAACGCACTTGCCCCCGTTGGAAATGTTTTACATTCGACGAAGTCAATGACATGGGAGGCTGCCTATGACAGATTTTTATACGAAACGTTTTCCAAGAAATCTTTATCTTTGCCGCATGATTAAAACCACCGTCACCAACAAGGAAATCTGGCGCATTGCATACCCTATCATGCTGGGTAACCTGGCGCAGACCATCATCACTTTCACTGACACGGCCTTTTTGGGCCACCTCGGTACCAACGAGCTGAGTGCCTCCATGATGGCGGGCTTGTATTATTTCGTCTTCACCACCTTGGCGATGGGTTTTGCCGTGGGCATACAGATCTTCATCGCGCGACGTTACGGCGAGGGTGACTACAAACGCATCGGCGTGGTGTTTCAGCATGGGGCGCATTTCGTGCTGGCCTTGGGCATCGTGTTGTTTTGCATCCTGTTCTTCTTCAGCCACAGGCTGTTGCATGTCATCATCGAGTCGGAAAACATCTATGTGGCGGCGGATGAATACCTGCGTTTCAGACAGTTCGGCATCTTCTTCGTGGTGTTCAACTTCCTGTTTCGCTCTTTCTATGTCGGCATCAGCAGCACACGTGTCATCACCTATTCGACCATCATCATGGCGGTGGTCAACATCTTCTTCGACTGGGCCTTGATCTTCGGTCACGCGGGACTGCCCGAGATGGGCATCGGCGGTGCGGCCTTGGCCTCGCTGCTGGCGGAGGTTACGGCGTTCTGTTTCTTCTGGATCTTCACCTTCAGCAAGATACCGCACGAGGAATACGGCATGTTCCGTTGGCACAAGTTGGAAAAGCAGCTGCTGGGCGACATAATCAAGGTGGCCTTCCCGAGCATGATACAACGTCTGTTCTCGTTCGGTGCCTGGTTCATCTTCTTCGTCATGATCGAGAAGATGGGGGAGATGGCCATCGGGGTTTCTTCTGTCGTTCGAAGCACCTATATGATCCTCATTATCCCCGGCATCGCCTTTGCCTCAACCGCCAACACCCTAACGAGCCGCATCATCGGCGAAGGCAAGAGCAACGAGGTGATGTCAACGATATGGAAAGTGGTGAAAAACAGTTTCTTGTGTTCTGCAGTCTTGGTGGCTGTGGTGGCCATCATTCCGCAGTTGGTTCTTCAAATCTACACTGACGACTTGGCCCTGGCACAGGCGGCTGTCCCATCGGTTCATGTGATATGCATTGCGACGCTGATGGGAGCCTTTGCCATGACCTTCTTCGAGGCTGTCTCAGGCACGGGCAACACCTCAGCAGCCATGGCTTTGGAGTTCGGTGTGCTCATCGTTTATATCATCTATGTCTTCCTGATGGCGAAGACCTCCACCATCGCCGGTGTCTGGACCGCCGAGTGGGTCTACAACATCCTCATTTGGCTGATTTCGCTGTTCTACATCTGGAAGGCGGATTGGGGGAGGAAGAGAATCTGATTTTTCTACTAACTGTAAACCAACAATATATCCGACAGCAAACGACAACAAACGACTACTGTCGACTACAAACGTTTGTTCAACGGCTTACTCTTGACAAGTTTCGTTACTTTGCAGCATCAAATCATTCAAACGATGGAATACTGCATTTCAACTATCATGGATCAAAACGGACTGGGAAAGAAAACATCTGGTCTGCTTCCGAATTGCAGAATGAGGAACCGGCTTCCAGTAATACTTCGCAACCTGCAACAAATGCCGATAAAGAGGCAGGCTCAAACGGTACTGTATCCGATGTTTCCCACATGCAAAAATAAAACTTTTTCGTAATATGCAAGACTCTTTTATCAAAAAACAACGAAAATGACACTATTATACCAAAAATTACTATCTTTGTCCCTTTATATGAATCGCGCGATAAGCGTTTCGTGTTTCGCGTCAGAAAATACTTGAAATCAATAACAATTCAACAATTCAACAAATAAACAATCAACATCTAAAAACCCCACAATCATGACTACAGAAAAAACACAAGAGGAAGCTGCCAAACTGAGGCAGGAGAAACTGAAGGCTTTGGAAGCCACATTGGGAAACATCGAGAAGAGCTTCGGCAAGGGAAGCATCATGCGCCTGGGCGCCGAGGCCGAGAAGATGGAGAGCATCTCCACTGGCTCCATCGGCCTTGACTACGCCCTCGGTGTAGGCGGTCTGCCGAAAGGCCGTATCATTGAGATTTATGGCCCCGAGAGCTCGGGTAAGACCACGCTTGCACTCCATGTCGTGGCCGAGGCCCAAAAGAAGGGTGGCATCGCCGCCTTCATTGATGCGGAGCATGCCTTCGACCGTTTCTATGCCGCCAAACTCGGCGTGGATGTGGAGAACCTTCTCATCTCACAGCCCGACTACGGCGAACAAGCCCTCGAAATCGCGGAGAACCTCATCCGCTCCGGTGCCATCGATGTTATCGTCGTCGACTCCGTTGCTGCTTTGACGCCCAAGAGCGAAATCGAAGGCGAGATGGGCGACAGCAAGATGGGCCTCCAAGCCCGCTTGATGAGCCAGGCCATGCGTAAGCTCACCGCCACCATCAACAAGACAGGCTGCGTGTGCATCTTCATCAACCAGCTGCGCGAGAAGATCGGCGTGATGTTTGGCAACCCCGAGACCACCACAGGCGGCAACGCCTTGAAGTTCTACAGCTCCGTGCGCATCGACATCCGTAAGATTAGCCAGATCAAGGACGGCGAGAACGTCATGGGCAGCCGCGTCAAGGTGAAGGTCGTCAAGAACAAGGTGGCCCCGCCGTTCCGCAAGGCCGAATTCGACATCCTCTATGGCGAGGGTATCTCACGCTCAGGCGAGATCGTCGACCTCGGCGTGGAGATGGGCATTATCAAGAAGAGCGGCTCGTGGTTCAGCTACGGCGACTCCAAACTCGCCCAAGGCCGCGACTCGGTCAAGAAACTCATCGAAGACAACCCCGAGCTGGCCGATGAACTGACGGCCAAGATCTTCGAGGCGCTGGAGAAGAGTGAAGAGTAATCCATTACGTCATTGCGAGGAGGTACGACGAAGCAATCCAGAGTATACAATCAAAACAAGTTTCATCTTTGGACTGCTTCGTTCCTCGCAGTGACGCAAAGCGGCAGAATAAAAGAAAAATAATCGAAAATGAAGAAAACCCTACTATTTCTCGGCCTGCTGCTCGTCCTCTTTGCCTGCGACAACACGCCGAAACCTGAAACAGACAATACCACCAAAGAACCTACGGCACCCGTCACGGTGGACCAGGCCATCCAGTTGCTGAGCGACTCCATCGCCATGGACAGCACCAATGCGAGCCTCTATGTGCACCGCGCCAAGGCCTATTTCGCCAATGAGCAGGTCGGACAGGCTATGGTCGACATCAACCAGTCGCTGAAACTCGACCCGAACAATGTCGAAACCTACCTCTTGCTAGCTGACGTGTATTATGCCATGGGCGACCAGGACAACATCGCCACGACGCTTAACAAGGCGGTGGAGATCAATTCGCTGGATGCACGTCCTTTGGTGAAGCTGGCTGAACTCAACCTCCTGCAACAGAACTATAACCTCGCCTTCGCTTACGTCGACAAAGCCCTGGGCCTCGCTTCCTACAACCCGAAGGCCTACTTCGTGAAGGGCATGTGCTACATGGCTTCGAAGCAGGACACGGTCAGCGCGCTGAAGAACTTCCAGCTGGCTGCCGAGCAGGACGAGAATTTCTATGACCCAGTCGAACAGATCAGCCGCATCTATGCCGTGCAACAGCCGCCATACGCGATGGATTACCTCCGCAGGGCACAGCAACAGTTCCCCGACATTCCCACGGCACGTTATGAGTTGGCCTTGTATCTGCAAAGCCACGGCGAGCCCGAGGAGGCTATGGCGCATTACGACACCATCCTGATGCAGTATCCCTATAACTACATCGTGTTGTTCAACAAAGGCTACGTCAACTATGTCTACCTCATGGACAACGATGCCGCCTTGGAGTATTTTAATAAGGCCTTGACTATTAATCCAGCCTATATCGACGCCAAATACAACAAAGGCCGCGTGCTGGAACAGATGGGCGATTATTCGCAAGCCACCGAAATTTATAAGGATGTGCTGAAGACCCAGCCCGACTACAAGTTGGCCATCGACGCGCTTAACCGTGTACAAAACCAAGAAACTGAATAAGTTACAATAGAAAAGATAAATAACATGATTCAAGTTTATTGCATCAACAACAAGACAACAAAAGAGTTTCCGGAAGGCATGACCTTGCTTGAGATGCTGTCGGAATTCGAGTTTGACAGGCCGTATCCCATCGTTTCCGCCAAGGTCAACAATGTGTCGCAGGGACTGAAGTTCCGCGTCTACAATAGCCGCGACGTCGAGTTTCTTGACCTTACGCACCACACGGCACGCCTGGTGTACTTCCGGTCATTGGGCTTCCTGCTCTACAAGGCGGCTCAGGATCTTTTCCCGGGCAGCAAGCTGACTATGGAGCATCCCATCTCCAAAGGCTTCTATTGCCGCATCAAGAAAAGCGACGGCAAGATCCTTGACGGCAACGACATCGCCGCCCTGAGGCTGCGGATGCGTAACATTGTGGCAGAGGATATACAGTTCCACCGCCATGAGGCCCGCATCGAGGAGGCCATCGACATGTTCGGCAGGTTGGGGCAGGAGGATAAGGTGAAGCTGCTGGAGACCAGCGGGAAGGCCTATACCGACTACTATACCTTGGAGGATACGGCGGACTATTATTATGGCCGTCTGGTGCCTTCCACGGGCTACCTCAACATCTGGGACATCGAGGCCTATCGCGACGGTATCTTGGTGCGCATCCCCGACCGCGACCATCCTGACCGTTTGGCTGAGATGCAAGACCAGCCCAAGACCTTCGAGGTGTTCTCAGAGAGCCTGAAATGGAATAACATCATGGGACTGAGTACGGTCGGCGACGTCAACCACGCCTGCCAGAACGGTATGGCTCGTGAGTTGGTGCAGGTGGCTGAGGCCTTGCAAGAGAAAAAGATTGTGCAGATTGCCGAGGAGATCAACCGCCGCTATCACAGCGAGAACCCTGTTCGTTTGGTGCTGATCACCGGACCGAGCAGCAGCGGCAAGACCACCTTCTGCAGCCGCGTCAGCATACAGCTGAAGGCTTGCGGTCTGAAGCCCATCTCGTTCTCGACGGACGACTATTTCGTCAACCGTGAGGACACCCCCAAGCTGCCCGATGGCACCTACGACTTCGACAACTTCGAGACCGTCGACCATGTCGCGTTAGAGCGCGACCTGATCGCCTTGCTGAGAGGCGAGGAGATCGAAGTGCCTGAGTTCAATTTTGTCACTGGCTTGCGTGAGTACAACGGCAAGAAGCTGCAGTTGAAAGAAGGCACTGTGTTGCTGCTGGAAGGCATTCACGCGCTGAATCCTATGCTGACCAAACAAATTCCTGAGACCTCAAAATTCCGCATCTTCATCTCCACCTTGACCAGCACGGCTTTGGATGACCACAACACTATCCCGACCGACGACAATCGCCTGTTGCGCCGTATCGTGCGCGACAGCAACAAAGGAGCGTTCACAGCGCGTCAGACCATCAGCCAATGGGCCAGTGTGCGTGCCGCCGAGGAGAAATGGATCTATCCCTATCAGGAGAACGCCGACGTGATGTTTAACTCGGCCTATCTCTTGGAGTTTGCGGTCATGCGTAACCATGCCGAAAGCATTCTGGCCACCGTGCCGCCCAACAGTCCAGAATACACTGAAGCGCATCGTCTGTTGCGTTTCCTGCATTATTTCACGCCTGTCTCCGACAAGGAGATCCCGGCCACATCCATGCTGCGCCAGTTCATCGGCGGCAGCAGTTTCATGTGATTTTGAATTTTAAATTTTGAATTTTGAATATGGAATTTAACGCAAAACAAGTAAAAGATCAAGTCGTTCAATGGATCCGCGACTGGTTTGAAATGAACGGACAAGGCTGCAATGCCGTCGTTGGCATCTCGGGCGGCAAGGATAGTAGCGTGGTCGCCGCGCTCTGTGCCGAGGCCCTCGGCAAGGATCATGTCATCGGCGTGACCATGCCCAATGGCGTGCAACCCGACATTGACGACAGCAATAAGCTCATCAACCATTTGGGCATACGCCATTGCTGCGTCAACATTGGTGATACCTATAACACCTTGATCGAAGCCGTGCGCGAGCAACTCAATACCTTGGGCGCTGATGTCAGCCGCCAGACCACCATCAACCTGCCACCACGCCTTCGCATGTCGACCTTGTATGCCATCTCGCAGTCGATGAACGGTCGTGTGGCCAACACCTGCAACCTCTCCGAGGACTGGGTGGGCTATTCGACACGCTACGGCGACGCTGCCGGCGACTTCTCGCCGCTGGGCGGACTTACCGTGCAGGAAGTGAAAGCAATAGGGAAGGAGTTAGGCTTGCCTATAGAGCTGGTGGAGAAGACGCCCTCTGACGGCCTCACCAACAAGAGCGACGAGGACAACCTGGGCTTCACTTATGCCGTGTTGGACAACTACATCCGCACTGGCGTCTGCAACGACCCCAAGACTAAGGCCCTCATCGACTACAAGCACATCACCAACCTCTTCAAACTCCAGCCGATTCCGCATTTTGAAATGAAACCATAGCCTATGTATTCCTGCCCCATACAGATTCGCATGAGTGACCTCGACCCCTACAACCATGTCAACAACGGGTCGCAGTGCAACTACTTCGACATGGGTCGAAGCCGTTATTTCGAGCATGTCTTCCAAACCGAAATCGACTGGCTGACCTTCAAATATGTCCTTGTCCATGTGGACCTCGACTTCCGCAAGCCTGTGCTGTTTCACGACCCGATTGTCTGCGAGAGTCGCGTCCTTGAGATAGGCAACTCTAGCTTCAAGATGGAGCAGCTTTTGCGTGACAGCAAGACTGGCGAAGTCAAGACCTTGTGCCATGCCGTGGTGGTGTATTTCAACCGCGAGACGAACAAGTCGGAGCGGATACCGGACGAAGACAGGGAACTGTTAGTTAGTGAAATAGTATGACACGCTTTGCGTCATTGCGAGGAGGTACGACGAAGCAATCCAGGATAGAACTTTCAATAAGACACCGCTCTGGATTGACTTCGTCGAATCTTCGATTTGCTTCGCTACGCTCGCAATGACGACGGAACCTCAAATAATAAGCCTATGAAAAAAACTGTCCTTACCCTTATCAGCCTCCTGGCCTTCGTTGGCATCCACGCCCAGACCGAAGAAGAACTCAACGCCTGGAATGATGTCAACGTCTACGAAATCAACCGCCTGTATCCGCGGACGAATGTCGTCCCCGAAGGCGAGCAGTGGTCGCAATGCCTCAACGGCGACTGGAAGTTCCAATGGGTTGACTCGCCCTCGAAGGCGCCTGTCGACTTCTATAAGGAAGGCTATAACGCCTCGGGGTGGAAGACCCTCAAGGTGCCCGCCAACTGGGAACTGAACGGCTACGGTACGCCCATCTATGTCAATGTGGACAACGAGTTCCGTCCCAACGAGCCGCCTTTTGCCCCGATGGTGGATAACCCTGTGGGATGCTATCTGACCGAATTCAACATTCCAGAAGCATGGAAAGACCGCCTGACTTTCATCAACTTCGGTGCGGTGAAGTCGGCCTACTATGTTTGGGTGAACGGACAGTTTGTGGGCTTCACCGAGGATGCCAAGACCAACGCCGAGTTCGACCTCACGCCTTACGTCAGGGTGGGGAAGAACACGCTGGCAGTGAAGGTGTATCGTTTCTCCAACGGTTCCTACTTCGAGTGCCAGGACTTCTGGCGTCTGAGCGGCATCGAGCGTGATGTGACGCTCTATTCCAAGCCCACACTAAATATCTACGACTATGAAATCCATGCCGGATTGGACAAAACCTACCAAAACGGCACGTTTGCCATCAAGGTCAAGCTGCAAAGCAAGACCAATAAGATACAGAAAGGCAGCACCTTGATTGTCGGGGCCTACGAAGGGCCTGAGACAAAGGGCTTCCCCGAGAACATCTTGTTCACGCTCACCAAGCCGCTCAAGGAATTGACCTTTACGCAGGCAGACGACGACTATTATTACGCCGAGGCGGAGTTGTCGGTCGACAGTAAGGAGATAGGGAAGGTGAAGCCTTGGTCGGCGGAAAGCCCCACCTTGTACCAACTGAGGATGTCGCTGATGGACAAGAAGTCCAGAGCCATCGAGAAGCTTACTTCCTCGTTCGGTTTCCGCACCTCTGAGATCAAGGACGGCAAGCTGCTCATCAACGGGCAGTATGTATTAATTAAAGGAGTGAACCGCCACGAGCACGACCCCTACACTGGCCATGTGATTTCGCGTGAGTCGATGGAACGCGATATCGCCCTGATGAAGCAGATGAACATCAACACGGTGCGCACCTGCCATTATCCCGATGACCCGTATTGGTACGAGCTCTGCGATAAATACGGTCTTTACGTCTGGGATGAGGCCAACTGCGAATCCCACGCCCAAGGCTATGGCGACAGAAGCCTCGCCAAAGACCCGCAATACCGCGATATGATTTGGTCACGCAACCGCAACATGCTGGAGCGCGACAAGAACCATCCTTCGGTGATTATGTGGTCGATGGGCAACGAATGCGGCAACGGCGTCAACTTCGAGTACACCTACGACTGGATGAAAGACCGCGACCCCTCGCGCCCAGTGACCTACGAAAGAGCCATTTACGACAGAAATACAGATGTCATTGGCCTGATGTATGCCAGCCCGAAATATCTGCAACGCTTTGTAGATGAAGGTCTTGATAGCGTATATCATCGTCCTTTTATCATGGTGGAATACTGCCACGCGATGGGCAACAGCATGGGCGGCTTGCAAGACTATTGGGACGTGATTGAGGCTAATGAACAACTGCAAGGCGGCTGCATTTGGGACTGGGTCGACCAGAGCTTCATCCAACATGACAAGGACAAGGATGTGGATTGGTTGGCCGTGGGTGGCGATTTAGGTCACGCCTATGGCGTGGGCGACGACGATGCCTTCTGCGCCAATGGTGTAGTGAGTTCCGATAGGACGCCGCACCATCATGCCGCCGAGGTGAAAAAGGTGTACCAACCCATCAAGTTTACCGCCAAGGACCTGACCTGGTGCAAGTTTGAAGCCAAGAACTGGCTCTCGTTCACCAATGCCTCTGCCTTCGATTGCGATTACGAAATCTTCTCTGCTGAGAAAACCCTAACAAAAGGCAAAGTTGACCTCAATATCGAACCTTTTGGCACGCAGGAGATCAACCTCGAACGCCTGCGCATCTATGGCAATCCGGGCGAGGAGTTCTTCATCCGTTTCTCAGTGAAGACCAAGGAAGACCAACCCTTTATTCCAGCCGGCACGGAGGTCGCCTACGACGAGTTCAAGTTGGTGGACTGGCCTTCGGCACCATTGGAGCCTTTGGCGAAGGAGAAACAAGTGCAGTACAACTCCGGTAGCGGCACAGTGTACAATGAGGACTTCACGGTGACATTCGACAGGACATCGGGTGCCATGACATCTTTTGTCGTTAAAGGTCAGGAGCTGCTGAAAGGCGAGTTGAGCGACAACTTCTGGCGTGCGCCTACCTTGAACGACGAGGTGGATGGCTGGGCTTTGCCACGCTGGAAGAAGGCGGGCTTGCAGCATCTGACCGCCAAGAATGGTGGCTTGCATTTTGAAAGGATGGATGGTAATACAGTTTCTGTCAATGCGGCTGTGGAATACTATGACGGCATGGGACAACTGCAGATCGTGGTCAACAAGGTGTATCTCATTGATGGAGAAGGCAACATTAGCATCACCAACCGTGTGGAGCCGATGGAGACGGTGACTTCCTTACCGAAGGTCGGGGTGCAGTTCCAGATGCCGTTGGACTACAGAAATCTGACTTGGTTTGGCAAGGACACGGAGAACTATCCAGACCGTAACGCCTCGGGAAAGATGGGTGTATATAATGTGAATGCTTTGAGTCTGTTTGAGCAGCATGTGGTGCCTCAGGACAACGGCAACCATGCCGACACGCGTTGGGTGGCTTTGACGAACGACAACTCAAATGCAGGATTGTTTGTGATGATGCCGGAACCGTTCAATTTCAGCATATACAATTACGACGACGCCAACCTCACGGCAGCTCGCCGCATCAACCAGCTGAATCCTACGGATTTCCTCACGGTCAACGTGGATTACAAGCAGGCTCCTGTCGGCACAGCCACTTGCGGCCCAGGCGTGGATGAGAAGTACGTGTTGGGCAATCAGGTGTATGAATACACCGTTTTGCTCCGTGCTTTTGACAAGACCCAAGACCCGATAGAACTGACGCGTTTCCAAGTGCCGGAGGCCACCGCCATGATGCTTCCCACACCTGTTATCAAGGCGTTGATGGCAGGGAAGGAGGACTTCCGCATGTATAACCGTCCGCTGACCATCTCGATGACTTGCGCCGACCCCAAGGCGGAGATTCGTTACACCACCGACGGCAGCGAGCCTACCGAGAAGTCGTCGCTCTACAAGTCGTCCTTTGTCATCCTGAAGACATGCACCGTCAAAGCCAAAGCCTTCAAGAAAGGCAGTGTGCCTTCGTTCGTGGCCTTGCGTCAGTTCAACCGCCTGAACATCAAGAATACCACCTTCGTCACCCCGCCTGCGGAGCGTTACGGCAAGGATGCCGACATCGCCCTGATGGACGGCAAGAAGGGGTATCCGGGCGACTGGCAGAACGACTGGCTGGGCTTCGAGGGTGTCGACATGGAGGCCACCATCGAGTTGGCCGTGCCGACCAAGATCAACATGGTGAAGGTGGGTCTCGGCCACGAGCCCAACGACTGGGTGGTATGGCCCAAGGGCGTGTGGGTGAGCTTCTCGTCGGATGGCGAGGAGTTCAGCGACTGGGAGCGGGCTGAGCTGCCCGTCTTCGACAGACCTGATAAGATGCAGGGCTTCGGTCGCGTCGAGGCACGGCTCCGCACCACCGGCAAGCAATGGAAATACGTCCGCGTGAAGGTGGAGAACCAGGGCGTCCTGCCCGAGTGGCATCCTTATGCCGGGCAGAAGGCTTGGATTATGGTGGATGAGGTGGTGATAGAATAGCCCCTCCGCCATGTCGGCCGGGCCTGCGCGCCCAGCCCGGGTGAGGGTAGGCGTTCCCACGCTTGGTGGGCTAAGCAGCCATGTCATGCCAACGTTGGCATGTGCGGTGGCATGGCATCTATGGCTGCGGCTTGCTGGCATCCCTCCTCTAGGCCTCATCGCGGGCGGCCCCTGAGGTCCCTGAGCCTGTCGAAGGGTCGAAGGGAAGCCCCGCGATCTCCTAAGCAGGTAAGTCCTAGCAGGCATGTCATCCCTACGCTGGCCTGTGCGGCGGTATGGGATCTATGCCTGCGTTAAAAAGGGTAGAAGGTTCAAATGATGGCCTTTGCCAGTTTCAAAATATCTGGGTTATCTGTGTGCAACTTGTCCTGTACTTGTCCTGTACTTGTCCTGTACTTGTCGGGTAACTTGTCGGGTGCTTGTTCGGGTACTTGAGGGGGAGCTTGTGGGGGTACTTGAGGGGGATATTCAATGTTTTTATTTCATTCTTTTTCAGTAATATACCCGACAGCAAACGACAACAAACGACTGCTGTCGACTACAAATGTTTGTTCAACGGGTAGGTCTTGACAAGGTTTGCATCTTTGCAGCGCAAACAATAATTCATATCTATCATGGAAGCACAAGGCAACAAAACTATTGAGATTCCAACAGGCGATGGCAAAGAAGATTTCAAGATCAGGAAACAAATCATTTGGCAGTTTTATCAAGATTGGAAAATGAAGAACCCGTCATTGAAAAGGTATAACCTAGCTCTGAAAGACTTCATCAACATTAGATTTGTCTCTATAGATGAGACCAGCCATCAAGCAGCGAAAAGCTATCTTTCCACCTTGGCGGTACTCCAATTGGATTCCATATTAACTATGGCGAAGAAGTATAGAACAGTAAAAGCCAAGCCTAAAGACAAAAACCAAAAGCAATTCAACAAACTATTGTGGATGAAATACGATCTCCCAGGTGTCGGTGAAGTCAAACTGATGGTTGGTATCGTAAGACGAACCAAAGACAAAGTACAATACTGTATTACTGTTATTCAAACATAAAAAAAGCACTCTGTAAAAAAGTCGTCATTGCTTGAAGCAATCGCTTGTACAGAGTGCTTTCAATCGGAGTTATAAGGGGCTTGGCAGTCGCCATTTCCCATCCGATGATGTTTGCCGCAGAATGCAGGAGGTAAGTCGTACTGAAACGATAGGCCACCGCGCGGACTTTCGGAAAGTCATACCTGATTCCTGACTTATTTCTGCCCGCAAAATTACAACTTTTCTATAAACCAGCAAGACTCTTTCTTCCTTTTTCTTGAAAAAAAGGAAGCGAAAATTCAAGACCGACATCAATCCCCTCGCGCGGTCAGCCTAAGGGCCTGACCCTCAGGTCGCGGAGTGCCTTCTGCGAAGGCAAACGACAAGCGCCGCTCTGTGAGGCTCAAGCCCTTAGTCTGTCCCTTTCTGGCGCAGCTCGGATGTCGGTCATGCCTTCCCGCCCGTCCCAGTTAAGCGCAGGCGTTCCCAGTATTGCAGGCTTCGGGAAACATGTCATCTCTACGTGGGAATGTGGGCAAAGGCATGGGATCTATGACTGACGGAGCCGTCCCTTGCGACCGCTCCTTCGGATGTCGGCCGTGGCCCGCGGCCCGAATACCCCATATCTTTTTCCCGTGAGACCCATATGTAAACTTTTTTACACCCATATCAGAAAAAGTTTAGATATGGGTATAAACTTTTTCGGGGGTGGGTGTGGAGCCGTGAAAGGGTCAAGTCCAGCAGCCATGTCATGCCGAGGAGAAGCCGAGAGCATCTATGGCAGCCGTCGCTGCCCTTTGAGTTTGGAAGAGTCTGTGAAAAGCTTTTTTGCTTGTTATCTGCTCGATGATAATAGGTAAACCCCGAAAAGTTTATATATTTGCAATTTCTAAATGAGAACAATGTAATGGAGTAATGAAAAAAGAGCAGATAAATAGGTTCCTTGAAGTGCTCAATGAATACCACTCATTGGGCATAACAGAGCAGATAGACTACCAAAAGTTCTATCTCTACTCGCTCATTACCCATTCCACGGCCATCGAAGGCTCGACGGTGACTGAGATTGAGAACCAGTTGCTGTTCGACGAAGGCATTACGGCCAAAGGGCGTTCGCTTCAGGAGCAGATGATGAACCTCGACCTGAAAGCGGCCTACGAGCATTCCATGCAATTGGCTCGCAAACACGCTGACTTCTCGGTAGATATGCTCAAAACGCTGTCGGCATTGGTGATGAAGAATACAGGTTCGCAATATAACACGCCAAACGGATCGTTTGACGCGTCGAAAGGCGACCTCCGTTTGTTAGGTGTTACGGCTGGAACAGGTGGTCAGTCTTACATGAATTTCCAGAAAGTTCCAGGGAAGTTGGCTGAGTTCTGCCAGTTGACGAATGAACATCGTCGTCAGTTGATGGATACCGATAATCTGATAGATCAGTATCTGTTGAGTTTCGATGCCCATTGCCAGTTGGTGACCATCCATCCTTGGGTGGATGGCAACGGACGCATGTCGCGCCTTGTAATGAACCATCTGCAATACGAGTTCGGATTGGTGCCAGTGAAGATTGTCAAGGAAGACAAGGCGGAATACATTCAGGCACTGGTTGAAGCTCGTAAACAGGATTCCTTTGAACCGTTCCGTGAATTCATGATGGATGAGCACATTAGGAACCTCCGCAAAGAGATTGAAGAATATAAGCAATCGCAATACGCTGACCCGATAAGTATTGCTTCTGACCCGATAAACACATTCTCTGACCCGATAAAACAGCAATTATATCGGGCGGTTCTACGGGATGGCTCGTTGAATTACGCCGGATATGCTGCATTGATAGGTGTTTCTGAAGCCACTATCAAACGTCGACTCAACGAACTGAAAAAGGAAGGAGTCATTGTCCGTATTGGCAGCAATAAGACTGGACATTGGGAAATAAAGAATACGAAAAAAGGGCATTGACAGAGCTGGAGAAACGGATCCTTGTTGAGGCGATGGAGAGAGGGTAGATCATACAAATGCAGACCAAGGGTTTAATCCTAATGCCTCCCCATGAGCCGTTGGGCTTGTGGGGAGATTTTTTGTAGGCTTCCGCGAAAACATGGACTTGGAGAAAGCCTATATGCAGGGGCGATTTGATGCCATTCCGTATAGTGATTGAGGCTATGGGTTGGGGAGGACATCTCAGATGTTTGATGACTTTTAAACTGATTTTTTACAAATCCATCGCTTTATTAGATGAAAGGGTTGAGAAGGAAGGTTTTTAAAGATTATCAAAGAATGCCTGTCGTAATAATTCAAAAAGGAATGATGACATATTGTGGGTAATTTATATCTTTGCATCCGATTTAATTTGGTGTTTTAATGCAAGTAAATTGTTTTATAAACGGTAGATGTGAAGAAGTTCTACGATCTTTTGATAATTGTAGTGTGGATTTTGTACTTACTTCTCCTCCTTATGCCGATCAGCGTTCATATGGGGTGGATAATGCCTCTATTAAACCAGATAAGTATGTGGAATGGTTTGGCCCCATGGCACGTGAAATTTATCGAGTATTAAAAGATAATGGCAGCTTTGTATTGAATATCAATGATAAGGTTGTTAACGGATTTCAGCATACATATGTCTTTGAACTTGTACTATTCCTTTGTAAAGAACTGAATTTTAATCTTGTACGTGATTATATTTGGCACAATCCGTCTACTCCTCCAAACATTTATGGTACTGGAAAATACGGGAGAACCAAAAAGTCTCATGAATATTGTTTTTGGTTTAGCAAAGGTGATAAGTGGACTTTTAATTTGGATCCTATTCGTAAGAAATACAGCCCTGATATGGCGAAATATCTTGAGGGTAAAGGAAAAGGTGGTCGTGAAGATAATATTCGCCCCAGCACTCATTCATTCAATTGCGCTGTTAAGTGGACCAATCATGGAGGGGCAGATCCAGGTAGTGTTATCTCAATTGCCAACACAAGTAGTAATGATACCTTTTTCAAGCTTTGCAAAGAAAGAGGTGTTCTCCATCCAGCTCGTTTCCCAGTTCAGTTGGCAGAGTTTTTTATATTGTCTGGAACAAATGAAGGGGATTTGGTTTTGGATCCTTTCTCAGGTTCTGGAACCACTTGTTTTGTTGCTGAAAAATACAATCGTAAGTGGATTGGAATAGATGCTAATAAGGACTATTGTGACCTTGCATTAGAAAGAATGAAACTTGACTTATGATTTCTGAAGACAGTATATTCGAAATAGAATGCATTGACGGTGCGAAGGGTTTATCGTCTCTACCTGATAAATCCGTCAAGTTGATATATGGTTCCCCACCATATCCTAACGCCGACAGGAATTATGGGAATTGGGCTTCTAATGAATATATTGACAAAATATCTCCATTTATTGATGAAGCGAAAAAGAAATTGCGTGATGATGGCTTTCTAGTCATCAATATCAAAGCTAATCGCGAACGAGCGACTACATCATTAAATAGCAGACGATCGCTTGTTGTTGAGAAATTGGCAATTCTACTTGAGGAAAAATGGGGGTTTTATTGTGTTGATATTGAGATATGGATTAAAGATAATCCAGTACCGACAGGATTAAGAGTAGCTTGTCAAGATGCTTATGAACAGAATCTATGGTTCTCAGTTAGTCCAAAATGGAAGATTAACCTTGATGCCATAAGAAGACCTTATGACGCAGAGTCATTGAAGGCTTATGCAAATAATGAATATAAGCCACGACACAATGGCCTTTCGTATGTACGTAAAGCTAAATACATCGTACCTAATCCCAAAGGTGCTTTGCCATTGAATGTCATTAAAGGAGCAGTCTCAGGTAAACAGGGCGAGCATCAAGCAATGCAACCTGGCTATATCCCTGAAAAATACATTCTTGCAACAACCTCAAAAGGCGATTTAGTAGTAGACCCCTGGGTTGGTTCTGGAACAACTGGTTACGAGGCTATTAAACTTGGTAGAAAGTTTATAGGTTTTGACATAAGCCAAGAGTATGTTGCAATATCTAATAGGTTGATCACCGAACTAATTGATATTATGTCCACAAAAGCTAAAGTCTCAAAACAAAGAGAGATAATTCAGCGAAAATTTGTTGAAGCACTGGGATCTGCTGTGAAAAGTCATAGTGATTTTGATGAAAGGCCTCTTGCTGTAGACATTACTGAACCAATTCGCACAAAACTAATAGTATATATTTTCCCAGCAACCCATCCTCCAGGAGGACGCTCTGCGGATGAATACAAGTTTAATCTTGCAGCCCCAAATCAAGAACGAGGGCAGAAAGGAAATTTCGACAATTCAGAAGGAATAGTTGTTTTGGCTTCTTATGAAGAGGAACTTGATGTTTTTGTTCTTTACGATCCAGAAAAACATAAAGATTTCGCATACAATGCTAATGTTCAATGCAAAAGTTCGTTACTATATGATGCATTAGACAATAAAGTTGCATTTGCAACAAAGAACAATGGAGAAGTTCTAATGGCTGCAAGACCAGAATATTTGTTACAAGCTTTAAGACACCGTTTATTTGATTAGTATTATGAGCCTCAAAGACTTCAAATTCAAAGTTAGTTATAGTAAAGATTCCGATAATATTGCTGAATCTTTCTATCTACCTTGCTTATCGAACTCTTTGAGGTATGATAGAATTTCAGGATATTTTGGAAGCACTATATATATCTTAGCATGGAGTGCTTTGAAAGATTTTGTAAGAAATGGTGGCAAAATGAGGATAATTTGTTCGCCATTTTTAACTGAAGAGGACCAAAAAGCAATTGAGGAAGGTCAAGAATCTAAACGAGAAGAAATACTAAAAGAGTCGTTGCAAAAGGAATTCGAAAGTCTTTTTAATAACGAACATCTTTCTGCGCCAAGTAGAGCATTAGCTTGTTTGATATCAATGGGTGTAATCGATATTAAAATTGCTGTTGGCAAGTCAACAATGTCTTCTGATATCAAGCGATTATTTCATGATAAAGTTGGTATATTTTACGATTCTGAATCTATTGTTGGATTTAGAGGTTCTATTAACGAGACTTTTAAAGGGCTCTCTGATGACGGTAATATTGAATCAATAGACGTATTCCCAAATTGGGTAGGAGGACGAGATCAAGAAAGGGTCTTGTTGGCAAGCAGTCATTTTGAGGATCTTTGGGAAAACAAGATTTCGGATGTGTCATTATATGAGCTACCCGAAGAGATTTGTAGTCAAGTAAAACAAAGAGCAAAAACAGCCGACTGGGAAGTTTTTATTGATGAAGTTTCTGTATCAATTAACCGTGCTAAGAAATGGGCTGCAGAAAAAAAGAAAGGAGGAAGAATTCCTAAACCTCATCAATGTGACGCCCTCGATGCATGGGTAAAGCAAGGGCATAGAGGAATATTTGAACATGCTACAGGAAGCGGCAAGACCTATTCTGCTCTTTGCGCTATTAGAAAATCTCTTGAGGAGCATAAATCTGTAATTGTCCTGGTGCCATCTACAGACTTGTTAAAACAATGGGAAAACGAAATCAAAGATGCCCTTTCAGATTTACAAATACAGTTCCTTCCATGTGGAGATAACAATAATGAGTGGAAAAGGGAAGATGTTCTTAATTTGTGGACAAGAAAACACGATGATTTTTATATGGTGACGTTAGCTGTTATGGACACTGCTTCATCATCTGATTTCATCTCAAGAGTTGTATCAGGTGAACATCTTTTTGTAGTAGCTGACGAAGTTCACAGAATGGGAAGTCCAGCTCGTAGAAGGTTTTTCTCAATTGAAGCTGGCTATAGATTAGGGTTGTCTGCTACTCCTCGTCGATATGGCGATCCCGTAGGCACTCAAGCAATTATTGATTATTTTGGGCCTATCGTACAACCTCCTTTTACACTATACGATGCTATTAGGGCTGATGTTCTAACACCATACTTTTACAAACCTTATCCAGTTGAACTAAGCCAAAATGAACAGAAAAGTTGGGATGAATTAACACAGGAAATCAAAAAACGTTATGCTATCGTTTCTCAGTTAAAGGACAAAAATGCAATGGACGATTCCCGCATACAAACTCTATTAATTGCTCGTTCAAGAATCCTAAAAAAAGCGGAATCGAAAATCACATTGGTAAAAGAAATCATCAAAAATCATTATCAAAAAGGACAAAAGTGGATTATTTATTGCGAGGATACCACCCAACTTAATTCTGTCCTAACAGCCCTTAACTCTTTGCCGGAAATCCATGCTATTGAATATCATTCAGCAATGGCAGGTGACAGGGAACAAACCCTTAAGTTCTTCAATAAAATAGGAGGCATTCTGGTTTCAATAAAATGCCTTGATGAAGGTGTGGATATTCCATCTACTTCTCATGCACTTATTCTTGCTTCTTCAAAGAACCCAAGAGAATTTATTCAAAGAAGAGGCCGAATCTTGAGGAAATCCCATGGTAAAAACTACTCTCGTCTTTATGATGCAATTGTTATTCCAAAGAAAGTGGATTTAGAAGATTCACAAAACATTCGTCTTAATATCGTAGAGGCTGAGCTCTGTCGTGCAATTCAATTTGGAGAATGGTCAGAAGACAAAACATGTGTAACAAAACTAAAAGCAATAGCCATTAATTTTGGACTAAACTATAACACAATAAATGAAGGAGGACTTGAAGATGAATATTGACTTAGATAGCCTAAAAAGAATAATCAGGGGTATTAGAGACGAAAAATACCCAGACATACCAGATTCTGTTATTGACAGAATACTATTATCTGCATCGGAGCATCAAGATGATCCGTCTTTATCATTGCCTGAAATAAGGGCTATAGTTAATGAATACATAAAATCCAAGTAAATATCATGCTTCGTTTTAAAAAACTTGAAATAACCAACTTTGGGCCTTATCAAAGCACCCAAGTAGTTGATTTTCCATCGGACGATGGTGTTGTGATTATCTGGGGCTTTAATGGTTTCGGTAAAACAACAATAATGAGAGCGATAAGATATGCTCTATGGGGAAATATCGTTGACGAACACGGATATGATGATACTATTGCATCATATGTAAATTATGAGGCTGTGGAAAGAGGAGAAAACATGTCCGTTGTTCTTTATTTAGAATACGACGGAAGTGAATACATTCTAACTCGTTCATTAGAGAGAAGGAAAGGAACCCCAGGGACAAGTGACGCAGATTATGCATTTGAAGTTTTCCTTCAAAAAGGTTCTGATATTGTATCTCCAACAGAACGAGATCATTTTTTGAAATCTGCTATACCTGAAGGCATATCGCGTTTTTACCTTTTTGATGGTGAAGTATTGCAGCAATATGAGAATTTGCTTAAAAGCGGCAATGATAATACTCTGATTAAGGATTCCATCGAGGATATCCTTGGCCTACCCATCCTGGAAAACAGTAAAGATAATATGTCTATTATACGCAAAGAGTATTCGGATGCGTTTAATAAAGTAACTACTTCTGATTCTAGAACAAAGCAAGCTGGTGAAAAAATCGCTAAACTCGAAGAAAAAAATGAAGAAATTAACAAGAGCGTCGAAGGTCTTAAAAAAGAACTTGGTAAGGCTGTAGAAGAATTGGGGGTTGTAGACACTCAATTAGAGAACACGGAATCATACCGAAATATTACAAGTGAGATTAAGTCTTGTGAGAAGATGATTTCTGATTGGGAGGAGAGTGTTGAAAAAGAAATAGATACAATTCGAGACAAATTAGATGGTTTATGGGAGGCTAATTTAAAGGCTGTTGTAGATGAGCAGATTAATCGAAAAGAGAAAGAAAAAAGTGACTTATCTAGTACTATTTCTGAGATAGCAGAAGATAAAATCATTAGAGGCATACTATCAAAAATAGTTACAGAGCATCCCTCTGGTTGCAATTGCCCTATTTGTAATGCGGTCATTGATGATAATGCAATTTCTCATATTAAAGAGATGCTTAATTCTAAAGCCTTACAGATTGATTCAGATGTACAAAAAAGATATTCACAGTTAGAGGCAGAAATAGTTATTTTAAAAAGCTTAAAAATAGAAGATCATACTGAAATTTTGAAATTATCAATAAATACAATAGAAAGACTTAAAACAAAAATCCAATTAAAGAATTTGGAAAAGGAACGTTGGGAAAAGGAACGTCGGAAAATAGGCTTAGATAGTGATGAGCAGACAATTGAAGGACTTATTCCAAAACATGATATATTAACAGAATTAATAAAAACATATCGTGATGGTATAAATGATGCTCAGAGAGAGATAGACGAAAACAAAAAAGCAATCGAAAAACTTCGTAATCAAATAAAGAAGAATCAGTCCAATACTGCTCTTGAAGTCGCTCAAAACGAATTGGAAAGATGCCAAGATATCTGTGATTTATTTGATGAGGCGATAGAAAAATTCAAACTTGATTTGAAGAATAATGTACAACGTGATGCTACTGAGTATTTTACGTCTGTCGCACATAACACGGATTATAAACAGTTGTCTATCAATGAGGAATATGGGCTTGAAATACTCACATCTAATGGCGTGAAAGTGCCTCATAGGTCTTCTGGATATGTTCAAGTTGTTGCAATTTCTCTTATAGCAGCACTTCACAAAAATGCTCCAATTTCTGGTCCAATCGTGATGGATTCAACTTTTCAACGAATAGATCCTCGTCATAAAAGTAATATACTCTCTTCGCTTCCAAGTCTTGGTCGCCAAGTTATAGTTCTGGCGTATCCCGAGGAAATCCAAGAAACGGTAGCAAGAAATGCATTGAAAGGAAAACTCAGAAAAGAAGTAACACTAGAACAAATATCATCATTCAATACAATTATTAAATAAATGTCAGACTTAACTAATATAGGTATCTCATTTGAGGCCAGCGAAATAGCAAAAGAACTAAGCGAGCGTTACTATTTCAGGGATGTATTATCCTTTCTCCAATTTGCAATGTCTTATGCATTGTCAAAACACTTAAATGAAATAGATTTTGAAACACTTGATAGTGAATACGAATCCTCAGGCCTTCATTACAATGTTGGCTCCATAAAAAAATCATCTTTAATAATTACTGTATTCAATTCGGTTTTTCCTGATTGTAAAACGCCATATCGATATATTAGGGTTTTGATGATATATGGCACCTTTAAGATAAAGGAACGTATGGAAGCTGGAACTGATTTTTGGGAGATTTTATCTGCCAAGAGGAATAGTTAAGTCATGCTTGCAATCTCTTTACTTTTCGCATTGTGACTATAAGCATAAACAACTATCTTTGTTAACTGCTACTATGAGCAAAACTAGTGCAACTAGACCTAACTGCAGGAATAAGGAGGTCTTCGATCTGAAGTCGTACAAGTGAGCAGAAGATCGCGGCCCTTCGACGGGCTCAGGGACCGCCCGCGATGACGCCTAAGGGCGAGAGTATAACATTTCAAAACTGGGAACGCCTACGCCAAACCTGGCTGGGCGGGAGGAGTGGTCGACATGGCGGGGAAGCGTCCGCTTTGTGCGTTGGGTCCGATGATGTCGGCCTTGATTCTTTCGTCCTTTCTTATCAAGGAGAAAGCGCAAGCGTAGTACATAGGTATAGGAGATCGCGGGTCTTCGCCCGCGATGAGGCTAAAGGGGAGGAGGGAGGCCTGCAGGCCGCAGGCATAGATGCCATGCCACCACACATGCCTACGTTGGCATGACATGCCTGCTAAACCCCCGCCATTTCCTTTCCTCTATCCGTCGCCATTTTTTGGGGATCAGGCTTGATATTCACCCTGCCTAAGTCGAGGCGGTCGGCATCAAAACAGGCATCGATGGTAGGGTTGCCCGTGCTATGGGTCGAGGTGTGCAGACGGCAGGCCTGCTGAAGCATGAGGAACTGCTCATCGCTGAGGTCTTTCAAGAGGTTGTCCCTGAGGCTTTCCATCATCTGGGCCGCACGAGGGCCGTGCTCCAGGTCGTAGCCGTCGTTTTCCCTGCAGCTGTCATGCAGATAGGCGAACAGCCGGATGATGGTCACGTCACACTCGGGCGTGGCCAACAGCAGCCCGTTGCGCTCCACACGCTCCCAGTGCGACACGCCATGCAACGCCCCTAAGGTCCAACGGCGCACCGCCCATTGTTTCACTTGCTCGATATCTACCATGATAATGGATTATGGAGCAAAGATATAAAAAATGTTAGTATGATTACCCTCTATTGTGGGAGATCGCGGGTCAAGCCCGCGATGACGGCGAGGAGGTGGTTTAGAGTTTAGAGTGTAGAGTTTAGAGTGTAGAGTGTAGAGTTTAGAGTAGTGGTAAGTGTAGAGTTGAGAGTAGGGGCAGACCCACAAGGCTTGGCTGCGAGGGTCATGGCCAAAACGGGGAGGGACGCCAGCAGACCGCAGCCATAGATCCCAATCTTGCGCACTAGCCCACGTAGGGATGACATGGCTGCTAAGCCTACAGAGTGTGGGAACGCCCACCCTTCACTGGGTTGGGCGTGCGGGCCCGGCCGACATGGCGGAGGGGCGTCCGCCTAGTGCGTCGGGCCGTTGATGTCGGCCTAGATTCTTTGGTCCTTTGACTTCGTCGAATCCTTGATTTCTCATCATGGAGAAAGGACCAAAAAACATAAAAAAAAGCGCTCAACCGAGCGCCTTAGCTTTACCACTCCACAGGCATTCGCTGCACCGGCATCGTCATGCACCGCGCACCGCCACCGCCACGCGAGAGCTCGTTGCCCTCGAAGGCGACGATGCATTTGCTCACGTTGCTCAGGTTGACCCTGTTGTTGGCCACATCAGAGGCCGTGACGATGTTGAAACCAGCCTTGTTCAAGGCCTCCAGGGTGTGTTGGTTGCGACCGTAGCCGATGAACTTGCCCGGCTCGAGGCAGAAGAAGTTGCAGCCGCTATGCCACTGCTCGCGCGCCGCCCAGTCGTTGTTGCGGTTGCCGCAGTAGACAGGCTCCAAGTCGATGCCGAGCTCTTTCAGTCCAGCGATCAGGTCGGGGACCTCCTTACCGATGGCCTTCTGTCCGTCGATGGTGATGTGGAAGGTCTTGTATTTGCTGTTCATGATGACAGGCTCGTAGATCATGCACCTGTCGACATCCAGCATGGTGAACACCATGTCGAGATGGATGAACGACTCGGGCTCCAAGGGCAGTTCTTGGAAAATCAAGTGCTTCACGCCTTCCTTGGTCTTCAGGTGTTCCACCAAAGCCTCCACGCCGTGCATGTTGGTGCGCGAGCCTAAGCCGCATATCACCACGTCGTCGCGGATGATCTGCACGTCGCCGCCTTCCACCGTACCCTCGCCGTGGATGTCATAGCTCAACACAGGGTTGATGACCTTGGTCTCAAACAAGGGATGCAGGTTGTAGATGCTGTTGAGGATGAGGCACTCGCGGGCGCGCACCGTGGTGGCCATGTTGCTGATCATGATGTTGTCGAACATGGTAAACGAGGCGTCGCGCATGAAGAAGAGGTTGGGAATCGGCAGCAGGGCATACGGGTCCTTGTTGATGAAGGTGACGTCCTCGAGACGCACACCCTCGATGAGCTGACGTGACAGTTCTTCTGCCGGCAGTTCTTTCAGGTAAGGGGCCAGGAAGCCTTTGTCCTCGGTCTTGCACACACGGTCGACCATGGCGTTCCTTACGTTGTCAAGCCGCAGGATGTCGGTGAGCAGATCACCGATCTCATGCACCTCAGCCGCCTTCTGCAGCACCCTCTTGAAATAGCTGTATTCTTTTTGCGCCACCTGCATGTTCAGGATGTCGCTGAACAAGAACGTGTGGGCGTTTTCCGGGGTCACTTTTTCCAGCTCCGGACCTGGAGTATGTACTAAAACGTGTTGTAGTTTTCCGATTTCAGAATTGACACTGACTTTGATTCCTTCTTGTGAATCCATAAAAGGTGATTTGGTGAAACAATAAGAGCCGGCCTGGGCCACGCTCCAAATATGCGTGCAAAATTAGGAAAATTCTCGGAACAGCCAAAGAAAAAAGTGGAAAATCGGGTCGGAATTCTGCCTTGCGGCCTACAACGCGCTGTCAATCATTGGATAGGGCGACGTCCTCATCCATGTTGTAGGCCCTGAAACGCAGCTTCTCGGGCTGCTGTATGTTGAGGTAGAGCTCCTCGCAGTCATCGCTACCCCAATTCCCGGCCAAGGTGGCCTCTTTCGTCAAGACCTTGAGCTCCTCGATGAAGTCCTTGCGGGGGATGCTATAGGCGCCCAGACTCATCAGGTGCTCGGTCTCCTGCTGGCAGTCGATGAGCTTGAAGCCGTGGGCCTGCAGGAACTGATGCAGGTGATAGAAAGCCATTTTGGAGGCGTCGGTGACGGTGTGGAACATCGACTCGCCGAAAAACACCTTGCCGATGGAGACGCCATAGAGGCCTCCGACCAGCGCACCGTCCTGATAGCACTCGAAGGAGTGGGCGATGCCCAAGTCGTGCAGCTCACAGTAGGCCTCTACCATCTCGTCTTGGATCCAGGTGCCGTCCTGGTCCTTGCGCGGCGTCTCTGCACAATGCAGCATCACCTCGCGGAAGTTGGTATCGATCCTCACCTCGAACTTCCCCGACCGTATCGTGCGCCGCAGCGACTTGCTCACGCGCATCTCGCCGGGGCGGATGATGAGCCTCGGGTCGAGCGACCACCAGAGCAGGGGCTCGTTCTCGCTGTACCAAGGGAAGATGCCGTTGGCGTAGGCCACCACGAGACGCTGGGGCGAGAGGTCGCCACCAAAGGCCAGCAGCCCGTCCTTGTTGGCGCGGTCGGCAGGCGGGAAGAAGCAGTCGTCGTCGTTGAGTTGGTACAAAATGTTCATGACAGTTTATTGCGCTGCAAAAATACGTATTTTTGCAGCGCAATAAACTACTATGCCTCGATATTTCATCCACATGGCCTACAACGGCAGCCGTTACCACGGTTACCAGATCCAGCCGCATTCCGAGAGCGTGCAGGAGACCTTGGAGCAGTGCCTGAGCCTCAAGCTGGGGCAGCCGGTCTCCATCACGGGCTGCGGACGCACCGACACGGGCGTCCACGCCAGGAACTACTACGCCCATTTCGACATAGAGGAGGCGATTGCCGACCCCGAAGCCCTGGCCAATCAGATGAACGCTTTCTTGCCTGAGGACATCGTCATCTATCGCATCTGGCAGGTCGCGCCCGAGCTGCATGCCCGTTTCGATGCGGTATCGCGCACCTACCATTATTACATCACGCGCACCAAGAATCCCTTCCACATAAACGACGCCTATTTCCTGTACGGTGACTTGGACATCGCCAAGATGCAGCAGGCCGCCGACATGCTCTTCGAGTACGAGGACTTCACGAGCTTCTCGAAGGTGCACACCCAGGTGAAGACCAACAACTGCAAGATCATGGAGGCGCGCTGGATGGAACAGGACGGCCTGCTGGTGTTTCGCATCAAGGCGGACCGTTTCCTGCGCAACATGGTGCGGGCCATCGTCGGCACCTTGCTGGAGATAGGGAAGGGGCGTATGACCCTGGAGGAGTTCCGCGCTGTCATTGAGCACAAGGACCGCTGCGAAGCCGGCACCTCCGTCCCTGCGCATGCACTCTTCCTGGAGGAAGTGGAGTATAGCCAGGTAGTTTCCCCTTCGGGGAATGGAGCCGATTATACCTGTATACAGCGGCGGCGTGAAGGTTTAATGAATAGGAGGCTGTCTGATGCCGCCGCAGATAACAAAAAAGAAGCGCCTCCATCCCCCGAAGGGGAAACCTATTAAATCTTTGAATTTTAAATCTTTAAATCTTTGAATTTCAAATGTTCCAGAGAATCATCCGTTTCTGCGTAAAAGTAGTCCAAAAATATCTCCCCGAACCCTTTATCTTCGCCGTGGTGCTGACCCTCTTGGCTTTCGTCATCGCCATGCCCGTGTGCAAGCAGACGCCCTTGGAGGTGGTCGAGCACTGGGGCAACGGCGTGTGGTCGCTGCTGGCCTTCGCCATGCAGATGGCCTTGGTGCTGGTGACGGGCTCGGCCTTGGCGGCAGCCCCTGTCGTCAAGAAAGGCATCAGCGCCTTGGCGGGACTGCCCAAGACCCCTGCGGGTGCCATCGCCTTGGTGACGGGCATCTCGGCCATGGCCTGCTGGCTCAACTGGGGCTTCGGCCTCATTGTGGGTGTGATCTTCGCCAAGGAGATCGCCAAGAAGCTACGGGGCGTCGACTACCGTTTGCTCATCGCCTCGGCTTACAGCGGCTTCGTGGTCTGGCATGCCGGTCTCTCGGGCTCCATCCCGCTGACCATGGCATCGATGGAATCCAATCTCGAGAAGGTGACCAACGGCACACTCACCCAACCCGTACCTGTCAGCGAGACCATCCTGACCTATCAGAACCTCATCATGGTGGCGGTGGTCATCGTGGCCATCGTGGTGGTCAACGCACTGATGCACCCCAAGGGCGAGCATGTGGTGGCCATCGAGCCCTCCTTGCTCTATGAGGAAGAGCCTCAACCTGCACCCAAGGCCACGACGCCCGCCGAGAAGCTGGAGAACAGCCGTGTGCTCTCGTGGATCATCGCTTTGTTGGGCCTGACCTATCTGGTCATCAAGCTCTTTGTCAAAGACGGCAGCTTCGACCTTGGCGCGGTCATTATGCTGTTCCTGTTTTTGGGTGTCATCCTGCACGGCACGCCCTTGGCCTACGTCAAGGCCTTCGGCAAGTCGGTGGGTGGTGCGGCAGGCATCCTGCTGCAGTTCCCCTTCTATGCGGGCATCATGGGCATCATCACGGGCGTGGGCGCCTCGGGCATCTGCCTGGGTGAGGTCGTCAGCAACGCTTGTGTGGCCATCTCCACGCCGAAAACCTATCCGCTGTTCACCTTCTTCTGTGCGGCCATCCTTAACATGTTCGTGCCGTCGGGCGGTGGTCACTGGGCCATACAGGCACCCATTATGTTCACCGCCGGTGCCGCCTTGGGTGTGGCGCCTGGCCTGACGGGTATGGCCATCTCTTGGGGCGATGCCTGGACCAACCTCATCCAGCCTTTCTGGGCCTTGCCGGCCTTGGCCATCGCCAAACTCAACGCCAAGGACATCATGGGCTTCTGCATCATCGACCTGTTTGTCACGGGTTTGATCATCTGTGCAAGCCTGTTGCTTTGGGCGTAATAGCCTCCCATGTCATTCCTGCAGAGGAAAGTGGGGAGGATGGAATCTATGGGAGGCGGTTCATGGTGATTTTATCAAGTCCGCGCATAGATTCCCGCCACCGCGCCAGCCTACGTTGGAATGACATGCGCGGAATTACTTTTTCTCCCTGAAATTTGGATTATATCAAATCTTTTTATATTTTTGTGCCAAAATCAGGTAGTTATGAAGATCATTACGCTAGGCAAGACCAACTTGAAGGTGAACAAGAATGGCTTTGGCGCCCTTCCCATTCAACGCATCACCGAGAAGGAGGCCGTATATCTGCTGCACAAGGCTTACGACAACGGCATCAACTTCTACGACACGGCGCGCTTCTATACCGACAGTGAGGAGAAGATCGGTGCCGCCTTCGCCGACAGAAGAAAAAAGGTCATCATTGCCTCCAAGACGGGTGCCACCAATATCGAGGAGTTTTGGAAAGACCTTCATACCACCTTGAAAAACCTCAAAACAGACTACCTCGATTTGTACCAATTCCATAATCCGGCCTATTGTCCGCGCCCGGGCGACAAGGAAGGCTTGTACGATGCCATGAAAGTGGCCAAACGTCAAGGCAAGGTGCGCTTCATCGGCATCAGCAACCACCGCCAGAATGTGGCTTTGGAAGCCATCGAGCGCGACTGCTACGACACCCTGCAATATCCGTTCTCCTATCTCTCATCGGAGGATGACCAAAAGATTGTGGAGGCCTGCTTCAAGCACAATATGGGCTTCATTTGCATGAAAGCCATGGCGGGCGGACTCATCAACGACTCGGCCTTGGCTTATGCTTTCCTCAACCAGTTCGACCATGCGCTGCCCATCTGGGGCATACAACGTGAGAGCGAGTTGGACGAGTTCCTTTCGTATCAAGACCGTGAGCCAGAGTTATCTTCCGCTTCATGGCGCAAGATTGAGAAGGAACGCGCTGAGATCTCGGGTGAGTTCTGCCGTGGTTGCGGTTATTGCATGCCTTGTCCGGCGGGCATCGAGATCAACAACTGCGCCCGTATGAGCCTCTTCCTGAAGCGCGCACCTTATAGTGTCTATCTCACCGAGGAATGGGCCGAAAAGATGAAGATGATTGAGAAGTGTAAGCATTGCAACGCCTGCCACGAGAAATGCCCTTATGGCCTTGATACGCCGACGCTCTTGGAAAAGAACTATGAGGTCTTCAAGGAGTATTGGGCGAAGAAACAGGCTGGAGAACTATAAAATTCAATATCATGAAAAAAGTACTATTGATTTTTGCAGCATTGTTAATGTATTCAGGTACTGCAGTGGCGCAGGAGAAAACAGAGAAAAAAGCTACTTTAAGTGGACGTATTTGGAATATTGATACGGGGAAGCCTCTCAATTGTTTTGCATATTTGATTCTTGTCGATTCGACAGGTGTTCAGAGATATGGAGCTAATACAAATGGAGAAGGAGAGTATAGGATAGAAGGAATTACACCTGAGAAATATACCTTTATGTTTTCGTGTCTGGGATGTGATAGATTAGATATTGTTGTTGACATTAAGGATGAAAAAGAAACGCTTTCATTTGGCGTAAAGGAGAGGGTTGTCATATTAGATTGATTATAAATAATTAAAAAACTCCGCTGCTCGATGAACAGCGGAGTTTTTCTTTTAGGTTGGTAGAGACGTGGCGCGCCGCGTCTCAACGATTGTTGCATTATTTCAGCGGGCTGGGCGTGTGGTATTCACGGGCGCCCAGTTCCTTGTCGAGCATGATCATGCCACCGATATGGTCGCCGATCATCTTGGCTTGGCGTACGAGGTCGCGGGCATTTTCTTCCTCTTCCACCTGCTCGTCGATGAACCAGGCGAGGAAGTTTCCGGCAGCGCGGTCTTTGTCCTCGTCGGCGATGTCGCACAGATTGTTGATCATGGCAGTCACTTTCTTTTCATGTTCAAGGGTGTCTTCAAATGCGGCCAAGACGCTCTTCCATTCGGTCTGCACCTTGGCGATGGGGGCCAGGACGACTTTTTCATCCTGCGAGTGCAGGTAGTTGATCATGATGGCAGCATGGGCCTGTTCCTCTAGGAACTGGACCTTGTACCAATGGGCGATGCCATGGAAACCTTTGGCATAGATGTCTTGCGACATGCTCAGATAGAGATAGGCTGACCACATCTCAGCGTTGATTTGGTCGTTGATGGCTTTTGCTAGTTTTTTGCTAATCATTTTCTTTAGTTTTTAATAGTTAGGAGTTAGGAGTGAGCAGTTTGGAGTGATTAAATACTCCACACTACTAACTCCTCACTCTTCACTTGTTTATTTTTCAAAATAGCGTTTATACAGTCCTTCAAAGCCTTTGCCGTGGCGGGCTTCGTCTTTGGCCATCTCGTGGACGGTGTCGTGGATGGCGTCAAGGTTGCGCTCCTTGGCCACACGGGCGATGCGCATCTTCTCTTCGCAGGCGCCACATTCGGCGATCATGCGCTTGTAGAGGTTGGTCTTGGTGTCCCAAACCACTTCACCCAGCAATTCAGCGAAACGAGAGCAGTGGTCAGCCTCTTCAAAAGCATAGCGTTTGAAGGCTTCGGCAATCTCGGGATAGCCTTCGCGGTCGGCTTGGCGGCTCATGGCCAGATACATGCCTACTTCGGTGGCCTCACCCATGAATTGTGCATTAAGATCCTTGATCATCTCGTCGCCAGTGCCTTTGGCGATACCAAGGACGTGTTCGGTGACGAAATTCAAGGCAGCGCTCTCGTCAACGACTTTCCATTCAACGATTTGCTTGCATTGTGGGCAGCGCTCGGGGGCTTCCTCACCTTCGTGTACATACCCGCAGATGGGGCAGATGAATTTTTTCTTCATAGATGTCAGTATTTAATGATTTTGAGTTAGTTGTTCTTGATGGATAGAAACGCAAAGATAGGGTTTTTCTTATAAATGGCGTGACTTATTGAAAAAAATCTATTGAAAGCGCTTTATGCCTTATGATTCAATGAAATAGTCGCACGCGATCCGGTCTTTCCTGACTTTTTTGCAGTATTGGCTTATCTGTTGGTGCAACGGATGGTTCTTGTAACGTTCCATTGCCTCAAAGGAATGGAAGGTGGCCGTCAGCACGGCGTCGTAAGCCGCCTCCGAGTCCTTGCAGTTGATGCCCACCTCTGCGCTGAGCAGCTCGGGAATCTGTCCTACCAAGGCCTCTAAGTGTTCCTTCATCCATTGCGCGTTTTCTTGGCGTGTGCGTCCTTCGGCTTCTTCATGAAATTTCCACATTACGATGTGTTTCAAAACTTTTGTCATGGCGATTGTTGTTAATGCCGCAAAATTACTCCATTTTTGTTGTATTTGCACAGGATTTTGTTTTATCTTTGCAAATTATTTTTCCATATAGATCAATCGATATGTTGAATAGAAGATTTCTGAGAGTCAAGGCGTTACAATCAATTTACGCCTATCATCAGTCCGAAAGCTCCAACTTGCCCCAAGCCGAGAAACTATTGCTCGCAGGGGTTGACGATTTATACAAGCTCTTTGTCTACCAACTTTCTTTCTGGGTCGAGATCAGGCAGTTTGCTGAGCGTCGCATCGAGGAAAACAAGCAAAAGCATTTCCCGACCGAGGAGGACCTGAATCCCAACATGAAGTTTGTCGACAACAGGATCCTCAAGGCTTTGGACGACAACCATCATCTGGACAAACTCGTCGAGCAATACAAAATCGATTGGGCTGACTCTCGCGAGGACTTCATCCGCAACATGTTCGTGAAGCTGACCGAGACACCTGAGTACCAAGAGTATATGAACAACGGCAAGGACAGCTTCAGCGACGATAAGCATTTCCTTGTCACGGTGATTGACACATACATGCCTGAGAATGGCTTGCTCTACGACTATTATTCCGACCGTGACTTGTCGTACAACAGCGACTATCAGTTGGCCATCTATCTGCTCTGGAAGTTTATCAGCGAGCTGCCTGCCGACTTCAATGCCGACAGCCTGCTGCCGCCGGTGTTCAAGGACGAGGCCGAGGACAAGGCGTTTGTGGTCAAGCTGTTCGAGAAGACCATCCTTCATGCTGACGAATACATGGAAATGGTGAAGGCCAACATCTCCAACTGGGACTACGATCGTCTGGCGCTGATGGACAAGATCTTAATCTTTATGGCCTTGACGGAATTCATCGAGTTCCATTCCATCCCCGTGAAGGTTACCATCAACGAATACATCGAGATCTCCAAGTTTTACAGCACGCCTGAGAGCCGTCGTTTCGTCAACGGCATGCTCGACCGCCTCTCGACCGAGCTGAAAGAGAGCGGAAGGCTGGTGAAGACGGGCTTGGGACTGGTGGACAAATAACCCTACATGACGCAATAAATAGGCATAGAGGCCGTTATCCAATAAACAGGAACTATGAAAAGAACGATTTACGTTATATGCTCTTTGGTGTTGTCAATCATTGCTTTACAAGCCAACGCGCAAGTGAGCAATGGCTTGTATCGTGCCTTGACGGACGCCAACTCAGCCCGTGTGGTGGCCTTGGGTGGACTGCCCTTGCCCGTGCATGACGGCGACTTGCAGACGGCGGTGTTCAACCCCTCGGCCATCTCGCCCGAGATGAACAACCAGCTGACCCTGTCGTATGTTGGCGACTTCAACCTCGGCACCAATTTCGCCACGGCGCAATACAGCCACACCTTTGAGAACTTGGGCAGCTTCGCCACCTCGGTGCAATACTACAACTACGGTGCGATGCAATATGCCTCCGAGAGCGGCTATACCGATGGCAGCACCTTCAACGTCTCTGACTATGCCGTCACCCTCGGCTGGGGCCGTGAGCTGACCGACAAATGGAGCATCGGCGCCAACCTGAAATATGCCGGCGTGCAGTACGAAGCAGGTCGCGCAGGCGCTCTGGGTGTTGATGTGGCCGGCACCTATTGGTCCTATTCCAACTGGGCCTTCACCCTCGCCGCACGCAACATCGGCAGGCAACTCTTCTCACAGGAACTGAACGTGCAGGACAAGTGGTTGCCTTTCTCCATGGACTTCATGGCCTCCAAGAAACTTGACCATCTGCCGCTGACCATCGTCATGGGCTACAAGGACATACAGCATTGGAATAAACTCTACGACGATCCGCTTGATTTGGCGGGTTATTACGATCCCATCACGGGTCAGTATCAGGAGCCTTCGAAGGCCGCCCGGTTCTTCACTAACTTGGGCTGCCATTTGTTGGTTGGCGGCGAACTGGCCATCGGCAAGAACTTGTTCCTGAGGGCATCCTACAACTACGAGACGTATCGCGAGATGAGCGTGCCCGAGGCGCGTAGCCTGGTGGGCTTCTCTGCCGGTTTTGGCGTCAAGATCAAGGCCTTCCAGATCGACTATGCCCGCTCAAGGAACAATATCGTGGGCTCGCCTAATTTCCTGACGCTTAGAGTAGACTTAAGTAAATTGTAATAGACACGAGACTACGGGACGCGAGACGCGAGTCTTTTGTCCCGTGTCCCGAAGTCCCGCGTCTCGAGTCAAAAAAAGATGTATCTCCACGAACTGAAACTGACCAACTTCAAGAACTGCGAATCGGCCGACTTGCAGCTCTCGGAGAATGTCAACTGTTTCGTGGGCCTCAACGGGGCAGGGAAGACCAACATCCTCGATTCCATCTATTACCTTTCGTTTTGCAAGAGCTTCTTCGGCGCCACTGACAAGCAGAACATCCGCCACGAGCAGGATTTCTTCGCCATCCACGGCCTGTATTCGCACGACGGCAAGGACGACGAACTGGTGTCGTGTGTGCAGAAACGCGACCAGAAGAAGTCGTTCCGCTTCAACAAAAAGGAATACGACCGCCTCAGCGACCATATCGGGAAGTTCCCATTGGTGATGATCTCGCCCTACGACCGCGACCTCATCAACGAGGGCAGCGACCTGCGCCGTAAGTTCATCGATGGTGTCATCTCGCAGTTCGATCCATTGTATCTCAACGCCCTGCTGAAATACAACCGCGCCCTGCTGCAACGCAACATGCAGTTGAAGCAGTTTGCCGAAACCCGCACCTTCGACCGTGAGCTGCTCCGTCTTTGGGAAGACCAGTTGGCCCAGCATGCCGATGACATCCATAGCAAACGACATCAGTTTTTACAGGAGTTTTTGCCCATCTTCCAGCACTACTACGAGATTGTCTCGGGCGGCACGGAGAAGGTGAATGTCATCTACCAGTCTCGACTTGACGAAAAGCCATTATACGAGCTGTTGGAGGAGAGTCTGCAACAAGACCGTTATTCAGGCTATACCAACGTGGGCATCCACAAGGACGACTTGGAGTTTACCCTTGACGGCCATCCGTTGAAACGTTTTGGTTCACAGGGACAACAAAAGTCGTTTGTGGTTTCCATCCGTCTGGCACAGTTTGAGTTCAACTACCAAAAAATCGGTTACAAGCCTATTTTGCTGTTGGATGACATCTTCGACAAACTCGACGACCAACGCGTGATGAAACTCGTTCGTTTGGTCGGTGACGATCATTTCGGTCAGGTGTTTATCACCGACACGCAACAACAGAGAATCGAGAAGCTGTTTGAAAACACCAACATCGACCACAAGATCTTTGAGGTGGAGAAAGGTCAAGTCAAAGAGATAGGAGGGGAGCGATGATCTACTACGACGTGAAGCCATTGAGCGAGCTCATTCAGGCCTTCTACGAGCAGCATCGTGGCCCCGAGTATCTTGACGAAGTCAAGGCCGTCGAGGCCTGGCCCAAGGTGGTGGGACCTTTCATCGCCACGCATACCATCGACCTTTCCATCAAGGACGGTAGACTGTTCGTTCGCATCGACAGCGACGCTTTGCGAAGCGAACTCAGTTATTCCAAGTCCTTGCTGATAAAGAACCTGAACGAGGTGGTAGGGAAGGAGATCGTCAAGGAAATCGTGCTGAATTGATCTTCCAACCGGTCGTCGCTCATTTGAAAATCAAGGCAAAAATCGTTACATTTGAATCACTTTGCTCAAGGACTAATGTCCCGTTGTGTTTGACCATGATTTGTTTCGACAAACTCAAGCCGATGCCCGTTCCATTCGGTTTGGTGGTGTAGAACGGAATGAAGATTTCCTCTGTCTGGCGTAACGGGATGGCTTTTCCGTTGTTGGCCACACGGATGACGGTTTGGTCCTCCGAGTTCAAGTCGGCGGTGATACGGACGGAGGTGGCGCCTGCCTGCACAGCGTTTTTGATCAAGTTGTTGAAGACCATCATGATTTGGCCTTCATCGGCATAGATGAGCAGGTCGGGCGTATTTGCTTGGTAGGTCAAAGTGGCACCTTGTTCGGCTATTTTGGCCTTATTGAGGAGCAACACACGGTCCATCAGTTCGTCCACCATCACCGCCTTGCGGATGGGCGCCTGGGCTTGCGTCATGCTGCGGTACGACTCCACAAAACGAATCAAATCCTTCGACGAGGCCGAGATGGTTTCCAAGCCCGCTTTCACATCCACGCCTTCCTCGGTGAGCAAGGCATCGCTCAAGGAAGCAATGGGTGCGACAGTGTTCATAATCTCGTGTGTCATCACGCGAAACAGTTTGTTCTGAGAGGACTCCTCGTTGGCTGCGTCGCGCCGCTCGAAGATGCCCTTAACGCGGTTGAGGGCTCGATTGAGGGCCGACTTCTCCTTGAAGTGAAAGTTCAGCTCGCCGTCCTCCAAGGCATCCATCATGAAGCCCACCTTCCGGGCATCGTTCCTGCGCACGATGAATGCCGTCACCACTGCAGCAGCGATGACGGCCACGACCACAATCCATATCCAAATCCAGGCACTCATATTCCGTATTCCTTTAAGCGACGGTACAAGGTCGGGCGACTGATTTTCAATGCCTTGGCCACGAGGGTCAGATTGCCGTTGTAGGTCTTCATCGCATTGCGGATGACTTGTTCCTCGGCACTTTCAAGGGTTTGGCTTTGCGTTTTTGGGCCAGCTTCATCCATCAGTTCCGAGGCTCGGAGCTGAAGGTCGGCGGCGCGCACCTGTTCGGTCTCGGAATAGATGACCGCCTTCTCGATGCAGCCTTGCAACTCGCGGATGTTGCCGCTCCAACGGCATCGTTGCAGGAGACTCAAAGCCTCGTCGGAAAGGCCTTGCGCCTTGCGGTGGTATTTCTCGGCATACTGCTTGACAAATAGTTCGGCCAAAGTGACGATTTCGTCGGGACGTTCGCGCAAGGGCGGCAGGTGCAGTGTGACCGTGTTGATGCGGTAGAACAAGTCTTCGCGAAAACGGCCTTCCTTGACCATCGTCGCCAAGTCCATGTTGGTGGCACAAATCAGGCGTATGTCGATGGGGATGGATTTCATGTCGCCCACCTTGGTGATGTTTCGGTTTTGGATGACACGCAGCAGCTTGGCCTGCTGTGCCATTGGCACATTGCCGATTTCGTCGAGAAACAGCGTGGTGCCGTTGGCCTGTTCGAACTTGCCAATGTGGTCGGCATGGGCGTCGGTGAAGGCCCCTTTCACATGGCCGAACATCTCGCTCTCAAACAAAGTATCCGTGATGGCACCGATATCCACGCCTACCATCGGCTTGGTGGCGCGATTGGAAAGTCGGTGTATCTCGTTGGCCAATACATCCTTACCCGTTCCGTTCTCGCCCGTGATGAGCACCGTGGCATCAGTGGGAGCCACTTTCTCCACCATCGCGCGGAGTTGCTGCATCGCCTCGCTTTCACCCCAGCGCATCGTGGGTGCAGGCTGTCCAGAAACCTCTTTCCCGCCGACCTTACGGTGTTTCTTGCAAGCCTCTTCGAGTGTGGCAAGCAGTTTGGCGTTGTCCCAGGGCTTCACCACGAAGTCGAAGGCTCCGCGTTTCATGCCTTCCACGGCGAGGGCGATGTCGGCGTATGCCGTGAAGAGCACCACCTCCACCTCGGGGAAGTCGCGTTTCAGTTCCGAGAGCCAAAAGAGGCCTTCGTTGCCCGTATTGATGTCGGTCTCGAAATTCATGTCGAGCAATACTACATCGGGCTTGAAGGTTCGCATGGTTTCCATCAGCACCTTGGGCGAAGCGATGAGTTCCACTTCGGCGAAGCGCATGGGCAGCAATATCTTCAGTGCGGACCGGATGCCGGCGTTGTCGTCGACGACTAATATTTTGGATTTGAGTTTGGGCATAGCAATTATACTTTATGATGAAACAAGCCAGTCGGCCAAATTGATGATTCGGACACCCTCGTATTGGAATTCCTTCTGACGCGTTCTTGCCAGTAGTATTTTTGGATAGGCGTCTTTGATTTTTAAAAGCGCTGAGAGTTCGCGTTCGAAAGTCTCTTCATTTGTAATATCGTCCGCCACCTGAAAATAGATTTTCTCGTTTTGTTTCATGGCAACAAAATCTATCTCACCGTTGTACAAAGTCCCAACATAAACCTCATAACCACGTCGTAAAAGTTCCACGGCCACTATATTCTCAATGACTCGACCAATGTTGAGGTTCTTGGTTCCGAGTCTTGCATATTTAAATGAATGATCCGAAAGATAGTACTTGTCATCGGTTGTGAGATACCTTTTCCCACTGATGTCGTAACGGCGGATACGATAAAAGGCAAAAGCGTTGCAGAGATAATCAATGTATTTCCCGACGGTCTTGTCGTTCGTCTTGATTTTATTTGAAGTCAAAGTGTCGGATATTTTCCTAACCGATGTGATGTTACCGATATTATCCATCAGAAAATCAACGAGTTTATTGAGCAAGTTCACATTCCTAATTTTATATCTTCTGATAATGTCACGGACAATAAGGGCATTGAATACCTCATCGTTGATATAAGAGTATTTCTCCTTGGTGGTCGTGTAAAGATAAGAGCCAGACATGCCTCCTTCCTCAAGATATGAATCAAATGCAGAGTTGTAATCTGTAGATTGATAATACCTTACATATTCATTAAATGAAAATGGAAAGAGCTTCAACTCGAAAGTTCTCCCGGTAAACAAAGTCGCCAAATCGCTGCTTAACAGAAAAGCGTTGGAGCCAGTGACAAAGATGTTGTATTTTTCGGAAGCATGCAGGCTGTTGACTGCTTTCTCAAAGTTCTCACACATCTGGATCTCGTCAATAATGACATAATTGTCTTTCCCTTCCTGATAGGAATCTTCAATGAAATCATGCAGTTTATGGTATTCCAGCAATGGTTCGAACTTCAACAGATTGAAATCGACATGGATGATATTGACGTTGTTTTCTACCGATACTATCTTTTTGGCAAACATCTCAAGCAGTTTCGATTTTCCACTTCTTCGAACTCCTGTAATAACCTTTATGTCTGGAGTGTTTTTCGTATGCTCCAACTGTTCAAGGTAATTATCTCTTTCTATTAACTTTATGTTAACCATAACTTTACATATTTCTATTTCGCAAAAATACAACTTTTTTGATTTTGCGAAGTAAAAAATGTATTTTTCTATTACCGAAAAACATAATTTGCAGTTTTACTCCTTCTTCAAAGCCTCCGCAGGATTCGTCCGGGCGGCTTTCAAGGTCTGCCAAAGCACTGACAGGAAGGCCATCAACATGCCGAGGATGGCAGCCACGGCGATGATCCAACCGTAATGCTCAATGCGATAGGCGAAACGATCCAAATAGCGGCCACAGAACCAAACGGCAAGCGGGACACCAATAACTGCCGCGATGCCGACCAAGACCATATAATCCTTCACCGAGCGCCACAATTCGCGCTGGACATTGCTGCCAAACACCTTACGGACAGCGATGCTCTTGGTGCTTTGCTCGCTGTAATAGGTGCTCATAGCCATGAGGCCGAGCAAGGAAATCAGCACCGAAAGCAACATGAACAGTTCGAGCAAACGCATGGCCATCTTGACGGGCTGCAGAGACAAATTGTTCAGGTCTTTCACATAGCCGTTTTGCGCTGGCTCCACATAGGTGCCGTACTGCTCCTCTGAATACTCGCGATAAATCTCCAGGATAGCCCTTTCAGTCCCTTTATAATCACTTGAGACATCAATCATTACGCCATTACCCCAAACCAGGTCTTCCGCCTTGGCAATGATGACAGCCGAAAAACGGTCAGGCTCGGAAGCCGATGCTGGCAATGTCGGAATGTTTTCGTAGATGCCGCCCACGGTCTCAGGACGGCTGCCGTTGATGCGCATCCGACGGGCATAATACGAAGCCGTCGAGTCGTTCACCGAAAGTTTGTTGGCCAAGGCCTTCGACATCCAGACCGAGTTGGTTTTGGGTACGCCGAAATCTTCAACTACCTGCAAACCAAGCATATCGAAATAGGTCTCATCGCACAGGATGAGTTGCATGTTCACTGTTTCGCCGTCAGGCGTTTCGACACTTGTGCCCATGTTCAACTGACCCGCAAAACCACGGCCATAGCCCACCGCTCGCACATTCGGAATCTGCTCCAAACGGTTGATGAGTGGAACCAAATCGGCGTAGTCTCTCACCCACATTTGCAACGAATACAAGCCCTCGGAACGCGAGTGGATGGGACGGTTCATCATGTGCCGCATCTGTACCTCCATCAGCAACGCCATGGCGATGAGAACCACAGTGATGGTGTTTTGGAACACGATAAACACCTTGCTGTACACCCTTTTTGTCTTCAAGCGATAGGTGCCGCGCACAACATCAATCGGCTCGAAACGCGAGGCTATGGCGGCTGGCGCGATGCCTGCCAAAGTGCCCAACAGCACAATCGCGACGAGATAAACCGCCACGATGCCCGCTGACCATTCGAAACGGATTGGGACGAACTGTTCAAATGGAGCGTCGATGCCCATTTCGCCACCCGAAACGCCTCTCAACAGGTTGTTCATCATCGGGAGGAAGGCGTAGGCTACCAAAAACGCCAACACGAAACACACCGCCGTGAACGACACGGATTCAACGATATATTTCAGGATGATTCGTCCTTGCGTGGCGCCATGCAGTCGGCGTGTGGCCATTTCCTTGGCGCGTTTGCCCGAGAGGGCCATATTAAGGTTGATGTAGTTAAAAATCGCAGAAAGCAATAATAGCAATACAACCACGGTAAGCATTTGCAGCAAGGACTTGTTGCCTTTCTTGAACATCCACTGGTTTTCGTAGAAAAAGACTTCGGGAAGCGTGTAAATCGGCATGGCAGAAACGAAACCGCCAGAATAATGTGGTAAACCGACCGCCTCAATCTTCTTTGCAAACTCTTCTCGATCAGTGCCTTCGTGGACTTTTATCAAGGTCATATATGAGCCGATGGAACTAAAAGGCACTTGGTTTTCAGGCTCGTACAATTCGTCGAACTCGGGATTGAGAATCACATCGGTGTAAGGAATCATCGAATAGGCGTCATCCTTGAAGACTCCGCAAACCATACTTTCGTTTTTATCGTCAAAAAAGGTGATGGTAATGGGTTTGCCTATGGCATCGCCATTGAAGACTCGTTGTGCCAGCGATTCCGAAACGAGGCAATGGCCTTTGAGGCGGAACTCGTCCATATTGCCATCAATCAAGGTCAGGTTAGGGAAAAGTTCGAAGAGTTCGGGGTCGGCCTCGGTGACAGTTGCATTGATATGCTCGTCGTCAATGGTGATGTAGCCCGCATCATCAGCGTTGGAGATACGACAGACAGCCTCCGCCTCGGGAAGTTCGGCTTCAAAAACGGCCTTGTCCCACCACGAGAGCGACAGATAATCCTGATTTCCAACGGCATAAACCCTATTTCGATAAGGGTTGCCGTAAGCCACGGAATACTGCTGATACACATAATTGCCAATCAAGATGACGAAGGCAATGGAAACGATGAGACCGATGGCCTCAATGACGGTATAGAGTTTGTTTCGGGAAAGGAATTTGATGTAACTTGACATATTGTTGAATTGTTGAATCGTTGATTGTTTAATTGTTGTAAGTGGTGTGGCATATTCTGTGCCAAAATCACAAAACAATATGAATCAACAAGATATGATTTCCCCTTTTGTAAAACTGTAAAGTTTCTTTACAGTGGTGTAAAGAAACTTTACAGTCGAGACCATCATCATCACTCTCAATACATCAACCCAACCATCCAAAGCGGCAACTTGTGACCGCGCGGCGATTCAATGTCGTCGGCCAAGATATTAATTTGCTTTTTACGGAAAGCAATTTTGTTATAAAAATGCTTTCTGCGGAAAGCAAAGACCGGCATTTTTTGATTATCGTGCACAAAAAGCGTAGATTTTTCACAATTTTTATCACAGAACCTTCAAGACCACAAGACCCAACACTAAAGGTAACAGCCAACCCAATCGGCCATGAAGATTGGCAAGTTCAGCAGATTACCGTCTTTCTTTATGTTGTTCATGGAAAAGCGTATTCGCAACATAGGATGGTATTTCTTATCGTATTCGGCAAAACTCTTTCCACTGATGCGCCTGTCCGACTTGACCTCAATCGGAATGACGGACAACCCTTTCACAACAAGAAAATCCACTTCGGCCTTGTTGCCTTGCAAGGTCCAATAATTCGGCAATCCAAAACCCTGGGCCAACAACGCATTAAGGACAAAGTTTTCCGCAATGGCACCCTTGAACTCCGTAAACAGGTTGGAGGAACTTACGAAGATTTCGGCAGGCAGTTTCGCCAACTTGCGAAGTAGCGCAATATCAATCATATAGACCTTGAACGCCGAAGAGTTTTCATAGAAACCCAATGGAAGTTCAGGTTTTTCGCACAGTTTCACTTGATAAATCATCCCCGCATCCACCAGCCATTGCAAAGCGTTTTCGTATTCCCTCGCTCTCGCGCCTTCGCGCACAACACGATATACGAACTTGTTGTTTTCGCGCGACAGTTGTTCGGGGGTCGATTTCCATATCGCGTGAATGCGAGGAATGTCCGTTTGCAAAGAGTGTTTGCTGAAATCAATCTCGTAGGCCATCAGATTCTCTTCCAGCACTTTCTCAACCACCTCAATGCCCTTGCCCCAAATCATGGAACGGGCCGACAGCGGCAACCCACCACACACCTGATAGGCGTGATAATATTCCTCTACCCTGTTGAAAACAACCTTCGGCAGTGGCTCCTCGCCACCAGCCAGACTGTCCAATTGTCCGAACAAAACGGCATCGGCGGCACGCAAATACTCCTTGAAACTAACCGGAAACATCTGCAAGAAATTCACCTTGCCCACGGGAAACGAATAGTTGCCCTCGTTGATGGCCACGCCAAGCAACGAACCTGCCGCAATAATGTGATATTCAGGTGCATCCTCGCAAAAGTATTTCAAAGCGTTCAAGGCCTCCTTGCACTCCTGAATCTCATCGAAAAAAATGAGCGTCCTCTCGGGCAACAAAGGCACTTCCGTGAAATAGGCCAAATCATGCAAAATGCGCTCCGGGTCTTTTGTCCGCTCAAAGATTTCGGACAACTCCCTTTTCCTGTCGAAATTGAAAACGGCCAAATGCTCGTAATAGCGTTTGCCAAAATCCTCAATTGCCCATGACTTCCCAATCTGACGCGCACCACTGACAATCAAAGGTTTGCGATCCGAACTGTTTTTCCACGCTAACAATTGTTGCGTGACATACCTTTCTATCGTTTCCATAGAGATTCCTGTTTTATCTTTCGGCAAAAATACAACTCTTTTTCAAATATTCACACTTTATCGCAGAAAAATGTGATTTTTCTCACACTTTTCGACGATAAAGTGTGATTTCATCCCTTCTGCAACACATCCGTAATCCTCTTGCTGCAAATGACCTGCACCACGCCGGAAACAATCAGCGAGAGCAACAGGAAGGCTCCGAAGAACGACAACAGGGCCACCGTCAGGACAAGAGGGACGGGAACGTGATAGGCAAAACCTTGCAGCCATTGCAGTGAGAAATAAACCGACAACGCTGTTGTCGCAATCACGGGCAGAATGTACATCCGCAGGCGCGTTTTCAGGTAATGCCCTTGCACCTCGCGGGTACTGGCACCAAACACCTTGCGCACGGCCATATTGAGCGACTCCTGATGCAGATGGTAGGAAACCACACCAAAGAAGCCAAACAAAGCCAACAGCATCGCGGCAAGGAAATACAACAGCGACAAATGTCCGACCTGCCGCTCCTCGCGGTAGAGTTCCTTCTCGCCCAAAAACGAATAGGAAAAAACATCCGAAAAATTGAACGGGCGCACCACTTCTTGAATGTAAGCCAAGGTCTGTTGCCGGTTTTCGGGCGCGATTTTCACCACGATATTCGGCTGTGCCTCTGGTGCATATTCCATAATAAGCGGTGAAACGGCGTTGCGCATATCGGAGAAATGGAAGTCCTTCACCACCCCGACAATCTTCCCCGATGTCACTGTCAGCGTCAATTCTCTGCCGATGGCTTCCTCCGCACTCCAGCCCATCGCCCTAACCGCCGCCTCGTTGACTACATATTGCCCATTCCCTTCGTATTTGCCCGCAAAATAATCATCCAAATTCAAGTCCTTGCCCAAATAATCGCCTGCCAGCAACTCCATCCCAACCATCTCTTGGAAATAGCCATCAGTAAAAAGTACCTGAAATACAGCATCATTCCCTTCTTCTCGACCTTCCCATTCCACCTCGCTGATGAAGCCATTAGGCTTCGAAAAGTCACCCATACAAAGCCCGACGCTGTAAATATCAGGGTTCTTCATCAGTTCGTCACGAATAGGCCCCACTCTGTAGCAAGGTGTTACCAAACTATTGAGTGACACAATGTTAGACATATCAATGCCTTTGTCAGAATGTCGCATAAAAGTGAGTTGCAATAGAATGACAACCGTAAACACAGCAGCAAGCGAAGAGAGGCCCACTTGAAACACCGAACTTGCATTGCTGATGCGAATGCCTTTCAAATGGCGCATCTTGCCTTTCAGCACATCGGCGAAGGCCACACTGCGCAGGCAATATTGCCCGAAAAGACTTGAAGCCAAAGGCAACAGCACCAAAAGCGCAAGGCAGAAAAAGAGCAGCCATTTGTCGAAACGCAACTGCACGGGCACGCCTATCCACGACTGGAACGCGGGCAGCAACCCCCACACCGCCAACAGGGAAAGCCCCATCGCCACAAGGGTGATGAGCAGGGTTTCCAATAGGTTGCCCGAAAGGATCCTGAACTCGCTGCAACCAAGCACCCGCTTGACGACCCTGTTTTTGGTCTGCTGCACCGAATACGACACATCGAGCGTGGCGCAATTCACGATGGTGACCGCCACGATGAGCAGGATGCCAAAGATGATAATCCAGACATACGATGCTTTGCCGTTACCCACACTTTCCGGGTCGTTGTAATCGGTGTGCAGGTGGATGTCGTGCAAAGGCTGGAATTCCAACCATTTCTGCTTATCGTATTTCTCCGTTTGGATGTTGGCCAACCTTTTCATCTCCACCTTGCTGAACAGTGCGTTTTCCCTCAATTTGACATAAATCGTCTGGTTTTCAGTGATGTTGCGAAAAAGATTGAGTTGACGACTATCCATCGGCATTACCACCTCAAAAGGCAGATGCGTGTTGGTAGGCACATCCACCACCAAGGCAACGGTATAAACGGTTTCTTTGTGCATATAGGAACAGACCAATGGCTGCCCTATGGCCGAGCCGTCAAAAAACTTTTGCGCCATCTCCTTGGAAATGGCCGCTTCGTTGGGCCGGAGAATGTGATGTGGTTCGCCCTCCACTACGGGATAGGTAAACACTTTGAAGAAATTGTCGCTGGTCGTCAAAGCCATCACCTCGAAGGATTCGTTGCGTTCCATATCCCTGACCGTGTTGGGATTCTGGTTGGTGTAGTGTGAAATCACGCTCACACATTCCTCCACCTGCGG
>JAGBQJ010000039.1 GCA_017632935.1 Bacteroidales bacterium | reverse complement strand
GGAAGTCCTGGGCACTGCGGAGGTGTTGGCTCCATGACATCTCGGACACGTGGATGAGGCCTTCAACGCCAGGAGCGATCTCAACGAACGCACCGTAGTCGGCGATGACGACGACCTTACCCTTGACAGTGTCGCCCACCTTGAGGTTCTCGTCGAGAGCATCCCACGGATGAGGAGTGAGCTGCTTGAGCCCCAAGGCAATACGCTTCTTGTTGTCGTCGAAGTCGAGGATGACGACCTTGATCTTCTCGTCCAACTTGACCACCTCTTCGGGGTGCGTGATGCGGCCCCAGCTGAGGTCGGTGATGTGGATGAGACCGTCGACGCCACCGAGGTCGATGAACACACCGTAGCTGGTGATGTTCTTGACCACGCCTTCGAGGATCTGCCCCTTCTCGAGTTTGCTGATGATCTCGGCCTTCTGGGCTTCGATCTCGTCCTCGATAAGGGCTTTGTGAGACACAACCACGTTCTTGAACTCTTGGTTGATCTTCACGACTTTGAATTCCATCACGCTGTCAACAAACACGTCGTAGTCGCGAATCGGCTTGACGTCGATTTGTGAACCGGGCAGGAAGGCTTCGAGGCCGAACACTTCGACGATGAGGCCACCCTTGGTACGGCTCTTGACATAACCGTTGACGATCTCGCCGCTTTCGTAGGCCTCGTTGACGCGATCCCACGACTTGAGCAGCTGAGCCTTCTTGTGGGAAAGGATGAGTTGGCCGTTGGGACCTTCTTGGTTCTCGACGTAGACTTCCACCTTGTCGCCCACCTTCAGGTTGGGGTTGGTACGGAATTCAGCAACAGGAATAACACCATCCGACTTGAAGCCGATGTTGACGACCACTTCGCGGTCGGTGATGGCCACCACGGTGCCTTCGATGACCTCGTGGTCGGCAATTTGGTTCATAGTGCCAGCATACTTCTCTTCGAGCTTGGCGCGTTCGTCAGCTGAGTAGTTGTCGAACTTCTTGTGAGATGAGGTCCAGTCGAAATCCTCGGCGGGAACGGGTTTCTGTTTCGGAGCCTTGGGGGCCTTCTTAGCAGGAGCTTCCTCAACGGGGGCTTCCATGACTGGGGTTTCTTCAACGGCCTTTTCTTCTACCGGCATGGCTTCGTTGATGATGTTTTCGTTTTCTGCCATTGTAATAATTGTAAAAAATTGTACCCGCAAGCGTTCCAGAAACCCGCCCGCGAGGAGGTTAAACTTTTGATTTTCAACTCAAACCGCTGATTTTGCAATCAATCTGGAGTGCGGTCTGAATCGGGCTGCAAAGATAGGAAAAATATTTGGATTACAGTAGGTTTGGGGGAATATTTGTATTTTTAGCATCTTAAACTACATTCCTTTCAACTCAGCTATCACTTCATCTGCAATGTAAGCATCACCGAAGGTATAAAGCAAAGTCTTTGGATCATGCAGTTCTTCGCATGTTTGTGATTTGTAGAACAGTTCCAAAGCCCGTTCAGGGCTGATATCCAGTTGCTCGGCCAATGCCATGACTATTCCACCGATTTTATACCACATTTGATCTGTTCTAAGCATACTCCTCAAAGTTTTTTGATTCGATAAAACGCAAAAACTTATCTATAATCTCTTGGTTTAAGATACAAAACTGGTTATTAGGTTGATGTTTCGACCAATCATTAGCTTACTCCTTTCTTTTTCTCCCAAAACTCCAATGTCTCAATAATCTCGACAGTGACATTCTCGCGGCTTTCGGTGTGGATGGTGTCATAATATGGAACGATGTAGTCGTGAATCAAACCAACACGCTCCATACGACGAAAAACTTCAGAAGCCTTGCACCCAAGCCGCTCAGCCACCGACTCGATACAAGAACACACGAAAGTGATAGTGCGTTCTTGTTCAGTGGGGCGCGGATAGCCATCATCCCAGATATAGGTGTCTGTGCGGGCATTTGATTTCGATGCACTGGACATATCAGTTGATTTTTTGCAAAAATACAACAATTTCCGAAACATCGCCACAATTTCAATAAAAACACATCCGCCCAACCTCTCCACAGTTTCCGATGGCATACCCAAACGTGTCGCATCTTAATGCGGCTGCTGCAATGTGACAACCCTACAGCCCAGCCGTTGTAGGGCTGTCACACCGTGGCAGCCGCCCAAAACGCAAATAAACAGTAGAGACGTGCCACGGCACGTCTCTATTCCGCATTGCAAATGCTTATATTCACGCCTTCCGCATTGCAAATTCGGAAGAACGGGAAATAAAAAAACGTAGAGGCGGTGCATGCACCGCCTCTACAAAGCAATTAACAAACCTAAGTAACAGCCATTTGAAGCTCACGCTCCCAACAATTGGTTGATACTAATGAAGCGTGGAACTGTCTATTCCGCTTCATTATGGATTGGCATTGATTGACGCAAAAGCCTATTGCCAGCCGGGAACTTTGCAGCCAAAAAGCCAATAATGCTTCAGAAATCAATTGCCTAATTGTTTTTCTATCGACATCATCATGTATTCATCCTTCGTGTACCTTAGTACAGGTCTGACCATGTTTCTGCTTCCAACATCCCGAGAGTATTCGCTTCTATCTATGAGAAATCTTTTGTGCCCATAAAAAAGTCTACAGAAGGAGTCCAGCGTAGCACTCATGTAAAGACCATCCCCGTTGTCTGGAAGAATTATACTATTGCCGTTTGGCCCTATAAATCGACAACAATTCACGCCATTCCATGTTGTAAAATCCTTCCTGCAATAATTATACAATTCTTGCCATTCACTAAGCGTAGGGGTACGCCAATTCTTACCCCAATTGGCAGTCGCGGCATCATCAATGTCTTCCAAAGTCTGCCCGTCTCTGGTGTATTCGGTACTTTTTTTGCCCTTCGTTTTTTTTGTTTCACCCCAAGCAAAACAATCCCCACATTCTTCGGGACGACTTGCACCCACATTCCATTGGGCCCACAAGGTGCCACTCGGCAAGCCAAGGTCAACAAAAGAGGAAACCTTTCCTCTTATTGGAGTGCCACTCTTGTTGCCCTTCTTCGCATTGAGACGTTCTTGCCTCTCCTCTTCCGCACGAGCTTCAGCCAAGGCTTTCTCTCGCTCTCTCTGTATTCTTTCTTCTTCCTTTCTCCTCTCTTCCTCTGCCAAGCGCTGTTCTTCTTCCTTTTTTTTCTTTTCCTCTGCCAAACGCTTCTCCTCCGCAATTTTCGCCAGCCGCTTCTCCTCGTTGATTCGTAACTGGTTGTCCGAATAGCCCAGTTTTGTTCCGCTGGTGTTGATTTTGATTTCTTGGCCGCCGTCAGACGGGTCTGTGACAATGGCGAACCCCGATGTGTTGTAGCCTTGTACCACCTTATCATATTTACATGGAACAACAATGTCCCCCTTGTCATTAATAAAGCCATACTTGCCATTCATAAGCAACGGCATATAGCCATTGGAAGAATTGTCGACGGTGAAGTTTACGGTTCGTTGGTCTGTATGTTGGAGATATTTCGGATATCTTCCAAACACAGGCGTATGGGTGACAACCTCGCATGAGCCATTCGGGATGCCGTTATCAAACTTGCCTTTTATTACATACATGCTATTGTTCAGTTTTGTATAACCGACGCCGTTTCCCGTGATATAACCATTATTGACATTCCCGGACCAATACACATTCACAATTTCCTTTTTGGCATTAGGGAAAATCACGGCTTTTCCACACTGGTCGGCAAGCGGCATATTGGCGATATAGCTTTCCAGCTCCGCTTCCGGAATAAACTCCACCGATTTAATGGCTCTTGCATAATAGCCAAAACGAATCATCTGTTTTACCCCATAGTCTTTAGTGAGAATGTATCCTTTTCTTTGCATGTACTGGAGTGCATCGTCCACCAAGATATTCTTGCTTGCCGGGACTTGGAGAGTATATGCACCTCGCCCATTATTATTTCTACCAGATTTGATAGCTTTCTCAAAAAGTGATTCAATCCCTCCCGCATAGACCGAAGACACAAAGAAGAGAACTGACACAATCAAGGCAATTTGTTTTTTCATAGCTTCGATATTTTTAAATTGAATTTACAATGAACATTAGAAATTAAACAGAATTCCGAAATCCACACCATATCGCCTTTCCGTGGTCTCGTTTACCCCAGCTCCGAGATAATAGGTGCCTCCGCCAAAAATGGCCAGGCGATTGAGCAAATAAACCTTGATGCGTGTGCGTACCGCAAAATCAATGTAGAATCCCGCTTCATCAAGTCCCTTGTAGTAACAGCCCCCTAACCCAACATAGACGGGAATTTGCACTCTCTTTCTGGCTAACAAATTATACCCATAAAACCCATAAAGCCCATACCAGTTCGTTTGCAAATGGAAGTCACCTGTTTCGTCTACCAAATCCACTTTTGAATAGCAGGCTTCTATTAAACCATCTTTTGTTCCTGATATGTGTCTTTCCAAAGCGAGTCGATACATCGGTTGTGAGAAAGAGTAACTATGGCTTAACAAATCAGTCTTTCCACCTTTTTCCCTCATCTTCACCTTCCCATAAGGCGTTATCCCAAAAGCAATGCCGCTTTGCGCGTAAAGGTTGTTCCCGATGAATACCAACATCAGAATCAATAGTAATGGTAAATGTTTTTTCATACGTAATATTGTTATGTACATAATTGTGTTATTCAAACGCAAAAATATAGCGAAATCCCTTTTCATCAGCAAATTAAGCGGTGCTTTTTATACCAATACATTGACCGTTATTTTCCAAATAATTGGAAAATTTATTCACACTTTATTCCTGCTGTTCCAAACGTCAGAACAATCCTTGAAAAAGTCGTGATGCAACACGTCGCACAACTTGAAAAGCAAGTCGGTGTGGATCCAAGGGCGACGGAAAATCTTATAAAGGTTTTCACGGGAGTAATGCACCTCTTCGGCCAGCCAGGTGATACTCCTGCCCTGCCGCTCGAGTTCTGTCCTGATGAGGTTGCCAATATGAAAATTGTCGGTCTGAGGTATGCTGTTGTCTGTCGTCATTATCACTACTCTTTATCTGGGAAATATATCCCTTTTTATAATAGAGTGTCTAACGACAGATTTTTAGTCCAACAAAAGAAAAAAAATTATCGTTGTTCCACATCGCGCACCAGTCGCACCGAATAGCCCTTGCTGCGGTTAAGGGTGGTCCCAACATCGATGAGATCAGCATCAAACATCACCGAAAGGCTGCGCTTCACACTTGCAGCTGTTGCCGACCAATAATAGCCACAAACTCCCAATCCTTCTGCTTCCATCCCACTTCGTTTGCCGGCCGCTGGTAGGAAAACACCGCCGTTGGGTTCAATATAACTAGTGAAAGCATTACGGGTGATGAAGTTGCTGGTGAAACTGGCACCATCCTGGTTAATGTTATTGAGCGAATACACCGAGGTGCTCCAATCGTCGGGCAACAGCAACACCCCATTCACTCCCTCCACATTCGCCTTGACGAAACGGATGCCTGAGACCGTGTTGCGATCATGGAACAGATAATGCCATTCTTCGTAGGTCAATGTGCGCCAAGGGTGGGTCAACACGTCGCCTTCTTCCAAAAACACGCCATAGCCCCAGTCGGCCTGACCACTTTGGTCGTTCAAATTGTATTCTTGATTACCGTATGCAAAATAATTGTCAGAATCCGAATCGGAAGACCATGGTTGGTAGCACACGGCACCATGGTCGAAGCCACTCGTCCCCCAACCGAACAAGTCTATCCATCCCGCATAGTCCTCTGCGATATTGGCATTGCTCTCCCCGTCATATTGATACTGTTCCTCGGCAAAGCCCCATTCGTGGTTGACGGCATGATACCTCAAGTTACCCACAGAGAACCACACCTGATGGCCTTCCGCCACAGTAAACAAACCATTGATTGCGCCCAAAGGAGGAATCAGTTCATCCAATGTATTGAAACTCAATTCCTCGCCATAGTTGACACCTTTGCGGTTTTTGGCGTAAGCGCGCACATAATAGGTGGTGCCAGGTTCAAGCCCTGTTAGAATTACCTCGTAATTGCCACAGCCGTTGCCGTTGGCAAAACTGGAATTGGAGATGCTTGGGTTGGGATGGGTGTCCCAACAAGCACCACGTTCGGTCACCTCGGAACCTCCGTCGTCGGCGACATTACAGAGGCAAGATGCCATCGAAACAGTCACTCCCGTCACCTCGACCGTAGTCACCGTGGGCAAGTTGATTTCCTCTTCCGCTGTAGTGAAACCGTATAGTTCGCTTTGCCAAGGAGTCTGAGCACCATAGTCCACCACATAGGCATAATAATAGAAGGTGCCTGGCTGCAAGCCGATAATCTCGGCCGAATAAGTTTTCCCCATCACGCTCATGGGGTAGTCTTCGGAGCCATAGAGATGTTCCTCGACGCCCACCCGAAGCCACATGCTGTCGACGATACCAGAATAGGCAAATTCTCCCTTAAAGCTCACCCGGTCGGTGCCTATCGTAATTTTTTCTTTCTCCTTCAAGATTTTGAAGGTTTCTTCATTGGGTTTGGGGTCTTTATGGCACGACCCGAATACCAATGCGCACAAAGCACATATAATCAAAAGCTTAAAACGCATATCCTAATCCTATTTTTGCTTCAACATTCTGAAATTGGGTGGTGACGGCTTCCAACGATATTACAAAACCATGCAAGTGCAGTTGTAAGCCCGCCGAAAGGTCGAGGCCTTGAATACTGTATGCCGTGTTGCGAAGCCATTGGCCGTCGGTGGTCTGCCAAAGCAAGGTGCGGTTGCCATAGCCCACGCCGACGCGGACCATCCAAGGTCCTTTGATACGCATCATGCCGCCCGCCATGACGGAAAGACGCATCTTGGATACATCTCCCGTGTATTGCATCAGATGTCCGTCGGGAAGATAGCCTTGTGCGTCACAGGTGCCATCGGCATCGAAACCCGAAAAACGGCCATTGCTCATCACACTGACAAACCACCCGAAACGCTTCACCTGTCCCACGCTGAAACCGAACGAGGCCTGCGGCGCGAAACTATAAGCTGCATTAAGGGTGATGAAGGTCTCACGCGGCCAACGCTCCTTCAGCAAGATATTCAGTTTGAAACGCACTTGGTCGCTGTCAAACGACTCCACGTCAAATTCCTTCAGCACATCCCATACGATGCTATGGCCAAAGCCTGCCTTGACATCGGCAAGGTCGCCGCTGACCTGTTGTAAAGGGCCCCGATAGGTGACGCCACCGTCCAAGGAGACGAAAAGCCGCACGAAGTCGGCATCCTCGGCCAGGTCATATTCCACGACAATAGTTTTTTTCTGCGGGAAGGCCTTGACAATCTCCACCGTCTCTTGAGCCCATGACGATGACATCATGAAACCGCACAAACATACAAACAATATAATAGTCTTTCTCATAATCTTATCTCAATTTCATTTCTCTCCATTCCTCAATTGTGCCGGTAGCTGTCGGATGTTGACTCTTGGAACATGCCTCGACCGACATACGGGCAACCTGAGCGTTGAGGTAGTCGGCCAACTCACCAATGCTGACATCGCCTCGGGTCTCCTTCAGTTTCTTCAAGAGATAATAAGTGAACATCCCATGCGATTTTTCCGTATAGGCGTATGCGGTCTCGTTGCCTTGTGCCGCGGTGATGGACACAGCATTACCTTGTAGCACACCATCCTTCGAGTTGACCGTAACACCCCTGCTTTGGGCTAACATGTTGCCATCACGGGTGGCTCCGCTGAAACAGGCATCAATGAAATAGAACACCGCATCGGCACTCACCGAACCCAATTGGGCATACAAGTCATCCAAACCATAGCCCGAATTCAAATTGCCCACATAGCCGTCAACAGGCATCAAGTAGGCATTGCGGTTCACCTCATCGGGAATGCCATGACCGGCATAATAAAAGATTCCCCGTACCTCGCCATGATGGGCTTCCAGTACACTGCTCAGCCAATCCACCTCAAAACGAATGTTGTTCAATGTGGCATCGTTGACCAGATGGATATGGTCTTCGGGAATACCCAAAGTCTTGAGGCAATATTCCCTGAAAATCTCGCCGTCGTGAATGGCATATGGCACCTGCTGCTCCTGCTGATAATACTCATTGGCGACAATGACGGTGAACATCTTATCATTCACCACTTGGGTCATGGGAATGTCAACATCAACATCAGAAGCCGCCATGTCATAGCCATAACGATTGATATGAAAACTGTAGATCGGAGACTCTACCTCGATGGCACGGTCGCCTTCACGGAACCACATTCCATTCAGTTCCATCAAGCTGCTCATACCGTAGTATTGGCTTCGTGCCTCTTTCATCTTGGCCTTGGGTGCCATGATGATAGCAAGGGTGTCAGCTGTGGTCAGCGTCCAACTGCGGGCGACATGCACATTCACCACCTCGTAGCCTGTCTTTCTTGCCGTGATGTCGTGGATTACATCACCGACATGATGTTCGCTGAAACGCAAACGAAAGCCACCTTTTGAGTCACTGATTGTGGGCTGACAATCGTGTTCCGAGGGGGTTGTGAGGGTGACGCCCACAAGCGGACTTCCTTGTTCACTCCATTCCATCACCTTACCATACTGCACCACTTGGCCATACATAGGCCCACATAACGCCAGTAATACAACAAGTAGTTTCCTCATGGCTGCACCTCCTTTTCCAAACTGATCAGCCAAGGCTCGGTGGCCGAAGGCCTATACAACTCGTCCCATGATTGATAGCCATCTTTAGAGACCAACACGCGTTGACACTTATCTTGCTTGTCAAATGGGATTTCAATCCTGAATTGGCCATTGGCATCAGTTGTGGCAGAATAATCCAAAAGGCTCACCGTGGCACCATCCACAGGTTGGTTGGTCTCAAAATCAAGCACACGGCCAAAAACCACACCGAGGTCGTTGTTGCGGCGTATGCATAATTCCACACTACGTTGAGCTTTCACTACAGTGTCGATGGTTTGGTAGCCTTCCGCTTCAAAAACGAGATGCACTTGGCTGCCTTTCAAACGATATGGAATGTCGTTGAGGAAGACAGTAGGGCTGTCGGATTTGACTGCAATACGTTGCAAAGCATTGCCTGCGTATTCGCACTCAAGGATACCACCCTCAAAAGGTAGCGACGGCACGGTGCATGTTCTATCTTCCGTGATGTTGACTTTCATTTGCAAAGGTGTCAGCAACCTCCAGAAAAGCAGGGCAAGGCCAGCCACCAACACCAAGGCGGTGATGCCGTAGACATAGAAGCGTCGTTTAGCCCGTTTGTATCCCAATTCATATCGGGCAAGGATGACAACATCCATGGCATCCTCATGCTCCGACAGGTATCGTTCCACTGCAGCCTTCTCTTGTGCGGACAGTTTGCCTTCCAGATAGCAAGCCAGCAATTCGTCGGTAATTTCGTTTGGATCCCTTTTCATTTCGTTCTTCCTTTCATCCTTTCTTTCAATGCCATTTTGGCTTTCTTGGTCAGATTATATACAGCAGTGACGGTAACACCCAATTCTTCTGCTATCGTTTCCGTCTTTTTCCCCGCCAGTACACCCAACAGAGCAAAACGCTCACGGGGCTTGGGAAGCCCATCGATGGCTTCATATAGTTCCACTCGCGATATTTCGTCGAAGATGTCAAAATCATCGGCAATTTGACCTACATTTTGTATTAATGGAGGCTCCAAATCCGATAAAGTAGTCTGCATGTCAGCTTTCTTTTGACGAAAAAACCGGATGGCGACAATCGTCATCCAGGTATTCAACTCCGACCTGAACTCGAACTGACGCAAACGACGCCATTCATCCGCGCTCAGAAAAAGATAGAAATCCGTAATCAGCTCCTCTTTCTTGACTTGCGATCGAAAAACATCGCTGATAACATGGGAAAACATGCCGTTGCAGCGATGGAAAAATACATACTCTACCGCTTCCTCGTCGTTGGCGAGAAGTAAACTCACCAACTGACGGTCCGACAAACATTCCATTTTATGCCACTGCTTCCTTGTCATCCATGAAACTGAATTGTGGCGACAAATATAAAGAAAAATGGAATGACTTCGGATTAATTGGAAATTCTCTTCACAAATCCAATTACTATCTCCAACACCTCAATCGAAATAGTCTCATCAATAGTGAAATACTCATTAGGCGAGCCCGTCTCGCAATGCTGGAACAAATGGTTCAAATCCGGCATCTCGCGCAAGGTCAGGTTGGTTTTGCCATGCTCGGCAATGATTTTCTCGTAGGCGGGAAGATTTTGCGAGGCAATCACTTGCAAGTCCTTGGAGCCATTCAGCAACAAGGCAGGACATTGGGTCTGCACAATGGCATCTGTAGGGTCGTATTTCAGGAAATAATACATCCACGGTGAAGTCATTCCCGACACGGTCTGTTCGGTCAACTCCTCGCTGTAGCCCCAACCTTGCACCAACTGACACATTAAACTATCAGCCTCTTCCCTATTGCTTGAGGCCTCAATGATGTCAAACAGTTGGGCATTGGTGTTGCTGCTGAATTGTACAGATTCTTCCGTCATACCCGATGGTGTTGCCTTCTTTTTCATTGACGAATGTCACTTCCTCAATATGATAATTGAATGGCGGTTGCGGGTCTTGCGGACGTGCCATTTGTTGTGCTTCCTTCTCCCCTTTTTCAAGGATCAAAGGGAAAGTCATGCCATGTTGCACGAACTGGCCTTCAATGACCTTGTCTTTCAAAGTGCCCGAATAGCTGGCCCCCATTGCTGACATCGTCATCTGCAAATGGTTGTCCTGAAACACGGTCTCATCGACAGGAATACCGAAGGCGCTTTGGGCTGGCACATCTAAAGTGGCGGAATATCCGTTCTCCGTTGACGCAATGTCAAAAGCCAACTCCAGTTGTAGCCCGCCAAGGTCGATTTTGCCTTTCCAATATCCTTCAATTTGGGCAAACGATGACCCAATAACGAAAAACAATAGTATGATAAGGTTGCAGATTCTCGTTTTCATCTCTTTTTGATTTAGATTGTTACGGCATCCAGTCGTCCCGGGTGCCCAGCAACATACGGATAAACCCTATCGGGAACACGAGCAGGAGACATACAGCAAACCATAACCAAAACGATTTGCCGCGCCTGCGGGCTATTAATCCACCAACCACGGCTTGTATGACAAGGAAGATGGCAACGATAATCAAAATCAATAATTCATTATCCATAATACCAATTTATTTCTTTTTACGCCCACTCTTTTTCAGCGCTTCGGCGATGATCCACTGCAATTGGCCGTTGACGGAGCGGAATTCGTCAGCGGCCCATTTTTCTACCGCATCCATCGTCTCGTTATCGACGCGGAGCAGAAAGGTTTTGTTCGTATTGTCTTTCTCCTTCGCCATCGTCAAATCCTTTCTGTTTTGGACGCGGGACACGAGACTTCGGGACACGAGACGGAACCATCGTCACGAGTCTCGTGTCTCGTAGTCTCGCGTCTTAAAGACTCGCCTAAGGTCATCGAGAGGATGTTGTTCTTGGCGATGTATTTATCGTAAATCCAAATACACAAGATGGTCACTGTCATGACGATGAAGCCTGACAGACCAGTCATGCCATTCAGAAAGTCGTTGCCGCCCAAAGTGAAATAGATGACCACGCCAGCGACAGCGTTGAAAGTGCCGTGCATAATGGCGGCCACCACCATCGACTTGGACTTCAGCACGAAATACAATTCGATGACACCCAACAGGATGCACATCACTACCATCAGCAAGACGCCCCATTGCGGCTCGTTCGGATAGTTGTGGCCCATCAGGATGAGCGGGAAATGCCAGATGCCCCACACGATGCCGATGAACAAGGCCGCCGGCCAAAACTTCACCTCACGTAAGGCGCAGACAAGGTAATTGCGCCAGCCGTATTCCTCGCCGAAGGCACAGATCGCATTGATGGTGACGCCTGCGATCAGGCCGCTGACCAGCGTGATGATAATCATCAGATAGGCGGGCATCTGCCCCATCTGCTCACGCACCATTTCTTGCTGGTCTTCAGGCACATGGTATTGGTTGATGAGCTGCTCGGCGTTGTATTTGAGCTCAACACCTGGCATCAAGCCATTCACGGGGATGCAGACCAAAGTCATCACCAAAGGCAGCAGCCAGGCCACCACCCACACCCACGACACCTTGAAGTTGACCAAGCCCGTGTGGTTGAATTTCTCCTTGTCGATGGCTTGCAACACCAAGGCTGTAATGAGCGGGAAAAACATATACACCACGGAGAAGGCCATAAGCCCCTTAGGGGTGTCAGCGCCTATGCCGAACCCCCAATGGGCTACGGCAAACATCGCCCAGCTGAAGAGGCAGACGGCTATGGCGTATTTTATTGCTTTTTTCATGGTTTGATTTCTTTTTTCACTTGTTCTATCATCTCAAGCGTTTCTTCCTCCTTGGCACAATTCAAATAATACAACCCGCCATCAGCGGTGCGCAGTTCAAGCAAGGGGCCACCATCTTTATGAATAAACAGCATACAGTTTTCATCGTTCTTCAGGCGGAAATGTCCCATGTTGGCTTTATTGGTCGACATGCCGTTGGTGCGCAAGGCAATGCCTGGCCAGTGCTCCCAAACGCTGTCCGAGGTGATGTCGGCAACGAGAATCGTCGCGTGGTATCCCCCACCCTTCACTTTGATGCAATCGCTTGAAATTTCATACTTGGGCCCTTTGTTGCCCCAGAAGAAGAGAATCGGTATCAAAGCCAAAGATAACAAGGTAATGATAACCACAACCCAGATCGTGATCTTGTTTTTCTTTTTTTCCCTCTGTTTGGCATCATAGGAAAGGCGGTTTTCTTTATCACGACCAAAGCCGTTGTATCTCCACATGGCAATAAACAGGGGCACCATCATGGCCGTCACCAGTGCAATCATTACATACACGCCCGTCATCTCGCCAATGACTTTGGTCATGGAGAGCGTGGCCGTGACAATCAACAGAAAACCGGTTGCGCAAAAGGCGATGGCCACCACCCTTTTCAGACCTTCGATGTCGACCAAGGCTTTCCTTTCGGGCGACATGCCACCGTAAGGGTTAATCAGATTGGGGTTACGGTAGCACAGCAGGCCCACCACAATAAGAAGCAAGCCTAACCCTAAATTAATATAATCGAAGATTTCCATTGTTTCTATTGGTTTTTTGCCTTAGCCTCATTGCGGGCTTGACCCGCAATTTCCTGAAAAGAAGGGTATCGTCTTCGTGCTCAGGAGATGGCGGATCCTTGTCCGCCATGACGGCTTAGGATTGGGTTGTGTCGTTTTCAGATTAGTATAGGCTTCCCGTATTCACCACCGGTTGCGCCGACTCGTCGGCGCAGAGCACCACCATGAGGTTGCTCACCATGGCGGCCTTGCGTTCCTCGTCGAGTTCGACGACGTCTTCGTCTTTCAGCTTGTCCAGGGCCATCTTGACCATCGACACGGCGCCTTCCACGATCTTCTCACGGGCCGAGATGATGGCGGCAGCCTGCTGACGGCGCAACATCACGGCGGCAATCTCAGGCGAATAGGCCAAGTAGTTGATTCTTGCTTCAAGCACCTCCAAGCCCGACATGGCCAGACGCTCATTCAGCTTGCTCAGCAGCACATCATTGATTTCCTTACCACCAGAACGAAGGGTCAGCTCATCGGCTTCAGCTTCGTTCTCATCATAGGCATACATACCAGCCACCTCACGCAAAGCGGCATCACTCTGCACCTTGATGAAGCTTTCGAAGGCTTTCATTCGGTTGGAGACAGATACTGTAGCCGTGCTGCCTGCCGAGCCACCCGCCATGGTCTGCGAGTCGATCTCAAACATGGCCTTGTAGGTGTCTTTCAGTTTCCATACCAAGATTTGCCCGATCATGATGGGGTTACCTGTCTTGTCGTTGACCTTGATGTTGTCGGGGTTGAGGTTACGGGCGCGGAGCGAGACTTTCTTGGAAGTCATGAAAGGATTGACCCAGTGGAAGCCCGTCTTGGTAAAGGTGCCTTTGTATTTGCCGAAGAACAGCATCACCATGGCCTCGTTAGGTTCCAGCTTGCGTAAACCGATGGGCCAAATGCATGCAAGCAAAAACCCAATGACGGAGAGAATAGGTGTATGAAACACGCCGAGTGCAAATGCAACAATACCCGCAATGCTCAGTCCAATGATGGCAAGTTCGATGAACAATGCGATGAATCCGTTCATCGCAAATCCTTTAAATTCAAATTCTTTCGTTTCCATAGATGATATTATTTTGATATTATTTTGATGTGGCAAAAATACATTAATTTTGGAACATGCAAGAAAAAAATGCGTTTTTTTGAAAAAAATCCATCATTATGCAGTATTTTTGCAAGGTTAAATCGGAAGACAAATATTAAACTTATTCAATATGAAGAAATTAGCACTTATCGGAGCTTTGGCCGTCATGATGATGACCAGTTGCTCATCCTTGAAAATCGTGGACCAGAACTCCGCCATCAACGCGGGAGCTGCCGCCGTACAAGCCTTGACCATCAGCGATGCGGAGATTGCCCAGCTGTGCAGCCAATACATGGTGGAAGCCGATGGACAGAACACAATTCTGCCTGCCGACAACAGTTACACACAACGCTTGGACCGCATTATGGCGCGTTTCCACAACATCAAAGACTTGAACCTGAATTACAAAGTGTATCAATCCAATACGGTCAATGCTTTTGCCAGCGGCGATGGTAGTGTGCGCGTCTACAGCGCCTTGATGGATGCCATGAACGACGACGAGGTGTTTGCCGTCATTGGACACGAGTTGGGACACCTTATTAATAAAGATGTTCGAGACGCATATCGTGCCGCCTATCTTATGGTAGCCGCCCGCTATGGCATCGGTGCCTTCAGTCAAACAGCAGGTGCCATATCACAAGGATTCCTTGGAGATCTTGGACAACAGTTGGCCAGCAATGCCTATTCACGTCGTCAAGAGACACAAGCCGACGAAACCGCTTTCCAATTCTGCGTCCAAAATGGCGTGGACCCGTATGCCATGTATCATGCTCTGAACGTGTTGATTAACCTTGGCGGCGATACTGGTCAGCAAGGCACATTGACAGAATTGCTCTCCACCCACCCCGACACCCATAAACGTGCTGCCCACATTAAAGACTTGGCTGAAGCCGCAGGCTACAAGATGACCACGCCGAGCTCGACAACGAGCAAACCCAAGACCACTAAGACCACCACTACCAAGTCATCAAACGCTGCAAAGGCTCAAAGCACTACCAAACCGAAGAGTGGAAAGACTAACAACAACGGCGGCAGTGACAACAGCGGCAAGACCGTCAAAGTCGGAAAGAAATCATAAAAACGAACAAATCATATAGTAATACAAAAACTACAAATCATGAAGAGATTATTCCAAACTATGGGCATTGCATTGCTTGCCATCGCGCTGTTGGCTGGTTGCAGCAACGGTCCCAAGAAGATTGACAACAACAACGTCAACAACAGCAACAACACTGAGAACACAGAAAACAACACCACCGTAAACAACGCCACAAACGGTGAAGGTGTCCCGACCGAGTTTTCAGGCAGCATCGATGCCAATGTCACTTGGCCTGACCTCGGTCTTGGCGTGGACTACATCATCGATGGCTGGGTCAACGTCAATGGAAACGCTCTCCTCACCATCGAACCGGGCGTGACTATTATGTTTACTGGTACGGACGGTGGCATCGGTGTAGGCGAAAACGCCGGACTAAGAATGGTCGGCACCGAAGAGAAACCTATCATCCTTGAAGGTCCCACCAACAACAATAGCAATGGCTCATGGCATAATGTCAAAATCGACAGCAAGCGTAACGACAACCAGTTTGAGTATGTCCAATTCCTGCGCGGTGGCAGCGGTGAAGGCGAATGGGAAGGTGTGGTGCATCTGGCCAATGGTCGCCTTAGCATGAAGAATTGTCTCATCGACGGCAGCCTTGGCATGGGTATCGTCACCGAATACGAAGAGGCTTATTTCACCGCTTTCGAGAACAATACCATCAAGAACTGCGCCGCTTATCCTTGGATTAGCGAAGATTTCCAGGCCATTTGTAAGAACATCGGCGCTGGCAACACCTTCGAAAACAATGGCAAAAATATGGTCTGTAGCAGACATGGTGCCGGTGAATTGAAGGAAAACTTAACCATTCATGAGTTGCCTATCCCCTACTATTTCCCTGATGGAACCAGTTTCGACGGCAACAAGACCTTGACCATTGAGCCTGGTGTTAAATTCATGATGCCCATCAACACAGGCATCGGTGTGGGCGATGAATGTGGTTTCGTGGCCAATGGCACCGAAGAGAAGCCCATCGTATTCTTCTGCGAGGAAGAGGGCGAAGCCTGGAACGGCATCCGCTTCGACAGCAAGCGCAACAACAATGTGATGAACTACTGCCAAATCAAGAACTGCGGCACGAGCGACGGCTGGACCGAAAGATGTTGCCTCTACATCCGCAGTGAAGCCAAACTGACTCTTACGAACAACGTGTTCGGTCCCTGCTTCTACAACGGCGTGGGCGTCGAGAGCATTGAGAAGTGGGGCAACGTGACCCACAGCGGCAACACCTTTGTCGACTGCAAAGAAGGCAATGTTTGGCTTGAAGGCGGTGGTGAATACAAAGGCACCGAATATGAAGGCGGAAAGATTCTGGAAGATTTGCTGTAAATAACAATTTTATGTAGAAACGTGCCGCGGCGCGTCTCTACAGATGTTGCACGTAACGTCTCTACAAACAAAACCCGTTCGGAATACTCCGAGCGGGTTTTCTTTTATTTCCCAAATTGTTGTGCTAATGTTTTGAATTTCGCGCCGCGTTCCTCGAAGTTCTTGTACTGATCATAGCTGGAGGCGGCGGGTGACAAGAGGCAGACATCACCTGGTTTTGCGTGTGTGGTCATGTATCCAAAGGCTTCTTCCAAGGAAGCATAATAAAACAGGGACGGCCCTTCGACTGGCTCAGGGACCTCAGTGTCACAGGTTGCTGAGCCTGTTGAAGCCCCGTTTATTAAAGTCATCATCCTCTCCCCTGCCTTGCCTGTAAACAGCAGATGCGGCACGGGGTATTCTTTTAGGTAGTCAGCTAAAGGCTGGTAGTCGATGCCACGGTCGAAGCCGCCGAGCAGCAGAAAGTCGACGCGCCCCAAGGCTTGACAAGCCGAGATGGCGGCCTGCGGTATGGTGGAGATGCTGTCGTTGATGAAGGTCACGCCACCGAAGGTGCCTGCAGGTTCCAGACGATGCTCCAAAGGCTTGAAGGTATAAAGATATGGTATCAGTTCTATGATATCCACACCATAGGCATAGCAGGCGAGCAACGCTGCCTTGACGTTCATGTAATTATGTTCACCGATCAGCGGTAAGGCTGTGCGGTCTACCAAATCATCCATGTCGAACAAGGAAAATACGATGTTGTTAACAAACAGCCGCCAGGCGTCTTCCATCAAGGTCTCGTGGATGACGGCGGTGTCGTCTTCGCCCATGTAGCGCATGATGTTGAGCTTGGCCTCCGCATAACGTTGCATAGTACCGAAATGGTCGAGATGCTCTTCAAAGATATTGAGCAACACGCCCACACGTGGACTGTTGTGCACATATTCCAGCTGATGCGCTGACAGTTCATACACCACTATGCTCTCCGGATGGATGTCCTCCATGATGTCGAAGCAGGGAATGCCGATGTTGCCCGTGAGAATGGCATCACACCCCGAGGATTTCAGCAGATGATAGATGAGGCTCGTTGTGGTGCTCTTGCCTTTGGTGCCCGTGATGCCGATGGTTTGGCTGTGGAACTGACTGAGGAACAAGTCGGTCTGCGAGGTGATCTCCACGCCTTTCGTGTCAAAGTCCTTCAGCGAGATGCCAGGCGTCTTGATGACGATGTCATAGTCGTACATCGCCTCAAGATAGTGCTCTCCTGAATGCGTCACGCCTTCCATCGCGCTCTTGTCGGCCACGGCAACAACGGCATCAGGCATGTATTTGTTCAAGAAACGCAGTGTAGACTTGCCCTCGCGCCCGAAGCCGAGGATGAGGACGCGTTTGCCGCGTAATCGGTTGAGGATGAGGTCAAACATAAAGTCGGTTTTTCAGGATTTGTTCAAACTTCTCGGGCAGGAAATGATGGGTGTTGAAGCGAGATAATATCTCTTCTACAGTCGGCCCTTCGACAAGCTCAAGAACCAGCTCAGGGACCTTAGCAAAAGCAGCGGTCATTGAGCCTGTCGAAATGCCCGCGGCATTAGCGCATGCCCTCACCTCCTCCACCGTTCCCACACATTCGAAGGGCTTCACGGCTGCCGTGCCGTTCAGTTCTTCGTAAATGGGTCGCAGACTCTCATCGGCCATCAGGTCCTTGCCGAAGATGGCCACCAGCTTCTCCTTTGAGAGGAATGGCGAAAGGATAATCCAAGTGAAGAGGCATTTGGGGCAATGGCCGCACCATGAGTCGGTCTTGCTACCCACATTGCAGCTGCGGAACACGGGATGATAGGCCTCGAATTGCGAGAACAGCTTGGCAATCTGCAACTCGCTCAAAGGACGCAGGAAGCTGAAATACTGCACTTCTTCGCTGATATTCTCGGCAACGTAGTTTCTGAAATCACTTTCAAACTCGATGGATTTGCTGTATTGGTGGTTGATGTTCGTCCCAGGCACAGTCGACTCGTTCGCGCTATTCTCATTCGACAAGGCGATGTATTTTGATTTGCTCCCAAACGCTACCAAAATGCTGATGAATGCCAGCAAAGCCGAGAACGGTGTGTGGCCATTCAGATAGCCTTCGGTATTGAGTCGCAGCATGGTCGGGTCGAGAGTGCGGTTGATGACAATATACCCGTCATCCTGGTAGCCCGCAGTCTTCACGCAGTTTAAAGTCGCACCACGGGGATTCACAATCAATGGGATAACAGGCATCTCGTTGCGCAGGCATTCCAGCGTGACCACAGAGTCTTTGCCGCCGCCCACTGGAACGAGCGTTTTCTCTTTGAACCAGCTGCCCATGTCATTCCAACGGAGGACGTGCGATGGCTGGGAATCTATGGGCAGCGTCACAATCTCCATTAAATCCGCTTCCGATACGCCGATGCTGTTCAAATAGAGAAACTCACCTAACCCATTGTAATACAACTTCTTCCAAAACGCTTTCTGCAATTCTGTCAAGGCGAAAGGCTTCACCAACACCCTTTTTGGGCAGGCGATTTTCCAATAGCTCACCAACTCAGTCATTCCGATTTGGAAGGCCAAGGCCTGTAGTTGTTCCTCAGGGATGCTGCCCCAATCGAAAAAAGGTCTGGCCGGAATTTCCAATGTCGGACGAAAATGGTATCGGTCATCGAGGTTGAAGTCGAAAGCCAATGACAAGGTGCCGTTTTCGCGTTTCACCGTCTGGCTTTCGAAGGTGAAGGTCGAAAACTCTTTGCGCAGGGCATCGAATTTGGATTGATTATCAGTTCGTTTCAAGATGAAAAGGAATTTATGGCACAAAATTACGAAAACTGCCTTGAATATCATCCAAAAATCCTACTTTTGCGGTATGGATTTAGGAGAAAAGTTTGTCATAAGGAGCAATTCATTGGAGCCGAAACAAGGTAAAATCTTGATTTCCGAGCCTTTAATGAACGACTTCCACTTCGGCAGGGCGGTCATCCTGCTCATCGACCATGTGGAGTCGGAAGGCAGCTTCGGCATTATCCTCAACAAGAAGTTGGATGTTCAGGTCAACCATATCGTCGACGAGTTCCCCGACTTCGAGGCACCCGTGTATCTTGGCGGTCCCGTGGCCGACGACCAGCTTTTCTTCATCCACACCTTGGGCGATACAATTCCCGAGTCCTACCCCATCGTTGACGGCCTTTATTGGGGCGGCGACCATGAGACCTTGGCCACATTGATTCATACTGGCATCGCTAATGAGGACAACGTGCGCTTCTATTTGGGTTATGCAGGCTGGGATGCAGGCCAACTGGTCGGTGAGTTGGTGCGCAATTCATGGCTCGTCAGCGACATCACGGCCGAGGAATACCTCAACACGCCACCCGAGAAGATGTGGCAGGCCTTTGTAAACAAAATGGGAAGCGCCTACGACATGTGGAGGCACTTCCCAAAAGATTATCAGGACAACTGATTATTCGAGGCTGTCGCCCGACTCGCTATCGCCCTCCTTGGCCTGACGCTCCAGTTCCATCTTACCGAAACGCAAGGTGAAACCTGCCGAGATATAGCGGCTATTGAGCATCTTGCGGGTGCTGTCGCTGAGATAGTACGGGTTGGTGTTGCTCGAGCCCGAACCAATCTTGGCGCCCCAGTTGAAGATGTCCTGCACGTTGACGAACACCGACAGACGGCGCTTGAAGAAGTCGCTGCGCAGACCCATGTTGAGGAAGTAACGCGCCTTGCTTTCGCTCATTAGGCCGATAGTGGGAGACCGATAGTTGGCTGAAGCCGTGACTTGCAGCTGGTCGAACAGTTTCGCCCATGTATTGACACGCACGTTCCATGACCATTTGTGGTTTTCGTCCGTCTTATGCTCGATGTTGCCAAACTCGTCGACGCGGTCATATTCCATCCTGTAACCATAGTCGTAAAGGTTGGCATAGAGGCGCACATTGAAGAAACCGCTCGGGCGATAGGTCATGTTGATAGAGGTGCCGTAACGCCACGAGGTACCCATATTGTAAGGTATCGAGTAACTGACGATACGCTCCAGATAGTTGTCGTATTCGGCATCGGTCAGCGAACTGATTTCGTTGGTGCTCCAACGGCCGTAAGCTTCCCAGCCGATGTTGCCGAAGCGTTCGAAGAACTTCTGCCAACCGGCTTCCATATTGTGGGTGAAACCGTCTTTCAAACCATTGGGATTACCGACGGAGTAACTGTTCTCACCATAGCGGCGGAAGGTACTGACTTGCTCGCCTCTCGGGTGAGACATGCGCATGGAGTAATTGAGTTTCCAGTTGTGCATGGATTCAGTGCGATAGGTCAAATGGATGGATGGGCGGAAATGGACGTGGAAATAGGAGCTATCATCAGCAAAAGGCATATCACTAATATAATTGAAACCAGTATATTCACCTTCTACACCTAAACCTGTGCTTAAAGTAAATCCTCCCCAGCGACGCGTCCAGTTGACGTCGGCATTGACGCTCGACTCGTTGCCTTTGAATTGGTAAGCACGCAAAGTGTCAATCAATATCCCGACCGTGTCATTGTAACGATCGTAAGTGTTGTCGTCTTGCTGATGGTCAACACGGAGACCATAACTCAGTTCGCCATCCTTGCTGTAAGGACGGTTGTAGCGGGCATCGAGGCTTGCACCATAACCAAAGGTATTGGTAAGCATATAACGGTGCTCGTCGAGGTCGGTGTAAACATCGTAGAAGCGGTTGTACCATTCCTCCGTGCTGTTCCTGTTGAGGCGGGTGTTCAGACCCAAACGAAGATTGTGGCCCTCATTGTCGAATTTCTTGGTATAGTCCACTCCTGCATGACCAAAAATCATCCTACTGTCGCTGTTGTCACTGGTTTGGTCGGCAAAAAGCTGAGAATAGGCAGGCACTGAGTCAAGATAGTAATAGGTTTGACTCTCGGTGCGGAGCATGTCGTTCCTGTTGTCGTTATAAAAACCGCCTGCGTCAAACGAGATGTCGCTGGTAGTGTCGATTTCGTAGTCAATGTTCATAAACACATTGCCACTATAGGAACGGCTATTATCGGTTTGGGAGGTCGTATCCGCCCAAGTGACCTCATATTCTCCCTCTGTGGCGGCATCGCGGCGTTTTTGCGACCACGAGTTGGAGGCATTGTCTCGGAAGCTGTAACGTCCCGAGGCAAACAGGTTGATGCTCAGTTTCTCCTTCTTCCACATATAGCTGACCCATGGCGAGACGAAGGGCTGGTTGGAGCCGTTTACGCCAAAGCTCACAAACTGGTTGCTCTTGATATGAGCCGAAGTGACGATGTTGATAACCGCCTCGGCATCGGTGGCGTACTTGGCCGATGGGTTAGTGATGGTCTCAATGCGTGCGATGGCGTTGGCGGGCAAGGTCTGGAGATAGGTCTTCAGGTTTTCCTCGGTGAGTTTCGAGGGTTTGTCATTGACCCAGATCTCCACGCTCGACACGCCACGCAGGGTGATGTTGCCTTCCACGTCGACTTCCACCCCAGGCGCGTTCTGCAAGGCGTCCTCGGTGGTACCGGTCTGGATGGACGGGTCTTCGCTGACGTTGTAAATCAGTTTCTCACCGTCCATGGCATAGAGCGGTCGTTCTGCCGCCACCGTCACCTCGCCAATGGAGGTCACACCAGGATTGATCCGCAAGGTACCCAGATTGGTGTTGTTGGTCACCTTGAAGGGATGCATATAGCTCTCGTAACCGATGGCTGAAACGCGCAACACAAACGAACCCTGTGGCACGCCGTTCAGTTCGAAAACGCCATCCATATTGCTGATGCCGCCTTTGACCAGCTCCATATCAACAGAGTCGAGCACGGCCACATTAACGTAAGGCATATACTCGCCCGTCTTAGCGTCGCGCAGCACGCCGACCACTTGGAAAGTGTCGCCTTCGCGAACACGCTTCTTCTGCTTGACAGTGGGCATATTACCTTCGTTCTGACCCCACTGACGGTCACCGCCGAAAGGAGGCCTACCTCCTGGGGGACGACCGCCCGGAGGACGGCCACCGGGAGGGCCTCCACCGCCTGGAGGCTGGGCAACACATAATATCGTTGTAAGGACCAAAAGCAGAGAGAACAAGGCTCTCAAGGAAAACGTTTTCTTCATTGCTGTATTTTTTAGGCTGCAAAGTTAAAAAAATGTACTTTTGCAAAACTTATTTCCAAACAAAAATTATACCATTTCACATGATGAAAAAGCAACTTTTTGCACTAATAGCGGTTCTCTGTGCGATTCCCACTTGGGGTTGCACCAACCTTATTGTAGGCAAAAATGCCTCAACTGACGGCAGCGTGATGTGCACCTACAACTGCGACGGTTTCGGTTTCTCCGGTTCGTTGTCGTATAGCCCTTCGGGACGGCACGAACCAGGTGAACTTATTGAAATTCACGGCTGGGGACCCTCCCATAAAGGGCAATATGTGAAACAGGTGGAATATACCTATAACGTGGTCGGCCTAATGAACGAGAAGCAGGTGACCATTGTGGAGACCACCTTCGACGGACGCTTGGAACTCGTCAACCAAGAAGGGCTGTTGGACTATTTCTCCTTGATGCGTCTGGCATTGCAACGCTCCTCCACCGCCCGTGAGGCCATCCGTTGCATGGTGGAACTCGTTGAGGAATACGGCTACAACAGCAGCGGCGAGACCCTCACCATCTGCGACCCCAACGAGGCCTGGATCATGGAAATCATCGGCAAAGGCCCTGGTCGCAAAGGAGCCGTTTGGGTGGCTTTGCGCATCCCTGATGACTGCATCTGCGCCCATGCCAACCTGAGCCGCATCCGTCAGTTTCCCTTGGAGAAGCGTTCCAAAAATAGCATCAGCAGCAAGAACCTCAAGAAAATCAACAATCCCGAGGTGGAATGCGTCTATGCCGCCGATGTCATCAGCTTTGCCAAGGAATGTGGCTATTTCAACGGCAAAGACCAAGATTTCTCCTTCCGCGATGCCTACTGCCCCATCGACTTCGAGAACGTGCGCTATGCCGATGCCCGTGTGTGGAGCTTCTTCCGTCATCACTACAGCCACGTGGAGATGGACAAATACCTGCCCTACATCAATGGTGAGTTCGATATCTGTGACCATCTGCCACTTTGGATCAAGCCCGATAAACCTTTGTCGTTGCGCGACTTGCAGAACGACATGCGCGACCATTTTGAAGGCACACCGCTTGATATGACTTCCGATATGACCGCTGGTCCCTGGGGCATGCCCATCCGTCCGCTGCCCATGCATTTCAAGGACAGCGACAGCATCCCCTATTATCGTGAGCGGCCCATCGCCTGCCAACAGTCAGGCTTCACCATGACTTGCCAGATGCGCTCGTGGCTGTCCAACGATGTGGGCGGCGTCACCTGGTTTAACTGCGACGATGCCAACATGGTGGCTTACGTGCCGCTCTATTGCTGCATCACTCAGGTGCCCGACTGCTTCCGTCAAGAGAACAACCCGCGCAACGAGTTCAGCGATAAGTCGGCCTTCTGGATGAACAACTGGGTGGCCAACATGGTCTATCCCCGCTATTCCATGATGATTGGCGACTTGCGTAAGGCGCAAAACGAATTAGAGGATTATTACTATGCTGACCAGGACAGCGTGCTCATGGCCATCAAGGACATGATGCCTGCCGACCGACAGAGCTACCTCAACAAAAAGAGCATCGCCTACGCCGAGCGTATGATGCAACGCTGGGACAAACTGGCCAAATACCTCATCGTAAAATACAACGACCAAGTGGTGAAGCGTGTCGACAAGGACGGCAACTTCCAACGCTGGGGCTACGAAACGCCTGGTTACGACCAGCAGTTCATCGACGCCTTCGGCAAATCGACGGGTGAGCGTTATAAGCTGAAAAAGGTCATAGAACGAAGGGAAAGATAAAAAAAACTGCCGCATCATCAGGCGCGGCAGTTTTTCATTTACTCAAACTTGTTGTAAGTCACATTTTCGGGCTTCCACTTGTCTTTCGGCTCAGGGCTTTCGTTGGGATAGCCCATCACAATGACGCAGAGCGGAACGAGATTGTCGGGCAGGTTTAGCACCTGGCTGACGTTGGTCATGCGTTCCACCATGGGATAGCAGCCTGTCCACACGGCGCCGAGGCCAAGGGCATGGGCGGCCAAGAGGATGTTCTCAGTAGCGGCCGAGCAGTCCTGTATCCAGAATGCCTGAGCGGGACCTTCCAAGGCCTTGTCCATGTCACCGCATACCGCGATGGCCAAGGGCGATTCCTTCCACATCTGGCTTTGGCGGCCGTTGCCACCCAAAGAATCCATGACGGCACGGTCAGTGATGACAACAAAATGCCAAGGCTGCTTGTTGACGGCCGTAGGTGCGGACATGCCTGCACGAAGCAGCATTTCGATGGTGTCGGCAGAGACGGCACGGTCGGTGAACGAGCGTATGCTGGTGCGTGTCATGATGTTGTCAATGGCGATTTTGCCGTCATCTTTCACTTGTTCGATGCTGCAGCTTGTCGTGAGGACGGCAGCGAGGAGTGCTAGGGCAAAAACCCTAAGTGTTTTGGCGATTTTCATAGTTGGTGTATTTGAGTTGCTCAATATTTCATCTGATCACTCTGGTAAACACAGGTGTCTCCTCCCCTACAACCGACACATAGACCGTCATCTCGCCCGCTGGCGGCATGTTGGGCATGTCCTCACGAGGAAGGTCGACAGCGGTGAACATGTATTCGGTGCCTTCTGGGATGTTGCGCGAAGCCACGGTCTTGGCTTGGGCATGCATCATCGGATAGTCGCCCACGGCGGCATCGAAGATGGCGGTTTCCTCTTCGCTCACAGGATGTTGTTCAGGGAATTCCTCCAACTTGGTGTATTCACCTTCAAGGAAGCCATTGGCTTTCAGGAATTGGTCGATTTCCTTGGGCATGGCTTCGAGGCGGGCGGCGCGAACGCCATAACCAGGCAGGATTTCCGCATTAGGCTCAGCTTTGTCCAGGTCCTTTATGCTCGACTCCAATCCGCCGCTGCCGAAAGTGCAGAACGGAACGACCTTCTTGCCACTCAAGTCCACCTGATCCAACCAAGTGAAAACGGGAGGCGCATAGGTGCCGAACCAAATCGGGTAGCCGAGGAAAATGACGTCGTAGTTGGCGACATCGGCTTTGAGAGGTTGGATCTCAGGATAGGCTGCCTCGTCGAGCTCTTTCTTGCCACGTTCGATGGTGGCTTGGAAGTCACCGTCGTAGAGTTCGACGGGAACGATCTCCTCGATGTCAGCACCAAGTTTCATGGCGATTTCCTGTGCCACGCCTTTGGTGTTGGAGGTTTGGGAATAGTAAAGGACGAGCATCTTGGGGGTTGTTTCTTTTTGAGGCTCTTCCTTAGGGGTTTCAGGCTTGGGGCCGCATGAGACGGCGGCCAGTGTCACGGTCGCAAGGACCAATGTAAGTTTCAAAGTTTTCATTTCCTTAGTATTTGTGTGTTATATCAAGTCCTTTTCATCAATGAGATTGTTCAGCAAGGCATAGACCGTAAGGCCCGAAACCGATTTGATGCCGGTCTTTCGGGTGATGTTCTTGCGGTGAGAGATGACCGTGTGGATGGAAATGTTCATTTCGTCGGCGATCTCTTTGTTCATCATGCCTTTGGCGACAGCCACCAGCACGTCGGTCTCACGTTTCGATAGTTCCACGTCGTCGACGCTCTTCGAGGTGTCGCTTTGCGCAAATTCGTTCATCTTGCTGATGATTTTCGACCGCGTGTCGTTGATCTCGATGACGCCGTTGTATGGAGTCAGCATGGAATGGTCGAGGCACGAGGTCACTAAGGCGACAAAGGTGAGTTGCGGGTGCTCCTTGCCTAATTGCGATAGGAATTCCTTGTTGTGGAAGCCTAGAAGCGTCGGGTCGATGATCAGCAAATTGGCATCCAAGGCGGTGGGCAAGTTTGGTGTCTCTTGAAAATGGGATTTTCTTTTTGGGCATGATGTCTAAAGTTTTGATGGGGCAAAAATAGTAAAATTCCACTTTTTTTGTATCTTTGCACAATAATTAACAATCACCATGAAATGAAACAGATAGTATTACTCTTCGCCGCATGCTGCCTGATGTTGGGCGCCTGCGCGCAAAACAACGACAAAAAAGACAACAAGCAAAACACACAAACCACCGAAACAAAGGAGATCAAGGAAATGAAGACATTGATAGTTTATTTCTCGGCCACAGGTACCACCAAGGCCGCTGCACAACGTCTGGCCAAAGAATTCAACGCCGACCTTTATGAAATCACCCCTGAGGTGCCTTACACTGCCGCTGACCTCGACTGGCGTGATAAGACATCACGTTCCACACAGGAGATGACCAACAAAGCATCGCGTCCCGCCATCGCCGGCAAGTGCGAGAACATCGCCGACTACGACATCGTGTGGATCGGCTTCCCCGTGTGGTGGTACACCGCCCCCACCATCGTCAACACCTTCATCGAGGCACACGACCTGAGCGGCAAGACCCTTAATGTGTTCGCCACCAGTGGCGGCAGCGGCGTGGAAGGCTCGGCCAACGACCTCAAGAAAGCCTATCCGCAATACACTTGGGGTGAAAGCAGGCTGATGAACGACTGATTTCCATGGATATGCAAGTAGAAACCACGGAACTCATCCGCACCTCGCAGAGTTGGGATGGCGCGGAACTTCCTGATTACCCACAAGGCCGCCCTGAATTGGTGGCCATGAAGTATGTATTTCCCGCTGGTCAGAAACTCGGATGGCATCACCATGATGTGATGAATTATGGCGTGCTGGTACAGGGAGAGCTGACTATCGTTGCCCAAGACGGGACGGAGAAGGTCGTCCATGAGGGTGAAGCCGTCGTCGAGATGGTCGGGACGGTCCACCATGGCGAGAACCGAGGCACCAAGCCTGCCATCCTCTATATGTTCTATCTCTCGCAAAAAGACTTGCCTCTGGCTGTGCAACATCAAGAAGAATCCGGAGTATGAACTGGATCATTCTAATTATCGCTGGCCTTTGTGAAACTGGCTTTGCCTTCTGTCTCGGTAAGTCCAAATTGACAGTTGGCACGGAGTTTTGGCTGTGGATTATGGGCTTCGGCCTGCTTTATGTGCTGAGCGCGGTGCTGCTGGCGAAAGCCACTCAAACCATTCCCATTGGCATCGCCTATTCTGTCTGGACAGGCATCGGCGCTGTCGGGGCGGTACTGTTGGGCATCTTTGTGTTTCACGAGCCTGCCACCTTCTGGCGTGTGTTTTTCCTCAGCACGCTGATACTCTCTATTGTTGGACTGAAAATCGTTGGATAATTCTATGAAATACTACATAGTCGACGCTTTCACCGAGCAGCCTTTTGGAGGTAACCCCGCAGGCGTGGTGTTGCTGGAAGGAACCCCCTTCCCTACTGAAGCGCTGATGCTGCAAATCGCAGCCGAACTGCGCTATTCCGAGACTGCTTTCGTCCGGAGACTGTCGCCGAAGGAATACCACTTGCGTTACTTCACTCCGAAAGCCGAAGTGGAGTTGTGCGGCCATGCCACCATCGCCACCTTCTCGCTGTTGCACCAGCTGCGGCTGGCGGAGGGTGAATGCCTATGCCACACGCTGGCGGGCGACCTTCGCATCAAGGTGGGTGAAAAGGTGATGATGCAGATGGCCACCCCACGCATCGTTGCCACTGTCGAAGATACCGATGAGATCTATCATGCCCTTGGCGTGGAAGACTACCATCCTACCCTACCCGTGCAAATCGCTTATTCCGGTCTGCCCGATATCATGATTCCCATCTCTGATGTGGCGATGCTCAATGGTTTGCAGCCCGACATGAATGCCATCTCGGCAATCACTCAAAAACACAAAGCGGTCAGCCTCCATGTGTTTGCCTTCTGCAACGACGGCCACACGGCCCATGTCCGAGACTTCGCACCGCTATACGACATCCCTGAAGAGTCGGCCACAGGTACCGCCAACGCTGCTTTGACCCATTATCTGCAGCAAAACGGTCGTATCCCTTCGGTAGGCGATTTTACCTTCCTTCAAGGCGAAGCCATGGGGCGACCCTCAGTGGTGGCCACACGCATCGCCTCCGATGGAACTCTCTACGTCGGTGGCACCGCCAATGTGCTAGCTTCAGGGGAATTCAACCTTGCTTAGAACAAAAAAATGCCGATAAACAATGATAACCATCGACACGACAAATATATGCTCACACTTGCAGAAGAAGCTGTTTGAAGAAGGCGGCGAATACCATCGTCTTTGGATGGCCATGCAAGACGATCCGGAACTGACTGCAGTGGTGCGTTCACGACAGCTTCACGTCTATCGCCATTGCAAGAAGGTGTTGGTGTTGGCGGGAAAGTCCGCACCAAAGATGATTAGGGAAGACAGGATTTCCGAGTTGTTACCTGAAAACTAAAAAGATATGACCTTTCTAATAGAATCTCTCGTCGCTTGCGCCTTGTTTACGCTGTTTGTGTTCCTGATGTCGAGAAACCCCATCAAGAGCATCTTCAACTACCCTCCCGCCATCATCGAGCGGTGCGACCAGTTGGGACTAGTGGATGCGAGCAATCGACCTGCTGGAATTGTGAGTCTTTTAAGTAGATGATATTATAACCCATGAACATCGAAGACTATCGCAATTATTGTCTCTCGTTAGGCGACGGCATCGAAGAAAAATTCCCTTTCACCAAGTTCAAAAACGGTGCAGGGGTGCTGGTGTTTTATGTCTGCGGTCACATGTTTTCCTACTTCGACTGCGACGAGTTCAAAGTCATCTCGCTCAAGTGTCAACCTGAACGGATTGAAGAATTGAAAGCAGAACACGACTGTATCGGCAATCCTTACAACGAATCGCCCAAACATTGGATCGGCATAGACCCTCAAACGGCTCCTGATGGACTGTTGAAAGACCTAACACGAAATTCATACGAAATTGTAAAGGCAAAATATAATAAGACTAAGAAAACTAAACGTTTGGAATTCGATGCCGTTATCCTGCAAAACGGCGAAATGGACGCTGCCTACGTGGAAGTGCCATTCGACATCAAGGCGTTGTTCGGCAAAGGCCGTTTGTTGGTCCACGCCACTTTTGACGGTGTGCCTTACGACGGCCAAATCGTGAAGATGGGGACACCGTGCTTCATCATTGGGCTGCGAAAGGACATCCGGAAACAGATTGGCAAGCGTTTTGGCGACACGGTGCATGTTACGTTTTGCGAACGAAGCTGAAAAATAGATACCAATACCAATTATTGCCGCCGCAAGGCCTCATCGCGGGCGGAGACCCGCGATCTCCTTTGCGGCGGTGTTTGTATTGCCTTACAGGCTCAGTTCATACATATACCCGTGGTACTGCAGTGAGCCGTCGATGATGGGGAAGAAGAACTCGTTGTCGTGTTCCACGTTCTTCAGTTTGAGGTTTTGCATGATGACGGTCTTGGTACCGTCGTCATTGGTAATAACCTTCAACGTGCCGCTCTTGGCGATATAGCCCGTCTGAGGCTGGAAGGTCCAAAAGTTACCGTCGAGAGCCACATGCACGCAGGGGAACACAGGCACATAAGGTGTGCCGATGTAGCCGAGGTTGTACTCGCCATCAACGACTTGTCCGCCCAGATAGCTGACGATGAAGAAACGCTTGCGGTCGGCCGACATGAAGAGCATTGACTTCACGTCGAGGCCCAGAGAACTCAAACCATCGAGGGAGGTGACGCCCGCCAAGCCGATGGGGCTTTCGATGTTCTTGATCATGAACTTGTTGTTGACATCAAATTGGTACGGCGGCAATGTGCCTTGGAAGTTGAGGGCTAGGTTGATGGTTTCGCCGTTGGCATTGGTGCCCATACTCTGTGACAGAATGACAGTGTAGGTGCCATTGTTCTCGGTGACGGAGAGCAGGCCGTTCATCCAATAGTAGGTGTCGCCATAATACAAGGTATCAGCACCCATGATAAAGGGCAGCTCACCAAGGTTGAAGTCATGAAAACCGACGACAGTGGGGACGGGGTCTTTCGTATTGCCCATCGTGTAGGTGCCAGGGGTGATGGAGCCGTTGAAGATGATGGCGATGCCTTCGTTCTTGTCGGCAGTCATCTCCTTGGAAGCGAGGACGATAGCGTTCTTTTGGCCGTAGGTGACAGCCTTGGCGGTGACGATGTCGGAAGTGTTGTTACCGACGGTCATCTCGTTCGTTTCCACCTCAGGGGTGACGTTATTGTTGCCGTTGTTGTTGTCTTTGCAACTGGTGCTGAATAATGCGAGGCCGCAGAGGAGCACTAAACTAAAAAACACTTTTTTCATAACGATAAGATTTAGGTTTGTCTTTATTGGGTGCAAAACTACAAAATATAGCCGTTCCGGTTTTTTTTTGCTGATTAAAAATGCGACTATACTTCCCGTTTGTCGCATTTTTCTATCTTTGCAGTCTCAATGTAAGACTGAACATGAACACCACTTTTCTGAAAGACTGCCTTTCTGATGCCTAACTGGTTCAAAAGCTCGACCGCGCCGCCTCCGATGCCGCCACAGATGACATCGGTGCAGTTTTGCTCGGCGAGAAATCTCGGCATGGCTCCATGTTGATGCTCAGGTGCTTGGAGCACAGTGGAATCTTTTACCTGGCCGTCTTCAACATTAAAAAACGTCACTTGCGGGGCCTTGCCAAAATGAGGCCACATCATGCCTTCGTTTGAAGGGATAGCAATTCTTTGAGTCATAGAACGTGTATTTTTTGACGGTCAAAAGTACAACTTTTTCAACAAAGAATGCTCAATGGACTCGGGTGGCACATAAGAAAGAAGTGTAGGCCGGTAGGATTCCTTATTTATGGTTAATGAGCCTGACCTAAATACCCATCAATGGGGATTATACGGTTTCTGGAAAGATCGTTACTTTGCAGCAGATTTTTGTCATACTGTACTAGGATGAATTTTGAGTTAGTTTTAAGATGCGGGACAAGGGTTCTGGTTCCGCATCTTTTTTTTGTGCAGGTCAATGAGTTACACAAAAAATAGACACACACCAACGACACTGATCACAGCGCCTATGACTTCGCGCAAGGTCACCTTTTGATGGAAAAGGATGGCTGCTGGGGCGATGATGAGAATGGGCGTGAGCGCAAAGAGCGTCTGGGCGATACCCGCCGAGGTGAATTGCGTGGCCAATAGCGACGCGCTGACCCCGATGAATGGCCCGAATATGGTAGATGCCAGCACACACCACATCGCCTTGCGGTCGCTCACGGCGTGACGCAACTGGGCAAGTCCGTCTTTGTTGAACAAAACCAACGCTAAGAAAAATCCCACAAGTCCGATGTAAGCGCGGATCGTGGTGGCGGCAAAGGACATGCTGACGCTGACAGGCAGAGGCAACACGGCGTTGGCAAAGACCGAATCGCCTGCGATGCCAGCGGCAGTGAGGGCAGCGTCGTAATGCGTCAAGCCTACCTTGCTGAGCACCAAGCCGAAACCTTGGCAAATGCCAGCCATCGCCGCGAAAAAGATGCCTTTCGTTGGTAACTTGAAATGGATGGCATGATGATCGGATTTGTCGCTCTTCGACAATATCGAAAGCGCAATGCCGCTCAAGGTGACGACCATGCCAACGATGGCGATGGGGCGCATCTGCTCCCCAAGGAGCAACCGTCCCGTGACTGCTGCCGTAGGTGCCGACAAAGTCATAAAGAGCTGACCGAAACGAGAACCTATCTTTATGTAGCCTTGCATCAGGCAGTAGTCGCCGATGACATAACCCACCAAGCCCGAGAGCAGCAGCCATGTCCAAGTGCTGGCATCGGCATAACGCGGATAAGGCACGCCCATCACCAGCCACAGCGTGACGGCAAGGAGCACCAGCGACATCGTCATGCGGATAGTGTTGAACGGCAGCGAGCCCATACGCTTCGAGCCCACTTCCGCAAACAATGCCGTGGCGGTCCACGAAACGGCAACGCCTAATGAAATTAGTTCTCCGATAAACATTTCGGGCGCAAAGATAGAAATTGTTTATCTTTGCGCTTCAATAAACACATCATTTTCAATGAAACAGCACTTAATTACCCTTTTCTGCCTCGCCCTCATCGGCTGTGCCAGTCCTCAACGACAGGAACAAAACAACGAAACTATGAATAAGGAAAACAACGAACTGACTGCCTTCGATGTGCAACAGGAATTTCAAAAGAACGGCTTCACCTGGTTCACCGAGAACCTCATCCTATGCTCGGGCGACACCACCGAGAGCAACGCCATGACCATTGGTTGGGGCGGCATCGGCAATTACCTTGGCCACGACCGTCCGGCAGTGACGGTGTATGTGGCACCAGCACGCTACACCTGGGAGTTTATGGAGAAACACCCACGCTTCACCATCATGCAGTTCGACGACCCAAAGATTTGGCAGTATATGGGCAAGTACAGTGGGCGCGACGGCGACAAGGCCGCTGCCCTCGGCCTGCATGTGGCCTATACCGAACACGGCACACCCTATTACGAAGAAGCCAACCTGGTCATCGAGTGCGAAACCATGACGGCATGGCATCAGACGGAGCAAGACTTCCGAAACGACACGCCCAAGAAATGGTACGACGGTTTCGATGCTGGTATCCATACGGTGTATGTCGGCGAGGTGATTGGGTCATGGAAGAGATAACATTATTCACAAAACAACAATAATATGACTAAAAGCACTATCGTTATGGCACTGATTTGCATTCTCGGCATGGCTTCATGCCATGCACAAACACATCAACCCGCCCCACCCACGACTGAAGGCGAGGCTGCAACGGTTTATATGACTACCGACATCAGTCCGGAGGGGCTGGTGCGCATCTATGAGGCTTTGGGCGTGGAGGCCCACGGCCGTGTGGCCGTTAAAATCTCCACCGGCGAGTCATCGAAGAGCAACCACCTGCGCCCCGAACTGATCAAAAACCTGGTACAAAAGGTGAACGGCACCCTCGTGGAATGCAACACGGCTTACGGCGGCAACCGTGGCGACACCGAAAAGCACCGCCAAGCCATCGCTGAACGCGGCTACAACGACATCGCCACCGTTGACATCATGGACGAGGAAGGCGAAATGCAGCTGCCCGTCAAAGACACCAAACATCTGCAATATGACATCGTAGGCTCACACCTGCAAAACTACGACTTTATGATCAACCTGGCCCACTTCAAGGGACATGCCATGGGCGGCTTCGGCGGCGTACTGAAGAACCAGAGCATCGGCGTGGCCTCTACCGCCGGAAAGCTCTACATCCACTCTGCGGGCAAGAGCCAGAAGCATTGGACGATCGCCAAACAGGACAGTTTCCTTGAGTCGATGGCCGCAGCGGCACAGGCCGTACACGATTATTTCAAGCAGGAAGGCAAGGACATCATCTACATCAATGTGATGAACAACATGTCGGTAGACTGCGACTGCGACGGGCACCCTGCCGCACCGCGCATCAAGGACATCGGCATTCTGGCCTCCACTGACCCCGTCGCCCTCGACCAAGCCTGCCTCGACCTCGTGTTCAACCACATCAGCAGCAAGGGCGATGACGCCAAGCCTTTGCAAGAACGCATCAACAAGAAACACGGCACCCATACCGTGGAATATGCCGAACAGATTGGACTCGGAACACGAAAATACACTATTATCAGCATAGACAATGAAAATTGACATTTTAATTGTGGGATTAATTATCCGAAGACAAAACTGACAGATCTCACAATATCGAAGTGCCAAAGTAATAATAAGTATAACCACAAACCATTTTTCACCATGAAAAAAATTTACATTCTCCTCGCGTTCCTGCTCTTTGGAGTAGGTCTTCGCGCACAACAGACCAACCTCACTGAGGCCGTCGACTTCACTGTCACCGACTGCCACGGACAGACCTACAACCTCTTCGAGATCCTTGACCGCGGTCAAGCCGTCTTCATCGACTTCTTCTTCTACTCATGCGGACAATGCCAGCAGATCTCGCCTTACATCACGGGTTCTTATACCCAGATGGGCTGCAACATGCACGATGTATTCTACATCGAAATCTCATACATCGACAGCAATGCCGTCTGCCAGCAATGGGCCAACGAATACGGTGTTGAATTTCCCACCGTCGGCAAGGACGGCGGTGGCAACGAGGTCTTCGACCTTTATGGCATCCAAGCCTGCCCCACTCTCGTCCTCATCATGCCCGACCGTAGCATCCCCATCCGAGGCCTGCTGGATCTCTATCCCTTCTCGGCACAAGATGTGGTCAATGCCATGCAACAAAACGGCTTGCAACCCCACGACTGCACAGGCACGCTGACCGTCAACCCGCAAACCTTGCACATCTACAACGATGGTGAGACCTATCAGCCTGGCCAACTGACCATTTCCAACATGACCGCTGAAGACGTAACCGTCAATGCCTTCACTGCCGACCCCATCTTTGCGTTGCATTGCATGGATGATGGCCAAGACGTCACCGAAGGCATGACCGTCACGGCAGGAGAAACCATTATTATTGATGTCTATGTCGATGTGCCTGTGAAGGAAAACTTCGAAGGAAAGATGTATGTCAACACTTCGGCGGGCAACTTCGAGGTCGACATCGTTTACGAAATGACCGTCGGCGTCGGTGAAAACAGCACGACGCTGACCATGTTCCCCAATCCCGCCAACGAAAGCGTAACCCTCCAAGGCGAGAATCTTGGCGTGGTAAACCTTTACAACGTAGTCGGGCAGAAAGTCGAGACTTTCCGCACTGACAAGTCGCAATTGGTCATCCCGACTGCCAAGTACCAAGAAGGCATCTACTTTGTTAGAACTAGCAACGGAACGACCCAACGCTTGGTGATTGTGCACAAGTAAGTTTTAAGGTTTATAGTGAACAATCCGCCATTCGAGCGAAAGCTTGAATGGCGGATTTGTTTTCTTCATCTCTGTTTCCTCCGAAACTCCATCATGAATTGCCCATGCATCACACAAGAACCTTTGCGGCGTTTGTTCTCAAAAGTCATCGAAACTTGGGATAAGATCACTTGACAATACCCATCAATAGGGATTTCACGATTTTTGAAATGGCCATTACTTTGCAGTGTCAAACATCAAAAAGTAAAACTATGAAAACAGTATTAAAAGTCTTCCTGATGGCCATCGCTTATTTGGCCTTGTTCATTTTGGGTGCTGCAAGTGGCGCCATCCACCCTGCATGCTATGCGTATATCGGCGCGGTGCTGCCGCTTGTGTCCGCCTTTATCTACCTCTATACCTGCACCCTCATCCGTGGCTTCGGGGCGGCAACAGCCCTGAACGGATTCATCTTCGTCCTGTTCTTGATAGCGGGCGAAGCGGATCTGGCTTACATCATTGGAACGGTTGTTTTGACCGCTTTGGCCGAGATTCTCCGAAAGATGAAAGGCTACGACACGATGAAAGGTGTCCGCTGGAGCTTCGTTCCCTTCGCTTTTTCGTTTTTCGCCTATACCCTTCATTGGTGGACCGACACCGAAGGCTCGTTGGCCGCTGCCGTCGAGGAGATGCCTGCCGGTTATGACGAGCTGATGAAACCCGTCATCGACAACATCCCCATGCTAATTGTCGTCATAGCATTGACCATACCCATCGCCATGCTCGCCATGCGACTGGCGGAGCGTGTGATGAAAAAGACTGCGACAACATTGAATTATGCAAGGCTTGCAGGGCATCGATGAGGTGACCGTGGACCTCGCCGCTGGCACCGCCACCGTCAAAGGCGACATCACCGACGAGGCCGTCATCAAGGCCATCACTGACATCGGCTATGAGGCGAAGCGGCAATAGGCCGACTGGTTTATTGAGATTTTTCGTACCTTTGCGCAATCACAAAGGATAACTCACCATGGCAAGCAACCCCGACTTCGTTCAATACATCGCCGACCAATGTGCTGGTGCAGGCGAGATCACCGTGAAAAAAATGTTCGGCGACTACGGCATTTATTGCGACGGCGTCATCTTCGGCCTCGTCTGCGATAACCGTTTCTATCTGAAACCGACCGAGGCTGGCCGCTCGCTGTTGCGCAGCGTCGAAATGCGTCCGCCTTACGACGGCGCAAAAGACTTTTTCTTCATCGAAGATGTGGACGACAGGGATTATTTGTCGGCGCTTGTCCGCGAGACCATTAAGGCATTGCCACAACCAAAGCCGAAAAAGAAAAAGTGAAAAAATATGTTTTTTTCTATTTACGGATTTTTGTTTTTCACTGTAACATTTGTTACGCTTCAAGTCATTCCTCGTATGTAGTTTTGCGGCAAATTTCAAAACTAACCCAACACGCAATACTATGAACGAGAAAATGTTTTGTTTCCAATGTCAGGAAACCGCCGGATGCACCGGCTGTAAGATTTCAGGAGTGTGCGGAAAGACCCCACAAGTGGCTCACGCACAAGACCTTTTGATTTATGTCCTTAAAGGATTGGGCGTCATCGCCAACCATCACCAGCATGGATGTGGACACGATTATTGCGATTTCCGCAAGAGCATCCACGCCTTTGTGAACGACGCACTGTTTTCGACCATCACCAATGCCAACTTCGACGCGGAGAGTATCTACGCCCGCATCGACAAGGGCTTGGAATTGCGCAATATGTTTATCGACCGCGTGACCGACAAGAAAGGCATCGTGCTCCCGAAACTTGATGTATTGGAATGGAATAGCCCCCGCGAGCAATATGACGAGAAAGCGCAAAACGTGGGCGTATTAGCCGAAAGCAACGAGGACATCCGCTCGCTGAAGGAGTTGACTATGTACGGCCTTAAAGGTATGGCCGCCTACTTGGAACACGCCGCTCGCCTCGGTCAGGTGGACAGCGACATCAACGAGTTCATCCTGCAAACCCTTGGCCAATTAGTGACCTGCAACGATGCCAATGAACTCACCGCTCTTGTCCTGAAAACAGGCGAATGGGGCGTGAAGGCGATGGCACTGCTCGACAAAGCCAATACGACCGCTTACGGCAACCCTGAAATCACCGAGGTGAACATTGGCGTTGGTAACCGTCCAGGCATCCTCATCAGCGGCCACGACCTCAACGACATTGAGCAACTTTTGGAACAGAGCAAGGACGCTGGCATCGACATCTACACCCATAGCGAGATGTTACCTGCACATTATTACCCCAAACTAAAGAAATACAGCCACTTGAAAGGCAACTACGGCAACGCTTGGTGGAAACAGCGCGAGGAGTTTGAAGCCTTCAACGGCCCCATTCTGTTCACCACCAACTGCATCGTGCCGCCTACGGCCAATGCCACATACAAAGACCGCGTTTTCACCACCAACAGCACGGGTTTTCCGGGTTGGAAGCACATCCCCGCTGATGCCAACGGCAAAAAGGATTTCAGTGAAATTATCGCTTTGGCCAAGACCTGCCAAGCCCCTAAAGAGATTGAGACGGGCAAGATTATAGGAGGTTTTGCCCACGAACAGGTGTTTGCCCTTGCCGACAAAGTAGTAGAGGCCGTGAAAAGCGGTGCCATCCGCAAGTTTGTGGTGATGGCAGGCTGCGACGGTCGTATGAAGAGCCGCGAATACTACACCGAATTTGCCAAGGCCTTGCCCAAGGATTGCGTCATCCTAACGGCGGGTTGCGCCAAATACAAGTACAACAAACTTGGCTTGGGCGACATCAATGGCATTCCGCGCGTGTTGGATGCGGGCCAGTGCAACGACAGTTATTCGCTGGCACTTATCGCATTAAAACTGAAGGAAGTGTTCGGCTTGGACGATGTAAACCAATTGCCTATCGCCTATAACATCGCTTGGTACGAGCAAAAGGCTGTCATCGTTCTGTTAGCCCTTCTCAGCCTCGGCGTGAAGAACATCCATCTCGGCCCGACCTTGCCCACGTTCCTTTCACCAAATGTGGCAAAAGTCTTGGTCGAAAACTTCGGCATTGGCGGGATTAGTACGGTTGAGGAAGATATGAGAATCTTTGGAATTTAACAATTCTTGTAGCCTTTCCCATCTTTTGTGATAAGGCCCTCGCTCACCATCTCCGAGAGGACACGGCTGAGTGAGGGTCTTGTTGCGCCAAGTTGTTCGGCAGCGGCGGCCACGGAAGTGATGCTGCCGTTGGCTTCAAGGTATTCGATGACGCGGTTGCGAAGGCTGTTGACGGCGAAGGTGCGCATTTTTCGGCTTAGGAAACGGCCTCGCTCGGAGAGGATTTCAAGGAAGGCACGCAACACAGTCGGCTCCTGTTGCATAAACTCGAAAAAGGCTTCGCGGTTGATGTGCCAAACCACGCAATCATTAAGGGCGGTGACTTCCACAGGAACAACATTATTGTTGGCAAACAGAAACGCTGGAGCCAGCAGCATTGGGGCTTTCAGGTGGTCGACAAGCACCTCGCGGCCTTCTTCGCCCATCATTCGCGCCTCGGCCCGACCTTCGACAAGCACCATCAGCGCACGGCAAGGGTCACCCGGGTTAAGCATCCGCCTTCCAGCGGGATAATTCTGTCGCCGACAAGGGCTTTCGAGCAGACGCTCCAAAGATTCATCGCTGCATCCTGCAAAGAGTTTGATACGTTTCAGTTCTTCCATCTCAATATTATTTTGGCGCAAAAATACGGAAAAAAAAGCCTGATGTGCCCAGTGGAAGCCATTGAAGAAGCGTAGCACAAAGTTCTAACAACCCAACCGCCGCAAGGTTTTTCTTGACCATTGCGGCGGTTTTGCAGATCATTTACTCCATTCTTATTGTGAATATTCGTACCTTTGCGCAATCACAAAGAGACCTGTAAGGCATTGCCACAGCCGAAGCCGAAAAAGAACAAAATGAAATAAATGAATTTTTCTCTTGACTCGTCCCTTGGGGCAAGGTTTAACTTTGCAGCCGCTTAAGCATAAAAATCGTACGATGAGCAACAAAACAAAGTTAAAAATCGGAGAGTTCTCCAAGATGATGCAAGTGACTGTGAAGACCTTGCGCCATTACGAGCAGAAGGGACTACTCCTGCCTGACGAGGTGGACGAGTGGACGGGCTACCGCTACTACAGCATCGACCAGATGCAAACGCTGCAATCCATCCGCGACCTGCAACGGCTCGGGTTCTCGCTGGATGAAATCAAGGAACTGTACGAAGACGGTTCACACACGCCCGACATCCGGCAGATGGACGAGAAGATCAAGGAAACGGAAAAGCAGCTGAAGCAACTGATTGCCCGCCGTGACCAACTGCTCAATTGGAGGGACTCTCGCAAACAAATCACTAAAATGGAAAAATTCAGCATCCAATCACTGCCCGAAATCATCGTGGCAAGCCATCGTGAAGTCATCCCTAACTATGCCGCCCTTGGCCCGCTGTGCGTCAACGTCATCGGCCCCGAGATGCAAAGGCTCGGTTGCAAGTGTCCGCCGCCCGGCTACTGCTTCACCATCGAACACAACAAGGAGTACAAGCCGACAGACATCGACATCGAGTATTGCGAACAAGTTGAAGAAATGGGCGAAGACAGCGCCATCATCCAGTTCAAGCGTCTGCCAGCCGTACCCAAGGCACTCTGTATGAAGCATATCGGCCCATACGAACGATTTTACGAGTCGTACACAGAGGCTTTCCGCTACATCGATGAGCAGGGCTACAAGGTCGTTGGCCATCACCGCACCTGCTACATTGATGGCGTTTGGAATCAAGACGATCCCGAAAAATGGCTGTCGGTGATTCAGATTCCGATAGGGTAAGAAGCTGCCGCCGCAAGGTTTTTCTTGACCTTTCCGGTGGTTTTGTTTTTTCGGATTACCGAAAAATGCCTACCTTTGCAGTCTAAACTGTTACTACTACCATTATGGGCACGGCCTTGTTGATTCCTTTGTTGGGCACCATGCTCGGCGCAGCCTTCGTCTTTTTCATGAAGAAAGACATGTCGCCGAGGTTACAGAAGTCGCTGCTGGGTTTTGCATCTGGCGTGATGATAGCCGCTTCTGTTTGGTCGTTGCTCATCCCTGCCATTGAGATGTGGGCAGAGAGTGGCCATTGGGCTGTATTGCCTGCTGCAATAGGTTTCCTTGCGGGTGTCGGTTTCTTGCTGCTTTTGGACGAACTCACACCACACCTACACCTTGGCTCTTCAAAGCCTGAAGGACCGCGGTCCAAACTCTCCCGCACAGCAATGTTGGCTTTGGCCGTCACCATTCACAACCTGCCCGAAGGCATGGCGGTGGGTGTGGTGTTTGCCGCCGCGTCGCAAGGTGCCGAAAGTGTTAGTTTGGCTAGTGCAGTGGCAGTGTCACTCGGCATCGCCATCCAAAACATTCCCGAAGGGGCCATCATCTCCATGCCCATGTGTGCGGAGGGCAACAGCAAGGCAAAGTCTTTCTTTATCGGAAGCCTGAGTGGAGTGGTTGAACCACTGGGCGGTTTGGCTGTGGTATTGCTGGCCGCGTGGCTCACCCCTATCCTACCCTACATGCTCGCCTTCGCCGCTGGTGCCATGTGCTACGTGGTCGTCGAGGAACTGATTCCCGAGGCTTCATCGGGCGAACATTCCAACCTCAGCACCATTGGTTTTGCCATAGGTTTTGTGCTGATGATGGTTTTGGATGTGGTCATGGGATAGGAAAACGCCTCCTGACCTTGGTGATTTTTTTGACTTTCTTGGAATAATAAAACGCCCTGATTTGAAGTTGTCTTACAAAATAGACCAAAGATGAAACATCTCTTGAATTATTTACTGTTTGTCTTGCTTGCAATGTCATTTGCGTGTTGCCAAAAGGACAATATCGTCAGCGTCGACAGGATTGCCACGTCGGACGATGTGAGCGACGACATTGCTGGCACCACTTTCGCCCAAACTGTTTCTGTGGCCTTTTCTGACAATGGCAATGCCGTTGTGACAGGAGCAACCGATGATTTCTCTGTGACGATCAACGGTAATGACGTGACCATCGTCTATATGGGCGAAGAGTATATGATGTATGAGCTAAGCGGCACCGCTACCGACGGCTTCTTCAAGCTTTATAGCGGCAGCAAACAGGGCATCACCCTCAACGGGGTGAACCTCACAAACCCCAACGGTGCAGCCATCAACGTGCAAGGTCCGGCCTCGGCACCCAACAAGGGCAAGCGAACCTTCATCGTACTCAAGGGAACGAACGCCTTGGCCGACGGCACTCTCTATATCAACACCCCTTCCACCGAGGACGAGAAGGCAGTACTGTTCAGCGAAGGCCAGCTGGTCTTCAGCGGCATGGGAAGTTTGGCTGTTGTGGCCTCGGGCAAGAGCGGCATTGTCAGCGATGACTACCTCCACTTCATGGAAGGAACCGTCACGGTGAGCACCACCACCTCTGCCGCAGTCAGTGGCAGCGAGACACTGAAGCCTGCCTGCCTGAAGGCTAACGACTATATCAAGGTGACAGGCGGCACGCTTTATCTCAGCAGCAGCGGCACCGGTGCCAAGGGTATCAGCTGCGACGGCTATGGCATTTTCCGTGGCGGCATTGTCAATGTTACCGTCACAGGAAGCAACTACGGCTCGTCGGGCAGTGGTTTCCCTGGAGGTGGACAAAGCAATTCAGACGGCGTGAGTGCCAAAGGCATCAAGTTCGATGGCAACCTGAGCATCACGGGCGGCAGCCTCGTCGTTAAAACCACTGCACATGAGGGCATAGAGTCGAAGGGCGCGATTACCATCAGCGGCGGCGAGGTTTACAGTTACTCGCAGTCTGATGACGCCATCAACTCGGCTGGTGAATTCACCATCAGCGGAGGCTACGTCTACGGCCACTCAGCAGGCAACGACGGCCTCGACGCCAACGGCAACTGCTATATCAAAGGCGGCGTGGTCTATGCCATCAGTGCCAGTTCACCCGAAGTGGCCATCGATGCCAACACCGAAGGCGGTTACAAACTTTATGTGGAAGGTGGCACGCTCATCGCCATCGGTGGACTGGAGAGCGGCTCATCGCTGACGCAAAGCTGCTATTCGGCTTCTTCTTGGTCTCAGAACACCTGGTATGCTTTGACTGTTGGCTCCACGGTTTACGCTTTCAAGACACCTTCGAGCGGTGGCACGCCTTTGGTGGTATCGGGTGCATCAACTCCTACCCTTTCATCGGGCGTTACGGTAAGTGGCGGCACGAGTTATTTTGAAGGTTTGTTGTATCAAGACGCTTCTGTCAGCGGCGGTTCGTCGGTCAGTTTGTCGTCCTATACAGGTGGCAACGGCGGCGGAGGAGGGCCTGGTTGGGGCGGACATGGATCATTTTAGTTTAGAGTTTAGAGTTCAGAGTTTAGAGTTATGAAGATTAGGATAATCATATTATTGGGACTATTATTCCCCATTTTGGCAACGGCGCAAACCGACAATGCCCTTGATCCGGAATATGGCGGAAGACTCTCCTTCACCTTAGACAAGAAGATTGTCAGGAGGTTGCATGTCTCTTTTGAAGAGGAGGTGCGCTTTGACAACAATTTCGGGGCTTTTGATCGCTTGCAGAGCACCCTCAGCCTCAACTACAAGATACACCCGAACATCAAAATTGGCGCAGGCTACGCTCTCATCAACGGGTACAGCTCCAGCGCCAACGCCTTCAAGAACGCACGTCACCGTTTTATGATTGACGTGAAAGGCACGCTGAAGTTCGGCGACTGGAACCTTTCGCTCAAGGAACGGATGCAGCTCACCCATCGTACCGGCGACTACAACGTGTATCAGAATCCAGCCAACGCGCTGATGCTCAAAAGCCGACTGACGGCGAAATACCTTGGCTTTGGCAAGGTGGAGCCATACGCTTATTTTGAACTGCGCAATTATTTGAATGCTCCCGTCATCAACGCTGCTTACGACGGTATCAACTACGGCACTGTCGATGGTCTGGTGCAGGAAGGCGACCCAGGTTGGTTCCTTGAGGGCTTTAACGGCGGCTACATCAACCGCTATCGTGGTTCCCTCGGCATAGACATCAAGCTCAACCGCAGCAGCACCTTGAATTTCTACCTCATGGGCGACTACTGCATCGACAAGGAAGTGGATGCCAACGCCGAAGGGACGATTTTGAAATCCTACGCCAAAGAGACCGGCTTCCGAGGTTGGTTGGGGGCAGGATATGAGTTCGCGTTTTAGTTAGGATGAGCTTTGCGGTGGTTTTTGTTTTCTGCATAGCGAGAAAAAATGTACTTTTGTAGCCAGTAAAAGAATCACTTATGGAATCTCGTTTCAATATCCGACCCGCAAAGTCTGATGAGGCCGGTCTTGTTCTTGACTTTATAAAGAAACTGGCTGAATATGAAAAATGTGCCGATGAAGTGGTGGCCGATGAAGCCACCATCTATCACTCCCTCTTTGTGGAGCATTCCGCTGAGGTGGTCTTTGCCGAAGAGGACGACGTGGTGGTCGGCTTCGCTCTATTTTTCCATAACTTCTCAACCTTCGTGGGACGCAAAGGCCTATATCTCGAAGACCTCTTCATCCTGCCCGAAAAACGTGGCAGAGGCTACGGGAAAGCTCTGCTGAAACATCTGGCAAATCTCGCCGTGGAGCGTCACTGTGGCCGCATGGAATGGATATGTCTTGATTGGAATAAACCTGCCCTCCAGGTCTATCGCAGCATCGGCGCCATTCCAATGGACGAATGGACCGTGCAAAGACTGGACGAAGCGGCTTTGAAACAATTCGCGGCAGAATAATACATGGCTATTTGACTCCGATGACGCCGCTTTACCGCTATCACACACCTGATGGTTTCGATGACCTTCTGATACGCTCCGACGGAGGTGTCGTGACCGGCCTTTGGTTTGAAAGCTCGCGCGATGCATCGGACATTGCTGAGATACAAGACTTTACTTCTCTACCGTCCATCGTTCACGACACCTGCCGTTGGCTGGACACTTATTTCTCCGGACACCAACCTGATTTCACGCCAGCCTTTCGCATGAACGGCCTCACTCCGTTTCGCGAGGCGGTCTTGAAAGCTGTATGTGAAATCCCTTTTGGACAAATCAAGACTTATGGTGAGATAGCCAAACGTCTGAATATCAATTCGGCGCAGGCTGTTGGTGGTGCAGTGGGTTGGAATCCAGTTTGTCTCATTGTGCCCTGCCATCGGGTGATTGGTGCCAACGGGAAGCTTGTCGGATATGGTGGCGGCATGAACAACAAAGTTGCCCTCCTGCGGCTGGAAAGACAGGTCTTTCGAGAATGGAATTTTCTTTTTGGGAATGATGGTTTGTTTTTGATGGGGCAAAAACAGTAAAATTCCACATTTCCACCGAATCGCTGAATAAGGAATGAATTCTGGCGATGTTTGTTTTAAGGGCTTGGTTTTTTTATGCACCATGCGTGGAATAGCGGGAAATTTGTATTTTTGCATGGCCGATCATAAAAACCTAACAATGAAAAATCTAACAATTATTCTTATGACAACTTTAATAATGGCATGTGGCTGCACCTCAAAAACCAATGAAACAGCCGCCGAAAACGAAACTGTCGCTAAGCAAGAAGGCGCAACGGTCTATCTGACCAGAGAAATCACTCCCGAATCGCTGGTGCGCATTTACAAGGCACTCGGCGTGGAGGCCACAGGCCGCGTGGCTGTGAAGATCTCGACGGGCGAAGGCAGCAACCCCAACTACCTGAAGCCGGAACTTATCAAAGACTTGGTGCATGAGGTGGACGGCACCATCGTGGAATGCAACACCGCCTACGGCAACGGTCCCGGCGACGAGAAGGACGAGCGCAACAACTCAGCCGTCCACTGGGAAGTGATCCGCAGGCACGGCTTCACCGATTATTTCCCCGTCGACATCATGGACGAATACGATGAGATGCGCATCCCCGTGAAAGACCAGCGTCACATCAAGTATGACATCGTGGGCGGCCACATGGCCAACTACGACTTCATGATCGCGCTGAACCACTTCAAGGGTCATCCTATGGGCGGCTACGGCGGTGCGCTGAAGAACCTCAGCATCGGTTGCGCCAGCAGCAATGGCAAAGCCTATATCCACTCTTCAGGAAAAATGGAGAAACTCGACATGGCCAAGCTTTGGACACCCGAATACATCGGTGACCAGGACGGCTTCCTTGAGAGCATGGCTGCCGCCGCGCAGGCTATTGCGAACTACTTCAACAAGAAGCAGGGCATCATCTACATCAATGTGATGAACAACATGAGCATCGACTGCGACTGCGTGGACCATCCCGCCCCCGTGAAGCTTGAAGATTACGGCATCTTGGCTTCCACCGACCCCGTCGCCCTTGACCAGGCCTGCGTTGACATCATCAACAACCAAGAGGTGACCGCCAAGAACGACCCCACCGACCTGTTGAACCGCATCGACAAGCAGCACGGTACGCATACCATTGACCATGCCGAAGCTATTGGCTTGGGTACCCGTAAGTATCATATCGTGAATATTGATAAGTAACTAATCTTAATCACCATGAAAAAGCATTTACAGTTGTTTTTGTTATTATTCGCATTCGCAGGCTTTGCCAAAGCGCAGGGGCCTGCATCGGCCGCTAACTGGTTTGGATACATATTACCTTCCAGCCCGGCAGAATACAAGTATATCTCTTTTACCATGCAGGATATAGGGTCGGTATCCATTGCGTCGGATGCGCTTTCTCCTGTTTCGACAGCAACCTTTGCTGATGGCTATGTCTGGAGTGTGAATAATGACAACGGCAATAACATCTGCAGGTCGCGATTCGATGCTGCTAACAGTTTTATCGAAGCGCCTGAAGTGATGGTTGCCAACGTTCCTTACGTCAACGATATGGCTTACAATCCTGCCGACGGATTGATTTATATCATTGTCAACGAACACCTTAAAAGCTTCGATCCAGCTAACCCAAACACCATGCAAGACCATGGTGTGATAGAGCATGATGGCTTCAATTTGGCCATCAACATGGAGGGTGACGCTTATATGATTAGTTCTTGGGGCGAGTTTGGCTCATTGAATCTTTCCAATGCACAATTGACTATGATCAACTCGATTGATTTGCCTATAAAAATGGCTTTCGACATGCTGACGGGCGAATTGTTTGGCGCCCATTATGGCAATTTGTATCAGCTTGACCCCAATACTGGAACTTACTCAATGTTAGGCGCACTTCATGATGGTAGCACCGGTTATGATCCTACCTGCCTGTTCATGACCTACAACTCCAATCCTACTGAGTTCACTGTCGACGACTTGATCTATCGTGTGAATGACGACAATGTCTCCGTAACGGTTATTGGCCATGTCGACGGTTACAATGCACAAGGCGTGTTGGTGATTCCTGAATCGGTGAGTTACGAGGGCCATAATTATGCTGTGACCGTCATCGGCAACAACGCATTCAAGGGCATCAGGGGGATGACATCGATTGAAATACCGAGTTCGGTGGTTTCCATTGGTAACAACGCTTTTGCCACATGCTTTGATTTGACTGGTGACTTGGTGATCCCAAATTCTGTGACCCACATCGGTGAGAGCGCGTTTTTCCAGTGTGAAGGATTAAATGGGAAACTGGTCATCGGCGAATCTGTTTCTAATATCGGCGACTGGGCCTTCAGGAAGTGCTCACATATTTCTGAGGCGGTTTCTTTGGCTACCACACCTCCTACTCTTGGAACTGACTTGGGAGGCATGGTGTTTGCAGAATTTGGCATTTCAGTGCTCACCGTTCCTTGTGGATGCGTTGATGCCTATCAGAACTCCGCTTGGTACGACCCTTACGGTATGTATGGTTTCTATGAGTTCATTGAAGATTGCACTGCAATTGCGGAAGTCGATCCTGTTGTCACATCGGTTTATCCAAATCCAACACATGGACCTGTTAAAATCGAGGCTGAGAACATCAAGAACGTAGGCATTTTCAATGTCCTTGGCGAAAAAGTCTTTGAAGGTTCCGTTAATGGCGCTGTCTTTGAATATGACTTCAGCCATCAAAATGCCGGCATATATATAATCAAGGTGGAGACGGCAAAGGGCACTGAAACGAGGCGGGTTACAGTTAAATGATAAGTGTTCGACATATGAAACTGTCAGTAATATTTGAAGAAAAACCTGAGAGATGGGGGTTCCGGGGAGATCCGTATTTCTGGGATCACTTAAAAGAACTCGCGGAGAATATGGATATTGTTTCTCCTGACGAACTGGAAAAGTGGATAAAAGAGGAATACCATTCGCTTTCAGGCAAGGTCATGACCGACCAATACGGCGATTTTGTCGTAATAGAGCAGTTTGCCCATGGAGGAATGAGCTCCGGCGGCGTGGATAACCTATGGTGGATAGAAAAAGGCATTCCTCTGCTGAAAAGCCGGTTGGTTATGCTTTGACAGAAATCACTTTCCCTGACGCGGTGGTAGTCATCACCAAAAACCTACCTTTGTTCACGGCACCTAGCAATATCGGCCTGAAATTCTTCGAAAAAACCGATACCGTATTCGATTTCGACCATTCTGTCGTTTATATGAAAGGGAAATAACCAATATTAATGAAAAAGATAGTTTTACCATGAAGAAAAACCTTGCTTTATCACGCCTGATCGTCGGGCTTTTGTTGACTTTCTCGGTTTGTATTGTCGCCGTTGTTTTGCGCAACGTGGTAAAGTTGGACTCCGAATTTTTTCCCATCGTCCTTGCCATTTTGGTTCACATGGCTGGTAACCTTTTGGGGATACTTCCTGTTGTGTTATCAAATGTACTAAAGAACTTCATGTAAAAGCTAAAAGAACTCACTTGCGAATTGTAGAAATTGTAAAAGCAAAATATAGCAAGACCATTTATTAGAGAAATGACTAAACAACGCGTAATAGGAATTGGAGAAACGGTGCTGGATATCCTGTTTAAGGACGACCAGCCGCAGAAAGCCGTGCCAGGCGGCTCGACGTTCAATAGTATCGTCTCCCTCGGACGGGCCGGTGTGCCCTGCTGCATGGTGACGGAGGTTGGAGGCGACCATGTGGGCGACCTGATCTGCCACTATCTGAACGACAATGGTGTGTCGTCGGAATATGTCTGCCGCCACGAGCATATCAAGTCGCACATCTCGTTGGCGTTCCTGGATGAGCATAACGATGCGCAATATGTGTTCTACAAGGACCATGCATCGGTTTCGTTGGACGGCAAGCTGCCTGAGATGAGCAAGGATGACGCGGTGCTCTTCGGCTCCTTCTTCGCTATTAATCCTGTGATACGTCCTGTCGTGGGCGGATTGCTGCGTGCAGCACGCGAGGCGGGAGCATGGCTCTATTATGATGTCAACTTCCGCAAGCCCCACATCGCCGATTTGCCGAACGTGATGCCCAATATCGAGGAGAACATGTGCCTGGCAGATCTGGTACGCGGGTCGATGGAAGACTTCGACCATCTGTATGGGCTGCACGATGGTGACGCCATCTACAAAAGAGTGAGTCACTATTGCCGTACATTAATCCTGACGGACGGCGCGCGTTCGATACGTGTCTATTCTCCTGAAGGTTGCGAGACATATCCCGTGCAGGCGATAGAGACGGTCAGCACCGTCGGAGCTGGTGACAATTTCAATGCTGGCTACATCTATGCCATGCTGCAAGGCAAGGGCGACCAAGCCTCGCGCATCGAGATGGCGCAACGTTGGAGCCAGGATGTCTGCTGTCAGATGGGAAACAACATTAGCGACGAATTGGTTGCATCGATTCAACGCGGTTGATATCGAAGCAATCAACAGATGCGTTTGGATAATAAAAAAACACTATATTTGCACATTATTTAACCCCAAAAAACACAAAACAATGAAAAAAAAGAACATCTACAACTGTACAATGTTGCTGGTGATGGCACTGCTGATGATGGTAATTGGCACAGCCTGCGACCAAAACAACAATGGCAAACAAGCCTCGGAGCCAACCGTCGAACAGCCCGAAGTGATGCAGGCAGACATGGAAGCGTTGGCGAAGGTAATGCCCAAATACAGCTCGGTCTCTAGTTTTAGTGAAGGCTTGGCTGTCGTCTGCGACAAGGAAACGGAGCTCTATGGCTTCATCGATAAGAAAGGCAACGAAGTCATCCCATGCAAATACTACTACATCTCCCCTGACTTTAGTGAAGGCACAGCCGTCGTTTACAAGACTGGCGACGAGTGGTCCCTCATTGACAAAACAGGCAAGGAAATAGCTACTTTTGGCCCTCCATACCGTCCAGGATTCCACGACGGCTTCCACGATGGACTGATGGCCATTTTCAACACCGACGATGATAAAGAAGGCTACATTGACAAGACAGGCAAGGTGGTCATCCCTGCTGAACTCGACATGAGGATGTGCAATGGCCCTATCTCCACTAACTTCAGCGATGGCCTTCGCGGATGGTATGACTACGACTCCCAAAAGAGCATCTTCATCGACAAGACGGGGAATAAAGTCTTTGAATGCGAAGGCGATGCTGAAGACTTCAGCGAAGGCTTGGCAGCTGTCAGCAAATGCTTCTCATTAGATAACGATGATTTCGTGTGTCACTTTGGATTTGTCGACAAGACAGGCTTCGAAGCCATCCCCTTCATTTTCAAACATGCCGGCTGTTTTGTTGACGGTCTCTGCTGGGCCGAAACCGAAAACGCGTGTGGATTCATCAATCGCGACGGCAAGTTTGAACTGACTGGCGACTATAAAACCCTTGTCCTAGATGAAGGTATGGAATGCGGCAATTACCCGCTCTGTCCCACCTTTAGCGAAGGGCTGGCATGGGTGTGCAACAAGGATGGCAAATTCGGCTATATCGACAAGACAGGCCAAGTCGTCATCCCCTTCCGTTATGAAGCCGCCTACGACGACGGTTCAGAATTGTATTACCAACAACCCTGCCACGATTTCCATGATGGCCTTGCCCGCGTTTGGGACAAAACCACGGATAAATACGGCTACGTCGACCATGAGGGCAATGAGGTGTTCCCCTGCCAGTTTAGATATGCAGAAGACCTAAAAGAAGGTGTCGCCTTAGTGGATCGTGACGGACAGTACGGCTTCATTGATGCCAAGGGTAACTGCACGCTCGACATGGGCAAGTAAGTGCTCTTTTAGCCTAAACATTGAAATAGTTTTCCGTGCGGATGGGTCTTCCTTCCGCACGGATTTTTTATCCTCATTTTTGATGAGCTTCAAAGTCCAAAATACCCATCTATGGGGATTTCACAGTCTCTGGAACCGCAGTTACTTTGCGGCAGATTTTTGTCATACAATTTAGGATGAATTTTGAGTTAGTTTTCGATGCGGGGACAAAAATTGTTCCCGCATCTTTTTTATTTGATCATTAACCTTACCAAATAGTATAGAATCATGGGACTTTTAAGCAAAATCTTCAGTAATACGCGTAAGCCGGAGGGCTTCTTCGGCAAAATGATGGTCAACGGAATGAACAGCGGCGGTCATGCAGACCTGGCCAACTGGGCCTTGTCGTCGGTGCAGATCAAAGAGGACAGCCAAATCTTGGACATCGGCTGTGGCGGTGGCGCCAACATCGCACGGCTGTTGCAACGTGCCCCGAAAGGCAGGGTGCAAGGCGTCGATTATTCGCCTGTCTCGGTGGAGAAATCCAAGAAGGTGAACGCCAAGGCTATCACGGAAGGTCGTTGCCAAGTACAAGAAGCCAATGTGGCCGAACTGCCTTTTGAGGAGAACAATTTCGACCTCATCACGGCTTTCGAGACCATCTATTTCTGGCCCGACATCGAACATTGTTTCAATGAAGTGAAAAGGGTGATGAAGCCTGGCGCACAGTTCGTCATCGTCAACGAAGACGACGGTCTTTCGGGCAATAACGAGAAATGGGAAAAACTCATCGAGGGGATGCACACCTACAAGCCCGAGGAAATCAGGCTCCACCTGTCAAATGCAGGTTTCAAGGGCATCTATATCCAGAAAAACGAGACCAAGCACTGGTTGATGGCGACGGCAAAGAAATGAGTTTTGCAGGTATAATCATAGGTGCCACCACGTTCTTTTGTATTGGCGTCTTCCACCCTATAGGCAATGGCGACCCATCGCCATTTCAAAAGGAAGGCTGCATACCTTCCAAAGAATTTGTTAATCCTATGTGAATTCATAATGTGTATTTTTAGATGATTAAATGATAATGATCATCGATTAGTTTTCGTCTGCAAAACTATTGGCTTGTTGATTACTCAAAAATCACTATTTATCGTGATTTTAAGTCCTTTGTGTCACAACACATTGGCAACCAACAATAGGGAAAGAAAGACTTAAAATTACCTATTTGTTGGGATTGTTGTGCCTCTCACAAAGACGGACTTTTGCAGCATCATTATTATTAAAAATGACAACTATGAAAACAGTATTGTTATGAAGGAATACACGCCATTAAAGATGATTCGTTCTGGGCGTTATAAGGTTTGCTTTTCAGCACTGGTACCAGAATTACAACAGGAAGTGCTACGGCGTATGGAAACGCTGATATTGGAGAATGCAGAATGGTGTGACCGTGGTAATTACGGGCATCTATGCAATATTCTTTCTACTATTGCTATTGACGAGGTGTTACAGGCGCACGGAAAGACGGCTGATGAAGCCTTTGAGATTATCTCCACTCACATGTGGGCAGCTCTCACGCCGGAGACGTACATAAAACTCTCCCGGCTGCCGTTCTTCCTTACGGTTATGAGGAAGATCATCCCGCTGGGGTTCAAATACGGTTCTGGCGAAGGATGGAAATATGTATGGCATCAAGACGATCCAAAAGACCGCTATCACTTTGAGACTTTGGAGTGTTTATATTGGCATGTATTCTCCAAATACGGCGTGTTGGAACGTTTCGGCCCGATGTTCTGCCGCAGCGACATCATCAACTATGGCAATTTGCACAATATAGATTTCATCCGCACACAGACCCTTTGTCAGGGTGGTGACAAATGCGATTTCTGCTTTGTCCGCCACGCGAAGGATGAAGTTTGGGAACGGACGAAAAGTATCTGATTAAACCATAGATGTCGTAACATGATGCATGAAACCGCCGCAAGGGTTTTGCGCCTTTGCTGCGGTTTTTTCCTGTTTGCTGGAAAAAAAACCGTATCTTTGCAACCGCTTATCAGAAGGAGTCGCCGAGATAGTCTTGCAGCCCTCGTTTAAGCTTCATGTCTATCGCTATGAATCGGATTCCTTCAAGAACCAAAGCGCTGATTGGCGTCAGTTTCCGTGAATTTTCTAGGTATGCTCTGCCGAGCATCATCGGGATGCTCATCGTGGGCTTGCAGACCATCATTGACGGCCTCTTTGTGGGTCGTGGCGTAGGTGCAGCGGGCTTGGCAGCAGTCAACATTTCCATGCCGCTTATCAGTTCCATGCTGAGTGTTGCCATCATGATCATCTCGGGCGGCATCGTCATCACGGGTATCGCCAAGGGGCAGGGCGACAACGAGCGTGTGAAAGGCTTTACCTCGCTCACCTTCATCACATTGCTCGTCACCATGGTCACTCTTTCCGTATTGGTGGCCCTATTCCTTAGGCCGCTTTGTTTTTTCCTCGGTAGCAATGAAGAGGTTTATCCTTTTGTCCGACAATATCTTGGCATCATCGGTTGTGGCTTCATCTTCTACTGCATCCCCAACTTCACGGAGGCCTTCACCCGCCTCAATGGGAAACCCAACTGGGTGTTTGTCAGCGGGGTCATTTGCTGCGTGGTGAACATCGTTTTGGACTATTTCTTCGTGTTGCGTTTCGGATGGGGCGTGGCTGGAGCCGCCATTGCCACTTGCGTGGCCAACACCACGGCGGCTTTGGTGCTGTTTCGGTTTGTCCGATTCGGCAAGATGATGGGTGGACGCAAGGAGATCAAGAAGATGTTCTTCAACGGCTCATCGGAGATGCTGACCTCGGTTTCGGCGGCGGTCACGACCTATATCTTCAACCTCGTGCTGATGCGTGAGATTGGCACTAAGGGCGTGGCGGCCTTCACCATCGTATGTTACCTCAACTTCATCGTCAACATGTCGATTTTCGGGCTGTCGCAGGCCATGTATCCCTTGATGTCGTACAACGTGGGTGCCCAAAACCACCGAAGAGTCAAGTCGTTGTTGGCCAACGCCTTGCTTCTTGGAGGTGGCATCGGCATTGGAGTGTATCTGCTCGTTTTGGTTTTCAAACACGGCATCGCGAGTGCCTTCAGTAACGGCGACTTGGAGTTGCAGACGCTGACCACCGTGGCGACCACCTACGTCACGCTGCATTATCTGGTGTCGTTTGTCAACATCGTGGCTTGCAGTTTCCACACCGCCATCGAGCGGCCCTTGGAGTCGGTGGTCATCGCCCTCTGCCGAAGCATCGTCTTCGTGCTGATTCCTATGTTTTTGCTCACCCCCATCATCGGCCAGAAAGGCATCTGGCTCAGTATGCCCATCGCCGAGGCAATGACGTTGATGGTCAGTATTCCGCTGGTGTTGGTTTCGTTGAAACGTCTTACGCGAAACTCCTGATGCTCTTCCCCACGTTGATGAAATGGTCGGCCACGCGCTCGGCGTTTTGCGCCAGTGAGATGTATTCCGCACCAACTTGTGGTGTGCATTGTCCCGCCACAAGCCGCTTGATGTGTTGCGACTCCATGGTTTCAGTGAAACTATCAATCTGTTCCTCAATCTGATAGGCATATTCGAGCGCCGTGAAGTCGAGGTCGTGGTAGGCTTTCATGACTTCATGGTAGAGTGCCGTAATCTTCCGCTCCATTTCCTTGATTTCCAGCACAGCAGGCGCAGAGAACGTCGCATTTTGGGTTTGCAGGCTCTCCGCATATTCCACGATGTTTTCGGCATAGTCGCCGATGCGTTCCAAGTCGCTCACACTTTTCACACTGCAACTGAGGTACTTACTATCAGTTTGGCTAAGCGCCTTGGCTGAAAGCACCGCCACATATCGGGTCAACTCGCTATTCAGGAAGTTAAGTTCGTTTTCTGTCTTCTTGAACTTCTCCAAATCGCTGAAATCCAATGTGGTGACGATATGTATGGCGCGACAGAAGTTATCGTGGGCCAACGCACCCATGTTTTCGACTTCGGCCTTCAACTGCCTGACCGCCAAGGCAGGTGTCACCAACATCGAGTCGTCAAGGAAATGAAGATGGAACTTGTCGTCATGGAGCTCTTCGACATGATCGGGAATGAGGCGGCACACCAAGCGAACCAGGCCATTGGTCAGCGGCAGTGCGACCAAGGTGGTGCAGACATTGAACACGGTGTGGAACATGGCCAGCTGCACCTGCGGGGCGTGTGGGAACATAGCCTCAAACATCCTCCCGAAGCCCCAATCCCCTTGGGTGAAAAGATGAAGAAGCAAGGCGATAAGCAAGAACAACACGACACCCATCACATTGAAAAACAAATGAATAAGGGCCGTTCGTTTGGCGTTTCGCCCACTGGTCATGCCCGCTAATATGGCCACCACACATGAACCGATGTTGGAACCCATCGTGAGGAAGATGCCTTGGTCGAGCGAGAGCAGCCCCGCCACCACCATGGTGATGGCGATGGACGTCAGCACCGATGACGACTGGATGATGGCCGTCAGCAATGCACCGATGAACACAATCAGCAAGGGGTTACGGATGGTGGCCAAAAACTGTTTCACCGAATCCAAGGCGGCGAATTCATCCATGGCGCCCGACATGATGCCGAGACCGACAAACAGCAAGCCAAAACCCGCAAGGATGCTGCCGGTTTGTTTCCATTTCTCGCGCTTCGAGAACATCATCACAAAGGCTCCAATGCCAGCCAAGGCCGAGAAGAGCACCGTTGTGGAGATGCCGTGGCCGCCAAACATACCCAAGGCCACCAGTTGCGCGGTGACTGTGGTACCAATGTTGGCGCCATAGATGACCGTGGCGGCCTGAGCGAGCGACATGATGCCCACGTTCACGAAACCGATGACCATCACCGTCACCGCGCCCGAGCTTTGGATGGCCGCCGTGCCCAACGTTCCAATGCCCACGCCGAGCCACTTGCTATTCCCCATCTTGGCAAACAGCCGTTTCAAGCCCGCGCTGCTTGCACTTTCAAGACTGGTACTCAACATCTTGCAGGCTACTAAAAACACCCCGATGCCTGCGATAAGGGTTAAAATTGCGATAACGATGAGCATAAGTGCAAATTTGTGAAAGCGGCCAACGATGGCTCACTGACCGCTTTCGTTATAAAGAAAAATGTTGACTTCTTATTTGTTGTCGATATGGGTTACGTTGAAGTTGCTGTCAAATTCAATCTCAACACCGTTGCTTAACTCAATTTCCCAACCGTTTGCTTTCTTTTCGATTTTGTCAATATGCTGGTTAGGGTAATTCGTGGCAACGTAGGCAGAAATCTGTTCGGGAACAAGTTCGGCAGGAACGACGCCATAAACACTCGACTCATCGCAGTCGATGCTCTTCCATTCGAAGGCGAGGTTGAAGGTGATTTCCGTGCCGTCGGTCAGTTTCACCTCATATTCATTATCGTCCATTTCAACCTTGAGGATGCCAACTTGCGAGAAATAGGTATCAACAAAAGTGTTGATCTCCACATAGTCAGAAGGAGTTCCGCCGCCATTACTGCCACCGTTTCCGATGACATTGAAGTTGGTGTCGAACTTGATTTCCTGTCCATTCTTGAGTTCAATCTCCCAGCCATAATACTCTTTCTCGATTTGTTCAATCTGTTGGTTTGGGAAGTTCGTGTTTACATAGGTAGTAATCTGATCGGGAACGAGTTCTGCAGGTACGGCACTGTAAATGGAGGACTCTTCACAGTCAATATGAGTCCATTCGAAGTTGAGATTGAAAGAAATCTCGGTACCATCGGCAAGTTCCACTTCGTATTCATCGTCTTCCGCTTTGATGCTTAGGATTTCAGTTTGAGAAAAATAGGTGCTTACAAAAGTGTTGATATCAGGGTATTCAGTGTTGCTTCCGCCACCGTTTCCGCCATTGTTGACGACATTGAAGTTGGCATCAAATTTGAGTTCAACATCATTGCTGAGTTCAATCTCCCAGCCGTTGTTTTCCCTTTCGATTTCATCAATGTGTTGATTGGGATAGTTGGCGGTAACATAGGCTGCAATCTGTTCGGGGACAAGCGTCGCAGGCACAGCGCCATAAATGGATGAATGTTCGCAGTTCACCTCAACCCATTCAAGCGCTTGGGTAAAATACACCTTGGTGTTGTCGCTTAGAATCACACGGTAATAGTGTTCGGTCTGGTTACAGCTGAGGATGCTTGCTTCTGGGAAATGTGTGTTGACAAACGTGACAATGTCCGTGGCAATGTCCATCGCATTGACGGGAGCACCGTTCCCTTCGGCCTCCCATTGGTTGTTGTTGCTGTTGTTGTTACCTCCAGTGGGTGTTTCTTTTGTGCATGATGACACTGCAAAAGACAGTGCAATGAATGCTGCAAACAATGCTAATTTCTTCATTTTAGTTAGATTTTAGTTGATAAATAATCGAATTATGGGATAAAAAAAGATGGTCCGAACCGTAGTTCGCACCATCTTTTATGTTTTTCGTGATGATATAGTTATGGCTGTCAGCCAAGTTTTTCCTTGGGGCATAACGCCTTACCTGTCCGAGTCGCAAAGCCGCCGAGCACATATTTTCATTTTGCTCCTCTCCTATTGTCGTAACTGGGAAGAGGTCACATCGGCATTGCAAACCATCCGATGGACCATCGAGCACGAAAGCCGAATCCTCATCATCATCAAACTCATCACCATCGAACGATACACTGGACTGGATTTCAGTTTGTTCCATGACAAATATGTCCTCTTGAGCCGTGCAAGTAAGGTCAAGAAGGAACAGACCCATCAGGATGAGGGCGACGACAGAAACATATTTTCGAAAAAAGTCAATCATGGCGATGCCATTTTTCCTATGTATAACGGACAAGAGGTAGAATTATTGTTTTTTTCTCGAACAAATTTACAGGCCATGGAAAAAAGCAATACTTTTGCAAAAATAACCTTCGAACTAGAAAGTACCACTAATCCAATGGAAGAACTCAAACAACGCATATTAAAAGATGGCAGTGCCAGAGCAGAGGGGGGCATTGTGCTGGTCAACAGTTTCCTCAACCATCAGCTTGACCCACAACTGATGATGCATTGTGCGGAAGAATTCTCTCGCCTTTTTAAGGACCAGGGCATCAACAAGATTGTCACGATCGAAGCTTCCGGAATTGCACCGGCGATCATGACAGGCTATCTCATGGGCTTGCCTGTGGTCTTTATCAAAAAGAAAGTTCCCAAAACCGTGGACGAGTCATGGAAGTCTTGGGTTTGGTCGTTCACGCGAGGCGATAACACCACGGTATGCATCGACAAACGTTTCCTGACTGCCGATGACCATATTCTGTTTATCGATGACTTCCTTGCCGAAGGACACGCCTCGGGCAGTGTCATTCACCTATGTCGACAGTCGGGTGCCCGGATTGTGGGTATGGGTTTTCTGGTGGAAAAAGGCTTTGCAGGTGGCGGCCAGTTCTTGCGCGATCACAATATAACGTATCATTCCCTCGCCACCGTCAGACACATTAACGAAGACAATACAATGGAATTGGTGTGAAAAACTTGAAACAGTTTTTGCTTTAACTGTTAAATAGAAAAACAACGACAGCACTAAGCAACTGCAACGTATTGTGGATAACATCAACGATTTATGTATAGCTTAAAATATAAAGTAACCACCAGCACCTGCGACAGCGAGGGCAAACTCAAGCTGTTTTCCGCCCTTCAGATGATGCAGGACTGCTCGGAGATGTGGATCGACAGCGAGCCACAGGTAAAAGAATACTTTGCCCGCGAGAACATGGCGCAACTCTTGGCCTCAAGGCAGGTGGAGATCATGCGCGTGCCCGATTTCAAGGAAGAACTGACCGTGACCACCTCGGTCTATGGCATGAAGCCCATGTTTGGCTTCCGCAACACTTTTATCTATGATGCCGAAGGTAAGCCCTGCTACCGCACTTGGAGCATGGGTGCCTTTGTCGATAAAGCCAACGGCAAGCTGAAGCGCGTGGACGATGCCGTGGCCAACTCCCTGCTCATCGAACCGCAGCTGGAGATGAACTACAAAGACCGCCGCATCATCCTGCCGAAGGAAGGAGGCAAGGCCTTCCCGGCCATCCAGGTGATGCGTGCCGACATCGACTACAACCGCCATGTCAACAACGCCAACTACATCCGCATGGCGATGGAAATGCTGCCCGAGGACTTCGTGGTGAAAGGGCTTCGCGTGGAGTATCGAGTAGCTGCCAAACTGGGTGACAGCCTCACTCCCACCCTTTTTGAGATAGAAAACGGCTTCATCATCGCGCTTGCCGTTGGAAACGAGGCGAGTGCTATTGTGGAGTTTACGAAATGAATGAGGCAATGAGACCATGAAGGCAACTGTGAAGTAATCAACAATCGACACATATAACTCCTACAACATGCCCAATCCCACCAACAAACAAGAGCTGCTCGCCGCCATGGCCGACGGCTATGCCAAACTCAACGAACAGATAGCCAAGATGAGCGAGGAAGCCATATCGGCCACCTTTGACTTTGCCGCTGACCCGAAGAAATGCGGTGTGCGCTGGCAGTACGACCGCTGCCTCCGCGACCTGTTGATTCACCTCTACGAGTGGCAGGTGTTGATGCGCGAGTTTGTGAACAATATCCGAGAAGGTCACCCTCGTGACTACCTGCCGGACGAGTACCGCAAGAACTACCACGAGATGGACAAGATGCTGGTAGAAAAGCACCAAAACATGCCTTTGGAGGAGGCCAAACGCCTGCTGCAAGAGACCCACGAGGAGATGCTCCGCCTTGCCGAGAGCTTCACCGAAGAGGAACTCTTCACCAAAGGCTACTACAAAAACACCTACACCACCGACATGGCGGCCTACTTCGTGAGCGTCACCTCAAGCCCATACGGGCAGGCGGTGAAGTTGTTGAAGACGCATCAGAAAAACCTCAAAACGGCGAAATCGAAGATTCAACGTAGTTAATTGAACGAATTAAACGAATTTACTTATGGCCGCTGCTGAACAATACGAATTCGATGCCGTCATCATCCAAAACGAGGACATGGATGCCGCTTATGTTGAGGTGCCTTTCGACATCAAGGCAATCTTTGGCAAAGGTAGGTTGGCGGTCCATGCCACCTTTAATGGGGTGCCATACGACGGTCAGATTGTCAAGATGGGAACGCCATGCTTCATCATCGGTGTGAGGAAGGACATCCGGAAACAGATAGGCAAGACTTTCGGCGACACGGTACATGTAACGTTTTGCGAACGATAATAAAACGACAACGACAATGAAAAAGATCATCATCATCGACGGAGGCCCGCGCGCTACTTTCAACACGGCCTCAATGCTCAAGAAAATCGCTGAAGGAGCCGGTTCCGTCAGCAAAGAAATCGAGGTGAAGACCATTCGCCTCTATGCCCTCGACTACAAAGGCTGCATGTCGTGCATGGCCTGCAAAATCAAAGGCAAGGCCTCGCAGGTGTGCAAATTCAAGGATGCCTTGACTCCTGTCTTGGAGGAGATTGCGCAAGCCGATGGTTTGGTGTTAGGCTCGCCCAACTATTTCGGCGAGATTACTGGCCAGATGCGGGCTTTCTTGGAGCGTTTGGCCTTCCCTTGGCTCTCCTACAACGACTACAGCATCACCGCCCCGAAGCGGATGCCCGTGGTGCTGGTGGAGACGCAAAACGGTGGCGTGGGAGGCAGCAACTGCAATGGCTACGGTACCATGGAACCTTGCATCGCCAAAGCCCTCGGACAACCAGAGAAACTGTTTGCCAACAACACCTACCAAGTGAAGAACTACGCCAATTTCGAGTTGGGAGGATTCTCGGAGGAAGTCAAGCGCAAGTATCGCGACGAGCACTGGGAAGAGGACTTGCAAAAGGCCTTCGATGCTGGAAAACGGATGGCGGAAACAATCATTAAGGCGTGATGAGAAAGCTTATACTGATATTAGCCTTGGCCTGTTCGTTCAACCTCTTCGGGCAATCCATCGACACGGTAGCAGTGCGTTCGGCCATCGAGAGGCAAATAGCGACCTACCCTGAATCCACCTTGCAGGACATCTACAAGAGTTTCTACCAAGAGCATTTCGGTCCGGGCCATATCATCAGTGACACGGCTTCGGCGCGACGCTATCTGATGAAAGAACTATCGGAAATGGGAGAAAACCAATCTCCATACTTCGAGCCTACAAGCAGCCAAGGCGATTATGTCCGCGTATATCTCTCCGCCATTGCCAATGGCCTGATTACTGCCGAGCAACTCTTGGATGCCTTGATCAGAAGTGCCAATTCAAGGCAGGAACCGACTATCAATTGGTTGGAAGAATGGGGAACCATCGTCAACGTCATCCAAGCCAACAAGATAGAAATCGAAGGCTTTGAGACCGACCTCCTCTTGCTGAACGAAGCCGCCCGAAACAACCAAGCCGTGCACCACAGCCGCCGTTACAACGAAGCCTATCACCCCCATTACCGCATCGTGGAACGCAGCATTTTTGAGATAGAATTAAGACCTTCTTTGAAATAGTATCAAATTCAATTATCAATTTATTATGAAACAACCCATTAAAGTAACCGAAGCCATTTTCCCAATGCCCGTTTTGCTCGTGGCCACCTATAACGAAGATGGCACCATCGACGTGATGAACGCCGCTTGGGGCACCATGCTCGACCGCGACCGCGTGGCCCTCAACCTGACCGAAACCCACAAGACCGTGGAAAACATCAAGCAACGCAAGGGTTTTGTCGTCCATATCGCCGATGCCGCCCATGTGGTGGAGGCCGACTATTTCGGCGTCGTGTCGGGCAAGACCGAAAAGGACAAATTCGCCAAGAGTGGTCTCACCGCGACCAAATCCTCATTGGTTGATGCTCCCATCATCAACGAGCTGCCTATCGCTATGGAGTGTGAATTTGTTGAATACCAAAGCGATGACACGGGCCTTGGCGTCATCGGCAAGGTACTACAGACCTCCGTCGAGGCCGACAAGATGAAGGACGGCAAAGTGGATGTGGAAGCCCTGCAAGCCATCACTTTCGACCCCTACACGCACGGCTATTATCAAGTCTCGAAGCGCGTCGGCGAGGCCTTCAAGGACGGCTTGAAACTGAAGTAACCAACGGCGTGGACCTCATCAAGCAATTTGGACGGACAGCGCGGGGCGAACGCCAAGAACGCATCAGGAAGTCGCCTCATTTTGTGAACGACAAGTTCCAAAATGAGGAAGCGACCACCTTGTTTACAGGTCAAGATGGAATGCTGAAGAATCTTGTGAAGTTCGTCTTTGGAAAAAAGCCGAAGAACAGAATCCCAAAACTGGGTGAGGTCCCCGTTGTCAAGACCGACTTGAACCGTTTGCCTGAATCAGGCGACTTCTACCTATGGTTCGGGCACAGCTCCTTTTTGCTTCGCTTGGACGGGAAGACCATCCTCGCCGACCCTGTGTTCTACAAAGGCTCGCCTGTTTCCTTCGTCAATCGGGCCTTTCCTGGGACGGACATTTACAAACCTAAGGACATGCCCAAGGAAATCGACTTTCTCCTCATCTCGCACGACCATTGGGACCATTTGGATTACAAGACGGTCACCGAGCTGAAAGACCGAGTGAAGAAGGTGGTGTGCCCCTTGGGCGTAGGCGAGAATTTTGAATACTGGGGCTACGATAAGCAGCAACTCATTGAGTTGGACTGGTATGAAAATGCCACCTCCGACGGATTGACCTTCCATTGTCTGCCCACCCAGCACCTTTCGGGACGCGGTTTTTGGAAAGCCAAGACGATGCCAGCCTCATGGCTGATGGTGTCGACGACGAGGAAGGTCTTTTTCTCGGGCGATGGCGGCTACAGCAGTCGCTTCAAGCGCTTCGGGGAACGGTTTCCCGACATTGACCTCGCCATCATGGAGAACGGCCAGTACGATGCCAACTGGAGCCAGATCCACACCATGCCCGATCAATTGGGGAAAGTCGTTGCCGAACTTGGAGCCCAGCGTTTCGTCACCGTCCACCACTCCAAGTTTTGCCTCTCGAACCATCCATGGTACGAGCCAAGGGAAAACGAGCGTAAAGCGGCGGAACAATATGGACTTCAACTGTTTGCATGTAAGATTGGTGAGGCATTATGGCTTGATGCAACAAGGTCGCATAATTAGAATCACTTCTTCCGCAACTGCGCCTTGATGAGCTTCGGCATGTCACTGTAATGCAAGCCGCCGACCATCGACATCAAGGTTCGCTGCATGCAGGCAAAGCAAGCGAGGAAGATGAATGGGCCGCAAACATAGTCGTACCATGCACCAAGGTGATTGACGGCTAAATAGACAATAAGTGCAATGCCCGTAATGGCCTCAATCTCTGCCGTTACCATGCCCGGTGTATAGAATTTCTTCAGTCTGAAAATACGGATGCCAGCAATATGGATGAAACCCTCGAAGATGCAGAAAGTGGACACTGCGACCGCAAACATCGGATAGGCATCGCCGAAGAAGAATGGCACGATGGTCAACACAAAGATGAGCACTGCCGTCACCAAACGACTGGCGCGTTTCGTCTCATCGTCGATGTTGCGTTGAAGTAGTTGGGTGATCAGGTCAAGAAAACCACCTGGATACCTCCCCTCTTCCCATTCATGCAGGATGAAGATAAAGCTCATAAAGACCACAAACTTTTGGATGGTGGTCAATTCAGGGATGAAGATGACCACCAAGGTAATGAGCAGCATGGCAATCACAGTGTAGATTTCCAGCGCATAGTGTTTCATGAATTTCCACATGGTCATATTGTTTTGATGGTTTGACAAAATCAATGCTTAAAGAACCCAAATGCCGACTGCTCGGTAAACGTATAGCCCTCCTTTTTGCCCAAGCCCCAATAGATGGGTGAGCGGAAACAAAGCCAGAAGATGAACACAAACCACACGACGGCCAGCACATAATAATACCAAGCAAACAGGCTGGCATCAAACACCGAAGTGAAATAATAAATGGAAATCGGGGTCAGCCCAAAGACGGCAGTCACCAAGCCGGGGTTGTACCATTGTTTCAGCCGCACATTGAAAGCAATCAGGTGCATGAACAGTTCGGCAAAATTGAACATCATAGCAGCCAAGGTCAACACCTTTAAGTTAGGGAAACAAAGTGGCAGTACATAGATGAGCAGCAAAAACCCCCAGTTGCCATACATCGAACTGAGGTTGTTGCAGTTCCATTTGAGTTGGTCTTTTTCATCCTTGCCAAGCAGCACTTTGACGCCCATGTAGGCAAATCCACCCGGCCAACCAAACTCCTCATAAAAATGCAGAAAGAGAAACACTATGGAGGCCAAGAGCATCTTTTGGGTGAGCGTGAACGGCAGAAAGATGGTTAGCAATGCCACAAAACCTGCCAAATAGATTGAACAATCGTACCAATGGTTCACAAATTTTTTGAACAACCTTGTCATATCATACACTTTTGAAATTGAATGCAAAATAACGGCTTTCACTACACACGCGAAAGAGTAAAAAGTAGGCATTATTGAGCAATTTTTACACAAATCTAAGCTTTCTTGCCCGAAAACTTGCTTTTTGTTGGAGAATTTTACACCTTTGTACCGTTTTTCAAACAACAATCAAGATGGAAACGCAAGTCGGTTTGGAGTTATGCACAGCTGGAACGATGGAGAAGATGACCGTCAAGGGGCGGTGTGCCATTCGTCCAGGCATGATGATGATTCATTCGCCGCTGTTTCCGATGCTCGAACTGAGCCGAAGCAACGATTACACATCCGTTGTTCTGCACGACGACTTGGAAAACATCTACTCCATCTTCTCCCAAAACCCGCCTACGGCACAACAAATCATTAACATCACGCCATACCTCCTTTTGGACCAAGAGCGGAAGACCTTTTTCGTGCAACGCGTGGAGGAAATCAGTGCCAAAGAGAAGCAATTACTTGAACTACAACATCCCATGCGAAGCAAACTGTTGTCGACAGCCATTGACTTGCTCAAACAAGAAACCTTGTTGGAGTTTGCCTTTCTGATTAGCGCGCAGTTGCAAGACAAGCCGCAATCCGTTTCGCACAAGCGGCAAATCCTGATGACCTTCTTGCTCTCGCTCAACCAAGAGTACAAACAGCATCGGACGGTCAACTATTACGCTGAAAAACAAGCCATCACCCCTCGCCATCTTTCTGATATCGTGAAGCAAGAAACGGGCTACACGCCGATGGATTGGATCAATATGGTGACCATCAACCAGGCGAAGAATCTTCTGCGCCAACCTAAAATCATGGTCAAGCAAGTGGCTGATGAATTGGGTTTCCCTGAACAATTCACTTTCCGCAAATACTTCAAGGCACACACAGGGATGTCGCCGTCGGAATATCAGTCGAGGCAATAATACCTCTCCATCCTCGTTATGAAAAAAAGACTTGAATATGATACGATTAAACTGCTTTT
>JAGBQJ010000038.1 GCA_017632935.1 Bacteroidales bacterium | reverse complement strand
GAGGAAATCGGCGACGATGCCTTTGATTACTGTGGTTTTACAGGTGTCGTGAACATTCCCGCTTCGGTGGAATGGATAGGCTATACGCCTTTCTATGGCTGTGATGGCATCGAGGGCTTTGTGGTGGACCCCGCCAACGAGGATTACGACTCGCGTGACAACTGCAATGCTGTTATCTCGTCTTATAGTAATGAGCTGAAATTTGGATGCAAGAATTCAACCATTCCCAATGGGGTTGAATCCATTGCCGAGGATGCATTTAGCCATATCGGCGGCCTGACTTCCATCACCATCCCCAGCACGGTGACTGAAATTGGCGGCTGGTCGTTTTGGTTCACTGGCTTGACGAGTATTACCATTCCCAACGCGGTGACTTACATTGGCACAAACCCGTTTGGTGGTTGCACTGAACTGGAAGAAATCGTTGTTGAGGACGGTAATCCCGTCTTCGATTCCCGAAATGGTTGCAACGCCATCATCAGGACAAGCACTAACGAACTGCTTGCCGGCTGCCAAAACACGGTAATCCCTGATGACGTGACCCGTATCGGCAACTACGCATTCTATTATTGCAGCACACTCACAGGCGAGTTGGTGATTCCTGAACAAATCACTTCTATTGGACATTATGCCTATGAAAAATGTACAGGTCTGACGGGCTCTTTGGTCATCCCAAATACCGTCGTTTATCTTGGCGAATCTGCTTTTGCGAATTGCACAGGTTTCGATGGTACCTTGACCTTGAGCGAAAACTTGACTTACATAGGTGGATGGACTTTTGAGGAATGCGCAGGCTTCACCGGCTCCTTGGTGATACCTGATTTGGTGACAGAAATTGGTTCAAGTGCGTTTGAAGGCTGCCATGGTTTCGACGGCAAACTGACGCTTCCCAAGGGCTTGAATTATGTTGGTAGCTTTGCTTTTGCAAGTTGTTCGGGCTTCACAGAGGCGGTAGTTTGGGCTGAGAGGCCCCCAGCACTTGACATGTATCCCTTTGGCGGCTTTGGCTGTACCACCCTCATGGTACCTTGCGGATGCGTTTCAGTGTATGAGAACTCTGACTGGAGCGAGCAGTTCATCAACATCGTTGAGGATTGCACGGCTGTTTCTGAAAACGGGGACAATGGCATGTCGGTTTATCCTAACCCGACCAGAGGTTCGGTGCGAATCGAAGCCGAAGGTATGACCAACATTTGCGTTTTCAATCTCTTGGGAGAAAAAGTCTTTGAAAGCGTGGTGTCTGGCAATGCTTTTGAATTCGATTTCGGCGGTTTTGAAAAAGGCCTTTATGTGATCAGAATAGAAACCGCAAAAGGTTTTTCGACAGAAATTGTCACCGTGATGTAATAATTCCTTTCCCTTGTTGTCTAACATGATGAACGTTGCAACGAAAAACGCATTATGAACAACGACAAGGAACATCAGTTTGAACTTTTGGTGCGGCAGCACAAGCGGACCATCTACACGGTGTGCTACATGTTCTCGCGCAACAAGGCCGAAATCGACGACCTGTTTCAGGAAATCCTTATCAGGCTTTGGAACGGCTTCGACAACTACGAGGGCCGCAGCACCGCGCAGACTTGGATCTATCGCGTGGCACTTAATACTGCCATCAACCAGGACAAGAAGGGACGCCGGCGTATCGAGACCGTGCCGCTGACGGTGGACATCGACCCTTACGAGGCCGACGACCCCAAGACGCAGCAAATCCGCGAACTTTACGACCGCATCTCACGCCTCGACCTTATTGAACGAAGCCTCATCTTGCTTTGGCTCGAAGGCATCACTTACGATGAAATTGGTGCCATCATCGGCATCACGCCGAACAACGTGGGCGTGAGGTTGGCGCGCATCAAGGAAAAACTGGTGAAAATGTCGAAAAACGAATGAAAGGGAATCATCATGGAAAACAACGAAAACAATAATTTGAACGAACTCGACCAACTGAAAGCGCAATACGAAACGCTGAAGCAGCAGTTCGACCAGCAGGAAATTGTCAATGACAGGTTGATGAAGTCGTCCATCAAGAACAACGTGAATTTCTTCATGCGTTACCGTTGGAAGCAATACATACTCTATCCAGTTGCACTCCTCTGTGGTCTGCTGGTCATCAAATGGGAATTTGGCAACGATCTCTCGTTGAGGTTGTTTTGGATGGCTTACTGCTTGGTGAGCTTTGCCGTAGAGATGTGGATGCTGAGAAAACTGCACGTCAAAACCCTAGAGAACAACGACTTGCTGACGCTTTCCAATCAAGCCCGAGGCTTCAAGGTGTTATACACTGTGTTGGTGATCCTTAGCGCCATACCAATGTTAATCCTGACTGTTGGCTTGTTTTTCCATGCTGGATACGATCATCTTCCGAGCTTAGGCTCGCTCCTCATAGCGTTTTGTCTTACACTGGTGTTTTTTGTGGGTGTGGGAATAGCTGACATAAGTCATAAGACCAAACATTGCAACGAAATAATCCAGCAAATAGAAGCTTCAGAGACTACTGAAAACAAGAAAACCGGTTTTAACAAGAAGCAAAAGTGGTTCATCATCGCCATGGTTGTCGCTTTCCTCTGCTTTGATGTTTGGGCATACATGATTGTGGCTTCGCATAAGAAACTGCCTCCGATTTGGCATACCTTAAAATGTGTGCGTCCAGCGGATGACTTTTCATCGGGAGGCACGTTGGAGTTTTGGGAAGTTTATGCTGATACGCTTGTGGCAGATGAAGATGTCCCAGTTGTGATGGAAAACTGGCACCGCAGTGATTCTCTTGTTGTTATGAGAAGTGATTGTCAGCCAGATCCAGAAGAGACGCGTCAAGGCACATCTCTATTGTACGCCCTGAAAAAGACTACGCCAGAAGGCCCGGCCATCAGCTCAGCAGTTATGCACGGCAAACCCTTGGTGGCATATGTGGCATGCGCCCATCCACGTAGAAATCCCAACGAAGAACCCGTGCAGTTGTTCGTGTTTTTGACTTCTGAGGCACGACAGCTCTGGTATCGGTTTACCACTGAAATCGCGGGGCGTAGGGCTGCAATTGTCATGGATGACGTTGTGATTCAAGATTGGCAGGTGATGTGTGGCATCGATAACGGCCAGTTCATGATCACGAGAGAATGGTCATCGAAAGAAGAAGTGGAGGCCTTCTGCGAGCAATTGATAAAGCAGTAAATATAAAAAATCATGCATATCATCGAATTCTACAAATCATCAACTATGAAAAAAGTTATTATTATTGTTTTGGTACTAGTCGTTGGCTTCGCCTTCGAATCTCATGCACAAATTCTGTATCGCATTTCTGGCAATGGCCTTGAAACACCTAGCTATATTGTCGGCACTTACCATTTGGCACCTGCTTCGTTCGCTGATAGCATTCCAGGTATGCGTCAGGCCATAGAAGAAACCAGTCAGGTATGTGGTGAATTGGATATGATGGATGTTTTCAAGCCCGAGAATGCCGCACGTATGTTGCAGTCGCAGATGTTGCCGGAAGGGGTCACACTATCCTCGCTACTCACCTCCGAACAGCGTACACGTCTCAATGCTTTGTTGCTTGAGGTATTGGGCACGAATCTGGATGATGAGGCTTATGCCGCTCAAGTGGAAAAGATGAAGCCTGTAGTTCTCTCCACAACGCTCTCCCTGGCAGCCTACATGAAGAAGACACAGTCATTCAATCCCATGGAACTGCTTGACAGCTATTTTCAGATGCATGCCTTACAGAACAGCAAAAGCGTCAAGGGGTTCGAAACCGTTGACTTCCAGATGGAAGTGCTTTACGGAGCAGAACTGCCAAAGCAGGTGGAAGACCTTATGTGTATGGTGGACCACTTTGAAGAGAGCACAAAACTGGTCGATCGGATCACGGATGCCTATTTCTCGCAAGATCTTCAAAGTTTAGAAGCGGTATTAGAGGAAGAGCTTGATGGTGAATGTGGTGGCTCCCCAGAGGATGAGGCTACCTTGATTGATAATCGTAACCGCAACTGGATCAAAATGATGCCTGGAATTATGGCAGAGCAGCCAACCCTCTTTGCCGTCGGTGCCGGACACCTCTGCGGGGAGCAAGGTGTACTGAAACTTCTCGAAGGATTAGGCTATGTTGTCGAAGGCGTTAAATAAAGGAAAAGAAATAAATCGAAAAAAATACTCTTTTTTCTTGACAGTATCAAAAAAAGCCGTACTTTTGCAGTGTTCTAATAAACTAATACACTAAAACAAAATCGGTACACAAAACAATCAATTATTTCATTTAGAAGGCAATAATATGGTTTTACCTTCGTTATTTAGTCAATTCAACAGGAGTTTTTCACTTTCGACATTTACAACTATGAAAAAGCGTGTTTTTATCCTTTTCGCACTTTTTGGGTGCTTCATTATGCCAGGTTTGGCACAAAACAAAGTGACGGGAACCATCGTCGAGGAGACCAACGGCAAGGTGATTCCTTTTGTCAATGTGGGTCTGTTCCGTCAGGCGGACAGTGTCTTCGTGAGCGGTGCCGCCTCCGACGACAAAGGTCGTTTTGAACTATTGGCGCCCAACGGCGACTATCGTTTGGCTGTTTCGGCCATCGGTTTCCAGACCTACGAGCAGATGCTCATCGTGAAGGGCAATCAAGACCTCGGTAAGTTGAAACTCTCGGAAGGTTCCACTAAACTTGGCGAAGTGGTCGTCGCCGAAAAGCGTCCTTTGTTCGCTGTGGAAGGGGAGAAGACCATGTATAATGTGGCTGAAGACCCGAGTATCCAGACGGGAACGGCCTCCGATGCCTTGCAGAATGCGCCTGGCGTGGAGGTCGACGTGGAAGGTAATATCACCTTGCGCGGCACTTCGAGTGTGGAGGTTTGGATCAATGATAAGCCCTCGCACATGACTGCCGAGAACCTCAAGACCTACATCCAGACCATGCCTGCCAATAGCATTGACCGCGTGGAGGTCATCACCAACCCCTCGGCACGCTACGGCTCGAAGGCCGACGGTATCATCAACATCGTCACCAATGCCAAGATCCAGAAGAACGAGTTCTTCAGTTTTGGTGTGAATGCCTCGACAAGTCCATACATCGGCCCATGGGCTTCCTACGTGTGGTCAAATGACAAACTGACGGTCAACGCCTACATCAATGGCGGCTATTCCCATTGGAAAGGCTACAACAATGTTGAACAATCACTGTTCAACAACGACGGTGCCTTGGCCAACCATGAGACGGATTCGACGTATTACACCAGCAATGGCTATGATGTGGGCGGTTTCTTTAGCCTTGATTATGAAATTGATACGGCAAACAGCCTCAACCTTTGGTTCAGTGGTTGGCCGAGTTTTGGTGGCAACACCAATTACACCGCAACGGCTCGTGAAGAATACCTGCCCAATCCGCTGAATACCGTTTTCGAAGAGAGCACTGACTCCTATGACCGAAACTTTTTCGGCAATGGTGGCCTGTATTACCAGCACAAGTTCGACAACAAGGGACACAACCTGTCTGTCAGCGTCAACGGCATGGGCTGGGGCGGCGCCAATGGCGGTGAAGTGAAGAGACAGTTTACTTCTCCTCTGGATTACACCTTCCTGTTTCGACAGGAAAACAGCTATAAATCCATGGGTGCGGAGGGTGAAATCGTCTACAACCGACCTTATTCCGAGAATGGCGAGATCTCGGTGGGTTACACCGTGGGCTATGATCCTGAGAAAAGGTATCTTAAGACAGACTCGATTGTTGACGGCGAATGGGTGAACGATGTTTACCGTTCCTACAAAGCCAATTTCACCAAGCTGAACAACGAGGCTTTCATCACCGTGCAGCACAAGTTCGGTGGCTTCACCGTGAAGCCGGGTATCCGTTTCGTCAGCGAACTGGTCAGCGGAGAATATCCCTACACCTTCCCAGGCGACACCACCAATTATGATTTCAGGAAGCATTTTCCCAGCGTTAGGCCGTCGTTGCATCTGTCGTACCGCACCGAGTCAATGCACAACTTCAAATTGAGCTACACGATGCGCATCGCTGCACCTAATGCAGAACAATTGAGCAAGTTCCCATTGTATCACATGGACAGCTACAGCACGGGTAATCCTGATCTGGACCGCATCTACACCCATTCCGTCGAGGCGGGTTGGACCAAGTATTGGAACAACTTCGGCTCGGTGGGTTTGTCGGCCTACTATCGTGGCAAGAACAACGAGGTCAATCAGATAAAACTATCAGAATACCATTGGCTTTACGACCGTGTGGTACCCTATTCCTATCCTGTCAATGTGGGAAAGAGCCATACTACTGGTTTTGAGTACAACATGATGTATCGTCCGAGCGCTTTCTTCAACTTGCGTTTCTATGCCAACCTTTACGATTCCTATATCTATACGGAATACAACGAGAAGCCTTACGAGTTTGAGAAGTGGTCTTACAGCTTCCGCCTGAACATGTGGGCCAAACTTTGGAACAAACTGGAAGTGACGGCTTCGGGCTATTATAGCTCGCCGACGCAGTCCCTGTTCAGCGAACGTAAAGGCTGGTTTGGCGTCAATGCGGGTCTGCGTGCCGACTTCTTCGACCGCAAGATGTCGGTGTATGTCAACGCGAACGACATCTTTAACACGAACCAATTTGGTCAATCGAATAGCAGCCCATACGTTCAGTCGACATCAAACTATAAGTACAACACCCGTAGCGTGGCAGTCGGTGTGACCTTCCGCTTCGGTAAGATGGAACTTGAACAACGCGCCCGCCAAGGTGAGGGAGAATCTGGCAGTGCTCCTCAAGGCATGGGTGGAATGTAAAAATCAGTCCTTAATTCACCACAGAGACGCGATTTTTTCGCGTCTCTTTTTGTTTGATTTTGACATTTTCGCCACAAAAAAGGCCGATTTTCGCCACAAATAGCCGATTTTCGCCACATTTGGCCCGTATTCGGCACATTTTCCCCGCGACATGGCACGATGCTGTACTTTTGCAACGTTTTAATCAAAACCGAAATCGAATTTTAATTTTAATCGAAACACAAATGAAAATAATTGGAACTGGAAGCGCGTTGCCGTCCCTCACCGTCACCAACGATGACTTGGCGACTTTCTTGGACACCAACGACACTTGGATTTCGAGCAGAACGGGTATCCAAGCCCGCCATCTTTTATCTACCGAAGATTTGTATGACTTGGCTGTTGAGGCCGGCACTAAGGCCATCAATGCCTCGGGCTTGCGTCCCGACCAGATCGACTTTTTGTTGGTCTCGAATGTGGCCAACCGCCACATCACCCCTGGATTGAGTTGCATCGTTCAAAAACGTCTTGGCCTCAACTGCGCTGGTCTCGACATCAACGTGGCGTGCGCTGGCTTTGTCAACGCTTTGATGCTCGCCGACGGCATGATGAAAGCCGGTCATGCGAAGAACATATTAATATTGTGTGCAGAAGAGCCCACCAAATACTGCAACTGGCATGAGCGTGACTGCAGCGTGTTGTTTGGCGATGGTGCTGGTGCCGTGGTGCTTACCGCTGGTAATGCCTTCAAAGACGTGAAGCTCACCATGATCAGTGACCGTGATGTGCTTTATTACGAGCGTGGCATGGAAACGACACCTTTTGAGCAGCACTACGTCAAAGGTCAGCCTTTGGTGATGAAGGGCAAGGAATTGTTCAAAACTGCTGTCACTGAATCGGCTAAGGATATCCAGAATGTGTTGGACTACAACCATTTGACCCATGAGGACATCACATGGTTCTTGCTGCATCAGGCCAACAAGCGCATCATTGAGGGCATCCGCAACATTATTGGAGGTCCCGAATCGAAATATCCTACCGTCATCGAGAAGTACGGCAACACCTCATCGGCCAGCATCCCAATTATGTTGGATGAAATGCTGAGAGCCGGAAAGATAAAGGAAGGTGAAAAGATCATCATGAGTGCCTTTGGCGCTGGCTTCGTGTCGGCTGCCTGCCTTTGGGAATGGGAGTTTTAATGAATGCAGAATTATGAATTAAGAATTAAGAATGAATAATGCGATGCAACGTTGGGCTTTGCCCAAATTCTGCATTCTGCATTCATCATTCTGCATTAAAAAAAGTTTACCGAGAAGAAAAACAACGACAATATATGAATACTGATAATAGAAGAGTAGTTATCACCGGCATGGGCGCTATTTCGCCGATTGGCAACGACCTGCCGTCGATATGGGATAACTTGATGAAGGGCTATTGTGGCATTGACTTCATCAAATCGTTTGATACCACCGACCTTCCTGTGAAGATCGCTGCCGAGCTGAAGGACTTCAATCCCGAGGCTTGTGGTGTCGACAAGGGCTTTGTCAAGCGTAACGACCGTTTTGCGGTTTATACCTTGGCCGCTGCCTACCAGGCCATGAAAGACAATGAGGATTTGCAGATGAGTCCCGATCGTTTGGGCGTGTATATCGGTTCAGGCATTGGTGGCTTCGACACCATTATGAAGGGCGTCAAGACCTATTATGAAGAAGGTGCGCGTTGGATTTCACCTTTGATGATCCCGACTATGATTGGTAACCAGGCTTCGGGCAGCGTGGCCATTCGCTACAACGCACAAGGTCCTTGTGTTCCGATTGTGACAGCTTGCGCCACAGGTACCCACAGCATTGGTGAGGCCTATCGTGCTATCAAGCACGGCTATGCCGATGCCATCATCGCTGGTGGTTCTGAGGCTGGCATCAACCCTGTCTCCATCGGTGGTTTTGCCAACTGCAAGGCTTTGACCAAGGCAGAAGACCCGAAACATGCTTCCTTGCCGTTCAACAAGAATCGCGCTGGCTTTGTCATTGCCGAGGGCTCGGGCATCGTGCTTTTGGAAGAGTATGAACACGCCAAGCAGCGTGGTGCGAAGATCTATGCCGAACTTTGTGGTTACGGCAACTCCTGCGACGCCTATCACAGCACGGCTCCGCGTCCTGATGGTACCACACAGAGTTTGGCCATAAAGCAAGCCCTCGAAGAAGCCCAATTCAAGGCTGGTGAGAGCTTTTACATCAACGCCCACGGCACTGGCACCCCGATGAACGACAGCGGTGAGACCCGCGCCATCAAGATTGCGATGGGCGAGGAAGAAGCCCACAAAGCCCACATCAGCTCCACAAAATCGGAGATGGGTCACGCTCTTGGTGCTGCCGGTGCCATCGAGCTGATCATCAGTGTGATGGCTTTGAATAACAATATTGTGCCTCCGACCATCGGCTTGGATGAGCCCGACCCCGAGTGCGACCTTGACTACACGCCTAACAACCCGCTCAAGGTAGACCTGGACATCGCCATCTCCAATTCCTTGGGCTTCGGTGGACATAATGCTTGTTTGGCTATTCGAAAAATGAAATAATAGACACGAGACTGCGAGACGCGTGACACGGGACGAACCAAGTCTCGCGTCACGAGTCCCGAAGTCCCGCGTCCAATAAACGACGATTGACTACGTCGAATTACCATTTCAACAATCAACAATTCAACAATCAACAATTCAACAATATGAACAGAGACGAAATCAAACAGTATCTCCCGCACCGCGAGCCTATGCTTTTGGTCGACGAGATGAACCTCGATGAGAATCATGTGTGCCATTCCAAGTACCATGTGACGGGCGAGGAGTTCTTCCTGCAAGGTCATTTCCCTGGCGAACCTGTAGTGCCTGGCGTCATCCTTTGCGAAATCATGGCCCAGTCGTGTGCCCTGCTGATGAAGGACGACCTCATCGGCAAGCTGACTTTCTACACAGGCATCGACAAGGTGCGTTTCAAGAACAGCGTCAAGCCAGGTGACACCGCCGAGGTGGAAGCTACACTGACCTATCATCGTGCCAACATCTACATCTGCTCCGCTGTGCTTAGCGTGGGTGGCAAGATGTGCGTAAAGGGTGAGCTTTCCTTTGCCCTGCTCCCTGACACTCGTAACAAACAGTGAATCTTGAATTTTGAATCTTTAAATTTTGAATTTAAATCTTAAATCATAAATTTGAGATGGCTACGATTCAAGACAAGGCAAAGGCGTTTATCGCTACCAAGCTGAATGTCAGCGAGCGTGAAATCACGCCAGAGAAGAACCTTTTCAACGACTTGGGCGCCGACTCGTTGGATGTCGTGGAACTTCTCATGATTTTGGAGAGCGAATTCAATGTGAAGTTCTCCGAGGATGATACGGCCAACGTCAAGACCGTCGGCGATTTGTATGATATGATTGAAAAATACACAAAGAAAAAATGACAATGACCATTGACTATGACCGAATCAACGATGAAAAACGGTCATGGTCATAGTCAGAGGTCATGGCAAAAAAAACAGCGAACAATATTAAATTTTGAATCTTTGAATCTTTAAATCTTGAATATTATGGGATTATTAGACAATAAAGTGGCTCTGATTACTGGAGCCGGTCGTGGCATCGGCAAGGCCATCGCCCTGCGTTTTGCCCAGGAAGGTTGCAACATCGCCTTCACCGATATCGCTTTGAACGATGTCGTCATGGAAACGGAAAAGGAACTGCAAGCCTTTGGCGTGAAGGTCAAGGCTTACGCTTCCAATGCCGCCAACTTCGAGGAGACGCATCAAGTCGTTGACGAAATCGTCAAGGACTTTGGCCGCATCGACATTCTCGTCAACAATGCGGGTATCACTAAGGACACTGCGCTGAAGCGCATGACCGAGGAACAATGGGATGCCGTCATCAACGTGAACCTCAAGTCGGTGTTCAACTTCACCAAGGCTGTGCAGCCTGTGATGTGGAAGCAGGCTGGTGGTAGCGTCATCAACATGAGCTCTGTGGTAGGCGTTTCGGGCAATGCCAACCAGTGCAACTATTCTGCCTCGAAGGCGGGTATCATCGGCTTCACGAAGAGCGCGGCCAAGGAGATGGGTGTGCGTAACATCCGCCACAACGCCATCGCCCCTGGCTTTATCATCACCGCCATGACCAACGCTCTGCCAGAGGATGTACGCAAGGCTTGGGAAAGCCTGATTCCGCTGCATCGCGGTGGCACGCCCGAGGATGTGGCCAACGTGGCGCTCTTCCTCGCCTCCGACCTCAGCTCGTATGTCACGGGCCAGGTGATTCACTGCTGCGGGGGAATGAATTGCTAAAGGGACGCGAGACGCGGGACTGCGGGACAAGGGACACCGCGGAAGCCATGTCATCCCCGCGCAGGTTTGTGCGGAGAAGGGATCTATGGCTGCGTCATGAAGACATCATAGAATTTTATTGAAAACGATAGCAGAAGAAAAGCCTCGCCGATTGGCGGGGCTTTTCTGATCGAATTGTTATTTCAAAGCGAGAAAACCAAATAAAAACGTAAGAATAACTCCGATAATAGCAATTGTCCTTTCTAATGAAAGCCAAGCCTTGGCTCGTACAAACCAATTATCTGCAAACACAATTCTTTCATTCTTCAGTTGAAGAGTTTTTGCTCGATTAAAATCTCGATAAAACTCGGATTTGAAATAGTTTAATAATGGATTGTTGTCACTTTCAGCTTGATAAAGAAAACCTTCGTGTACTTTTTGCTCTTGATTCTCAGAAAAAGAGAGATATAATTTTCTTCCTTGAATTGCTATTCTTAACTTTTTATCTTCCGAAACATGCAAGTATTTGACTTCAGTTCCTCCGCAATTCAATAGCATTTTTATATGTTCGTTTCCTCTTTCTTCTTTTTTGCAAGGATTGTCATATAGAAGAATTTTTATACGGATTTCAGATGCTGTTTTGTTTTTGTATTTACTAATACTTTTTATCTTTTTTATTGCTTTTTCTTGCTCCTTAGTGTAGTATTCGTCTTCGTCATCACGATGAGAAAGCCATCTAAGCAAGGTGGATGAAATTAGAGTTTCCTCAAAAGAATTTGCATCAATAAAAAACCTGCACCCTTCGCTATTTAGGTGCTTGAAATCTCGAATTATGGTACAGGTTTCTTGGCTATTGCTTTCGACAGATGCTTCCATTTTTGGTGTCGATTAAAAACGTTTGCTTGTTAAACAAAGAGGATTGACGTTGAGCCAACCCTCTTTGTCAGTTTTGATTATTACATACGAAAGCACAGGGTTTCAGAAAGATAGTAAAAATGATAATTATAACCCTCTACAGGAGATCCTTTGTGTACTGGATGCCAATCTCCCCTATAACGAATGCGAAACTCTTTTTCGCCGCACCATTCCCTTCTTTGAACTTGCAGGTCACATCCTCCCCAGCTGCCTCGTCTCCATTCACCATTAGTGTTTGCATTGCTAAAAAAACCTGTTGCGCAAACTGTTGCCCAGTTTTCCCATCCATCATCATTCAAGACGATTTCGGAAGTTTCGCTTTTTACATCTTGTTCAGGTGCAGCAAACGAGCTAAACACCATTGCGCCAGCCACCATTCCAGTGAGCACGGCCATTGTAATCAATATTTTCTTCATATTTTCTTGTGGCGGTCTTTATCCTGTTGCCTGCAGTTTGGTTAATAATTTGTTATCGGCAGCAAAATTATACACAAACCATTCCATATCAGCATTTTCCACCTAACTCTTTTTACCATAAAAACTGAAAGATTTTCCCCAAAAACCATAACTATTATTTCGTTTTCTCAGCCTCCAAATACGCCGAACAATCCTTAAAGAAGTCGTAATCCAGGGCCTTGCTGATTTCAAAGAGCAAAGGCATTGAAATCCATTGGGAGCGATAGGCTTTGTAGATGTTTTCGGGGGTGCAATGCACTTGTTTGGCTAACCAGGTGGCCGTGCGACCTTGTCGGGCAAGTTCGGCTTTGAGGCATTGGCCGAGATGAAAGTCGGTTGGGGGTTGTGGTGTTTTCGTTTTCATGGCACTGGAGGGTTAGGGGAGGGCTTCCGCCCTTGCCAGAAAGCCATAAAGAAAGGCGCTCGCCTTTCGTTTCATTGCTTATTAAATCCTAAAGGCTCTGGTAAACCTGCGCAACTAATAAGCACGATAAAGCTTGCGCCTAAAACGCAAACTTTCCGCTTGCTTATTCTCGTTGCTTAAAATTTACCAGATTTTATAGGAATGAGAACAAGAGCGTAAAGCTCAGGGGTTATGTTATGTTAGGATGGTTTGTTTGTCTTTTTTTAGTTTTAATTTATTGGGTTTAGCGTTAGTTATTTGTATGTTTTATTGTTCAATTATTTCCCTTTTCCATCGCAGACAGCATACTCACAAAATTAGCATATTTCAGAATAGGGATGTCTGCATGAGAACCAAGGTCAATTAGGTCGTTGTCGCCGCTTACAATAAAGTCAACAGGAACACTCTCGGCTATTGACAGAAGATACAAGTCCTTAATGTCGCGAATAGGTGAATCCGCTTGAACGGTGATGTCCGTTACTTGGCAAACATCATACACCATCTCGAAGAAGTAATAGCGCGTCTCTTTTGAAATGAGTTTGTCGAATTTCGGACGAGAAATAACCATGCGGATTTCGTCCAACAGTTGCTCACTGACATATACCTCAACATCTTGACGATTAAGCACATTCGCCAATGATGAAAGGCGTTTGCCTATCATGAATGAAATCCACAGATTGGTGTCGAAAAGGACTTTCATTTTCCGTAACGTACTGCATTAACTTCTGAGGCAATCTCCTCGTCTGTCATTACGGGAGTCTGCGGGCAGGAATTGATGAATTGTTCAATCGATGAGCGACGCGGGCGTAGTTTCCAACCCATTCTTGAAGCTAAAATCTCCATGAAACTTTGGTCGCGGGTTGGTATTGATAAAACGAAATCTTCCATAATTGATTACTTTTATTGAACTGCAAAGTTATAACTTTTTTTTCTAAAAACTAGTTGTTGCCGTATTGTTGTTGGTACAACTCTCGAATCTGTTGAAAAAACCGAGCTTCGGCTTCTTCATTTGTGCGGCGTGCTTCCTCCGCCACTTCCCGCATGATATACGCCAACATCTCGTCCGTCGGTTCTTCCAACGAAGTCAAGCGGTAGGCATTGATTTCTTTCTCTGACATGGCTTTCTGTTGTTGTTGCACCTGCAAAAGTACGTTTTTTTCGTAATCCAAGCCTGTTTTCGTCAACATTTCGATAAAACGAGTATCAGACCACCCAAAAAGGTTGCAGCTCGAACTTAGTTCAAAACAACTGATCTTTTTCTTGAAAAGTGATTTTATTTTTCTGCAAAGATATAAAAACACCAATTGCAGAAAAATAAAACGATGTTTTTGTTTGAAATCCTTCTGAAATAAGAATTTTTACTTCTTATTAAACGCCTCCAAAACCTTTGCCGAATAGGTCTTCGAAACAGGCACCGAATCCAATCCCTCGCGCTCGAAGTCCATAACAAAGCCATCGGCTTCGTTGTGCAATACGCTCACTTTCTTGATGTTGACGATATAAGAACGGTGGCAGCGCATCAAACTACTGGAATCCACACAGTTGTCGGCGATGGTCTGCATCTTGCAGCGCAGCATATAACTCGCTATGGCACCGCTGCGTTGGTAGAAGACATTGATATAGTTGTCTTCCGCCTTGATGTAATAGAGGTTGTCGAGCTTGACGGACAGCTTGAGGTTGCCGTTATTGTCCATCAAATTGATGATTTCAGTATGTTCGGGCATCACCTCGTCGTCCGATTCCACCGTGTCGCTCTTGGTGAGCATGAGGCGTTGTTGTGTGTCTTTCAGCAAGATGGCCAGAATGGTGACGGCGTAGGGTACTGCCAAAGCGACAAAGGTGATCAGGACACTCTTGCCATAGAGATAGCCAAAGCTGTGGTCGGTGGCTTGAATCTCACAATAGGAGATCAGCGTGTGACACACCGCAATGATCATGATCTCGAGAAACAGCCACAGAAGATAGACCCAGAAGGGGAAATGCCGGCTTTTCCGGACTACCCAGTTCATCAGCACACGGCTGAGCGCCAGAAACATCATACCGCTACCCACAAATGCCGCCGTGATGAAGAAATAACCTCCGCGTCCAACTTGGAACCAGGCAGTCTCCGAGAATGGGACGTAAGCCGTCAGAAACACCAACGCAAACAACGTCGAAATGATGACGTTAATGATCTGACTGGTGTGTTCTGTCAGACATTCAGGTGTTTGCGTTATCAGGCGTTTCGTGAATCTCATGATGGTGCTTACAAAAGTGCGGCAAAGATACGAAAACTTGTCAAACTGCCAAATCCTTCAGCACTTCCCAAACCAGGTTGCTTTCAAAGCCTTTCTGCATGGCGTAGGCGGCCAGTTTGCGCTTTTTCTCGTAGTCGTTGGCGGCCTTCACGGTCTTGGCTTTCGTTTTCAGGATTTCGATGAGTCGTTGGCGGTACACCTCTTCATCGGTCTGGCCTAAGGCTTCATCGATGAGTTCCTTGGTGATGCCTTTTTGGATGAGGTGGAAACGGATCTTGTTCATGCCCCAACCGCTTTGGTTGACCTTGCCGCGCACAAAACTCTTGGCAAACCGCTCGTCGTTGACGAAGCGGTTATCTAACAGATATTCAAGAATTTTAGTCTTTTCCTCTTGGGGAATGTTGAAGGTCTTCAGCTTGTCCCTGACATCCTTCACACAACGCTCCTGATAGGCGCAGTATTTGGCCATCTTGTCCAACACCTGGTCGGGCGTGAGCGGCTTGGCAGGACTTTTTGGCATCAGCACTCGATTTTGAGGTCGCCTTCCTTGATCCAGCCTATCTTTCTGAAAATGAGTCCGAAGAGCCATGTCAGCACAGCAGGAAGCACGAAGCAGACCAAGCCCATGCCGATCCACATGTTTATGCCACCATCGGGCATGGCCGTGTAGATGCCGATGGGTCCGACGAGGCCGCAGGTGCCCATGCCGGAGCCGATGGGGATGTTCTCCAGATGGAAGATGCAGGTCGAGATAGGACCGGTTATGGCGGCGGTGAGGAGCACTGGAATCCAGATACGGGGATTCTTCACGATGTTGCCCATCTGCAGCATGGAGGTGCCTAGACCTTGTGCCACCAATCCGCCCCAGCGGTTCTCTCTGAAACTCAACACGGCAAAGCCGATCATCTGGGCGCAGCAGCCGGCTGTGGCGGCGCCTCCGGCGATGCCGCCCAATCCGATGGCAAGGCAGATGGCTGCCGAGCTGATAGGCAGGGTGAGCACGGCGCCGATGACCACTGAGACGACGATGCCCATGAGGAAGGGTTGCATTTCGGTGGCAGTTTTGATAAAATCGCCTAATGCGGTCATCAGTCTGCCGATGGCGGGTCCGATGGCCCAAGCCACCAACACGCCACTGATGATGACTACGGCAGGGGTGACGAGGATGTCGACTTGGGTCTCCTTATAAACCATCTTGCCTAATTCGATGGCCACGATGACGGCAACATAGGCACCCATTGGGTTTTGGCCACCCAACTCGTTGCCCGCGATGCCGACGGCGATGGCGCTGAATAGCACCAAGCCCTCGCATTTGAGCTTATAGGCGATGGCCACGGCAATGGCGGCTCCTGTAGCGGCCTTGGCGTATTTGGCGATGGTCACGAAGGCCTCAATGCCCGTCTTGTCGCCCAAGGTCTGGAAGATGGTGCCGATGAGCAGCGAGGCGAACAGACCCAGCGCCATAGCACCAAGAGCGTCGACGAAATAGGCCTTCCAGGTCATGTCGACGCCCTTGCGCTGTAGGAATGATTTGAATTTGCTCATAACTCTTTTGACGCGGGACGCGGGACTACGGGACACGGGACAAGACCAACGTCTCGTGTCTCGCGTCTCGAAGTCTCGCGTCAAAAAGATTAGAATTCAATGCCTTCAATGCCGTTTTCCTTCATCAGGTCGGCGAGCTTGGTGTCGTTGTCGTCGACGGCGGCGAGGCAGTTGGTGACGATACGCACCTGTTTGGCAGGATAGAATGCAATGAGATCCTTGGCGGTCTCATAGACACAATAGTCCGTGGCGATGCCGCAGATGTCAATGCCTTCGAAATGCTCACGTTCTTCGATGACGGCGCGCAGTTTCGCTCCGCTGCGTTCGTTTTGGAAAATACTGAACTCTTCCTTGTCAGCCAAATCGCCTTTTTGCATGAAGTGGATTTGTTGGTTGTTGCCATTTGCCGTCAATTTGTTAAGTTCAGCCTGTAAACTGGGATAGACATTCATGCCTTCTGTGCCTTGCACGCAGTGGGGAGGAAATACGCCGCCTTGTTCAACAAACGAGCAGTGGTTGGTCGGGTGGGCGTCTTGTGTGACGATGATCCAGCTGTAGTTTTTCCAGGCACCATCGTTGAGGGCCTTGGCGAGGTAGTCCATGGCGGCTGGACCTTTGACGGTGGCCAAGCTGCCCGTGGTGAAGTCGATTTGCGGGTCGACGATGATGAGCAGACGGTTGGGCAGTACGACTTTTTCGTCCTTTACTTCAGTGGTAGTGGTCTTTTCATCCTTGTTTTCTTCTTTTTCTTTTTTGTTGTCGCAGCTTGCAAAAGCGAAGGCGGCGACGAGCACGATGGCTCCGATAAGATGCTTTTTCATTGCTTTATTTAAGTTTAAGAAATTTGCGGCAAAGGTAGTGATTATTGATGATTCAAAGATTCAAAATTTAAAGATTCAAAATTTGGCGAACAGTTTCTTGATCCACTCAGGATGACCAATCTTGCGCAAAGCGTTCTTCACCCATTCGCGGTTCTCGGGTTTGTACCAGAAGAAGAAACGTTGCTGGGCGAGTTTCTCCTCTTTGGTCTTGGCGCAAAAGACAGGCTCCAAGGTGTAGGGGTCGTAGCCGGAATAATAGATTTCCGTGGCCAAGGTCATGGGAGTGGGAGTGAAGTCCTGCACCTGCTCCAAATGATAGCCCAACTCCTTGGTCCTCACGGCCAGTTCAGCCATGTCTTCAAGGTAGCAGTCAGGGTGCGAGGAGATGAAATAGGGAATAAGCTGCTGATTTAAGTGTTCCTTTTCGTTGATTTGGTCGAACTTCTTCTTCAGTTTCACGAACATATCGAACTTGGGCTTGCGCATGAGCTTGAGCACAGCGTCGCTAGTGTGCTCAGGTGCCACTTTCAGTCGACCGCTGACATGTCGTGTGACCAACTGGCGGAAATACTCGTCGTAGCCCATGGCCTTGTTTTCCTCTGGCGTGCTGTCGTGCAGAAACAGGTCGTAGCGGATGCCTGAGCCGATGGTGGCTTTCTTCACTTTTGGGTTCGCATCTACCTCTTTATAGATTTCGATGAGCGGATGGTGGTCGGTGATTAGGTTTTTGCAAACGCTGGGTTGCAAGCACGTTGGACGGGCACATTTCTCGCATAGGCGTTCATCCTTGCCTTTCATGCGGTACATGTTGGCCGAGGGACCTCCGAGGTCGCTGATATAGCCCTTGAAGTCCTCCATCTCGGTCACCTTTTCCACCTCTTTCATTATGGACGCCTTGCTGCGTGAGGCCACGAACTTGCCTTGGTGAGCAGAGATGGTGCAGAAAGCACAGCCGCCGAAGCAGCCGCGGTGCAGGTTGACCGAGTGGCGGATCATTTCGTAAGCAGGGATGACGCCGCGCTTGGCGTATTTCGGGTGGGGCAGGCGAGTGTATGGCAAATCAAAGGAGGCATCAATCTGCTCTTCAGTAAAAGTGGGTAATGGTGGGTTGATAACAAGTCTTTGGTTGCCAACTTCTTGGATAAGTCTCGCCGCGTGTTTTTTGTTGGATTCCTCTTCGATGTGTCGGAAGTTGGAGGCATATTTTTTCTTGTCTTTCAGGCAGACCTCATGGGAGACAAGTTCAATGGTTTCGCCCTCGAAAGCGGGCAGAGGTTGTTTCTTGTCTTGCAGGAAGAAGGTCTGCTGGATGTCGGTCAGCTCGTTGACTTTCTTGCCGCTTTGTATGGCATTCGCGATTTCCACCATGGTGAGTTCGCCCATGCCGTACACGCCGATGTCGGCCTTGCAGTCGACCAAGATGCTGGGCTTCAAACTATCCGACCAATAGTCGTAGTGGGTTACGCGGCGCAGCGAGGCTTCGATGCCCCCCACGATAACGGGCACGTCGGGATAAAGTTGCTTCAAGATGTTGCAGTAAACCACGGTGGCTCGGTCGGGACGGAAGCCCGCCTCGCCGCCTGGGGTGTAGGCATCGTTGCTTCTCAACCTTTTGTTGGCGGTGTAGTGGTTCACCATCGAGTCCATGCAGCCTGCCGAAACGCCGAAAAACAGTCTCGGTTTGCCAAACTTCTTGAAGTCGCGCAGGTCGTCGCGCCAGTTAGGCTGCGGGATGAGGGCCACGCGGAAGCCATTGTGTTCCAAAACCCTTCCGATGACGGCAGCCCCAAACGCAGGGTGGTCAACATAGGCGTCGCCTGTGACGAATACCACGTCCACCTCGTCCCAACCGCGCAGGTCGGTTTCTTTCTTCGTTATGGGGAGCCAGTCGAGCAGGGTCATTCCGCGATTTTTTTGCAAAGATAATTATTTATTGAAAACCCTTCTTTATCTCAAAAAGAATTCCGACCTTTGCAGCCGCAAAAATTGAAGCGAGTTTGTTATTTAAAGAATTATAAATCAAATATTTATGAAAAAATTTAACGACATAATGAAGGAAATCGGCCAGGCTTTGGTGAGTAAGAAGTTCTGGGTCGAGCTGCTGATCATGACTTTGGGTATGTTCATGACGGGTATTTGTGTCTATTATTTCCTCGTTCCCAGCAAGCTGATTGTGGGCTCCATCTCTGGTCTCTCCATCGTTTTAACCAATATTTTCCAAGGTATGGGTGTCAACCTTAGCTTGTCGATGATGATCACCATCATCAATGCCATCCTGCTGGTTTTGGCTTATTTGCTGATCGGAAAGGAATTTGGCCTCAAGACGGTTTACTGCGCCTTGATTCTTGGTCCCATGACCAAGGTGTGCGAATGGATTTATCCTTGGACGGAATTTGCCACCAAAAATGACTATGTCACGGAAGTGCTGAGAAAGACGGGTGAAATCGGAGCTGATGAATTTGCCTATTCAGTGATGGGCACGCCTTGGTTCGACTTGTTGTGTTGCGTGCTGATTCTCAGCGCGGCACAAACGTTGATGTTCTCCATCAACGCTTCGACGGGCGGCCTCGATATTCTGGCCAAAATCGTCAACAAATACTTGCATTTCGATATGGGCAAGTCGGTGACCGTGGCGGGTGGCATCATCTGTCTCACGGCTTTTGCTATCAACCCCTTCCAGATGGTCGTCATCGGCCTTATCGCCACTTGGATCAACGGCATCATTGTGGATTACTTCACGGCTAACCTTAACAACCGCAAGCGTGTGTGTGTTGTTTCAAAAGACTATGACCGCATTCGACGTTTCATCGTCGACGACTTGGATCGTGGTTGCACACTTTATGAGGTCATCGGCGGCTATACCAACGAGAAGTCCATTGAATTGGAAGCCCTGCTGACGAAGGATGAATTCTCTGCCTTGATGGAATATCTTAATAAGAACGAAATCAAGGCGTTCACTACAGCAGGAAACGTGAGCGAGGTCTATGGCTTGTGGGCAAAAGACCGACATCGTACAAGAAAACACGCGGAAAAGCGTTAAGAAAAGCGTAAGATTTTGTTTTTTCATGGTGCCGCGGCAGGAGCGATCCTGTCGCGGTTTTTCGTATCATATTATTTCTTACTTTTGTGGCAAATTAAAACCATAATCAATGGGAAAACTCTTAGACAGATTCCTGAGATACGTCTCCGTGGAGACTACTTCCGACGAAAACTCTGAGTCGCAGCCCAGCACCGCTAAACAGCTGAATCTCTTGAAGATGCTTCGTGATGAGTTGCAGGCTATGGGTGTTGAGGCCGAGCTGGACGAATTTGGCTATGTGATGGCCACGATTCCGTCCAATGTGGACCGCGAGATTCCTGCCATTGGATTTATCGCCCATGTCGACACCTCGCCCGATGCTTCAGGTGCCGACATCAAGCCGCAAATCATCCCAAACTACGACGGTAACGACATTGTGCTGAACAAAGAAAACAACATTGTCTTGCGTGTTTCGGAGTTTCCTGAGATGCAGCAATATAAAGGCCAGACCATGATTACCACCGATGGCACGACTTTGCTCGGCGCCGACGACAAAGCAGGTGTGGCCGAAATCATGTATATAGCCGAGTATATCATGAAGCATCCTGACTTCAAGCATGGCGAAATCAAGATCGGGTTCACGCCTGACGAGGAAATCGGGCGCGGCGTGGCCAAGTTCGACGTGAAGAAGTTCGGCGCGAAATATGCTTTTACTGTCGATGGTGGCGCAATCGGTGAGTTGGAATATGAGAACTTCAACGCAGCTTCGGCCAAAATCCACATCCAAGGCTGCAACATCCATCCTGGCTACGGTAAGGACAAGATGGTTAACTCTATGTTGATTGCCATGGAATTCAACGCCATGCTGCCTGTGGAGCAACGTCCGCGTTTCACGCAGGGTTATGAAGGTTTCTTCCATCTGACCGAAATCAAGGGTACGGTGGAGGAGACCACGATGTCGTACATTATCCGCGACCACGACATCGCCAAGTTTGAAGAGAAAAAGGCTTTGCTGATTTCGATTGTTGAGTTTTTGAACAAGAAATACGGCGAGGTGGTTACAATGGAGCTGAAGGACCAGTATTTCAATATGCGTCAGGAAGTGGAGCCTCATTTCTTCATTGTGGAAAGGGCGATTAAGGCGATGGAGATGGCCAACATCAAGCCAAAAGTGCAGCCCATCCGTGGCGGCACTGACGGTGCCAACCTCTCTTACATGGGTCTACCTTGTCCCAACATCTTCGCCGGCGGACACAATTTCCACGGCAAATACGAATACGTGCCGTTGGAAAGCATGATGAAGGCCACGGAGGTGATTTTGAATATCATTACGTTGTTTCAGGCGGTGGAGGGCGAGGAATGACCTTGAGTAAACGGCAGAGAAACATTACCTTGGCTTCGGTTTTCACCGTTGCTGGTGTGTTGTATGCCCTCATCTCCTTGGTCAACCATTACCTGTTCAAGACCTACGCGCTCGACTTGGGACTCTATCCCCATGCGCTCTACGACTATGCCCATTTCCGCGCTGCCGATTGCAGCATGTTCAAGGACGTTCCGTGTAGCCTTCTCAGCGACCATTTCGATTTGTATCTGCCTCTTTTGTCGCCCTTGATTTATGTGTTCGGGACCTATACCTTGCTCGTCGTGCAGATTGTGGCGACCTTGCTAGGTGGCTGGGGTGTTTACAGACTGATAAGCCTTTATTCGGACGATGACCTGATGCCAATTCTGGCCGCTACCGTCTTCTTTTTCTCTTTCGGAATCATTCACGCTATCGCTTTCGACTACCATTCCAACGTGTTGTCGGCCATGATGTTGCCTTGGCTGTTGTATTTCCTGAAGCGGAAACGCTTTGTGTGGGCGTCCTTGTTCGCCGTGCTGTTCGTCATCGGCAAGGAGAACATGTCGCTTTGGCTGTTCTTTATTGCCATTGGCCTGATGTGGGATTACAGGAAGGAGAAAAAAGCCCTTTGGCATTTAGCGGCATACGCAGTGTTTGCTTTGGCTTATTTCTTTATTATCAATATGATAGTGATGCCAAGGTTGGGTGGAAACGGCGGCGGCTTTGCTCGCTATTCCCATCTGGGCGACAATTATGCGGACATTGCAGGAAGATTGCTTTCACAACCTTTGGAGACCCTTAGGATGTTGTTTACCAATACCACCGGTTGGTCGAAATATGATGGGATCAAGGAAGAGTTTTATGTTTGTGCGTTGGCTTCGGGGATGTTGCTTACTTTGCTGAAGCCCAACTATTTGCTGATGCTCATTCCGCTCGTTGCGCAGAAAATGTTGGCTGCTGATACTATGTTTTGGGGTATTTCTTTCCAGTATTCGGTTGAGTTTGTGCCGATTTTGGTGGTTTCGTCGTTTTTGGTGATTATCAAATTGAAAAACAGTAAGTTGAGGCTGGCATTAAGTCTGGCTTTGCTGCTTTCCACGGTGCTGACCACTTTTTATACCGTGGGCGTACCCAAGTCTGTCATTCTGGTCGACCAGTTATGTGTGTATCAGGGGCGGCATTATGAGCAGAAAGAATTCGATATTCGCTATGCCCGCGAGTTGATGGCGATGCTTCCTGAGGATGCAACGGTGAGTGCTGCCACGATGTTTGTGCCTCATCTGGCCTTGCGCGATAACATCCAGAATTTTGCCAACGCAAACAAGGTAGAAGCTGATTATGTACTGATTACGGAGCATTATGTCAAATATGAGCGTCAGGGTAAGATGGTGTTCACCAACCGTTCGGAGTATGAGACGGTGGCTTCCGACGGGTCTATTCACCTGTTGCGGCGTATTCAGCCCTAAGGCTTTCCAAAGTGGGTGGCTCGGCACATAAGCCTTTGCAAGTGTAAACGAAGAAGTTTTTCACCGTTTTCCCGTTGCGTTCGATGGGGATGACGCCGACCAATTCAATCTCCTTGAAATACCATTGATAGGTCTCCTTTGGGTCTTTCATGTAACGGCTATCGGAGAGGAAACAATAGTCCTCGTCGAGCTTGAATCCGCCACGTTTATCATTGATCCACAGGTATTTATGCAAGAATTCTGGCCAGCCTAAGCCCATGACCTTCAGTCCTAAGGGGCGTGCCACGTAATAGTCGAGGTTGGCGAGAGGAAACCATTGGTTGGCCACGATGCCATCTTCCGCTTTCATTACACCTTCTGCGATTTTCTGCTCTCGGAAATCTGCAAATTTCTCGCCCAATTGTCGCCAGCCGTACATGTCTAAGGTGAAGTCATTGCGACCAAGTTGTTCAGGCTCAGAGTGTTTGTCCAAAGGGATGAAGCCCGTCTTGATTTCAGCCACACCAATCGTCAAAGTGATTACGAGTACCGCTAAAGCTGCCGTAATGGAACGGGGCAATCGCTCTGAATCAGTGTTTTTGTCACGCAGCCATACCGCAGCCAACAAGATAAGCAGGACGTATGCGGGCGCGTTCCAATGGGGCAGGGTGGGGCGGGTGAGGGAGAAAAACAGGAAGACCAGAATAAGCGGCAAGGCGATGCATAAAATGAGGCGTTGCACTGATTTCTCTAATAGGAGCTTCTTTTTGAACGCCGTGATGACAGCGACATAGGCTAGTATGAAATTGACCGGGTTGTTGTAGAAGAACTCACCTGCAATTTCAGTTCCGAAAGTGCTGAAGTTTGGCTTACCGAACAGCCCCACACGCTCGCCGTGGAAGCGGAAACTGATGAAATCGTTGCCAATGTTCCAATAAAGAATAGGGATACAACAGACGGCGGAAATCAGCAAGGCGAGGTAGAGATAGGGATTCTTCAGTTGTTTTCGGTTGAAAATCAAGATGTAAAGCAGCATGCCGACCCAAAGGAAGACGCCTGAATACTTGGAGAGCATGGCTAAACCCGCGTAAAGTCCGAAAAAAAGCAAAATTTGCTTTTTTTCGGACTTTACCGCCATCCAGACTGCCAGCAGCCAAAACAGCATCAAAGGCGTGTCAGGCATAATGAAAACACCCGTGATGACGAAGGCATAGATGGAAGCGGTGTAAAGCAAGGCAGCATAAAGGCCAGTCCGCGCATCCTTGATTTCCTTGCCGATACGGAAGATGATATAGGTGTCGGCAGTCATGAAGACGACCGAGGCCAAACGAATGAAGAACTCACTGTCGAACAATAAGTTAAGACTAAAGAGTTGAATTACCCAGCCCACCATAGGCGGATGGTCGAAATGACTCCAGTCGGGATAAAGGGCGTATGTCCAGTAATACACCTCGTCGTTGCCGAACTCCATCCAGGCGGCCAGGATACCTCTAACAACTGCGCTGATGGCCAAAAGCCAAATCAGTATTTTGTTGATATTTTGCTCTTTAATCCTCACTTGTTTGCTGCTTTTTCTCCTTGGCCTTTTTGAAGAGATACCATGCCAGCGCCGCGAAGGCAACGATGTACACAAACCAATACATGTAGGTCTGCGCCTTGTTGACGACATCGAGGCGCTGGTCGACGGGCTCGGGTGTCGCATGTCGCGTGACGGGATTCAGATAAAAATGCTGCAAGCCGTTGACGTTGATTTCCGTCCTGACGTAATGGTCTTCGGGTTGGATGACATAATAGGCTATCGGCACGAGATCATCCGTCTTCAGCACTTGGCCGTCCTGCCCGATGAATTTCACTTGCTGCATCTTGTCGTTTGAGGTCTCGACAAATAAGGTGTCGCCGACCAATTCGGCGCGGGTCAGATGGGGCAATTTTTGGGCCTGCTCCACTTTCTCAGCCAAGGTCATCGGATGATGGTACCAGTTGTCGAACTCCACGGCGTAGCAAAGGCCTTTGTCAAGGGCTTCGTAGATATGTTCGGGGTTGAGGTCGGGCGTGTTGACCATGGTCAGGTTGCGACATACCTCATTGGCTTTTGTGATGTCATGCGTGTCGTCGTCGCCGAGGGCATACACGCGATGGCCGTTGGAGAGGGCCATGTCCCAGTGTTCGATGGCGTTGCCATACGGATTGACCACTTCAAGCAGGCGGTAATTGCTCAACAGCGCCATGTCGTTCACTTGATAGCCTTTGGTGAACGAAGCGTGTGCGGGCATGACGAAGCGGCAACGCTCACCCAACTTGTTGATCATGTGCTGTTTCATGTTGAGGTTCTGCACAAAGATGAAGTCGGGCCAATACACTTTCTCAGCACCGATGCAGATCTGGTGTGTCTTGCGGAAGAGGCCGTAGCCGTGTTCGTAAGCGGGGATAAAGCCTTCTTTTTCAGAGCTATGCATGTTGATGCCCATATAATCTGAAATGCCGTAATGGTCGTAGCCCAAAGCTTGGTACACGCTGTCGATGGTGCTTTCAGTGCTCTTGCGTCCGTTGGTTAGACCGAAATATCTGCGCGAATGGCAATGGAAATGATATTTTTTCCATTGATTGGGGTGCATGTCCTGATAGGGGTTGTAAAGGTATTCGCCGCTGAAAGGTCTCGGCTCCTTGAAACTGTAAGTGGGCACGGAGAGGTAAACAAATAATATCACCAGCAGCAAGGCAATGCCAATACTAGCCATCACCCTGCCGAAATTGAACCAGAAGCCGTGTTTCTTTTTTTTCTCGCTCATACGGCCTGCAAAACTAACGGAAAAAAATGGAAAGCCCAAAAGATGACCGTTTTTTGTAGAAAAATTCTTCCCAACCATAATAAAATTGTATCTTTGCGGTCTAATTTGAAATCATTCTTAATAGTGGACTCGGGACTTCGAGACACGAGACGCGAGACGGGTTTTGTCCCGTGTCCCGCAGTCCCGCGTCCCGCGTCAAAAAACGCAGTTTTATGGATCCTAATCCTAACGAAAATATCATCAGCGAGGTCACGAACAAAGAGTACGAATACGGCTTTGTGACCGACATTGAGACCGATTTTGTGCCGAAAGGCTTGAATGAAGACATCATCCGCTTGATTTCCAAGAAAAAAGAGGAACCGGAATGGCTGTTAGAGTTCCGCCTGAAGGCGTTCCGTCATTGGCAAACGCTGAAACAACCCAACTGGGCGCATCTCGATATCCCTGAAATCAACTACCAGGACATTATCTATTATGCTGCACCGCGCAAACGTCAGCAAAAACAGAGCCTCGACGAGGTGGATCCTGAATTGTTGGCCACCTTTGATAAACTCGGCATCTCGCTTGACGAGCAGAAGAAGCTCTCGGGCGTGGCCGTCGATGCGGTGATGGACTCCACTTCGGTGAAGACAACCTTCCAAGAGACGCTCTCGAAGCACGGCGTTATCTTCATGTCATTCAGCGAGGCGGTAAAGCAGCACCCAGACTTGGTAAAGAAATACCTCGGCAAGGTAGTGCCGTATACCGACAATTTTTTCGCCGCGCTCAACTCGGCAGTCTTCAGCGACGGCTCGTTCTGCTACATCCCGAAGGGCGTGCATTGCCCCTTGGAGCTGTCTACCTATTTTCGCATCAACGCGGCCAATACGGGTCAGTTTGAGCGTACGCTGATTGTGGCTGACGAAGGCGCGTATGTGAGCTACATGGAAGGCTGCACGGCTCCGCAACGTGACGAGAACCAACTGCATGCCGCTATTGTGGAGATCATCGCCGAGACCGATGCCGAAGTGAAATACTCCACCGTTCAGAACTGGTATCCTGGCGACAAGGACGGTAAAGGTGGTGTGTACAACCTCGTCACCAAGCGTGGCCTTTGTCGCGGCGACCGCTCCAAGATTTCATGGACGCAGGTTGAGACGGGTTCAGCCATCACATGGAAATACCCAGGCTGTGTGCTGTTGGGTGACAACTCGGTAGGCGAGTTCTATTCCGTCGCCGTGACCAACAACTACCAGCAGGCCGATACGGGCACCAAGATGATCCACTTGGGCAAAAACACCCGAAGCACCATCATCTCGAAGGGCATCTCTGCCGGTCACAGCCAAAACGGCTACCGTGGTCTGGTGAGGGTGGCCGCCAAAGCCGAAAACTCACGCAACTATTCGCAATGCGACTCGCTGTTGCTTGGCGACAAATGCGGCGCCCACACCTGGCCATACGTTGAGTGCGGTAACGAGTCGAGCATCCTTGAACACGAGGCCACGACCTCTAAAATTTCCGAAGACCAGTTGTTCTATTGCCAACAGCGTGGCATTCCAACGGAAAAAGCCATCGGTTTGATTGTCAATGGCTATGCTAAGGATGTGCTGAACAAATTGCCCATGGAATTCGCCGTTGAGGCACAGAAACTATTGTCCATAACCCTTGAAGGCAGCGTCGGATAATGTAAGGACGCATCGAATGCGTCCGATAATATAGAAATCATGCAAATCGCCCGTTCAAATATCACGCCCTTCTGGTTGCTCCTCATCGGATTGTTCCTCATTCTGGTGAGCAAGAGTCTATTGACCGAAGGCATGTTTCTTGACGGTGTTTTATATGCCAGCATTTCGCGCAATATGGCGTATGCCTTAGGGTCGTTTTGGAATCCCTATTATACCCAGACGATTGGCACTGTGTTTCATTCACATCCTCCTTTGGCCTTGGGATTGGAAGCTTTGGCATTCAAGGCGTTGGGCGACCATTGGTGGGTGGAAAAAGCCTATTCCGTGCTGATGTTTTTGCTCTCGGGCCTGCTCATCTCCTTGATCTGGAAACGCACCACCAACAACATCCGTTGGGCTTGGCTGCCGTTGCTGTTTTGGTTGGCCATGCCTTTGGTCACCTGGTGTGCTGCCAACAACATGTTGGAAAATACCATGTCAGTCTTTGTGCTGCTGTCGGTATACATGATGATTGTCGGATACCAACGCAACCATAAGATCTGGTTGATTCTTGCGTCTTTGGCTCTGCTGTTGGCCTTCCTGTCCAAAGGCTTCACAGGGTTGTTTCCGTTGGCGTTTCCCATCCTTTATTGTGCATTCGACAAAAAGCGTAGATGGATTCAAGGTCCTATCGATAGTCTGATTTTAGTGATCTCATTGGCGGTCTTCGCGGGCATCATGTTTTTGGTGTTCCCGCAGTCATTACCTTATTTAAAAGACTACATCCAACTCCAAGTCATCGGCGGCGGGCTGCACGAAACCACGGTCTCAACCCGTTTTTACATCGTCTTCAGCCTGTTGCAGCAACTGATTGCTCCATTTGTGATTGCTTTGGCCTTGGTGATTTGTAAAGCCAAAAACAAGGTCAACAATAAGGTCTTCGAGTTCCCGCTTGACAAAGGATGGTTCTGCATCTTCTTGATTCTTGGATTGTTAGGGGTATTGCCGATCATGGTGAGTGTGAAGCAACGCGACTTTTATATGTTGGCCGCCTTGCCGTTCTTTGCTTTGGCTTGCGGACATATCACGCTTTCGGGGCTTACTTTGTGGCTACCGAAGATGACGCCGCGTTTCCGCAAATGGTCGACCCTTGGAGCGAGTTGTATCGTGTTGCTGGGCGTCGTCTTGAATGTCGTTCATTTCGGGAAATACGGCCGCGATGAGGCGCTGATTGAAGAGGTGAAACATCGGATTACGGAATCTGGAGAGAATAACACTATTGAAATATCATCAGAAGAATACACACATTGGGCCAAACATGCCTATTTTATGCGTTATGGCAAAATCAGCCTAAGCCCAACCCAATAATTAAAATACAGAAAACTATCAATTGCCAATTATCAATTATCAACTGAATAATATGTTACTGAATATCAAAAACCTACACGTCTCCATCGGAGGCAAGGAAATCCTGAAAGGATTGAATCTGGGCGTCAACGAAGGCGAAATCCACGCCATCATGGGTCCTAACGGAACGGGAAAGAGTACGCTGGCTGCGGCCATCACAGGTCGTGAGGGCTATGAAATCACCGAAGGCGAGATCTGGTACAAGGGCAAGAACATCGTCGGGATGTCGCCTGAAGACCGTGCCAACGAGGGCATCTTCCTCAGTTTCCAGTATCCCGTCGAGATACCTGGAGTGAGCATCCAGAACTTCATGCGCACCGCGGTCAACTCGAAGCGGGAATATCAAGGACTGCCGCCCATGAGCACCGTCGATTTCATGAAGATGATGAAGGAGAAACAGGCCATGGTGGAAATCACCGAGAAACTGCAAAACCGCTTCGTCAACGTGGGCTACAGTGGAGGCGAGAAGAAGAAAAACGAAATCTTCCAGATGGCCATGCTGGAGCCCAGCCTCGCCATCCTCGACGAGACCGACTCGGGCCTCGACATCGACGCGCTCCGCATCGTGGCCCATGGTGTCAACCAGCTGCACAATGCCGAGAACGCCTTCGTGGTCATCACGCACTATCAGAGGCTGCTGGACTATATCGTCCCCGACTTCGTCCATGTGATGTACGACGGACGCATCGTCAAGACGGGTGGCAAGACCCTCGCCCTTGAACTTGAAGAAAAAGGCTACGAATGGATTAAGGAACTTTGATTATGGACAACCAACTTATCATAGCCGCCAACCAATGCCGCGAAATCATCGAGTACGACGACGACGCCCACGTCTCGCAAGAGCCGAAAGTCGCCGAAATCGTCCTCAACGAGAACGCCAGCCTTGAGTTGTATGTGCTTCAGAACGTAAGCAACGAGGCCTCCATCCGGCGTGAGTTCAAGGTCAGGCAGCTGGCCGACAGCCGACTGAAGATCGTGGTCATCACCTTCAATGGCGGCGACATCCGCAACGCATATCATATCGATTTGGATGGCGAGGGTGCCGACACGCAGGTGTATGGCTTGTATCTCATTGACAAGACCCAGCATGTGGAAAACTACTTGAAGGTGAACCACAACGTGCCGCACTGCACCAGCAACGAAAAGTTCAAGGGCGTGCTTGACGATGAAGCCTCGGGCATTTTCAATGGCCATGTCTATGTGGCGCCCAATGCCCAAAAGACCGATGCGCACCAAAACAACAGCAACATTATCCTGACGCCCAAGGCCAAAATCAACAGCCAGCCGTTTTTGGAAATCTATGCCGACGACGTGAAGTGTTCGCATGGTACCTCCACAGGCCAACTTGACCAAGAAGCCATGTTCTACATGCGTCAGCGCGGTATCAGCAAGGCTAATGCCAGGATATTGTTGATGTACGCCTTCGCTGCTGAGGTGAGCAATCATATCGGCAATGAGATGCTGCATGAACACATCGACGATATGATCAAACGCCGCCTGCGCGGTGAGTTGTCGAGTTGTGAGACCTGCGTTCTCCGTTGTAGTCACCCGAAGGAATATAATTTTGACATTGATTATTCGAAAATCTAACCCTGTAGAGACGTTTCAGAAACGTCTCTACAAATTTGACAATATGGATATCAACACAACACGAACGCAGTTTCCCGTCCTCGACCAGCAGGTCTATGGCAAGCCCTTGGTGTATCTTGACAATGCTGCCACCACGCAGAAACCGCTCTGTGTCATCGAGCGCGAGCGTGACTATTACCTGCACGAAAACTGCAACATCCACCGTGGGGTACATTACCTGAGCCAGAAGGCGACCGAGGCCTACGAGCATGCCCGCCAGACCGTGGCAGACTTCATCCATGCCAAGGAAGCCCGCGAGATCATCTTCACACGTGGCACCACCGAGTCGTTGAACCTGCTTGCCACCTCATTTGAGCATTATTGCATTGAAGAAGGTGACAAAGTTTTGGTCACGGCAATGGAACACCATAGCAACCTTGTGCCGTGGCAGCAAATGGTGCAGCGCCATCAAGGTCAACTGCTTGTAGTTCCGATGAATGACAAAGGTGTCTTGGAGTTGGAACAATATGAAAAGTTGCTGAAGGAAGGTCCGAAAGTAGTTTCTATTGCACATATTTCCAATGTGTTGGGTACAATCAATCCTGTGAAAGAGATGATTGCCATGGCGCATCGGTATGAAATTCCTGTGGTCGTTGACGGTGCGCAGTCCATCGCCCATCATCCCATCAACGTGCAGAAATTGGATTGCGATTTCTTCGTATTCTCTGGACATAAGATGTATGCTCCCATGGGTATTGGCGGCTTGTATGGCAAGGCGGAATGGTTGGAGAAGCTACCACCTTATCAGTTTGGCGGCGAGATGGTTGACAAAGTGAGCTTTGAGAAGACTACTTTCAATGTGTTGCCTTACAAGTTCGAGGCAGGCACACCCAACGTGGGTGCGGCATTGGGTTTGGAGACGGCCATGCAATTCCTGCAAGGATTGGATAGGGAAGAGGTTGAACGTAATGAGGCTCAACTACTGACATCTGCCATAGAAAAACTATCCGAAATCGAAGGCATCCGTTTTATCGGTGAGGCGGAACAGCGTTCGGGGTTGGTTTCCTTCATTATTGAGGGCGTGCATCCTTACGACCTCGGTACCATCATCGACAAGATGGGTGTGGCGGTGCGTACGGGTCACCATTGTGCCGAGCCGGTGATGACACGTTTCGGCATCCCAGGCACGGTGCGGGCTTCATTTGCCATGTACAATACGATGGAAGAAGTGGAAGTCTTCGTGAATGCGGTGAAAAAAGCTGCGATGATGTTCCGTTAAGTTTCTTTTGGCTGGGTCTCCGAAACAGCGGTTTCTGTTGTGGTTGATTCTTGCTTTACCTCTTGATTTTCAACGGTTTCCAACTTTAGCTTTCCATCCTTGATTTTGATTTTCTTTTTCACTCGGATGGGTGCGATAATCAGCACCATCAGCACCTCGAGGGCGTATTTCATCCATGGAACAAAGCCAGATGTCAGGAGTTGGAAAATGATAAGGAGGATGGATGCCACCACAAAGATGACTTTGCCGTGGTTTTTCTTTCTAAAAATCTGTATTAAACTGAAAACCAGTGTTATAAGTAATGCCAACTGAAGAATCGGGGTCAGCAACTCGGATTTGTCTTGCTGGGCATTGGCTTCGTTGTAATAATAGGAGTCAATATAGTATTGGCTGAAAATGACCGTGATGATGGCGAAGACAAGCAACAAACTGTAATAGGTGATGGCGAAACTCGCCGCCAACCTCATGGGCTGGGTCAGTTCTGGCTTCAGGTTGAATATCTTGCCTTTGCGCTGTTCCATAGTCATTCGGGTTTTTGCGTGGGCTGTGACATCTCCAAACGCTTGAAATAGAGGTAATAAAGCAGGATGATAATGGCGGTGAGCATCAGGTCGGAGAAGAATGGCGAGGGCTTTTGCAGTGGATAGACAAACACAGAATTGTCAATCAGCATGCAGATTTGGGCGATGGAATAGATATGGAAACCGAGCTTGTTGCCTTTGAACATCTTGATGACGCCAATCAGCGATGCGATGAACAGCACAATAAGGATGAGGTAGAATTTGGAGTCGATTTGGGAGAAGATCTGCATGGCATCGTTCATGGCCTTGGCGAAATCACCGCCCATGGCCGAAAACGGCTTCATCATCTCCTCAAGTTGTCCGTTGTTGCGCATCTCGGTTAGCCCAGGTTTCATAATCAACGAAATTGACGAGCTGAAAATGTTCCAACAGGCGTTGATGAATGACAACACCAAGAGGATGGTCATCCCTACAGGACGTTTTTTTTGGGTGGTTTCCATATCATTAAAATTGTAGAGACGGTGTGCACACCGTCTCTACATATTTTTTATTTGTTTTCCAATTCGTCAAATGCCAACGGGTAATTCTTCACAAAATCAACCGATTTGGCGATCTCGGTGTACATCACCTTGTCGACGCGAACGAATTCAACCTCCTTGCGGTAGGCGGCGACGAATTTTTCGATGATGGGCGACGACTTCAGTGGTCTTCTGAACTCCAATGCCTGTGTGGCATTGAACAGCTCGATGGCCAACACGCGCTCCAGGTTTTCAGCCACACGCAAGGCCTTGGTGGCTGCGTTGGCACCCATGCTGACGTGGTCTTCTTGTCCTTGTGACGACTCGATGCTGTCGACCGAAGCCGGCGAGCAGAGCTGCTTGCTCTGGCTGACGATGCTGGCGGCGGCATATTGCGGAATCATGAAGCCGCTGTTGAGGCCAGGTTCGGCGACGAGGAAGGACGGCAGACCGCGCTTGCCACCGATGAGCTGATAGATACGGCGCTCACTGATGTTGCCCAACTCAGCCATGGCGATGGCCAAGAAGTCCAAGGTGATGGCAAGAGGCTGACCATGGAAGTTACCGGCGCTGATGACCAGGTCTTCATCGGGGAAGATGGTCGGGTTGTCGGTGACGGCGTTGATTTCCTCACTGAACACAGAGGCCACATAGTCGATGGCATCCTTCGAGGCACCATGCACCTGCGGCATGCAACGGAAGGAGTAGGGGTCTTGAACGTGTTTCTTCTCCCTGACAATCAGCTCGCTGCCCTTGGTGAACTCGCGTACGCGCTTGGCGGTGACGATCTGTCCGTTGTGGTGACGGATTTGATGCACCTGGTCGAAGAAAGGCTCGATGCGGCCATCGAAGGCTTCCAGAGAGACCGTGCCGATGAGGTCGGCCAGATAGCTGAGACGGAAAGCCTTCAGCAGGACGTAGGTACCGTAGCTGCTCATGAACTGGGTGCCGTTGAGCAGAGCCAGACCCTCTTTCGACTGCAAGGTGATAGGCTTCCACCCGAACTTCTTGAGGACTTTTTCGGCAGGAACTATCTTACCCTCAAAATGCACCTCGCCCAAGCCGAGCAGAGGCAGCATGAGGTTGGCCAAAGGAGCCAGGTCGCCGGAGGCGCCAAGCGAGCCTTGGTTGTAGACCATGGGCAGCACGTCGTTGTTGAAGAAGTCGATGAGGCGTTGCACGGTCACGACTTGCACGCCGCTGTTGCCGTAGCTGAGACTCTGCACCTTCAGCAGGAGCATAAGACGGATAATCTCCTCGGGCACCATCTCGCCCGTGCCGCAGGCATGGGACATGACGAGGTTCTTCTGCAGGGTGCTCAGGTCTTCTTTCGAGATGCTGTGGTCGCAGAGCGAGCCGAAACCGGTGGTGACGCCGTAGATGGGCTTATCCGGGTTCTCCATCTTCTTGTCGAGGTAGTCGCGGCATTTCTGGATGCGCTTGATGGCATCGGCGCTGAGCTCGAGCTTGTAGCCTTTGGTGAGTATTTCGTTTACCTGTTTGAAGGTCAATTCCTTGGATGAGATCTTATGGATTTTCATATCGTTATGGGTTTGTTGTGTTCTTTCTTTTGGTTGCTTCTGGCTATTGGCTTCTGGCTATTGGCAGTTTTAACGAGGTTGAAGCTTTATGTATTTCATGAAACTGCCAGAGGCCAGTTGCCAGTTGCCAAAAGCCATTAAATAATCGTTTCAACCAATTTGTTGGCGTCAACGGTTTCCTGTGTGCCTTCCTTCATCCGTTTCACGGTGAACTTCTGCTCGGCCACTTCGCTTTCGCCTGCGATGACGACGATGGGGATGTGGCGTTGGTCGGCGTATTTCATCTGCTTCTGGATCTTGGCGGCATCGGGATAGATCTCCGCGTTGATGCCGTGCTTGCGTACCTGGTTGAGGTACTTCAGGCAGTACTTCTCCTCGTTCTTGCCGAAGTTGAGGAAGATGACCTTGGTGCTCTCTGACATGGTCTCGGGGAAGAGATTGAGGCCTTCCAACACGTCGTAGATGCGGTCGGCGCCAAAGCTGATGCCTACGCCTGAGACGTTGGGCAGGCCGAAGATGCCCGTGAGGTTGTCGTAACGACCACCGCCCGAGATGCTGCCTATGGCGAAGTCCTTGGCTTTCACCTCGAAGATGGCGCCAGTGTAGTAATTCAAGCCACGGGCCAGAGTGAGGTCGAGTTCAGTGTCGATCTTCAGCTCCATGTCGTCGATATAGTCGAACAAAGTCTCCAGTTCGGCGATGCCTTTCTGGCCGACTTCATTGTCAAGCAAAGGCTTCAGTTGGGCCAGCTTCTCACGGGTGTCGCCTTTCATGAAGAGGATGGGCTGCAATTTGTCGATGGCATCTTGTTCCAGTCCCTTCTCGGCGAGTTCTGCGTTGACGGCGTCGATGCCGATTTTGTCCAACTTGTCAATGGCCACAGTGATGTCCACCAAGGCATCCGACTTGCCGATGTATTCAGCGATGCCGGCCAACACCTTACGGTTGTTGATTTTCAGCGTGACGTTGATTTTCAAGGCGTTGAAGACCTCGTCAACGATTTGCACCAGTTCGGCTTCATTCAGCAAGGAATCACTACCGATGATGTCGACGTCACATTGGCAGAACTCGCGGTAACGGCCTTTCTGCGGACGGTCGGCACGCCAAACGGGTTGGATCTGGTAGCGTTTGAACGGGAAGGCGATTTGGTCACGATACATGGTGACGAAACGGGCAAAGGGCACGGTCAGGTCGTAACGCAGGCCTTTCTCCGTGATTTTGCTGGCCAGCTTTAAAGATTCAAGCGGCTCGCCGTTTTGTTCCACGCCACTCATGAAGTCGCCCGAGTTGAGCACACGGAAGAGGAGCTTGTCGCCCTCGTCGCCGTATTTGCCCAATAGGGTGCTGAGGTTTTCCATCGAAGGAGTCTCAATCGGTTGGAAACCAAAGCGTTTGAACACGGTTTTGATGGTGTCGAAGATATAATTGCGGCGCACCATGACTTCAGGCAGGAAGTCGCGGGTGCCTTTGGGAATGCTGGGTTTTTGTGCCATTGCTGAAAATTTTTGCAAAGATACTAAAAATGTCAAGAGGAAAAGAACTTCGTACTGAAAAACACGAAATCCTTTCCCTCTTGGATTTGGGCAGCGGCGTGGCTCCTTCGTTTTACTTGAGGATTTTGAATTTGCAGATAATAGGGATTTTTTTCATTTTTCCCTTCAAGGCATTGATGATGCCGATGACGGATAATGCAGTGACTCCACATAAGACTAAGATATACAGTCCGTTGAAGAGCCAGAGTATTATGTAGATTGCGAGGACGTCAGCCGCAGCCATGATGATCCAGTTGAAGCTTATCAGTATTGACAATGCCAGTCCAAGGATACACAGGACGATACCTTGGTTAGTATGGAATCTGACGAAGGGTGACTTCTTGGCTCCGAAAAGCGGTGCCAGTACGAGGAGACCCAAATAAGCCTCAAGTGCAAGGGTCTTTTCCATGGAGTTGGGCGCGACTTCTGCTTGAATGGGCTGCTCTACAACGGGTTGGGGGGTCGGGATAGGTTGTGGCTCTGGAATAGGCTGAGGCTCAGGAGCAGGTTGCGGAGTTGGCTCTGGTTCGGGAACGGGATCAGGTTCAGGCTTTGGCTCAGGAATAGGTTGTGGCACAGGCTCTGGAATCGGTTCTGGCTCAGGAATGGGCTCGGGAACAGGCTCCGGATCTGGTGTTGGTTCGGGTTGCGGTTTCGCACTTATGGGTGCAATGGGCGTTCCGCAGTTGGGGCAAAACTTGGTGCCGCCTTGGATTTCTAGCCCACAATTCGGACAAAACATGATGGTGTGTTTTTATGTTGCTGTTATGTTTATTTGAGTTCAAATACTTCTCCAGGCTCGGGGATGACGATATTGTCCCAACCTTCCTTGCGCAGTTGACGCTTGTAGAATTGCTGGGCTTCGAGGTCGCCATGCACGATGAAGGTCTTTTTCACCTTGCTCGGGTCTTGGCAACTCAGGTAATGGATCAGTTCCTTGTAGTCGCCGTGTCCGCTGAAGGCATCGATTTCGTAGATGTCGGCATTGACCGCATGCTCCATGCCGAAGATGGAGACCGTCTGAGGTCTTGGGTCGGCCAAAAGCTTGGCACCCAAGGTGGTGGGAGCGCAGTAGCCGATGGCGAGGATGCTGTTGTTGGGATTCTCAATGCTGTTGGCGATGTGGTGCTTCACACGGCCTGCCTCCATCATGCCCGATGCCGAAATGATGATGCAAGGCTGCTTGGTGGCGTTCAGTGCCTTCGACTGGTTGATGTCACGGATGAAGGTGAGTCCGTTGAAGCCGAAGGGGTCGGGGGCATATTCGATGACATCTTTCACGTCGTCGTTGAAGAGGTCGACGTACATGCGGAAGATCTCGGTGGCGTTAACGGCCAAGGGACTATCGACATATACTGGAATCTTCTCGGGCAGTTTGCCTTGGTTGTAGAAATTGTTCAGCAGATACACAATCTCTTGCGTGCGGCTCACGGCAAATGACGGAATGATGAGTTTGCCGCGTTTCTCGACACAGGTGTGATAGATGACTTCCAAGAGCAGCTGCTCGGCGTTGATGCGGTCGCCGTGGAGACGGTTACCATAGGTGGATTCGGTGATGATGTAATCACAATGCGGGAAGGGCTCTGGTGAGCGTAGCAGGTAGTTGTATTCGCGTCCGATGTCACCCGTGTAGCCGATGCGGGTCATCTTGCCGCCCTCGTCGATTTCGAGGATGGCGCAGCCGCTGCCCAGCAAGTGGCCCGTATTGTTGAACTTCACCTTGATGTTGTTGTCGATGTTGAAGTAGCGGTTGTAGGCAATACCTACAAACAACTCCATGCTGGCGCGAGCATCTTTCTCAGTATAAATGGGTTGCAAAGCGGGAAGCCCTTGTTTGCGGCGCTTCTTGTTAAACCACTCCATATCGTTTTCCTGGATGAAGCCGCTATCGGGGAGCATGATGTTACACAGGTCTTCAGTGGCTTTGGTACAAATCACCTGTCCACGGAAGCCGAGTTTATAGAAATAAGGAATCAGGCCGCAGTGGTCGATATGGGCATGTGTGAGGATGATGGCATCGATTTCCTTAGGGTCGACCATTATGTTGCGGTTGGCGGCGTCGGTTTCGAGTCCTTTACCTTGGAACATACCGCAGTCCAGCAGGATTTTCTTGCCATGGTCGGTGGTGATGAGGTGCTTGCTGCCCGTCACTTCCTGGGCCGCACCGATGAATTTGATTTTCATAGTTCCACAATTTGAGCCCAAAATTAAACAAAAAAAGTGAGGTGGCAAAAAAATGTCACCTCACTTTGGGTTTTTTAGTCAAAATGCTGCAGTTTATTCCATCACAATCTTTCTGACAGCCTGTCCGCTCACAGCCTCGATGTGCATCATGTAGATGCCCTTGGCCATATTCGACAGGTCGATGCGGACTTGCTCGCCTTCGACCTTGGCATTGTAAACGGTCTGTCCATAGGCGTTCACGATGCGGACATGGCTTAAGTTCTCACCTTCGAGGGTGATTTCGCCAGAGGTCGGGTTGGGATACACTTTGGCCGAAATATTGTTTTCACCGATACCTTCCGTAAACACGAAATGAGCCACGAGGTTGCGGTCCTCAGTGGCGATAAAGGTGTAAGTCATCTCTTCCGAAACCACCTCGCCGTCTTCGGTCCAACTTACGAAGGCCCAGTCTTCGTTGCGGGCAAGGGTCAACGTGACTTCGTCGCCATAGTTGTAGGTACCTGTTCCAGTGATGCTTGCGGCATCTTCTGGGTCGACAGTGGCCTTGATTTCAACTATGGAAGCTTCAAAGTTGGCCACTAAACTGCGGTTTGCATCGACGGTGAACGTGAAACTCGGCTCGTTTGAGACTTCCACGCCGTTTTCGGTCCAGTTGATGAAATTGTAGGCTTGGGTAGGCGTTGCAACCACGGTGCACGATGCGCCATGGTTGTAGGTGCCATTGCCGGAAACAGTTCCTGCGTCGTCGGGATTAGCCGATACACTGATAGTGAAACTCTGCAGCTGGAACTGAGCCACATAGGTAGCCGATTCAGTGACGGTGAAGGTGTAGTTGGCGTTGGTGCTGGCCTGTTGGCCATTCTTTGTCCAGCGGACGAAATCGTAGCCCGTGGCAGGTGCAGCGGTCAAAGTGCACTGCTGACCATAAGTATAGGTACCACCACCTGTGACATTCCCGCCGTCGCTTGGATTAGCAGTGGCAGTGATGGTAAACTGTTGCTGCGTAAAGTTGGCCACCAAAGTGCGATTACCATTTACGATGAAGGTGTAGTTTGCATCGGGTGAGACCACCTCGCCGTTCTCGGTCCAGTTGGTGAAGTCGTAGCCGGCGTTAGGCGTAGCCGTGACGGTACACGATTGTCCTTGCTGGTAGGAGCCGCCTCCTGTGACGTTGCCGCCATTGCTCGGGTTGGCCGACACGTTGATGGTGTAGTTCTGTGGCTGGGCTTGGAAGTTGGCCGTCAGGTTACGGCTACTGGTTACCGTAAAGGCGTAACTGGCATTGGTGGATACCTGACTGCCGTTTTCAGTCCAATTGATGAAGGTGTAACCACTATTGGGCGTAGCAGTCACGGTACATAATTGGCCTTCTTGATATATGCCACCACCTGTGACGCTGCCACCTTCAATCGGATTGGCTCCCACTTTGATGGAGTAGCTCTGAACTTGTGCTTGGAAGTTGGCCACCAAATTGCGGTTAGAGGTCACGTCAAAAGTGTAATCAGCATCGGAGGATACCTGATTGCCGTTTTCCGTCCAATTGACGAAAGAATATCCATCATTGGCCGTAGCCGACACGGTGCACGATTGTCCTTCTTGGTACGTGCCACCACCTGTTACGTTGCCTCCGTTGGAAGGATTGGCCGACACGTTAACCGTATATTGTGTCGTGCTTTGTGTAATGTTAATAGTAGCAATGTAGGTGATCTTGTTGTAGCCGAACACAGTCAAAGTTGCGGTGCCTGTTGTATTTGGTGCGGTAAAAGTGATGTTGGCTGTACCATTATTAATAGTAGCCGAGCCCATGATTTCGTTGTTACGGGTCAGGGTGGCCAGGGCGCCGTTGCCGTTGGTGGCATTCACGGTGAACGAAGTCGCAGTGCTGTTCATCGATGAGGCGTGGGAAACGTTCATATTTTGAGGAACGGCATTACGCAGCGTCAAGGTCGGGTCACCGAAGAGAATCCAAGCCAAATAGGTGCCTTTGGCTTCGCTTTGGCTTTGTCCGTATTGGTCCAAAATCTTCATGTTACCGTCATAGGAGCAGCCACCTAAGGTGCGCTTGATGTTGTTGCTGTAACTTTCCACAAGCACATCCACCATCTCATCTTGGCCGTACATGGGCGGTTGCCAAGGCTGCGAGATGTAGGAGAACATGCCGCCGATGGCACCGGTAGGTTGTTCGGAATTGTTGTTATTGTTGGCGCGCAGCCAGGTCTCGCCGAAACAGGGTTGGCTGCCGTAGTCGTATTGACCGTTATTACATGCTACCGACCAAATGATGGGAAGCTTGTGGACATTAGTCAAGGCGTTGACGTGTGAGTTACTGTAACTGAACACACCCCAGCTGGTTGGGGAACCGTGGTTGCAGTAGTTGATGATGCTGACGCCTTGGTTGATGTGTTCGCTGACAATGGCTGCACTGGAAGAGACTCCGGAAACACCTAGGTAATCACGGTGTACAGTGGTGTAGTTGTAATCCAACAGATCGTCGCGTATGTTGTCGATGTGCTGGTAATCAGCCTCGCCGTAGTGTCCGCCGCCTGCTCCTTCGTTTTTCGAAATGCCTTGGCCAATGGGGAGCCAGGTATCGGAAGCATTGATGTCTCTCTCATAATGAATAACCTTGTTCACTTGCGTGGTCACATGGGACTCGTTCTCAGCAGAGAAACGGCCGACGATGATGTCGTTATACAGGTCGTTTCCTGCCACTTGGCCGTACATGTTGTCGGACTTGCCGCCATAGGAGCCAGCCGAATAGGTGTTGCCAGGGATTTGTGCCACGTCGCCTACCAAAAGCACGTGTGTGATATTGTTGTTGGCGTTGTATTGGTTTTGGATATATGTCTTGATAGCAGCGGCCGTGGTACCTGCAGTGCTGGTGCCGACCATCGTGGTGGGACGCCCAATCTGTTTCTTCCAATTGACGAAAGGCTGCATGGCGCTCATGAAGGCATCGTGGCAGATGATGAGCAGTTGTCCAGTCTCAACTGTTGGCGTGTATTTGGTCAGGCTTTCGCTATAGTTGATAAAGTGGTTCTCATACATCGCTTGGATTTCAGGGTCAATTCTCACCTCGTTCGAGCGGCGGTCAAGGATGTTTTGGCTTGAAATGCCATCGGTGTACATCTCAATGGTCATGTTGTAGTACACACGCAGGGTCTTCGAAATCGGGTTATAGGTGAAAGGATAGACGACCATGTTCTGTCCGCGGAAGTCGCGCAGGATGTAAGGCTCATAAAGGCCGACATTCTGAGCGGGGAAGAAGGCATTGGTCGAATAAGCCTCACCGTATGTGTAAGGCACATCTTCAGGGTTGATGGTGCGCGGGAAATCGCCTTTTGAGGGCGCGACTTCCATCTGGAAATCAGCGTATTGCGCATCAACGACACGGATGTTATAGTGTTGATGGTCGTCGATGAGGGCCGGCACGGCAATCATGGGCAGGTTAGGCTCGCCAGCGGCAGCGGTGCTCACTGTTCTGGGAACTGTGATGATGTTGGCTTCGCCACGGGGTGTGGTCACCTCTTGGGTGAAGAAGCCAGGAACTTGCAGGTTGACGGTGATTTGGCTCTCAGTAGAGGAGACCAAAGTCGTCTGGATGGTGCTCGGAGTGCCACTCTTGATGGCGACCCACTGCTGACCGAAGGTCACCACGGACAGCATGACGAGCAGGGCGGTAAGGATATGTTTTCTCATAGTGAAATGAATGTTGTTTTTAATGGTGGTTTTAAAAAGGCAAAAATAGTGATTTTTTGGAAACCGCCGTCATTTTGGCGCATTTTTCCTTGTAAAAGCAACAGAATCTCCCCAAGCGTTATACAAAACCTTGTGTCCGATGGCAGCGAGACGCATGTCGAGGCAGCTGTGGCACTCGTCGGGTTTGTCTTTCACGCAGGCCTTGTCGGGATAGATAAGGTAGTTCTCGCGAAATTCGTTCGGTGTGAGGTTGGGCATGATGACATTGGCACCGGCGAGGATGGCCTTCTCGCGACCTTGCGGGTCGACGGTCTGGTTGGCGGTGGCCGCCACCATGTTGATTTCAGGCATCATCAAGCGAAGAACAGCTATCATTTTCAGGGTCAACTCCATGCGTTTTTCAGCGGACGGGATTTGGTCTCTGTACTCCCAAAGCGGCGTGTCGGGGTGGGGGATGAAAGGCCCCATGCCGACCATGGCCACGTCTTTTTGCTTGAAGAACAGCAGGTCGTCGGCGAGGTCGTCTAAGGTTTGGAAAGGCAGGCCGACCATCACGCCTGTGCCCGTTTGGTAGCCGACTTTCAGCAGGCTGTCGATGCAGGCGAGGCGTTGCTTGAAGTCGTGTTTCTCATCGTGCGGGTGAATCTTATAATATAGGTCTTCGTTCGAGGCCTCGATGCGGAGCAGGTAACGATGCGCGCCCGCCTCAAACCAACGGCGGTAGGTCTCTTCGGTCTGTTCGCCGAGCGACAGTGTGATGCCCAGACTTCCGTTGTCTATTTTCTTGATTTCCTTGACCAAATAGGTAATCTTATCCACAAAAGCCTTATCGCTCCTTTCTCCGCTTTGCAATGCCACTGAGCCATAGCCCAACTCATGTGCCAGTTTGGCGCATTCGATGACTTCCTCGTCGCTGAGCGTATAGCGTTCCACCTTGAGGTTCTTGCAACGCACACCGCAGTAGAGGCAATACTTTGTGCAGATGTTGCTGTATTCAATCAGTCCGCGCAGGTGGACATAGTTGTCCAAGTGTGCCAGCTTGGTCTGCAAGGCTTTGTCGAACAATAGTTTCTTGTCGTCGCCTTCAAGAGCGAGGAGGAATTTGATTTCCTCATGCGTGAAGGTCCCTGAGTCCTGAGCCTGTCGAAGGGTCGAAGGGCCGACATTATTTAAGATTTCGGTTACGGTCATTGTCTGAAATTTGGCGCAAAGGTAGGAATTTCTGAAAAATGTGTACATTTGCACACGATAGACTGTAAAAGAAAAAACACTGGTGATGAAAACAATGAATAGAATGAGGATAATCCATAAATTGGGAATGGTTGTAGTGGCCATGTTGCTTTGTGGCCTTTTCACAAATGCGATGGCTCAGGCGGGTCGACGCTATGCCGAACCGGTTTTCGATGAGGTGAATGTTGAATCGGACATCCCTTTCAGCAGTGCCATCGAGGAGGGTGAAACATCACCAATCACTTTGTATCTTGATTTTTACGAGCCGCAAGGCGACACCCTTTCGGCGCGCCCGTTGGTGATCACCGTTTTTGGTGGCGCATTTGTTGCAGGAGGTCGCGATTATGTCGACATGGTGGAGTATTGTACACGCTTGGCTCAGCATGGTTACGCGGCGGCTTCCATCGACTATCGGCTGCTTTCGATTTGGAATCTCAATGCCACCTCATTAGTGCGTGATGCCTACATGGCGGCTCAAGATGTCAGTTCCGCGATTCGGTTTTTCAAATGCCATTGCGAAGAATACAGGATCGACCCAGAACAGGTGTTCCTGCTTGGCAACTCCGCTGGCTCCATTGCCATTTTGTGCGAGATGTTTATGGATGAGAGCGAGCGCCCCGCCGAGACCTACGAAAGCCCCGATTTAGGCTCGATGCATAGTTCAGGTTATGAGGAATACGCTGGTTTTTCGCCAGCGGTGGCTGGTGTCGTACCGCATTGGGGCGGCGTGTTGGACCTCGATGTCATCAGCAAAGAGGAATATGTGCCGCTGTGCATGATTCACGGCACCGATGACACCACAGTGCCTTACGATTCGGGCTATTGCTACAACGGGCTGCTCCCAGGTGTGATGCCCTTTATGTACGGTTCGCATGCCATGGTTAGCCGCCTTGATGAATTGGGTGTCACCGATTACGAGTTTCATCCTTTTGAGGGCGAGGGACACGCTTTCTACCTTGTTCCGGTACTTTATACACTGATTGAGGAAAAATTCGATGCCTGTTTCAGCATCACTCGCGATTTCCTATACAATCATCTGAAATTCCCGACTTCGTCGCCCGAAATGGAGGAAACTATGATTCAGGTTTATCCAAATCCTGCCACCGACATACTGACCATTAGTGTTGGTGATGTTTCCCGATGTCAGCCTTTGAGCGTTACTGTCATCGATGTGACGGGGCGGGAGGTCTTAGCGGGAACCGTTTCTGCCACGGAAATGAGTCTTGATGTTTCACATTTGCCGTCTGGGATTTATATCATTCGGTTGGTACAGGAAGACTTTTGGGATGTTCGGAAATTTTTGAAACGATAAATTTATTCGTACAGATTTACGATTGAATCGAAAATTTGTACTATCTTTGCGGAATCAATTGAATTTGTGATGATAGAAAGAACGATTACCGCAAAATTGCATCGAATGACGACATTTTATCCAATTGTGTTGCTGACTGGTCCACGACAGTCGGGGAAATCCACTTTGCTTCGTGAGAAATTTCCTGAATACCAATATGTTTCGTTGGAGGATTTGGATAACCGCAGCTTTGCCTTGGACGATCCTCGAGGTTTTTTGGATACCTACCCCGACAAAACCATCATCGACGAGGCGCAATATGCCCCGAACTTGTTTTCCTATTTGCAAACCCACGTGGATAGTGCCAATAAGGAGGGAATGTACATCCTTTCCGGCTCACAGAATTTCCAACTTATGGAAAAGATTTCGCAGTCTTTGGCAGGCCGTGTGGCCATTTTGGAACTGTTGCCGTTTTCTCGTGAAGAACTTGATTTGTCAAATCAGCTTCCTTCAACCGTCGAGGAAGAGATTTTCATGGGGGCTTATCCTCGCTTGTTTGATAAAGGCATCCCGCCTACGGAGTATTATCCTTATTATATCAAGACATACGTGGAGCGCGATGTCAGGCAATTGAAGAATGTGAGCGATTTAGGGCTGTTCGTGAAATTCATCAAGTTGTGCGCAGGGCGCATCGGCCAGTTGTTGAACTATTCCTCGTTGGCCAACGATTGCGGCATTGCGGTCTCCACGGCACAGTCATGGCTTTCGCTGCTCGAAACGAGTTACATCGTGCATTTGCTGCGTCCAGATTTCAATAACTTTTCAAAGCGGTTGATTAAGTCGCCGAAATTGTATTTCTATGATACAGGCTTGGCTTGTTCGTTGTTGGAGATAAAGGACGCGAAGCAGGTTGATTCCCATTATCTTAAAGGAGGTCTCTTTGAGAATTATGTCATAAATTTGTTCTTGAAAAAGGCATTCAATAAAGGTGAAACGCCCCAATTGTCGTTTTGGCGCGACAATAAGGGGAACGAGGTCGATTTGTTGGAAACCATTGATGGAAAGCAGTTTGCATACGAAATCAAGTCGGGGAAAACTTATTCGGCAGATTATGCCAATTCATTGAAATATTGGGCCGGTTTGTCGTCAGCTGATGCTGAACACTGCAATATCGTGTATGGCGGTGAAAAGCTGATGAAAATGTCAGAATTTAATGTGTTGACTATAAATGATATATAATATATTGGTACAGATTTACGATTGAATCGAAAATTTGTACTCTGCAAAATATAGAACTCCATAATCCAGAATTTTAATAATTTTGCGTTTCCAAAACAGTATTTCCATGCAAATCCCATTAGACCAGTTTGAGCAAGTCATTGACGAGAAAATCTTACAGCGTGGCTTGGCCTATTTCAAGAAAGGCCTTGTGCATGAACTTGAGGAAGTCAGCCCAAACACTTACGAAGCCATCGTTGAGGGAACGGAGGACTACACCGTCCGACTGACCGTTGAAAACAACGTGGTGACCGAGTATAGTTGCGACTGTCCGTATGATTTGGGACCAGTCTGCAAGCATGTGGCCGCCGTGATTTTTTCGCTGCAAGAGGAAGAATTGGGCATGACGAAGAAAACGGCCAAGTCCAAAAAATCGGTCGGGTCGGGGGTGAAAAAAAGCAAAAGTGTTGCGACACAAATCGATGGACTGATGGACAAAGCTTCCATCGAAGAACTGAAAGAGTTAATCAGGACGGAAGCAAAGAGAAATACCCTGTTCTGTAACCATGTTCTATCCTTCCTTGAACATTACAATGATAATTTATCCAAAGAATTGTACCAAAAGCAGTTGAGGGCTTTAATAAGGTCAGCCACTGACAGATATGGTTTCATCGATTGGAACAAGGCAAGGGCTTTGGGAAGGGCTGTGTATGAATTGCTCGATTCGGCCAAGAAACAAATCGACCATGGCAGTTTTGAGAAAGCCGCAATGGTTTGTTTTGCCGTGATGGAGGAGATGCTGGAAGCCCTTAATGGAGCCGATGACAGCAATGGCGACATTGGCGGGTGCATCGATGAGGCTACTAACCTGTTGGATGAAATGGCTGCGAGGTGTGAATCAAAGACCGTCCGCAAACAGATTTTCGACTTTTGCGCCGACGAGTTTGAAAAAGGCCGTTTCGCGGGCTGGGACTGGCATGAAGATTTGCTTTCGTTAGCCGCCAATCTTGCCGAAACGGATGCCGATTTTGACCGCGTTCTGGCGTTGGCCGAAAAGAAGCAGCAGTCGGATTGGGCAAACGAAAGAATCCAGTTGATCAAGTACGGCTTGCTCGTGAAGAAAAAAGGGCAAGATGTCGCTGACAAGTTTCTTGAGCAGAACATGGATAATCCGAATTTTAGAAGGAAGGCCATTGAGAAAGCATTGGAACAAAAGAACTATGCGAAAGCCGTCAGATTGGCTGAAGATGGCGTGAAAGCCGATATGAAAGACAAGCCGGGATTGGCCAAGGAATGGTATGATTGGCTGCTGAAAATTGCGCAGGCACAGAAAGATACACCAAGAATCATCGAATATGCCCGTTATCTGTTGATTGACAACTTCAGGAATGAGCAGGATTATTACCAAGTTTTGAAGGAACACGTGAAACCTGAAAACTGGGAAGCGGTTGTCGATGGCATCGTCCGCGAAATCAAGGCGAAGAGGCGTTGGTATGACAAGGGATTGGTTGCCAACATATACATCAAAGAGGAAAAATGGGACAAACTTTGGGAAATGGTAAAGGGGAATCCTGACTTGTCTTTCATTGAGCGATACGAAACTTATCTTTCCAAGCATTATGCTGATGAAATAGTGGATTTATACGTGAGCCAGATTTTGGATTATTTGAATCACAATATGGGTCGCGACCACTACCAGACCGCCTGCCGTTACATTCGCAGGATGAACAAATTGGGCGGGAAAGCGAAGGCAGACAAGCTTATCGCCCAGCTTCGCACTTTATATGCCAAACGCCCCGCTTTGATGCAGGAATTGGATAGGGTTTGACGGATTGGAAAATAAAATCCACTATTCCGAAAAATGCTTATATTTGCAGGGCGAAATAAATGGATATGGACAAGAAGACTGTACAGATCATACCATCGAATCCTGATGACTTTGAAAGGCAATTCGCTTACGTGGATTCCATCATCAACAAGCATCGCACAACCGCGATAGCCACGGTGAATATGGAGTCGTTGCTAACAGCTTGGGAAGTGGGTCAATACATATCCATTCAATTAAAGTCTTCCCATTGGGGCAGCAAGGTGGTCAGCGAACTGGCCGATTATTTGAAACGGCAAAATCCGAAACGCAGAGGATTCGGAAAACGGAACCTCTATAATATGGTGAAATTCTTCGACACATACAATACAGTTGAATTTGCCAGAATTACCCAGAAATCAAAGATTAGTGAATTTGTGCAATTGGAAACTGCACAAATTGGGAGCGTGGAAGAATCTAATGAAATTGTGCAGTTGCCAACTGCACAATTATCAGTGCAGACGATGGTCCTCATGCCTAATATATTGGCTCTCACTACGTTCACCAATCATGTGGAGATATTTAATAGGTGCAATTCATACGAGGAGAGTGTGTTTTATATGCTTTATGCACACCACCAACGGCTCAAGACCGAGGAACTGCGTCGTTGTATTGTTACGCAAACGCATGTCGCTTTGTTAGGCAAGGAGAAAATGATGTCGCCAAAGTTGCGCGATAGTTATCCCAACATCGATTTTGTATTGAAGGACAAAGCCATTGTGGACTTCCTGAACTTGCCTCAAAAGCACAACGAACACCATCTGCATAAAGGCTTGATTGAGCACATGAAAGAGTTCATCCTTGAATTGGGCAAGGACTTCTTGTTCGTTGACAGCGAATATGCAGTGCAGGTGGGCAGTTCCACGAAACGCATCGATTTGCTGTTCTATCATCGGGCACTGCAATGTCTTGTGGCTATTGAGTTGAAAGCCGTTGATTTTGAGCCAGAGTTTGTCGGGAAGATGGACATGTATCTCGAAGCCCTCGACCGCGACGTGAAACGCGACAACGAAAACCCGAGCATTGGCATCATTCTCTGTCCTTCAGCCGACCGCAGTATGGTGGAATACACATTAAGTCGCTCGTTGAGCCCAACAATGGTGGCTGAATACCGCCGTAAACTCATCCCGCAAGAAGTGATGCAAAAGTCGTTGGACGAATATTGCTCATATTTGGGAGGAAACCTGAATAAAAACTAAGACAATAATTTAATAAACTAATAATCAATAAATTAAAGCAAAAGAAAAGAAGTTAAACACAATAGACATATTATAATCAGATAGCACTTGTTGCTGTCCTTGAAACCCAATTTACCACAAGTCCCCGTTTGGCGGGGGCAAATCCTCAAGGACAAGTTGCAAATGCCGTACTTGTTACGGCGTGGAATACTTGTTAGAGGATTGGGCGTGGTAACCCGGGTTTCAAGCAAGGAATTGATTCCACGCTGTTTTTTTATGCTCAAAGAAAACGATTAACTCATAATAACAACAAATTAAACTTACAGAGATGAAAAAAGTACTTACAATGATTGCGGTGCTGGCATGTACAATGATTGCCAACGCACAAAACTATGAGGTCCTCCACATTGAAGAACTCATTAACGGTTATGAATATGACTACTGTGCCGACGAATTTGACGGCATCATCATTCACAAGGCACAAAACTGCCCAAGTGGAGCTATTAGTTGGTCTGTAAACATTGATGGTGAAGACTTTAATTATTGGACCGATTCAATTATCTTGCATAATACCCATACACATTATGGGTATTATGTTGGCTATTCGGGCTGTTCAGTAGGAAAAACTTGTGCTTTTCTGTTTCACTACTCCACTGACAATGTGAATCCATTCGTCGAGCCATTCCTATGGAAACGCACAGGAGAGTCCACGACACTGGTCTTCGAGCCAATGAACTGGAACATGGAAGTTCAATGGTCCACTGGCGAGACAGAGAATGAAATCACCGTCACCGAGCCTGGTACCTATAGCGTCACTATTACTGATGCTTGCGGTTCTGAGACCTACACCATCCAAGTCCGCGACGATGTCGAGATTTACCGCGCTGGTGTAGACCCTGCCACTAACAAGAACAGAGTCTTGTGGCAGACTACTCCAGAACAGGCGCAGTATGTCAGCCAGGTGAAAGTCGAACGCGACGGCATGGTCGTCGGGACAGTCCCCTACACGGACGGCGAATTCTTGGACAACATCGGCAGCGAGAACGCCGCACGTATTTACCGCATTACAGGTATTGCGAGCGACGGCACTGAATGTCCCATTCCGAGTTATCAGTTTGGTACGTTCAACACCATCATTTCGCCCGACATCGCCAATCCGAGCCTCATGAACTTCACGTGGGAAGACCCGTTCATCGAAGAAGGTTCGCCCTATTCGGTGGTGGCCTACCGCATCGGCAGGTTCAACGAGAGTACTGGAGAGTTCGTCGCCATCGACCAGCTCAGTGCCAACGTCCACATCGGCAAGTACAACATGGACTTGTTCGACGGCGACTATGGCATCGTCGCAGCCGTGTTCAACGACGCGAAGAACCGCGACTACGAAGAATTGGCCTTCTCCAACCGCTCCGACAATGAAATCCTGGCGGTGGGCGAGAATGAGGCAACGGCCTTCAAGGTCTATCCGAATCCTGCCAACGGTGTTCTGTTTGTAGAGACGGTGTGCACACCGTCTCTACCAGTGGAAACCTATCGCATCATGAACCCCATCGGCCAAACCGTGATGCAGGGCCAAATCACGTCTGAAAAACAACAAATCGACGTGCGTAATTTGCCCAATGGCGTGTATTTCATCACCGTGGGTGGTGCAACGCGTAAATTCGTGGTGGAATGATTTTTGGCACGCAGAATGCGCAGAACTATGGGAAACGCGAAGCGACGCAAAATCCTCGTCCGACAGGTTCTGCGAATTCTGCGTATTCTGCGTGAGAAAAAAAACGGAATCCTCCAGCTTTGAGCAAGGAATTGATTCCACGCTGTTTTTTTATTGCCTGAAATTACAAGTAAATTCAAATACAAATTATCAACAACAAAAAAGAGAGGAACAAAACTATGAAAAAACTTCTCCTAATGATTGCTTGCTTTGCTTTCTGTCTGACAAAAGCTCAAGCACAAAATGACACGATCTTGACAATTCCACAATTGGCACAACTACCACTAAAACAGATACATGCTTGTGAAAACAAGTATGATCGAGTAATCCTTTATGCGCCAGAAAACTGTAACAGTTTTACATGGCAGATAAATGGGGAATGGATAGATAATGAAAGTCCAATCATTTTCGACAAAAATGTATCATACTACTACAATTGTCGATTCAACGGTTGCACTTACAATTTCGGTTTTGGCGTATATTTCGATGAACCTAACGTCCCCGCCGAAACGACCACAGAACTCTGGAAGCGTCAGTACGAGCCTATCACTCTCGAAGCCGTCAGTGCAGACTCTGCGAACATGTACAGCTACTTCTGGCCGCACAGTGGCGAGACCACACGCTCTGTCGAAGTAATCACTCAAGGCACTTACCCAGTCCAGATCTCCGACATGTGTGCCACCTCAGTACGCACCAAGACCGTCAAGGACAACGTCGAAATCGACTTGGCCACTTGCGACCTTGAAAGCAACCTCAACTTGGTCACATGGCAGACTAATCCAGCACAAGCCCAGTACATCGACCATGTCATCGTGAAACGTGACGGCCTACAGGTCGGTACAGCCCCCTACTCCGATGGTCAGTTCACTGACAATATCGGTAGCGGTTCCGCATCCCGTACCTACACTATCACAGCAGTAGCCACAGACGGCACAGAATGTCCCATCGTGAGTTATCCAAAGGAAACAATCCACATGAGCTACACCTTGGGCATGAACAGCACCATCGAAATCGGCTGGAACACCCCGACGGGCTATGACCTGTTGGGCTACAACATTTGTGAATGGCATGAAGACGACGGCTCGCTTTCCGTCATCGATTTTGTGGGTGCCAGTGTGACCAGTTACACCTGCTCGGAGAGCCAGTTCGACCAGGGCAACATAGTCGTGCAAGGCGTGGAAAACGGCAAGGATGGCGAAACGCGCCTCCTCTCCAACCGCAGTTTGGATTTGGTCGGCCTCGGCGAGAATGAGGTAACGGCTTTCAAGGTCTATCCGAATCCTGCAAACGGTGTTCTGTTTGTAGAGACGGTGTGCACACCGTCTCTACCAGTGGAAACCTATCGCATCATGAACCCCATCGGCCAAACCGTGATGCAGGGCCAAATCACGTCTGAAAAACAACAAATCGACGTGCGTGGTTTGTCCAACGGCGTGTATTTCATCACCGTGGGTGGTGCAACGCGTAAATTCGTGGTGGAATGATTTTTGGCACGCAGAATGCGCAGAACTATGGGAAACGCGAAGCGACGCAAAATCCTCGTCCGACAGGTTCTGCGTATTCTGCGTGAGAAAAAAAACGGAATCCTCCAGCTTTGAGCAAGGAATTGATTCCACGCTGTTTTTTTTTATGCCCAGAAAAATAGATGAATACAACAAAACTACAAATACTAATAACAAATCAAATCTAAAAGCGTATGAAAAAATTATTGTTAACACTGATTGCAGTACTGTACCTGACAACTGTGCATGCACAAAACTATCTGCACATGAATATCACGGAAATTGTAAATGGACAAAATTTTCAATTTTGTGAAAATGAGTATGATGAAATTGTCATTTCAAAAGATACAACTTGCAACGGTTTTGTATCATGGAACGTATTAGTGTTTCCATCCGGAGATGAATATTATTATGAAACCAATGAAATTACTGTAAATTCAGCCATAGGAAACGAACTAGAAATTCGTTATTATGATGGATGCAATATTCCTATTCGCATTTTTGCCATCCATTTCCATGGTTTTCAACCCAACGAGCCCTGGTCACAAGAATTTATATGGAAACGTTACGGTGAAACAATTTCGCTTGAGGCTCCCTATGGAGATGATTTACAGTATCAATGGTCAACAGGTTCTCACCAACAGTCAATTAATTTAACAGAACCAGGTGTATACTGGGTACGTATTTACAACGATTGTGGAGAATTGACCGATACAATTCAAGTTCGTGACAATGTGGAAATTTCCTTAGCGACCTGTGACCTTGAGAGTAATCTCAATATGGTTACATGGCCTACTACTGTAGCTCAAGCGGAGTATGTTGACCATCTCAACGTGAAACGTGATGGTATAACAGTTGCTACGGCTAATTACTCCGATGGTCAGTTCACTGACAATATCGGTAGCGGTTCCGCATCCCGTACCTACACTATCACAGCAGTAGCCACAGACGGCACTGAATGCCCCATTGTGAGCTATCCAAAAGAGACTATCCACATGAGCTATACCTTGGGCATGAACAACACCATCGAAATCGGATGGAACACCCCGACGGGCTATGACCTGTTGGGCTACAACATTTGTGAGTGGCACGAAGACGACGGCTCGCTCTCCGTCATCGATTTTGTGGGTGCCAGCGTGACCAGCTACACCTGCTCGGAGAGCCAATTCGATCAGGGCTACATAGTCGTGCAAGGTGTGGAAAACGGCAAGGACGGCGAAACGCGCCTTCTTTCCAACCGTAGCATGGATTTGGTCGGTCTTGGCGAGAATGAAACAACGGCCTTCAAGGTTTATCCGAATCCTGCAAACGGTGTTCTGTTTGTAGAGACGGAGTGCACACCGTCTCTACCAGTGGAAACCTATCGCATCATGAACCCCATCGGCCAAACCGTGATGGAAGGCCAAATCACGTCTGAAAAACAACAAATCGACGTGCGCGGTTTGTCCAATGGCGTGTATTTCATCACCGTGGGTGGTGCAACGCGTAAATTCGTGGTGGAATAATTCTTAGCACGCAGAATGCGCAGAACTATATGAAGCGCGAAGCGACGCAAAAACTGTGTCTGGCAGGTTCTGCGAATTCTGCGTGAGGCAAATCAATCCTCGGCATTCGGGTCGGGGATTTTTTGTTTCATGGTTTCTGATGTTTTTTCCGTACAGATTTACGATTGAATCGAAAAATTGTACTATCTTTGCGGAATCAATTGAATTTGTGATGATAGAAAGAACGATTACCGCAAAACTGTGTCGGATGACGACATTTTATCCGATTGTGTTGCTGACGGGTCCACGACAGTCGGGGAAATCCACTTTGCTTCGCGAGAAATTTCCTGAATACCAATATGTTTCGTTGGAAGATTTGGATAACCGCAGCTTTGCCTTGGACGACCCTCGAGGTTTTTTGGATACCTACCCCGACAAAACCATCATCGACGAGGCGCAATATGCCCCAACCTTGTTTTCCTATTTGCAAACCCACGTGGATAGTGTCAATAAGGAGGGAATGTACATCCTTTCCGGCTCACAGAATTTCCAACTTATGGAAAAGATTTCGCAGTCTTTGGCAGGCCGTGTGGCTATTTTGGAGCTGTTGCCGTTTTCTCGTGAAGAACTTGGTTCGTCAAATCAGCTTCCTTCAACCGTGGAGGAAGAGATTTTCATGGGGGCTTATCCTCGCTTGTTCGATAAAGGCATCCCGCCTACGGAGTATTATCCTTATTATATCAAGACCTACGTGGAACGCGACATCAGACAGTTGAAGAATGTGGGCGATTTGGGTCTGTTCGTGAAGTTCATCAAGTTGTGCGCAGGTCGAATTGGACAGTTGCTGAACTATTCCTCACTTGCCAATGATTGCGGCATTGCGGTTTCCACGGCACAGACATGGCTTTCGCTGCTTGAAACGAGCTACATCGTCTATCGCTTGCGCCCTGATTTCAACAATTTCTCAAAACGTTTGATTAAGTCGCCGAAACTTTATTTCTATGATACAGGCTTAGCTTGTTCATTGTTGGAGATAAAGGACGCAAAACAGCTTGATTCCCATTATCTCAAAGGTGGACTTTTTGAGAATTATGTCATCAATTTATTCTTGAAAAAGTCATTCAACAAAGGCGAATCACCCCAATTGTCATTTTGGCGCGACAATAAAGGAAACGAAGTTGATTTATTGGAAAGCATTGAAGGACAGCAGTTTGCCTATGAAATCAAGTCGGGGAAAACCTATTCGGCAGATTATGCCCATTCGTTGAAGTATTGGGCAGGTTTGTCGTCAGCTGATGCTGAACACTGCAATATCGTGTATGGTGGCGAACAGAAACTAAATATGTCAGAATTTAATGTGCTGACTATAAATGATATATAATATATTAGTACAGATTTACGATTGAATCGTAAATCTGTACTAATAATATCGCAAATACTTAGGATTGGTGTAGATTTTTGAGAAATGAATGCTTAGGATTGGTGTACGGTTATGTGTTTCTGCCGCTTTATATGACTCCTTTTTTGTGAGATTGAGCCTCATACGGAATTTTTCCGTACCTTTGCAGCCTGATTTGAAAACGAGATTTTTTATTTTATGACAAAACCATTGAAAATCGTGGTGCTTGCCAAGCAGGTGCCCGATACTAGAAATGTGGGTAAAGACGCGATGACACCGGAAGGCACCGTCAACCGCGCCGCATTGCCCGCCATCTTCAACCCTGAAGATTTGAATGCCCTTGAACAGGCCCTGCGCCTCAAGGAGCAGCATCCAGGCAGCACCGTCGGCGTGCTCACCATGGGCCCGCCTCGTGCCGGTGAGATCATCCGCCAAGGACTCTTCCGTGGAGCCGACACGGGCTGGCTGCTCACCGACCGCCTCTTCGCAGGCGCCGATACCCTCGCCACTTCGTATGCCCTCGCCACCGCCATCAAGAAGATCGGCGATGTCGACATCGTCATCGGCGGCCGTCAGGCCATCGACGGCGACACCGCCCAGGTGGGTCCGCAAGTGGCGCAGAAACTGGGTCTCAACCAAGTGACCTATGCTGAGGAAATCCTCAAGATCGATAATAACATCGCCACCATCCGCCGTCATATCGACGGTGGCGTGGAGACCGTGGAAGTGCCGCTGCCTTGCGTCATCACGGTCAACGGCAGCGCGGCTCCCTGCCGTCCCTGCAACGCCAAGTTGGTGATGAAATACAAGTATGCCTCATGCCCGCTGGAGCGTCAGCCAGAAGATCCTCGCGCCGATCTCTATGCCAAACGCGACTACCTCAACCTCAACCAGTGGAGCGTGGCCGACGTGGATGGCGACCCCAACCAATGTGGCCTCTCCGGAAGCCCCACCAAGGTGAAAACCGTGCAGAACATCGTCTTCCAGGCCAAGGAGAGCAAGACCCTCACCGCCAGCGATGCCGATGTGGAAGGCCTAATTAAAGAGTTACTTGAAGAAAAGATTATAGGATGACGCGAGACTTCGAGACGCGAGACACGAGACTTTGGTTTGTCCCGCGTCCCGCAGTCCCATGTCCCGAGTCAAAAAAGAGAATGATTTATGAACAACGTATTTGTATATATCGAGACCGAAGGCATACAAGTGGCCGAAGTCTCCCAGGAGTTGCTTACCAAAGGGCGTAAACTGGCCGACCAGCTGGGCGTGGAACTGCATGCCGTCGTGGCTGGCACTGGCATCAAAGGCAAGGTGGAAGACCAAATCCTGCCTTACGGCGTGGATAAGCTGTTCGCCTTCGACGGCGAGGGTCTGTTCCCTTACACCTCTGCACCGCACACCGATATCCTCGTCAACCTCTTCAAGGAGGAACAACCGCAGATCTGCCTGATGGGCGCCACCGTCATCGGTCGCGACCTCGGCCCGCGCGTCAGCTCCTCGCTGACCAGCGGCCTCACCGCCGACTGCACCCAACTCGAAATCGGTGACTTTGACGACATCAAGACGAAGAAGCATTATGACAATCTGCTCTATCAGATTCGTCCCGCTTTCGGTGGTAACATCGTGGCGACGATTGTCAATCCCGAACACCGTCCGCAGATGGCTACCGTCCGCTCGGGCGTGATGCAGAAAGCCATCTACGAAGGCAAGGCCAAGAACGAAGTGGTCTATCCCGAGGTGAGCAAGTATGTCTCGCCCGAGGCCTATGTCGTGAAGGTCCTCGACCACCATGTGGAGGCTGCCAAGCACAACCTGAAAGGCTCACCCATCGTGGTGGCTGGTGGCTACGGCATGGGTTCGAAGGAAGGCTTCGATATGCTGTTTGAACTCGCCAAGGTGCTCCACGGCGAAGTCGGTGCCTCGCGTGCCGCCGTCGATGCGGGCTTCTGCGACACTGACCGCCAGATTGGTCAGACGGGCGTCACCGTGCACCCGAAGGTGTATATCGCCTGCGGTATTAGCGGACAGATCCAGCACATCGCTGGTATGCAGGACTCCAAGATCATCATCTCGGTGAACAGCGACCCCGATGCACCTATCAACCGTATTGCTGACTATGTCATTGTCGGTACCGTTGAGGAAGTCGTCCCGAAACTGATTAAATATTATAAGCAGAACAGTAAATAATGGCTATTGGCTACTGGCCTCTGGCTATTGGCAGCTACAGAGAAGATGAGAATCTAGCATTTTTGTAAAAGCTGCCAGAAGCCAAGAGCCAGAAGCCAGAAGCAGAAAAACAAGAAAACAATGGCAAATTATTATAACGACAACCCGAACCTGCAATTCTACCTCGACCACCCGCTGATGAAACGCATCGTCGAGCTGAAGGAACGCGATTTCGCCGATAAGGATACCTACGAAGACGCCCCCGTTGATTACGAAGATGCGATGGAAAACTACCGTCGTGTGCTCGACATCACGGGCGACATCACTGCCAACATCATCGAGCCCAACTCCGAGAGCGTCGACCTCGAAGGTCCGCATTTGGAGAATGGCCGCATGATCTATGCCTCCAAGACCGTGGAGAACCTTGATGCCTGCACCAAGGGCGGTCTTTGGGGCGTTTCAATGCCTCGCCGTTACGGTGGCTTGAACCTTCCCATAACTGTCTTCTCTATGTTGAGCGAAATGGTAGCCAGCGCCGATGCTGGTTTCCAGAACATTTGGTCGTTGCAGTCGTGCATCGACACTTTATATGAATTCGGCAACGAGGAGCAGCGCAAGAAATACATCCCGCGCGTTTGCGCTGGCGAGACCATGTCGATGGACCTCACCGAGCCCGATGCTGGTTCCGACCTGCAAAGCGTCATGCTGAAGGCCACCTACTCTGAAAAGGACGGATGCTATCTGCTCAACGGCGTGAAGCGTTTCATCACCAACGGCGACTCCGATATCCATCTCGTGCTGGCCCGTTCCGAGGAAGGCACCAAGGACGGCCGTGGCCTGTCGATGTTCATCTACGACAAGCGCCAGGGTGGCGTCAACGTGCGCCACATCGAGCACAAGCTTGGCATCCACGGTTCCCCGACCTGTGAGTTGACCTACAAGAACGCCAAAGCCGAACTTTGCGGTGAGACCCGTCTCGGCCTCATCAAATATGTGATGGCCCTGATGAACAGCGCTCGTCTCGGCATCGCTGCCCAGTCCGTCGGTCTGGGTCAAGAGGCTTACAACGAGGCTTTGAAGTATGCCAGTGAGCGTCAGCAGTTCCACAAGAAGATCATCGAATTCCCGGCAGTTTACGACATGCTTTCACGCATGAAGGCTAAGATCGACGCAGGTCGTTCACTGCTCTACATGACTGCCCGTTATGTCGACATCTACAAGTGCCTTGAGGACATCCAGCGCGAGCGTCCGCTGACGCCTGAGGAACGTGCCGAGTGCAAGAAATACTCGCGCCTCGCCGATGCCTTCACGCCTCTGGCCAAGGGTATGAACTCCGAGTATGCCAACCAGAATGCCTACGATGCCATCAGCATCCATGGTGGCTCGGGTTTCATCATGGAGTACAAGTGCCAGCGCCTCTATCGCGATGCCCGTATTTTCTCCATCTACGAAGGCACGACGCAGTTGCAGGTGGTGGCTGCCATCCGTTACATCACCAACGGAACCTACCTCACCATCATGAAGGAAATGCTGGAGAACGAGGTTTCTGAGGACTTGAAGCCCTTGCAAAACACGGTGCGCACCCTCGTGGAGCTCTACGAGCAGAGCATCAACTACGTGAAGGGCGCCAACAACCAAGAGGTTCAGGACTTCCTGGCCCGTCGTCTCTACGACATGACCGGCGACATCATGATGTCGTTGCTCATCTTGGATGACGCCACCCGCGCCCCGCATCTCTTCCTCCGTTCGGCCAACGTATACGTCCACGCCGCCGAGGAAGACGTCATCGGCAAGAGCGTCTATGTGAAGAACTTCATCGAGGAAGACTTGGTGAACTTCAGGGCGAAGGCTGCTGAGGTCGCTGAGTAATCATTAGTTTTAAATAATTGAAAAGTGTGCTCCATGGAGCACACTTTTTTGTTGAATTGTACCTTGCAACAAACATTTTTTTGAGAAAAATGGTTGTTGGAAAGTACATTTTGTGTATCTTTGCACACGAATAGTCACAAAAGCAATGCAAATATGGAGGAACTGAACGAACTTTTTGAACAATCGCTTTTTATGTTGTCCCTGACGGATACCGCTTTTGTCAGGTATCTTTATGACAAGATTGACTGGGACAACCGCTTGATAGGAATAAAAGGGGCGCGTGGTATTGGAAAGACCACGCTTTTGTTGCAGCGTATGAAGAAAGCACTGGATCCGCAAACGGCTCTCTTTGTCACTTGCGACCATTTCTATTTTTCCAATCACCGCTTGTTTGATTTGGCCACTTCTTTTGCCAAGCAAGGAGGCAAGTATCTTTTCGTTGACGAAATCCATAAGTATAAAGACTGGTCGAAGGAATTGAAGATGATTTATGACCTGCGACCCGACTTGAATGTGATGTTCACTGGCTCGTCTGTACTCGACATTGACAAAGGCGAGCAAGACGACTTGAGCCGTAGAGCCATCATGTACGACATGCAAGGTTTGTCGTTCCGCGAATACCTTGATATGTTTCATGGCATTGCCACGCCTGTTCTTTCGCTCGATGAGGTGCTTGCATTGCGAGGCAATGAGGCGATACATATTGAATATCCGCTTCAATTGTTCCTTCAATATCTCCAATCAGGATACTATCCGTTCGCGAAAGAACGCGACTTCCGCCTTCGTTTGATGCAAATCGTTGAGAAGACCATCGAGAACGACATACCTTATTATGCTGGATTGAATGTGGCGACAGCACGCAAACTGAAGCATTTGCTCATGATTGTCTCGCAAAGCGCCCCTTTTAAGCCCAACTATCAATCTATTTCACAAATGCTTGACACCACCAGACTCCTTTTAAAGGATTATATGTACTATATGGAAAAAGCGGGCCTTATCGGGCAGTTGCGCGATGACACTGGCGGCATTAGGGCATTGGGGAAGGTGGAGAAGGTTTACATCGACAATCCGTCGCTATGCTACCTATTAGCCGATGGGAAACCAGAGTCGGACAACTTACGCGAAACATTTTTCTACAACCAATTGCGGCAAGTTTCGAATGTCACTACCTCCAAGGTTTCCGATTTTGAGATAGATGGACGCACGTTCGAGGTGGGTGGAAAAAGCAAGGGGCAGAAGCAAATCAAACAGGCTACAGAAGGCTATGTCGTGAAAGCCGACACTGAATTCGCCTACGGCAACAACATTCCGCTATGGCATTTTGGCTTCTTATATTGATTTTGTTATGGTTAATAGATGTGATTACAGAATAACACAAGTATAAAAATGGAGGATAATATAATGACATTAGAAGAATTTGTATTTAATGTTCCTTTGTATCAGACAATTGATATACAAAATGGCTACAATGATATTGCAAAGTCTATTGTGGGACACTCCTCAAGTATAACTATTGATGGCTATAATCCTATACAAAAAAAAGAATCAACATTTTGTTTATCTAAAGGATTAGGGGATTATAGGGCGTATTATTCTGGAACAGACTCTTCATATTGGAGTTTTAAAAACTCTCTTTTGAAAGAGACATGTGTCAAGACCGTTATTTTTACATGTCAACGCTATTATGACACGATTACAATTGCGGTTTTTCATGATCCAACGAAATCGGTGTTGATTAAAGTTGGTCAATACCCGTCCGTTGCGGACATTCATATTGGACAAGTCAAACAATATGATAAAGTATTAGAGAAACCAATAATGAGAGAGTTTACAAAAGCCATTGGACTTGCAGCCAATGGTGTTGGAATAGGCTCATTTGTATATTTGAGGAGAATTTTTGAAAAACTTGTCATGGATGCTTATAACGAGGCATTACAAGAAGGTAAAGTTGATGCTGAACAATTTGAAAAGCAGAAAATGGACGAAAGAATAAAATCGTTGAAAGGATATCTACCGCCATTTATTGTTGAAAACAGCAGTATATATGGTATTCTGAGCAAAGGCATCCATCAATTGACCGAAGAAGAGTGCTTGGCCTATTTTGACTGCATGCGTCAAAGCATTGAACTCATATTAGATGAAAGGCTTGAACAGTTGGCAAAGAAGAAAAAGATTGAAGAGGTTAAGAAGACACTTAACTCCATTACTTCACAAATAAAGAAATGACTATGTCAAAAGATTTGAGGCATCTTTTTTATTGTCGTATATTTTTGTCTGACAAGTCGTTTTATTAGCGACATAAACAAATTGCAATAATGGTGTTTTTCTTGATACAACTATAGTGTTTAAAAGAAATAGAAGAATGCTTTTCACAAAGTTAACACAATTGTTTTCCAGGTTCCCCCAAAAAAACGGCCAGGTTCCCCAATGAAGTGCTTTAAACTCTAATAAACAATTTAACAAAAGAATCATTTAACCAATAGGAAACCACATCAGAACTATTGTATCCATTGTCTCGCAAAAAACTTGCTATAGAGTGTAAATAGTTGAAAGACCATACCGGCTTAAACTCCTGAAGTGTCGACCAACGGTCTTTATAGATTGATAATAACACATGGAGTTTGCCACTTAGATTCAAGTCAATTATTTCGTTAGGATGTTCGTTAACGACACAACGTATTAACTCCAACATTCTATTGATAGTAGTCCCCTCTCCAACAATAGCTTTATCAAGTATGAAATTAAATTCATCCAAATACATTGATAAACCTTGCGCGTCTATCCCATGCATTACGTCATCCATAATACTATCAATATCTGCAGGTTGTTCGGATAACATACCTTCAATAAGATTCTTATATGAAATTCGGTTTTGAAGCAGTTTTTCCGTTTTGTTTCGAACACTCAATAACAACTCTTTTCTTTCTTCATTTTGCCCATCAATAAACCTTAAAATATCAGACAAATACTGTGTTTGAATATTCCTTCCAAACGGACTTTTAACTAGCATATCATCAGCTTCATTAAACCTTTGAATATTGTTTTCCAAATTCTCACAAATATGCTTGAATTCATCATCAGTCCATTCGATTTCAACCTTCAATGCATTAAGACGAAGATAATTAGGAGCGGACCATCCTTTGCAGTTTTCCATTACTCCACAATGCCAGATGTCATGATTAAGCAAATGAGTTTTTGCCTTTTTCATTGTTTCGGAATCACTTTTACAGAGAAGACATAAATATAGTGACAAAGCGAGTCCTTGAGGTAACTCATCCAAAGCGATTTCTGATACCCGCTTAATAAACTGACACCGTATTGCCTCTGCTAATTGATTTTCTTTATCCAAAACATACATCAATTCAGTAATGTCATTGTTTGGATAATCTCCAATTAGACCAATTAGCATGTTTTCTATTTCATCAGGCATATCTTTGATATACTTGATATGCAAATTGTCTCTAATCAGAATGTCCGTCAGTTTGTGGTTTTCTCGATAATGAGATAATAGGGCTGACAGAATGCAAACAATATTCTTATGTTTCTTCAAACTTACTAACGCATTAGCTATATTTTTTACCAAAGGCGCAGAAATATCTAATTTATCGTAGTTGTTAATAAGCTTATCAAAAACATTTGCTTTGAACAACTCAAACCATTCTCTTTCGTCAACAGCCATATATATTGGTCCAGTAACCCTCAATAGACCGCCAACTAAATCAACTGGCATGGACTCATGCCCCATAGCATTCAATGAGCGTATTAGAATGTCTTTATTGAAATCCAACAACTTGGGTGAATAAGCAAAATCTTGGCCTATTCGCGTTAATACATTATTGTCGCTGTATTGGATGGAATAGAAAAAGCAAGGGTACGGGAATTCTTTATAAAGATTCTGAAACACAAGATACCATGACGCTACATCAAAAAAAGAAGTGAAACGGAGGCTGGTATAAATTCCTACATCAGAAATATAACGAAGAATACGAAGGCTCTTTTCGTAGTTAGGATTGCTCCCTCCAAAATTTGTCGTTGATCCAATCCATCCTCTATATTTTGGCTTTTCAAGAGAGCCTCTCAATTGCTGAACCATATAATTCAGATTGTCGCCGATGCCATCTAATCCAAATCTATAATACTCATCGAATTTATATGGTCGAGGATATTGTCCGGAAATATAGTTAGCAATTTGCTTGGCATACAAACTCGCAATAGGATTTGTTTCTTTTGAAATATAATTGTCAAGCAACTGTTTTGCCATGTCTTGGCAGCCATTGATTGTCGCAAGCCTCATGGCTTTATGTGTGATAAAACCACTTTTGGGAGTCCAACTTTCAATTCGCTTGTTTGCTTTTTCAAAGTCTAAATGGAACAATAGTCTTTGGATGTTCTCATAAACACACTCATCGCTATCATCTTGACACAAAGCATCGTCGCCATTAAAAGTGTTTTCTTTTATTTTCAAAAGATTCCATAGAGGTAATTTGTCCAATTCTTCATAGTCATGAATAACTTTGGAATAGTAATAGGGATTTATGCCGCAATCGTTAACGGCGATTGCAAATAAAGAAGCATCGTCTTTGCTGAACGAATCCTTCCTTAGCAATTGATTAATAATATTCTCCTGTGGATAAATGATTTTGTTATAGCGATTTGTTTTCTTTTGTTTTTCTATCTTTATTACAATTTTTGACAACTTCTTTTCCTCATATAGTCGATCTATTGCTTCTTGCCAAACAAGTCTATAATCATAAATAGCAGCTTTTTGCAATACAATCTTTTCTTTCAGTTTTTTGTTTGTGCTTTTCCCCTTGCTTTTCCCTTTATCAGCATATTTCTGACGGAAATAAAGTGTCAATTCATCCTTCAAAAAAGGCTTGAAATTTTCTGTGCCATTGTATTGCTTGAAATAAACATTTTGTTCTTTCAATCGTTCTTTGAACTCCAGTACCTTGTCGTATTGCTTCGTGTCTAAGATCTCTTGTGGAATTGGAGCGTTATTAAAGTAAAACAAAATGTCGTCAACCTCTCCTAATTGCTTTTTTGAATATGCATTATCAAACTCTTCTTCAGTTCCAGAACCTGCTACTGGTGTTGGCGTTCCAAATCGTGAATACATGATGCCCAAAAACAAATCGTAGCGGCCTTCAAATTGTTGGTTAATGACTTCTTGTACATACTCACCACATCCAGCACGGGCATCTTTTTCCCAACGAACTGATTCAATTCGAATGTTCAATAAATCGCCTAACTCACGGTTGATTTCATCAAAAACTTCTTCACAAACATCTCTTTCTTTGGCTACATCTCCTGGTGAAGCAATTAAGCACTTTATTATTCTTGTTGTATTCATTGTTTTGCGTTAATAGTACTCCCTAATATACATATAAGCCTTATTAAACAATGCTTCTTCTTTGTGCAACTTGTACTTTAACAGGGTCTTGCGCAATGCTTTCTGCACTTCGCGTTCACCCGCATTGGTATTTTGCCAACCAGGGAAACGGACCACCTTCACGATGCTATCGATATCGGCGACAATGCGGCCCACTACGGCAGGTGTGTCTTCGGTGCGAAGTTCCAAGAATAACTCCGTTAAAGCTTCTTTGCCGGTTTTGCGGACTTCCACCTCGGCTTCCTGTTTCTCGGCCTGTAAGGTTTCACGGGCAATCTGACAAAGTTCCTTGATGAACTCGATGCTCGAAATCAGTCCTTGTTCGGCTTTGTCACGCAGGGCTTCCAGGCGTTTGCTCAATTCGATGAATTTCGGCTTGTCGGCATGTTTCTTGAAACGCTTGATAAGCTCACGCTCCATTCGTTTGGCAGCCTTCATATCCTTGTTGCCCATCAAAGTCGAGACCATCATTTCATCCAATATCACCTCCTCCATGTCAGTATGGATACCTGCTACATGGATGTTGTCGTACATGATTTTCTTGGTCTGTGCGCCCAAGGAGAGCCAAATCAGTTTGCCCAAAGCATCAGGTCCAGAAGGTTTAACGGATTGATAGACATTGGAAAGCCATTTGTAGTCCACGCGATAGGGTTCCAAAGCAGGGTCGGGGGAAAGCGACTCCCAAATATTGGACAGACGGCGATAGTCGGCGGCGAAGGCATCACGCTTTTCGTTGGTATTGATGGCTTCCTGTGCGGCTTGCAAACCGTCGAAGCCGTCAACGGTGCGGTCCACGCCTTCGAAATGCGACAGCGTGTCTGCCATGGCTTGCGGCAGTTCGTTAATCAAGTCGTTGAGGTTGGTGATGACCTTTTTCATTACGTCCTCATCGAATTCCAAAGCCTTGGCGGCATCATCAAACACACCGAAGTAATCCACAATGCGACCGAAAGTCTTATTCGGGAACTTGCGGTTGGTGCGGCAGATGGCCTGTAACAAAGTGTGGTCTTTCAACGATTTGTCCAAATACATTGTCTGCAATATGGGCGAGTCGAAGCCCGTGAGCAGTTTGGCGGTGACGATTAAGAATTTCAGTTCCGAATCGGGCTTGTTGAATTTCTCGATCACCTTTTCCTGCTCGTCTTTGGTGAGGCTGTAGAGCCGTTTCAGCTCGTCCTCGCCTTTGCCCGAAGTGGAGATGACCACTGCCGAGGCGGAATCAGGGAAGTAGTTGCTCAACTCCATTTTGTAGAGATGGCAGGCCTCGCGGTCGGGCGTGACAATCATGGCTTTGAAGCCTTGTGGCTCCACCTTGTCGCGATAATGTTCGGCGATGTCTTTGCAGACAATCTGTATGCGCTCGGGCGATTTCAAAAACTCCAGCATCTTGGCGGCCTTGCTACTGAGGGTGATTTTGGCGTCCTCGTCCAGTTCGTTGGAGAGGCGTTCAAACTCCTCGTCCACGGCATCGCGGTCGATGTGGATGTCCAACAGGCGCGGCTCGAAATGCAGCGGCAGAATGGTGTTGTCGCGCAGGGCGTCCTCGAAGGAGTAGCGGCTCATGTATCCACCTTTGTCTTCCTGTGCGCCGAAAGTCCAGAAGGTGTTGTGCTCCGATTTGTTGATAGGCGTTCCCGTCAGGCCAAAGAAGAAAGCGTTGGGCAAGGCAGCACGCATCCGTTGACCGAGGTCGCCTTCCTGCGTGCGGTGCGCCTCGTCCACCATCACGATGATGTTGTCACGGCGGTTGATGTTGGGCTTGGCGTCCTTGAATTTGAAGATGGTGGTGATGATGATATAGCGGGCATCGTTCTCCAAAAACTTGTTCAGCGTTTCGATGTCTTCCGTGGGCATCACATTGGGTGCCTCCTTGAAAACATTCTGCGTCTGTGAGTCCAAATCGATGCGGTCCACCACAATCATCACCGTGGGACTTTTCAGTTCGGGCATACGGCGCATCTTCTGTGCGGCAAAGAGCATCAGCAGCGACTTGCCCGAGCCTTGGAAGTGCCATATCAGACCGCGTTTGATTTTGTTTTCCAGCACGCGCTCCACAATGCGGTTAGCACCTTCGTACTGCTGGTAGCGGCATACCACCTTGATGCGCTGACGGCTCTTGTTGGTGGTGTAGGTGGTGAAGTTGTAGAGGATGTCGAGCAGGGTCTTGGGCGACAGCAACTGCCGCATCTCGGCGGAAACATTATCCAAGCCAGGCATTTCCGAATCTTCGCAGCCCTCGTTGAGCCGCCATGCCGACCAGAATTCCAGCGGCGTACGCACGGCACCATAAAACAACTCGCGTCCTTCAGTGGCGAAGCTGAACACATTGGGCACAAAGAGTTCCGGCACGCTGTTCTCGTAGCCGTCGTGGATGTCGGAGGCGGCATCGAGCCACGATACGGATGGGCGGACAGGTGTTTTGGTTTCGCCCACCACCAAAGGGAAGCCGTTGACAAACAGCACGATGTCGGGGCGTTTGGTCTCGCGGTTGCGGATGCTGAACTGGTTGACCAGTTGGAACTTGTTGTTGGCGATATGCTCGAAGTCGATGAGGCGGACGGGCACGTGGGCATAGTTCTTGCCAAAGGGCATGGTCTTGTTGCCTTTGAGCCACTCGGCGAACTCCTCGTTGGCGCGCACGAGGCCGGTGCTGTGGACCGACAGCAGGATGGAACGCAGCTTGAAGATGACTTCGTCGGCGCGTTCGGGCTGTGCGGCAATCTCGGGGTTGAGGCGGACGAGGGCCTTTTTCACTTCCGTTTCCACCATCACCTCGGTAATCTCGCGCGGCAATTCCGTGGCGGGCAAGTACTCCCACTGCGCCCCGTAGGGAGCCACCGCTTCATGCGCCATGTTGCTCTCGTTCAAGTTCACTCCCGTCATCGTATGGATGACGAAGTTTTCCACTGCGTTTATTTCGTTGAAGGACATAATTATACAACAAATTTATTTACATATTCTATTAAGCATTTTGGCGTAACGGCAATAACATTTATTGTTGTCATTAGTTTTTTGCGATCGACATTAATACCGAGCGGTGATTTTATAAATCTATGAGGACCTTTTTTTGAAGAATCGCTATTAAAAAATGTTATAAGTTTTTCAATAAACTGAAATATGTATTTACCTCTAATGTGGTTTATGTCATGATTGATATATTTTAAACCATCCGACAACTCATCTTGAGAAATGCTCGTTCCAAAATCAGAATTAAGCTGAGTTAATGAATAGTGTGATGTTATAGAAAATCCATTTTCATCATTATTATATTCAAGATAACTTGAATCAATATTTTCCTCCAAATTGATCTTATTAATGATAGAAGTGTCTCTTTCTTTTTTCTTCACACAGTAATACCATGCACAAAATGTAGAAATGTCACTAATAAATTCATTGCGCTTTTCGTCAATAAAACTTTTAATAGCTAAATAATTCGAATCTCCAGGTAGCAATCCAAATAGTTTTTCGATGATATTATCTACTCTATAAAGATTCTCCACCGAATAACATGGCGTTACATATATTGAAGAATGTATGTTGCTGTTGTCATCATAATCATGATCAACCATATATAGAATTTTGTAATTGGAATAATCATTCCTTTGCCTAATAAAATCATTTACCGCAATGACATTCTTCTTTCCACCAGAATCAATACATGAACAAGTTATACCGGAAATCGCTTCTATTCTTATACTATAATATGGTAAATCATGTCCTTCAACAAAGCAATATAGACGATTAGTCCCATAAGAGTTTGTCAATAATACAAATCTTTGAAAAGGGACGGTTAAAGTGCTTTCAAGTTTGCTCAAAAAGGATTCCGAGGTAAAATCATTTTTCTGTTCCATTTTTCATAAACTCTTTTAATCCAGCAACATTGGCTTTAAGATCATTGTTAAAAATAAATGGTGAATGAGTAACGGCTAGCATAAATACGCATCGTCCGGAATCCAGCATATCAGGTAATAGCTTTTCTTGCCAATAAATGGATAGGGAAAGTTCCGGTTCGTCAAATAATACGATATATTTTTTATCTGGCTCTAAATATAATTGCGAGAAAATTGAAACAATCTGTTTTTCGCCTGAACTTAATTGAATTAATTCAAGATTTTCAGGTTTTATAGCATTGTTCTTTCTATGTAATTTTAAATCTACGGCACTTTCGTCATATGAAAACTCTTTGTCGCATAGGTAATTATTACATGTTTTTACAAATTGTTTAATGGCTGTGTCATATTTTTCTTGCTTTTTATATACCGATAACAATTGATCAAGGAAATACCTCAAATAAGAATTCTGTTGATTTAATGAAGGATCTGATGATATTTGTGATAGAATCGTGTCTTTGTCGTTTTGAGACATATTCTCACCAACTCGGCTCAAAACAATTTTTATCTCGTTAATGTCAAAATTATGACATTCTGTGTTGCTGAAATTTTGATCAAGTAATTTGCTAATCATACCTCCAGAAACAGCAGCAAAACCAGATATCGAAGATCGTCTGATTTCCTCACATATTTTGTCCCTTCGTTTTTCTACATCACTCATTCCAAATTTAATGATGGTGTTATCATTCATCAATTCGTCTTGTTCGTTCCTAAATCCTCTTCTTGTATTGTGAGATATGTTGTTCATTATGTTTTTCAGATCAACCTCAACTCTTCTATATGTAGGATAGTATAGGATCTTGTATCCAGTGCTATTCACATAAGTGGCTATGTCTGTAAATACTTTATATTTATTGGTTCTTTCTGACAATTCTAATAATGCTTGATATACAATACTAGATGGGATACCATTAAGAATATCATTATTTTTTATTGTTTCAATAACCTCATCTTTGTTTGTATAGACCAATTTGATTAATTGAGTTAATTCTGAAGGTTCCAATCGGTGGTTTATATATGAAATAATTCCATCCTCTCCTTCTTTTTGTTTATCAAGATATTGTACATATGATTTCAAATCATTAGAAGAAAACTCATAATTGTGAGAATCGTCAAATTCGATTCTGATCTCTGAGAACTTGATGCGAGATAGATTTTTATACTCCCCCTTGAGTAAAAATGATAGAGAGTTTAGAACGGTTGTTTTGCCATACCCGTTTTCTCCAATTAGAATCTTAATATTGTCATCAAAGGATAACTCAAAGTTTTTATATCCAAACAAATTGGATATTGAATACTTTTTTATAAATGGTTTGGTGCTCATAATTAGTATATTTTATTGATTAATTCCTGCTTTGTTTGTTGTTTTTTCCACTGCGTTTATTTCGTTTAAGGACAAGTGTCTATTATGATTGGATTATTTGAATAATTAATTGATAATTCGTATTTTAATAATTCAATCTTTGAGGTTTGTAAAGATGACGAATCATTATTGTAGTAATTACTACTATCACCTGTCGTGGTTTGTATAATTGGATTATATCCTGATTCTTCCATAGCGTTTATTGATTTTCGTGTCTCCAACCTTCGAAAGTTCTATTATCATTTGGTAATAATTGTCCTGTTCTTGGGTCTTGAATTTTGACCAAACTACCTTCACTAATAAACACCTCCGTATCCATAATGGATTCAATAAGCCCACGTCTAAATGAATATGGATGATTTGGCTGTTTTGCATTATTTAATAGTATCATGGGTTCAAATGGTTTCTCTAACTCAAGTTCAGCACTAATGTCATCGTGTATTTGTTTTATTATTGAATACAATTCCATCGATGGTTTCTCAACATTGATCCCCAAATTGTTAATAGCCTCGTCTCGACGAATAGAATAATCATAACTTCCTGATTCACTGCAAAGAAACTTAATTATTGTATCTGTTTTTTCCTTGTTTATTTTTTGATACTTCATTAAATTGCGAGCAATCATTTGAATCTGACTCTTAGATTTGTAAACTTGACCTAAAGTCAATGGATGAATTTTATCTGATAAATGAAGTAATACTTCAGTTAGATTTTTTTGATCTGTTATGCCAAAATCCTTTTTCGCCATCTCAATGTAAGCATTAACATACTCCACGCTAACAGGAACTTTTGCGTTTGGATTCTGAATCCCAGGAATCATAGGGTTTAAAGGACCGTTAATACTGGGATCTATCGGGCCGAGAGCTGCTTGTTTTGTCATAATAAGCCTATTGGCTCCTAGACAAATCAATGTTCCTGAGCTAAAACAATTTGATGGTATTATTACTTCAAATTCTTTGCAGAAACTACGGATTAAGTTTACTAAACTCCATGCTGCTAAAGTGTCACCTCCATTTGTGTATAAAAACAATGAGATTTTTTTTGTATCACCAATATTATCTAATTGATTGGAGAATTTAGGTAATACATCTTTAGCTATTTGAGTTTCAAGTCCTTGTCTTGTACTTGTATAATACACAAGTAATTTTGAGTTTCTTCTTGATTCAATTTCTTGGTACAAAGGAATTCGATCTTGTTTCATAACTAATATATTTTATTGATTAATTCCTGCTTTATCTGTTGTGAAAGAGCAATTTGCTCTCTAATTCTCTTCTCTTGCTTTATGATGTTTCCAATAGTGGCCAAAATATTTTCTTGCTCATCTATAGAAGGTAAATATAACTCATAGTCAGAAACAAGTTCGTGTGAGACACGAGGCATTTTGGTTCCAAATGATTTGTCAACTATGTAATCTAAAAATGCCTTTGAATGCAAAACATTTAACATGTATTCTTTAGATGTATTTGGCTTCGTATCATAAACAATTATTTCGGTTGAACAAATTCCATCGAAATCCGCAATAATACATTTATCCAGATAGGGTCTTAATTTACTGTATAACAAATCGCCTTTCTGAAAAATATAGCTATCAGCAAGTACATCTTGTGGGTCACCGTTTTGGGTAGTAAAATAAGAACCGCTTTCGATATGCTCCAAACCAATATATTTGTCAAAAGTATGAGGTGCTTTGCTTTTTCTCTTTTTGACAATTAAGCAATTTTCAAGTTTCACGTTTGCTTTTTTTGAAGTATGCTGCTCAAATGTGAGTTTTCTGAAATATTCCATTCTCTCCATCTCCCTCTTCTCCTTCTCCACCACCTCATCGGCAGCCCAGAGCAGCTCGGCCAGGCGTTTCTGCTCGGCTTTGGGTGGGAGGAGGAATTCGTAGTCGGCAATGTCCTTCCAGTTGATGTAAGGATTCACAGAACCTCTCGAATTGGTTACCGAATACTCGGTGAAATTATGGCTCAACATAAGATGAGCAAGAAGAACTGGTTCTATCAACTTTTCATTGGCTTTTATCACGAAAGTAGTATTTGCGGTGATACCATCAAAATCAGCAATGGCAACTTTTTTTAGATATGTCCTTCTTGAACCATAAAGTATGTCACCTTTGCTAAATTTACGAATGAATGCCGGTCCTAAATAGCCATCACCAACAGTACCCCATTTTCTAATATGAATATCTTCGGAACCCATGTGTTCTCCTGCAACATATCGAGTCAGGTTGGTATTTTCAATATCGACCACATCCTTCGTTTGGATGGCAACATCTCCAAACCTGTATTTCTTCCAGTGGGTTTTATCTATGTTTAGTTCGTTCATCATTTCTTTCCTTTTGCGTTTTTCTTCACCAATTTGGCCGTTGCTTTCACGGTTTCCAAATAGGCTTCCTCAACGGGTGAGATGGTGTTGCTTTGGTATTTGCGGTATTCGGCGGTAGCTTTCTCCAAGGCTTGTACATGGCTTACAGAGCCAGGCCCCTCGAGCAACGGTCTGTTGCCAGAGGTGAGCACCGAATCCAATTGCCTGATATAGTCGCTCATGTACATAGGTTTGTGCTCAAGCGCATTGATTTCAGCCAAGTCGAAGTAACCCGAAACAAGATTGTTCAAAATCTTCAACTCGTTTTCATTCAAATAGTTCTTGGCAATGCCTATGTCTTTTAATGCTGGCATTTCTCCTGAAAATGTGGTCAGTCCCATAAAAGGCTTGTCGGCAGCGGCACGCTCATAGATAACTTCGGCGGCGGTATGACCATGGGCTGCATAGTGTAGCTTGTTCTGCACCATCTTGAAAAACAGAATGGATTCATCGCTTTTAGGGTTGTAGTCCACACTGGTGGCATAGAGGTCAAGCACCTGACGATACAGCACCTTTTCAGAAGAACGGATGTTGCGGATGCGGTCAAGCAGCTCTTTCCAATAATTACCGCCACCGTTGCCTTTTAGCCGTTCATCGTCCATGGTGAAACCTTTGACCATATATTCTTTCAGTCGCTGCGTTGCCCAAATGCGGAAACGCGTGGCAATAGCCGATTTTATACGGTAGCCAAGCGATATAATCATGTCGAGGTTATAAAAAGGAATTTCCCTACTAACCTCTCTATTGCCCTCTAGGCGAACCTGTCGGAAATTCCGACAAGTTGATTCTAAGGTAAGCTCCCCCTCTTCATATATGTGTTTAATATGTTCAACAATATTGGTCCTAGAACTCTGAAATAGTTCAGACATTTGTTGCTGGTTGAGCCAGACGGTATCATTGTCCAATTTCACATTGATCTTCGTCAAACCGTCCTCGGTTTGATAAATGATGATGTCGCCGGTGTTTTCTGTTTTTTGGTCCATTGTTATTCTTTTATCAAATAGTCATCAAATATGACATTTATTTTCTCATACAATTCTATCAGAGAGTATGATATGCTGCAAAAATAGTGAAAATTATCCTTGTTTTGATTTGTTTATAAAAAAAGGCAATTGTGAGGAAAAGAATTCCTCCAATTTCTGTATTATTGCACTCCAAAACTCAACTCTAAGACAAAATGAAAAAGCTTTTCATAGGATTCCTCGCTGCCTTCCTGTTTTGCGGTAGCCTACAAACCCAAGCACAAAGCGACGACGTTACGCTGTATTTCAGTGCGGAAGAGATGCCCGACCTTATCAAATGCCTGCCTGCTCCGCCCGATACCGTTGGGATTGACTTTGCCCACGACATCATGCGTTACATGTGGGGCAAGACACAACGTTGTGATTCGGTCCGCGCCGCCCTAGTGTTTCGTGATGCAGTGTGGAACTACGACTCGCTTTTCGCTGTTTTTAGCGTGCCCTTCGGCCTTAAAATCTCCAAGGAAGGCACACCCGAGATATACAAATACTTGGTCAACAGCCTTTCCACCATCGACCAGACGCGCGTCAAGCCGAAGGCCTTTTATCATCGTAAGCGCCCTTTTGAACGCTTCCACGAACACATGTTAACTAGGTATGAAGAAGCTGAACTGTCGGGCGAAGGTTCCTATCCCTCGGGTCACAGTCAGCGTGGCTATGCCGCTGCTTTGCTACTCTCCGAGGTCAATCCAGCCAATGCCGATACCCTCATGGCACGCGGCTACATGTATGGCGAGAGTCGTGTTATCGCCGGCGCCCACTGGCAGAGCGATGTGGATGCCAGTCGTCTTTGTGCCGCCATCGGCTTGGCCCGACTACACACCAGCCCGGCTTTCCTTGAACAACTTGCCAAGGCACAATCCGAGTTCAAGCAACTGAAGGGGATATTGCCGTCCACTGATGATGCCAGCCAGTTCGTGAACATTACCGATGTCGTCCCCGATGCCATCTTGGAAATACGTTATTACAACACCTATAACTTCGTTGGTGCCCGCGTGGACGGCTATGAGGAACCAATCGCCTTGCTCACCCGTCAGGCTGCTGACAGCCTCCGCGCAGTGAGTGACGATCTCATGAAACAAGGCTATCGTTTGAAAATATTTGATGCCTACCGTCCGCAGTGTGCCGTCGACCACTTTGTGCGCTGGGCCGCTGATGTCAACGACACGCTCATGAAGCCTTATTTCTATCCCGACGTGCCTCGCGACAGGCTCTTCGAGTTGGGTTATATCGCCAAGAAGAGCGGCCACACGCGTGGCTCCACCATCGACCTCACCTTGTTTGACATGGCAACAGAAAAAGAAGTGGATATGGGTGGCACGTTCGACTGGTTCGGATTGGAAAGCCATCCCGATTTCGGCGGCAACCCCAACACGGGGAAATACAAGCCCAATGACCGTATCACCGCCGAGCAGTTCCACAACCGCATGATCCTGCGCGAAGCCATGCTGCGCCACGGCTTCAAGCCTATCGGCGAGGAATGGTGGCACTTCACCTTGAAGAACGAGCCTTTCCCCAACACGTATTTCACTTTCCCGGTGAAGAAACTGTAATTACGGCACTCTCTTGACTACACTGACAGCATTTTCCCCTGCCAGGTATCACGTTCGGCCATCCGTTTCTCAATTTTGGCCAGCACCTCATCATACCGCAGCTTCATCCACGGTTCGCTGACGAGGTAGCGTGGCGGCACTTCACCAGCAAAACGTTCAATGACGATGTCAGGATTGAGCCTTTCGGCAAAGTCGATGACGAAGTCAATGTATTCTTTCAAATCAAAGAGATGGAAATGCTCGGGATGCTCAAGGTATTCTTCAGCCATTGTGGTGCCTTTGAAGATTTGCAGTTGGTGGAACTTGACCGTGGTCAAAGGCAGTTGCGAGATAACAGCGGCGGCGCTAAGCATCATTGTCTTGCTCTCGCTGGGCAGGCCGAAGATGAAGTGTGCCCCACAGGGGATGCCATAGTCGGCAGTCATGCGTATGGTCTTCTCCGCCGTGGCGAAGTCGTGTCCTCGATTAACGCGTTTGAGGGTCTCATCGTAAACACTTTCCACGCCATATTCCAACATGACATAGTGCGTTTGCTGGATTTCGCTGAGGTACTGCAAAATATCCGCATCAATCAAGTCGGGCCGCGTGCCGATGACGATGCCGACAATTTCAGGTTTTCCCAAGGCTTTTGAAGCCATGTCATTCCGTGTGCAGGATAGTGTGGAGATGGAATCTATGGCTTCAAAAGCCTGACTGTAAACGCCCTTCAACTCCTCTAACGGCTTGTAGGTGTTCGAGAAAGGCTGAAAATAAGCCAAGTACTGGTTGGCGCGACGGTAACGCTTTTGATGGAACGCAATGCCTTCTTCAATCTGTTGCCTAATGCTTTTCTCGGGTTTGCAATAGGAAGGGTTGAAGGCCTCGTTGCTGCAAAAAGTACAGCCTCCCGTGCTGATTTTCCCATCCCGATTTGGACAGCTGAAACCTGCGTCGATGCTGATCTTCTGCACCCGCCCGCCGAATTGCTTCGCAAAATAACGGCTGTAACTGTTGAATCGGCGCTCGTCGCCCCAGGGATAAGTCATGGCTTGGAATGGTCAGGGTTGTTTAAGAAAGTGTCATCGGTCAAAGTGTTCAAAAACGCTTTCAGTTGCGCCTTCTCCAAGTCGGTGAGCCGCACGCCGCCATCCATCACATGATGCATCAGCGGGTTGATGCTCTCGGAATCTTTCACGCCCTCGCTGTAGAAGTCGATGACCTCATCAAGGGTGGTGAAACGACCGTCGTGCATATAAGGACTCGAGACGGCGATGTTACGCAGGGTAGGGGCTTTGTAAGCACCTTGGTCCCAATGGCTTCCCGTGATGGCTGAGCGGTCTTCGGGGTCGTTGAACTCGTCGTCCAAGCCGTTGTTGTAGAACAGGTTGGTGGTCATCAAGGCCAGACCGCCGCCACCATGGCAGTGGAAGCAGTCGGCACCCTCTTCGGTGCAAAACAGCTCGTAGCCTGCCATCTCGTCTTCAGTTAGTTCTTCTTCACCAAGCAGATAGCGGTCGAATTTGCTGTCGGAAGAGACCAAGCTTCGCACAAACTGCGCGATGGCTTTTTCCACATTGACAAAAGTGATCTCTCGGCTGCCGAAGGCTTTCTCGAACAGTTCGGGATAGTCGTCGGTCTTTTGCAAGTACTTGACCACTTGGTTGGTGTCCGCATTGATTTCCACGGGGCTCGTGATTGCTGCCAAGACCATGTCTTCAAGAGTGGCCACACCACCGTTCCAACCTAGGCCCGTACGATTCCATGCCAAGTTGATCAAAGGCAGCATGGCGTGGTGCGTGTTAGTGGCTGAGCCATATTCGAAGTTATGCTCCTGGTGATGGCACGAAGAACAACTACGAATGCCGTCCGTTCCGTCGCGACCTGAAAGCCGTGAATCATAAAACAGCTTTCTGCCTAGGGTCACACCTTCTTCAGTCATGGGGTTGTCGGCAGGGATGTTGTTCTTCGTCGGGAAATATGAGGGTTGATTGAGGTCGTACGCCGTTGGCGTATAAGTGTTGTGTTCGGGATGGCACGATAGCAGGCCGAACAGCATCAGGGGTACTATCCAAAACAAGCGCCTCATGAACGGTTTTTGTCGCTTTCCTTGATTTGCTCAAAGGTTTGTCTGACGTTCTCCCAAGTCCAAAAATGGGGCTTTGGCGTGGCATAATGCATTACCTCGTTGAACTTTTCCACTAGTTTTGCTTCTCTTTTCATCTTTATATTGTTGTCGTCTGGTTTTCCAATTTTGAACACGTCTTTCCCGTTGCCGTTGAACAAGCGTTGCGCATTCTGGTTCTGCATGATGCTGCTACCCAACTCGTTGAAGTCGATGACATGCGGATTGCGGAACCAGTTGTCGATGACCATGGTCAAGTCAAGTCGGTTGTCGGCATTTGCCTTGACGTCGAAATCGAGGGGCAACTCCACGATGAAGTAGTTTTGGTAG
>JAGBQJ010000037.1 GCA_017632935.1 Bacteroidales bacterium | reverse complement strand
CTCTTACCACCGGCGCCGAGGATGACGACGGTCTGGCCGTATTGGCACAACTTGGCGGTCTGGGCGGGAGCACCAGCCACGTCGAGGGCGCTCAAAGCGAGTTTCTCGGGCATGTCGGTCGGGATCTTGGCATAGATACCGCTTTCGAACAGGATGGCCTTACCCTTGATGTCGACTTGGTCAACATCGGGACGGATGGCGAGGATCTCGTCGATGCGGAGCGGGGTCAGTGAGAGGGAGACGAGGGTGGCGATGCGGTCGCCTTCCTTCAGGTCGATCTTGCCTTTCAGGGCATCACCAATCTTCTCGACCTTGCCGAGGAGCATACCGCCAGAGCCGGTACGACGGTTGCGGTGCTTGCCTTGCAGTTCCACGTTGAGGAACATCTCCTTCTTCACCTCTTCCATGATCTTCTCTTCGCTTGCGCCAGGACCAGCCTGTTGCTTGGCGTAGTTGTGGATGTCGGTGAACGAAGCGGAGTCGATATTCAGGGTCTGCACGTCGATGAGGATCTCGTTGTCCCAAATCTCATCCATGTTGTTGTTCAGTTTGTTAGCGGGTTGCGGCAGCACGCCGACGGGTTCGATGACACGGTGAGTACCGTATTTGTTACCATGTTTTTGCATTGCTTTGTTGTTGTTTAATTGTTTATTGTTTAAATGTTTAATTGTTGTTTTTGTAATTCATTTCGTTAATGAAGAACATTGTTCAATTATTAAGGTTCAACACTATTGGCATAATCCTCTTCTGTAATCGTGTATGAAAGATGCCCATAACGATTAAAAGGAATCAGGAACATAAAGCCTTTTTTTGTTGTCCAATTGTAATGTTTTCCATTGAAATCAAAAGGTCCATTCCCTTCTTCTTGTGTGTAAACCAAACGCTTGCCATCGTCAAAAGTACAGATAACGGTATCACAATTAATCTTGCCTAAACCTATTGTCAATTGATTCAAACTTGCAGGTGCAGGTCCCAAGTCCATAGCGCTGAAAATCAGAGTATCTTGTCCTGATTCAATAGAAATGTCATTGGGCCAAAAGTCCTTATGAGATAGATTGGAAGTGATTGTTACTGCGTGTCCACTATTATTGACGAGTTTGAAATCAATGATAGACGAAGGGTCACAAGATGTTAATGCAATGACTAACAAGCAAAAAATGAAACCTTTATTTCTCATAATCATAGTTCTATAACAATGTTTCCTTTCTCCTATTATTATTTTCTCGGTTTCAAACCAAGGATTTCGCGAGCCTCGTCGGAGGTGGCAATCGGGCGACCGAGTTCGTTGGCGATGCGCACGACCTTGGCGACCAGTTCACCATTCGATTGAGCGAGAACGCCCTTCGAGAGATAGAGGTTGTCCTCGAAGCCCACGCGGACGTTACCGCCCATGGCGATGGCAGCGGCGGCCATCGGGAAGGCATGACGACCTACGCCAGTCACTGTCCAAGTGGAGCCAGCGGGGATGCCGTTGACGAGCCAGCAGAGGTTGGCGACGGTGGCGGGGGTGCAGCCGGGCACGCCCAACACGAAGTTGAACTGCATGGGAGCGCCAGGGGCCTGGCCCTTCTTGGCCATGTTGAGGATGGTATCGAGGTGACCCATCTCGAAGCATTCGTATTCGGGCTTGATGCCACGTTCCATCATGCGTTTGCCGAAGGCGCGCATGGTCGGCATGGTGTTGTCGAAGATCTCGTCGCCGAAGTTGCAGGTACCGCAGTCGAGGGTAGCCATTTCAGGCAACGGGTTGGTGTCGGTCGATTGCAGACGCTCGTCGGGAGTCATACCGACGGCACCGCCAGTCGAAGGGATGAGGATGACATCGGGGCACACCTTCAGGATGGCCTCTTCGCACTCTTGGAAACGGCCACGGTCTTGGGTGGGTGTGCCGTCGTCCCAACGGACGTGCAGGTGGACGATGGCGGCGCCGGCATCGACAGCGCTCTTGGCCTCGCGCACGATTTCTTCAACGGTATAAGGCACGTTGGGGTTCTGCTCCTTCGTAACTTCCGCGCCGCAAATGGCGGCAGTGATGATCAGTTTATCCATTTCGTAAATTCAAAATTTAAAGATTCAAAATTCAAAGATTCGTTTGGGTCGCTTCGCGTCATTGCGAGGAACGAAGCAATCCAGACATCTTACTTTTTACGTTGGCAATCCTTAGGAGTCACGCAGGTACCCGAAGCGCGGCAAACGAGGATGGGTTCATCCAGCTCGTCGGCAGCAGAGGCGGAAATGTCGGGGCGGGCGACGGCCACCTTGCGGGCCTCAAACATCATGTGGCGCGAGGTGTTGCCTTCGCGGTCGATCCAGCCTTCGGCTTCGATGAAGTCGCCTGCATAGACAGGGGCCTTGAATTCAATCATGTCGTATGCGCAGAAGAGGCCTTCGTCGCCGTCGCGCATAATCAAGAGTTCGGTAGCCACATCACCGAAGAGGTGAACCATGTGGGCGCCGTCAACCAAATTGCCACCGTAGTGGGCGTCCTTCGCACTCATGCGAAGTCTAATCTTTGTTCTGTATTCCATATTTATCAGTTGTTCAGTTGTTAGTTATTCAGTTGTTCAGTTTTTGACTCGGGACGCTGGACTGCGGGACACGGGACTTTGCCTCGTCTCGCGTCTCGTGTCTCGAAGTCTCGTGTCATTTTTCAACGTAAATAGCATCGACATAAATACCCGAGGCATGCACGCATTCAGGCTTGATCTCGCCGACCTTCACCAGCTTTTCGGCTTCGACGACGACATAGTCGGCGGCGGTGGCCATCAGCGGGTTGAAGTTGTTGGTCGTGCCGAGGAACACCATGTTGCCGAACTCGTCGACGATGTTGGCGCGCAGGAAAGCGATGTCGGCCTTCAGGGGCTTCTCAAGGAGGTAGTCCTTACCATCGACGTTCACCACCTGCTTGCCATCGGCCATGATGGTGCCCATGCCCGTGGGGGTCAGCACGCCACCGAGACCTGCACCGTAGGCACGGATGCGCTCTGCGAGGGTGCCTTGGGGAACGTATTCCACGATGAGGGTGCCTTCGTTCTTCTGGATGGCGGTCTGCTTGTTGGTGCCGGTATGCGACACGATGGCTTTCTTCACTTGGTGGTTGCTGACCAGTTTGCCGTGGGCAACTTCGTCGTAGGCCGTGTCGTTGGCAATGATAGTGAGGTCTTTAACGCCTTTTGCAACAATAGCGTCAATAATTTGCGTGGCGCTTCCAACACCGAGGAAACCGCCGAACATGATGGTCATGCCGTCATGAACCTTCTCGACGGCCTGCTCTAATGTAATCTGCTTGTTCATAATGTGTTATGTTTTAGATTTTAGATTTGTAACTCGTATAAAAGTCTGCAAATTTACTGAGATTTCTAGCACTTTCCAAACAAATTAATATTTATTTTATAAAGAGGTGTGTAACCCTATTAGGGTCAAGGTTTTGCACAACAAAAAAAGCCGCTGATTGCTCAGCGGCTTTAACTTCCCCAACTCCAATGCTCATTTTCATTGGAAATCTGACTTGTGAATCTTGTTTATCAGAATGATGTATTTCTCCATTCTGTTTATCTCTCTATTTCTTCTTCTGTTTCTGTTGGATAAAACTCATAGGTGTATTCATATTCATAGCCTTTGGTTTCAACTGCAATATCGCCAATCTCTGTTTTAATACATCGGATTGGATTGCCGTCCGAATCGTATTCAAATCGGAACTCATTATGCTCATAGTCAACCCTCCCACTAATCCATTTAAACTCCCTATATGCCATTATTGTTGACACATCACCTGCGTTATTGAAGTACATCACAATATCCATTTTTTCGTTTCCATTGACAAGATTATACATGAACTTACGACTCTTTTTGTCAAAATTGCAAGTATATGTACAGATGAATTTTGAACCATGATACTTATTGATTTTTGTGATATTTCCATTTTTATCAAGGGTATATTGGTAGATATCGCCATACATGTTTTGCATTGTTTTAAGTCGCCCATTTTCGTCATATGTAAAACTACAACCATAATTCCCATCAACCTCAACCACTTTGCCATTTTCGTAGATAAAGTTGACACCAACATAATCATCCTGGGAGCCTTGAATTTGTACGAGCCTTCCTAATGTGTCGTAGTGCATAATGTATTGACTATCACGATCCGCCCACCGATGTAATTTACCCATTCTGTTGACAAGAAGGTATTGATTAACTATTACTGATTTTGTGTTGTGTTTTACTTTTGGACGAATCTCTGTTGGAAGATTGTTTATCATATAGGCATAGTCAACCAATTGGCCTTCACCGTTAACCCATAGAAAGTCCTGTGCAACAACTGAAAGATGCGCCATTAACAAAACAACACACAACAATACAAATCTATTATTACCTTTCATGATATTTCCTCCAATACTGATTGTCTGTTACATTGCCTCTTACATTTTGAGAATCTGTTCTCGTAATCTTTCTAATATTCAGAGTCTCTTGATTGTTTGACAAAAATCTTCCGATAGTTGCATTGACAGTTCTGAAAATAGTGGTACTGTCAATATTGTTGATAAGCATGTTCACATAATCTCTTTCAAAAACAGTCAGGTATTTTTCGATGAAATCATGCGAATCAAATTCATTTGGCAGGTGCCGTAAGACTTCGTCGGCTTCAGCGATTGTTATCATTTTGTTTTCCCTAATTCCGTGTCGGGCGCAACTTTTATGTTAATTATAGTCCAATCAAACTTGAAAGGAAGAAAAACGCCACGCATGAAATCGACATGCCGATTAAGGCAGGCCAACGAGGTTTAAATTGCAGTGCAACAATAGAGAGCGATACCCCAGCAACGAATAATGAGATGGCAAAAACTCATTTTGAATGGTTGTGCTTTTCATTGCAAAAATTACACTAAGCAGACTGAGGATTGCTCCACCCCATCCAACAAAATTGACTTGTAATGAATCTGTTTTTTCATTTCTGAGTTCTGTTGGTTTGTTTTCTTGTCCTAACATATTGTCTGTCATTTGTCTAAACCCTAAATTCGTCATCGGGCGCAACTTTTTTTTGCCTATTGCTTCCTCGATTCAGCAGGTTTACGATTGTGCATAAGAAGGCTAGGAAACTTGATTTGTACAAGTTTTCAGTTAGCAGGCTCTGGAAAACACCTTGTAGATAAAAACCGTACATGTTTACCTAGCCTGTATGTATCAAGAATCAATTGAATACAAATCAGGCTGGCAAACCTGTGACCCATACCTATCTACTATATTTTCCAGATATTGCTAACTAGATACAAGCACAAATTGCCTTCAATCGCTCGGATGTCTCCCCGAACAATCGAAGGCAAAAGTACAAATTATTTCAAATCAAAGCGTTTTTTGGAAGGTTTTTTATTGCCACAAATCACTGCCAAAGTGGTTCCTGATGCCAGCTTTTTGGAAAGCCCATGGCGGCGACATTTCATCATTTCAACCTGTCTGCTTGCGCCTTTGGCTCCCTTCGAGTGTCCCAAAAAGCAGCGACTCGGATGGTGTCGCCTTTGATGTAATAGACTATTTTGTTCAGATGATTCAAGACTACACTTCTGTATGGCTTCGACTTTTGAGCCAGCAAAGGCTCAACTAGGCCAAGACAAGGATTGCTTTCCAATAAATCCGACACATGCTGCACTTCTTTCAAGAATTCTGCACTTGCCTTTTGACCAAACTTGTCCAAAATATAAACTGAAGTTTGCACTACGGCATCACCAGCCTTTTTTGACCATGACACCTTCATGCCATTTGCTTTTTGGATTGCGCCTCTTTGCACATCTGCAACACTTGCTCGGTGCTGTAACATCTTCCCGCCTCAAAATCACGCTCCGATTCTTCCAACATAGCATCAATTTCAGCCATCGTGTAGGGTTGCACGGCGGATTGAGCATGTTCGATAAGGTGTTCACCCAACCATCGCATGCTGTTCGGCGAGAGTGTGGCATAAAGATATTCAAGCAGGCCAGTGAGTGGTGCACCTTGTGAATAACCGTATGCTGTTGTAGGCTCTGAGGCCATACTTGGCTCCCTATTGTCTTGTTCGTACTTTTTGTGTTCGTTGTTATCCATGCTGCAAATTTACAAATTTTTCCCATACCCGAAACAGTTTAAAGAAAATGAATAAACAAAAAAAACCGCTGAGCATTCAGCGGCTTTTCTGTCCTTCTGTTCCGTTCCGGTCAGTTGTTCATGTATGAGACTTGACCCATCAGCCCAGTGTTCATCGACTCGTAGGCGGCGGCGTAGTCGAACAGGTAGCGCAATACGTTGCGGCTGGGTTGCTGTTGCTCGCTCTCCCTACGGAAAACCTCCTTGATTTGTGATACCAACACTGCGTCTTCAACGGATAAGGGGTAAGAGGTGTAACTATTTGTCATAGGCGTGTTTTAGGTTTGACTTTTGACCTAATAACGCAGACAATTGGGGATTATTATGTATCGGGAAAATATTTTTTTGACGATGGCCTATGGCTTATGACGATGGCCACTTCAACGGTCGTGAAAGTGGCCATAAGCCATAGTCATCGGCCATAGTAGCGTGGGCTAGTAAGTAAGGGTCATATTATTGGCCACCATCATCTTACGCAAGTTGATCAAAGCGTAGCGCATGCGGCCCAGCGCCGTGTTGATGCTCACGTTGGTGATGTCGGCAATGTCCTTGAAGCTCATGTCGTCGAAGATACGCATACGGAGTACCTCGCGCTGCTCGTCGGGCAGGAAGGCGATCATGCGGTGCAAGTCACTGTGGACCTGGTCGACGATCATGCCCTGTTCGACGGAATGGTCGGTAATCGGCACGTTGTCGATGTAGTTGTAGTCCTCGCTTGACGACTCCACCGTGGGAATGCGGTTCTCCTTGCGGAAATGGTCGATGACAAGGTTGTGGGCGATGCGCATGGCAAACTGCACGAAACGTCCGTCATCCTTGTAGCCCTTCGACTTGATGGTCTGGATGACCTTCACGAAAGTATCCTGAAAGACATCATCAGCCAACTGCTTGTCTTTCACGAGCGTGAGTATGTAGGAATAAACTTGTTTCTGGTATCTACCAATCAATAATTCAAAACTGTGAACATCACCATCTTGGTAGCGTTCAATCAGTTCTTTGTCGCTTTTCACTATGTTGGACATTGGGTCCCCCTTTCTTTGTGTACTCAACTTAAGTGCTTGTTAATAAAGGGTATAGATCTTTCGATAGCGTCAGTTTTAGTTTTGAATCCGTTGGTTATTTCGGTGCAAATATACGGCTTTTTTGGAAAAACAAACAAAAATCGTGATTTTTTTCGTGAAAGGGCAATAAATTTGTTGGAAATGAGTAGAGCAATTCCAAGGCATCCTCATGCAAATCCACTCGTTCTTGATTTAAAATCTTGGATGCTACGCAACATTTTCAATCAAATTCGAGTGTAAAATTGATTATTTATTTGTTTTTACGCATATTTTTCCGGTACTGACTTGTCGACCTCAATTACGTGTAAAAAATGCACGTTATTCTCTCGATTCAATTCTCCTTCCTTAAACGCATTAAAAACTTTTCTATTAACACCCCTCTCCTATTTCCCCGCTTTTCTTTACCTTTGCCGATTCAATTTTTGCGTCTTGAAAGAAAACAAACCATCCTATATCACCATCCGCAACGCGAAGGTCAACAACCTGAAAAGCATCAGTTTGCAAATTCCGAAGAACAAGCTGGTGGTCATCACCGGCCTGTCGGGATCGGGCAAGTCGTCGTTGGCGTTCGACACTTTGTATGCCGAAGGACAACGCCGCTACGTGGAGAGCCTGAGTTCTTACGCGCGGCAATTCATGGGCCGACTCAACAAGCCCGACGTGGAGAGCATCACCGGCCTCTCCCCTGCCATCGCCATCGAACAGAAGGTGAACACCCATAACCCACGCTCCACAGTGGGCACCAGCACCGAGATTTACGAATACCTGAAGCTGCTCTATGCCCGCATCGGCAAGACCTACTCCCCTGCCTCGGGCAAACTGGTCAAGAAGCACCAAGTGATGGACGTGGTGAACTATATCCTCGGCCTACCAACGGGCAGCACGGCCTATATCGTCGCGCCGCTTCACTTGCCCGAAGGCCGTAGCCTCGAAGATCACCTCAACATCCTCATGCAGCAGGGCTTCTACCGTATTTTATATAATGGTGAGATCGTCAAAATCGAGGATTTCCTTGACCAGAAGAAAAAGGTCAGCGAGAAGAAGGTGAAACTGCTCATCGACCGCATCAAGGTCAACGAGAGCATGGATGACGCCGTGGGACGCATCTCCGACTCGGTGCAGACGGCCTTCTATGAAGGTAAGGAGACCTGCCAAGTCATCAGCGAGCTGAACGGCGAGCGACAGGAAGCCGACTTCTCGTCACGTTTCGAGGCCGATGGCATCACCTTTGAGCCGCCTACAGCCAACATGTTCGCCTTCAACAACCCCTACGGCGCCTGCCCGACCTGTCAGGGCTTCGGCAGCGTCATCGGCATCGACCCCGACCTGGTGGTGCCCAACAAGAGCCTGTCGATCTACGAGAACGCCATCGCCTGCTGGCGCGGCGACAAGATGAGCGAATGGAAAGACGCCCTCGTCCGTGTGGCCGACAAGGTGGGCATCCCCATCTTCAAACCGTTCTACGAACTGACCGAGGAGCAGAAGAGCCTGCTTTGGACGGGCAACCAGTACTTCGAAGGCATCGTGGACTTCTTCAACTACGTTGAAAGCCAGTCCTATAAGATACAATACCGTGTGATGCTGTCACGCTACCGTGGCAAGACGGTCTGTCCCGAATGCCACGGCACACGCCTGCGCAGGGCGGCGCAATATGTGAAGGTCGGCGGCAAGAGCATCACCGACTTGGTGATGATGCCCTTGGATGAGTTGAAGGTCTTCTTCGACCACCTGAAACTCGACGAGACCGACAGCAAGATCGCCTCGCGCCTGCTGGTGGAAATCAACAACCGCCTGGATTTCATCATCGAAGTGGGCTTGGGTTACCTGACCCTAAACCGTCTCTCAAACACGCTCTCGGGCGGCGAGTCGCAGCGCATCAACCTCGCGACTTCGTTGGGCAGCAGTTTAGTCGGTTCCACCTATATCTTGGACGAGCCCAGCATCGGCCTGCACTCCCGCGACACCGAGCGACTCATTGCCGTGCTGCGCCGTCTGCGTGACATCGGCAACACAGTCATCGTGGTGGAGCACGATGAGGAGATCATCCGCGCCGCCGACTACATCATCGACATAGGGCCGATGGCGGGTGCATTTGGCGGCGAAGTCGTCTTCGAGGGCGACATCAAGAACCTGATCAACTGCGAGAAGAGCCTCACCACGCAATACCTCACAGGCAAGATGCACATCCCCGTGCCCACCCGTCGCCGCAAGAGCGCCAACGCCATAATAATAAAAGGTGCCTCGCAGAACAACCTCAAGAACCTCACCGTACGCTTCCCGCTCAACATGATGACCGTCATCACGGGCGTGAGTGGCTCGGGCAAATCGACTTTGGTGAAGGATGTGCTCTACCCCGCCATGAAGCGGCAACTGGGCGAGAACGCCGAGAAATGCGGCAGCTACGGTGCCTTGGAAGGCGACTTGCGCCTCATCCAGGCTGTCGAGTTCATCGACCAAAACCCCATCGGCAAGTCATCGCGCTCCAATCCGGCCACTTACCTGAAGGCCTACGACGAGATACGAACGCTGTTCTCGGAACAGAAACTCGCAAAGCTGCGTGGCATCAAGCCTGCCTTTTTCTCGTTCAACGTGCCGGGTGGTCGCTGCGAGGAATGTGAGGGCGAAGGCGTGCAAAAGATCGAGATGCAGTTCATGGCCGACGTCTACCTGCCTTGCGAGGCCTGCCATGGCACGCGCTTCAAGGAAGAGGTACTGGAGATCAAATACGACGGCAAGAATATCTCCGACATCCTCAACATGAGCATCGACGAGGCATTGGACTTCTTCGAGCACTCGTCGGAATGCAGCACCGCCGTCGTGGGGCGCATCATTTCCCGACTGAAGCCCTTGCGCGAAGTCGGCTTAGGTTACCTCAAACTCGGGCAGTCGTCGAGTTCGCTCTCCGGTGGCGAGGCGCAGCGTGTGAAGTTGGCCTATTTCCTCGTCAAGGGACAAATCGAGAAACCCACGCTGTTCATCTTCGACGAGCCGACCACAGGGTTACACTTCCATGACGTGAACAAACTTTTGGAGTCGTTCAACGCGCTGATCGCCAACGGCCACAGTGTCATCATCATCGAGCACAACATGGATGTCATCAAGTCGGCGGACTGGGTCATCGACCTGGGTCCCGAGAGCGGCAACAAGGGCGGCGAAATAGTCTTTGAAGGCACACCCGAGGACTTGGTGAAGTGCAAGGCATCATATACAGGGAAAGCGTTGAAAAGCAAGTTGTAGTACTATGACCAATGGCTTATGACTATGGCCGCCTCAACGTTCGTGAAAGCGGCCATAGTCATCGGCCATAAGCCATAGTCAGAAAAAGACCGAATTAGAAGAAAAAACTGACAACAATATGAAACCATCAGAAATAAACCAACCCTTGAGTGAGCGGCAGCAGAAGGTAGTAGACACCCTGCTTGGCCTCGGCATCGACTTCGACATCAAGTTCCATCCGCCATTGGGTTCCATCGAGGAGTCGTTGGCCTACTGGGGCAAGTTCGAAGCCACGCACTGCAAGAACCTGTTTTTCAGGAACCACAAGGGCAACAAGCACTACCTCGTCATCTTCGAGTGCATGCACCAGATGGACATCCACGACCTGGAGCAGCGTCTGCACCAAGGCAAGCTCACCTTCGCCTCGGAAGCCCGCATGGAGAAATACCTAGGCCTGAAGCCCGGCAGCGTCTCCCCCTTCGGCCTCATCAACGACGAAAACCATGAGGTGCACCTCTTCATCGACAAGAACCTCCTCAACGCCCCTCGTCTGAGTTTCCATCCCAATGACAACACAGGGACGATTATCATTAGTCAGGAGGACTTTATCAAGTTTTTGGAGGCGATGGGGAATACTTATGAGTTTGTGGAATTGTATGATTGAGGGGTAATGCCGTAGTTTTATGATTATTTCTTTTTATCCAAAGAAGATTTTAGCACATATGAACAGGGTAGTTCTCCTTTCATCATCATAACAATCTGATTGTTTTTGATGAGATATGATGTAGGGAAATCCGAAGTAACTTTATATAATTCTTTCGAACAGTTAATAATTGTAAAGTTAGGACTAAAGTTTTTGTTGAACGTTTCAACAAACTTCTCATCACCACCACTAACTGTTGATAAGCCATAAACCTTGTCTGCTATGCCGTCTTCTTCGTATGTATTTAAATTTGCAATTGAATTAAGGCATCGCGGGCATTTATATGAGAATAAAAAGACAAAATAGGTTGAATCTGGCGAAGTTTCAATAAAGTTCTGTAGTCCACTATCGACCAATTGTGGAAGTGATTTCTTTTTTATAGGGGTGATATTATAAGAAAAACCTGCAAAAAAGGATATGATTATGACAACAATGGAAATAATAAACCATGTCTTATAGTTCTCAATACTTGAGTTGCTATTATGTTTAATTGATATCAGTAGCAAAACAACAAGGACTGCATTTCTTGCAAAGACAATTATTGGAGAAGAACTCAAGAACTTCAGATGCCCAAAACAGCCACAATCCTCAATCCCTTTGAACACTATGCCATAAGCATATCCGACAGTGACTACGAACAGAAATATTAGACTGAAAACAGAAAACAACCGTGTTTTTGGAAAGAACAATAAAAGAAGTCCAAGGAATGCCTCCGTCAAGATAATAAAAGGGGCAAGAAATTGCATATAAGGACTCCCGTACTGTAAAAGAACACTCGCAAAATAGCCTGAATCAGAAGCTTTGGCAAAAGAAGAAAGCAGGAATACTAATCCGACAATATAGGATGATAATTTTGAAAAACCTTTCATTTTTGCAAACAGAGTTTAAAAAAGAGGGTGTGTCAAAACTATGAAAATGACCATTTTTTAATCTGTAACTAACTGATTATCAAGTGTCGATTTTCTTCAAAAGTGACTTTTGACACACCCTTCATAAGAACACAAGGGAAGTCAGTAATTAATTGGTTTCACAATCGTAATTAAAGCCTTCATCATTGTTATTTGCAATCATATATCTTTCGAACTGTTGGCAGGTATTAAAACCTTCTTCTACAGGATCTATCGTGAATGTATTTGAAAGCACCCAAGGCCCGCTTCCGAATTGGTTCCAGTATTCGTAACATGTACATGTCACTTTTTGTTTACTACAAGATAACGCACAGAACGCAGTTCCGCAGATTACAATTAATCCAAAAAGGATTGTTTTCATACTTTTCTTCATATAATTGTTGATTAAAAGTTTTTTTCTACTCTGTTATGGATTTTCGAAGTCCTCCTTTGGGCGGCGAAGTAACGATTTAATATTCAATTATGAAATGTCAATAATGGACATGTGTCGATATTGGACATGGAAGAGAAAGTGAACTGGAATAACAACTGAAAAAGTCTACTCCAAGAGCGCGACTTATGATTTCTAACTGTTCTGTGTTGATTGAGTGCTTGTTGAAAATTTTCTGTAACGTGCGTGGAGTAACACTAATTCTGTCAGCAAGCCATTCGTTTGTATGGCCTTGTCGCCGTAATTCTTCACGAATAAGAGAACCTATATGTATTGGCATGGTAGTTTGTTATTTGTGCGAAGTGCTACCAATTCCTCAGATTCCAACGACCACAAAAAAGAGGCGAACAATTTCGTCTCCACACTGCGGTCGTAGGAATTACCTTAGAGGAAAAGATGAAATGCTCGCCATAAACGAACATTTGCTGGTCTTTCTTCCTCTAAACCTCTTTAAATTTCCTACGTTTCAGTGTGGTCGGAACAAATAGCAAACGCTAAATTTATAACTATGTTAGTTTATTTATATCTTTTTGTATTTCAATATTTTAATTTCAATAATTCGTCCTATATTTCTTGATTTCATCTGCAAATATACAACTTTTTCATTCTTCACCATCCTCCAATAGTAATTCCCCTTCTCCCTGTGCAATCTGTTTGGCGTTCATCGTTGAGACCACTGGCTGGCCGGTTTCCTTCTCTACGGCCTTGCGGGCGTCGTTGGCCACGGCACCACCGCGTCGGGCAATGCCAGCGCTTTCAGCCATGCCTTTCGGGTTTTCGTTCTTTGAGATTTGTGTCGTGGTGGCCGCCACCTGCGCCATCCACTGCTTAACAGGCTCTGCTTTTGGTGATGGAATGGATTGTATTAGACGGAAAAGTTGCTCTGTATCAGCGACATCAGTAAGATATCGTTTGCCGTCACTGGATTGCATTTTCAGTTGGTTACAATTTGTAACCGACTCGTTTCCTTCTTTTATCAGCCTGTGTTTTAATACTTTCCAATAATTGCGAGGATTGGGGCTGTCCGTCAAAACGGCTACCACATCCACCACTGAAAAATACCACTTTTCTTTTTCCGTATCCCAAACGGTACGCACCTTCTTCTGCTCAAATAGTTGTATGGCTTGCTTTTGTGTCATAGTATTCTGAATTGTTCATTAACTTTGCAAATATACACATTTTCAGCTTATCATGCAAGATTTCTTATGAGTATGTGGAGACAAAATTAAAGCATATAACACAACCTTGATTTCGTGTAATTTGTAGTGTTTTCATTCGATGAAACTGCACCAAGCTGGTGCAGAAATCAAAAGTCTGAGTGCAAATCGAGTGCAAATTTTCAAAACGGGCAAAAAAAAATTGGAGTCACAAATTCTTGTAACTCCTTGGTTTTAAGTGGTCGGGGCAAAAGGATTCGAACCTTCGACCCCCTGCTCCCAAAGCAGGTGCGCTAGCCGGACTGCGCCATACCCCGAAAAAAAAGACGATTTCTCATCGTCTTCTTTCTTTCGCGGAGAAGGGGGGATTCGAACCCCCGGTACCCATTGCTGGATACGACAGTTTAGCAAACTGTTGGTTTCAGCCACTCACCCACCTCTCCTCGGTTGTGAATTGCGGTGCAAAAATAGGCTTTTTTCAGTTACCAGCAAGCGTTTTTTGCAGATTTTTTTGAATATTCTGTTTTATTCTTTGATTTACAACAATATACACCTTACCTTAAAAAATGAAAGGAACGACATTGCCGTTCCTTTCAATAGCTTAGCCAAGCGTTTTTATTTCTCCGTCAAATCGACGATTTCGGCATCAGGAGCATTTTTCTGCACCGAAGCGATGCCGTTCTTCATGTTGGTCTCATTGGCATACATCTGGCTTGAGCCGATAATCTGGCCATTGGTGGCCATCAAGTTAAAGTAAGGCTTGCCGTTCGAAGCGACTTTCGTCTCAAAACGCTTCGCTTCCTTACAATTCTTCTTTACGGATTCCACACCATTGAGGCATGAGGCTTTTGTTTTGTATCCTTCACTCGTAAGGATCACTTGGCCGTTGGTGGCCTTCAGATTGAACTGGAACTCGCCATTTTTTCTGGCTTTGATTTCAAATTTACCCATAATTGTCTGTTTTTAAGGTTGGTTTAGGCTGCAAATATACATTTTTTTGGTCGCATTGCCAAAAAAAAATGATTTTTTTTCATTGCAGACGCGCCAAAAGTTCATCGCGATAACTGGCACCCACAGGGACTTTGTTTCCCGCCACAGTGACATCTGACTTATCCAAGTCCTGAATATGCTTGAAGGAAACGATATACGACTTGTGGACACGAACAAACATATCTTTGGGCAAAATCTCCTCCAAATCCTTCAAGGCAAACAAAGCCGTGATGCGGCGTTGGGTGGTATGGAACGTGACATACTCATGCTGCCCTTCGATATAAAGCAAATCGTCGTAGTTGATTTTGTATAGCTTGTAGTCGGCCTTGACGGTGATGAAATCATTGGATCGGCTGATGGTATCACGCGGCTTGTCTTCGGTGCTCACTACTGGCTGATCGACACCGATGGCTTTGCTGACGGCTTGGAAGAAACGTTGAAAGTCGAAAGGCTTCAGCAGATAGTCGACCACCGAGAGGTTGAAGGCGTCAACGGCATATTCAGAATAGGCTGTGGTGAAAATGATGGCCGGCTTGTGCTCCATGCTCTTCACGAGTTCCAGTCCCGTCAGGTCGGGCATCTGGATGTCAAGAAACATGATGTCCACTTGGTTGTTCTTCAAGGCGTTCATGGCCTCGAAAGCATTGGAGCAGACGGCCACAATCTGCAGAGCGTCAACCTTCGAGACATAATCCTGTAACAGTTTCTGGGCCAGATACTCGTCATCCACGATGACCACATTGTATTTCTCTTTCATAGTTCAATCTTGACCTTATAGGTCCCGTTATCTTGTTTAATATCAAACTTATAGCTCTCACCATAATGCAACATCAAGCGTTGTTGCACGTTCTTTTGTCCAATGCCAGACTTCTTTGCCTCTTTCCCAATGCCCGTAACTGGCATGGGATTGGAAGCGACTGTGTTTTCGGCCACAAAACAAAAGCTGTCGCCCGACTGCCGTATACTGATGTGCACATAACCTTCGGGGTGCGTCTCCAAACGGCTGTATTTGAAGCAGTTCTCGATGATAGGCTGAAGCAGCATGGGCGCAATCATAAAGTCTTCCTTCTCGATATCCTGTTCCAACATCACATCACGTTCGCCGCCCATGCGCATCATCTGGAAGTCGATAAAGTTTTCTATATAGTTGATTTCCTTGCTTAATGGAATGATTTCAGCCTGACAGTCAACCAGCACATAACGCAGCATCTCGGAGAGCTTCAACACACCATCGGCGGCGTTGTCGTCGTGGGTGTATACCATCGAATAGATGTTGTTTAGAGCGTTAAACAGAAAATGCGGGTTGATTTGCGACTTCAGGTAACGCAACTCCATGTCTAGTTTCTCACTCTTCAGCTGGTCGGAGATGATCTTTTCCTCGTTTTCCTTGCGTTGGTAATAGAAAATCACGACGATGGCATAAACGGCGATAAACCAAATCAAACGCACCAAATAGGCAACAATAAAGCGTTGAAAACTAAATAGTTCAACAAATGGTATCTTGTCTATGAAATGCAACAGGCAGACATCGAGGACCGTAGAGGCCATGGCCCATAATGGTATCACGATGATGGACAACAGGATGAAGAGCACCACCCTGCTCTTTCTCAACAGATACTGGACCAACACCTTATTTATGAAGGTCACCAGTAACACAGCCATGCCCACAAAACAGAGCGAGCTGGCAGCCCGGAAAAAGTAACTGCCGTTGGAATGTACCGCAAAGAAGACGATGAACAGCACTATCCAAATCACACCCCATTTATAGAGGCGTTCCAACAAGTCGAGGTTGGCGGTGGGAAGTGTTGGCAGTGAGCGTTTCTTCATCTCTGCAATTTTGATTGCAAAAATAAGACTTTTGGATTATTTTTCGTTGAATTGGCATAATATTTCGTTGAAATCTACGTCTACACAAAGCAATTATTCCTATTTTTGCACCTTAATTAATTAGAACAAGACATTTAGGGAAATTGAATATATGAAAAGATTGATTATAAGCATTTTAGCGTTTTTTACAATAATAGTCTCACCCTATTACGTCCAAGCGCAAGACAATTCTTCGGCCCTTCGACAGGCTCAGGGGCCTCAAGCCTTACAACTCACCCTTGACCAAGCCTTGGAGATTGCCCTGTCGGAGAGCACTACCGTAAAGATTGCCGACATGACCGTGGAGAAGACGGGTTACGCCAAACAAGGCAGTTATGCTTCGCTATATCCCAATGTCAATATCAGCGGGTCCTACCAGCGCACTTTGCAGAAGCAAGTGATGGTGATGGACATGGGTGGTCAGCCGATGGAAATCAAGGTGGGCCGCGACAACAACATCAACACTTCGGCCTCGGCCAGCATGCCTTTGGTGAACGCCTCGCTGTGGGAAAGCCTCAAGCTGTCGGGCATGGATGTGGAGATGGCCGTGGAACAAGCGCGCTCGTCTAAGATTGCCTTGGTCAAGCAGGTGAAACAAGCATTCTATGCCGTGCTGCTGGCACAAGAGTCGCTTCATGTCATGAGCCAGGTTTACGAAAACGCACAGAAAAACTACGAGAAGACGCTGCAACGTTTCAATGTAGGCAAGGCCTCGGAACTGGAACGCCTCCGCGCTGAAGTCACGATGTTGAATGCCGAGCCCAACGTGTCGAGCGCCGAAAACGCCGTGCTCCTCGCCACATGGCAACTGAAAGCCGTCATGGGCGTTGACCTCGGCACAGAAATCGAGGTGATTGGCGACTTGAACGACTACACCGAAAGACTGCTCACACCTTACGCTTCGGAAGACGACCTCAGCAACAACAGCTCGCTGCTTCAGTTTGACATCCAAGACCGTATGCTTGAATCCACCATCCGCATGCAGAAGAAGCAATACCTGCCCACCTTGGCAGCAAGCATAAATTACAACTACAGCGCCATGGGCGACGACCAACTCAGTTGGTTCCCCTCCTCCACTGCTGCCTTGAGCCTCAGCATCCCTGTGTTTGACGGTTTCCAAAAACGCTACACCATCAAGCAGAGCAAGGTGACACGCAACATGCTTGCCTTGCAACGCGAGGACACCGAACGTAACCTGCGCATCGCCATCCGTAACTACAACGACCAGATGGCGCTTTGCATCAAGAACTACCAAGCCGCCAACTCCACTGTGGAAATTGCCCAAAAGAGCTACGACATCTCTGCAAAAATGTACGAGGTAGGCAAAGCTACCTTGGTGGAACTGAACGACGCCCAGTTGGCTCTCACACAGGCACAACTCACACAGGCACAAGCCATTTATAACTTTATGGTGACCAAAGCCACCTTGGATGAACTTATCGGAAAAGAAGAATAAACCTACAAATCCATGAAATACATCAAACTCAGTATCATCGCTCTTGCCGCTGCCGTTATGATGACCGCATGCGGAGAGAAAGACACCAAGAACAGCACATCGGGACAAGGCGCACCGAAGGCCGCCCCTGTCGTCAGCGTCATTACGGCACAAGCCGAAGACGTCGACATTACCAACACCTTCACCTCCAACATCGAGCCTTTCGCCATCAACAACATTGTCTCGCAGACTGCGGGCCGCATCGTGAGCATCAGAACCGAAGTGGGACAGAAAGTGCGCAAAGGTCAGCTTTTGGCCACCATGGACGACGTCAACCTCGCTAAGACCCGTATGCAATTTGTCAACGACTCGACCGAGCTGGCACGCCTTACCGAACTCTATAATATCGGTGCCGTCGCCCAGGCCGACTACGATATGGCCAAACTGTCCTTGAATATCACAAAGAAGACCTATTACAACCTTGCCGAGAACACCTATCTCCGCAGCCCCATCAACGGCGTGGTGACGGCCCGTAACTACGATAAGGGCGACATGTACAGCATGACCCAACCCATTTTCGTCGTTGAGCAGATTCAGCCTGTGAAGATGCTGGTCAACGTGTCGGAAAGTCTCTTTACCCAAGTTGACAAAGGCATGGAGTTTGACATCACCGTGGACGCCTATCCCAATGAAGTCTTCAAGGGCACGGTCAACTTGCTCTACCCCACCGTCAGCGCGACTACACACACTTTCCCCGTCGAGGTCATCTGCCAGAACACTGACGAGCGTCTGCGCCCCGGCATGTTCGCCCGCGTGACGGCCAACTTCGGCACCAACCACCACATTGTGATTCCCGACAACGCCGTCGTCAAACAACAAGGCTCGGGTGAGCATTTCGTGTATGTGCTCCAGCCCGACAGCACCGTGAAATACACCCTTGTGGAACTTGGCAAGCGCCTTGGCAACCGTTACGAAATCGTCAGCGGCATCAACGAAGGCGACCGCATCGTCACCGAAGGACAGATCCGTCTGAAGGACGGCGTTTCCGTTACCGTAAAACAATAAACCATGAGTCTACAACGCACAGCAGTAAATAATCCGGTGACGACGGCCTTGGTGTTTGTCGCCATCGCCATCTTCGGCATCTTCTCCCTGATGAACCTCTCCATCAACCAACTGCCTAACATGGAGACCAACTTCATCATGGTGATGACCTCCTACCCTGGAGCCAGTGCCGCCGATATTGAGACCAACATTTCTAAGACCTTGGAGAACACGCTGAACGCCGTCCCCGACCTGAAGCACCTCTCCTCCACCTCGCGTGAGAACACCTCGGTGCTTTCGTTGGAGTTTGAGAGCGGCATCGACATCGAGACTGCCACCAACAACGTTCGCGATAAGATCGACATGGTGCGCAACTACCTGCCTGACGGAGCCACCAACCCCGTGTTGTTCAAGTTCAACGCTGAAGACATGCCCATCATGCTGCTCAGTGTTACGGCTGAAGAGAGTCTGCCTGCCTTGGACAAGATCATCGAAGACCGGGTCACCACGCCTTTGGCGCGTGTAAGCGGCGTGGGTACGGTGTCGGCCAACGGTGCTCCGAAACGTGAGATCCAAGTCTATGTCGACCCGAACAAGTTGGAGGCTTACAACCTGACTTTGGAGAGCATCTCCAACACCTTGGCCACTGAAAACCGCAATGTTCCCGCTGGTTACATCGACATCGGCTCGAATAGCTACAGCCTGCGTATCCAGAAGGAATTCACCTCTGCCAAGGAGATGGAGAACGTCATCGTAGGTTCAAAGGGCACTGCACCAATCTATCTGCGCGACGTAGCCACGGTCAAAGACGGCTCCGAGGAACGTATCCAAGAGTCGTACAGCAACGGCCGTCAAGGCGCCACCATCGTCATTCAAAAACAAACCGATGCCAATGCCGTCAATGTCATCAAGGGCATCAAGAAACAACTGAAGGAGATTGAGCCCACCTTGCCTTCTGATGTCAAAATCAGTGTCATCGTCGACGGCTCCACCGCCATCCAAAACACCATCAACAACCTGCGCGACACCATCTTCATCACCTTCCTTTTGGTGATGCTGGTCGTGTTCGTGTTTTTAGGTCGCTGGCGCGCCACCTTCATCATCGTGCTGGCCATCCCGATTTCGTTGCTGGCCTCATTGATTTACCTGTATGCCACAGGCAACACATTGAATATCATATCCATGTCGTCGCTAACCATCGCCATTGGTATGGTCGTGGACGACGCCATCGTGGTGTTGGAGAACATCACCACACACATCGAACGCGGCTCGAAACCCAAAGAAGCTGCCGTTCACGCCACCCAAGAGGTGCAACTCTCCGTTATCGCCTCCACCTTGACCATGTTGGCTGTGTTCTTACCTTTGACAATGATCAAGGGCACCACAGGCGTGATGTTCAAACAGTTGGGTTGGATTGTGTCCATCATCATGGTGGTCTCTACCACCGGCGCTTTGACTTTGGTGCCGATGATGTGTTCCAAGATGCTGGTGATGAACCCTCACCAAGGTAAGCTGCACAAGGCCATCTTCACCCCTATCAACAAGGTACTGGATGCCCTCAGTAACGGCTATGCACGCCTCATCGAATGGTGCGTCAACCATCGCATAGTGGTGATTTTAAGCATGTTGTTGCTATTTGCACTATCCATTGTTTTGCTCGCCCCAACCTTGAAGATGGAGATGATGCCGAAAATGGATGAAGGCCGATTGAGTATCAACATCGAGCTGCCCACAGGTACGGGACAAGACGTCACAGGTGCCTTTGCCAAGAACCTCGCAGAAGACTTTATGGCCATTCCCGAAGTGAAAATCTGCAACTACAGCTTCGGTCAGGCCGATTCCGACAACGCCTTCGCCTCGATGCGTAACAACGGTACGCATATCATGTCGTTCAACCTACGACTGGGCACAAAGACCGAGCGTCGGAAAGCGGGCCTACGCAAGACCAGTGAGGTGGCCGACGAGATCCGCACTAAGCTCAACGCAATGCCCGAGATCAAGAAGGCCAATGTCAACGAAGGCGGCGGCGGTATGGGCGGCATGAGCACCGTGCAGGTCGAGGTTTACGGCTACGACTTTGCCACCACCGACAATGTGGCCAACGAGATTGCCCAGAAGCTCCGCGACAAGGGCATCCTGCAAGTCATTGTCAGCCGCGATGAATACACTCCCGAGTACCAAGTCGACTTCGACCGCGAGAAACTTGCCCTCAACGGCATGAACAGCACTACGGCAGCCACCTATGTCAAGAACCGCATCAACGGCTCGGTGGGTTCCTACTACCGTGAGGACGGCGAGGAATACGATATCCGCGTGCGCTACGCCCCCGAGTTCCGCAAGAGCGTTGAGGATATCGAAAACATCAAGATATACAACAACTACGGACAGGCCGTCCGCGTGGGCGACATGGGCGAAGTGATTGAAACGCTCACCCCGCCCCAAATCCAGCGCAAGGACCGTGAACGAATGGTCAGCGTGACTGCTGTGGTCGGTAAGGGTATGGTGCTGAGTGACGTGGTCAAGATTTGCGAGGAAGTCATCGACGACACCGACATTCCGTCTGAGATCATGACCAAAATCGCCGGTGACTACGAGACCCAGCAGGAGATGTTTGGCGACCTGCTCACCTTGCTTATCCTCATCATCATCTTGGTTTACATCGTGATGGCCTCTCAGTTCGAAAACCTCATGAAGCCTTTCGTCATCATGTTCTCCGTGCCTTTCACCTTCACCGGTGTGTTGCTCGGCCTCTGGGCCACCAACACCGCCTTGGGCGCCATGGCCTTCGTCGGCGTCTTGATCCTGATGGGTATCGTCGTAAAGAACGGTATCGTGCTCATCGACTACACCACCCTGTTAGAGGAACGCGGCGTAGAAGTCAAGGAAGCCACGGTACAAGCTGCCCGGTCACGTCTGCGTCCTATCTTGATGACCACCTTAACCACCGTTTTGGGTATGATTCCGTTGGCCATAGGCCGCGGCGAAGGTGCCGAGATGTGGAACTCCTTGGGTACCACCGTTGCTTGGGGCTTGACGGTCTCGACGTTGATCACTTTGTTGCTAATTCCTGCGCTGTATTGTTCGCTTGAAACCCGCGCCGTGCGCCGCAAGAGACGTAAAGCCGAGGAAGCCTTGACGAAAACTGAAAACATCCGATAACCATGAAAGCGATACTCATCACATATAACCAGGCCTACTACGACGAAATCGCCAAGGTGCTGAACGACAACGGCACGAAGGGCTACACTGAATGGAACGAAATCAAAGGCCACGGCAGCAATACCGGCGAGCCGCACTATGGCACGCATGCCTGGCCGACCTTGAACAACGCCATCATCAGCATCGTCGACGACGACAAGGTGGACGCCATCCTCAGCCAGCTGCACGAGAAAGACCTCAAGACGCCGGAATTGGGGTTGAGGGCGTTTAGCTGGAATGTGGAGAAGATGATTTAGTTTGTCTTAAACTCACTCTGATACTTGAACAGAATAAACTGGTCTGCGTTCATGTCGTAGTCGATGGTGTGGACACAGAAACGACAATACTCATAGCTGCCGTCGTCTAAGAGCAGGCGACCGACATAGCCATCTTGTAAGTTGATATGCTCGATGGTATCGGTCCAGCCGTCTTTGGGGATTTTGTTGACCATCCTCAAACGATAGACCAAATCCTTCACGAAAGCAAACTCAACTTGGCCCGAGCCTGTATTCGTGATATTGAAGTCACTGTCTGCAACAATGTTCACATCGCCTTGAGAGAAGAAATTGCAGCCCTCTGCCCGACCTAAATAGATGTACGCGACTTCAAAATCCGTCTCACGGCTATCGCAGGCAAAGAGTCCCAAACACAGGAATAATGCTAAAATTATCTTTCTGATTCTCATTATTTTATCCTCCAATTTCGTCCAATTCAAGCCACCTAAGTTCTTTTTCATCCAACAAGTCCTTAATCTCCTGCAAACGGTTACCCATCTCTTGCAATTTCTGGTAGTCGGTCTCGTTGTTCAAAGCTTCGGTTAGGCTTTGCTTTTCTGCCTCAAGGGCTTCCATCTCTTGGGCGAGCGTCTCATACTCACGCTGCTCCTTGAAGGTACGCTTCACTTTCTCGCGCTGCTTTACAGGTCGTGGCTCTTCCTTCTTCTGCGCCGACTTCTCCTTTCGTTCCTCACGTTGCTTGGCATCCAAATAGTCCTTGTACTGGCTGTAGTTGCCCATGAAGCCTTTCACCATGCCATCGCCTTGGAAGACAAAGAGCTGGTCGACGACCTGATCCATGAAGAAACGGTCGTGCGAGACCACCAAAAGACAGCCTTTATAGCCTTGCAGGAAGTCCTCCAACTTCTGTAGCGTCAACAAATCCAAGTCGTTGGTGGGCTCGTCGAGGATGAGGAAGTTGGGATTCTGCACCAAGATGGTCAACAGATACAAGCGCCGTTTCTCACCACCGCTGAGCAAGGCCACGGGCTGACGGTGCATCTTGTAAGGGAACATGAAATGCGCCAACAGCTGGTCGGCGGTATAGACTTTGTCCTTGCCGTAGGTCATCACCTCGGCGATGTCGCGCACGGTGCTGATCACCGTCTTGCTCTCGTCGAACTGTATGCCTTCCTGACGGTAGTAACCGTAAGTGACGGTTTCTCCAGTCTTCACACGGCCTCGGTCGGGCTGCATCGCGCCAGTGATGAGATTAAGGAAAGTGGACTTCCCCACTCCGTTCTTGCCAATCAGGCCGATGCGCTCGCCGCGCTTGAAGACATAGTCAAAGTCCTTGAGCACAGTAAGGTCACCAAACGACTTCGACACATTACTGAGTTCCAATATCTTACCGCCCAGACGCTGCATCTGCAGGCCAAACTCGAGGCGTTCGTCTTGCTCCTGGTATTTGCTCCGTTCCTTCAAGTCATAAAACGCATCAATGCGGCTCTTCGACTTGCTCGTACGTGCTTGTGGGGTGCTGCGCATCCACTCCAACTCGTATTTCAACAGCTGACTGTTACGCTCGGCCGTGGCGCGTTTCACTTCCTCGCGCTCGCGGCTCTTTTGCACATAATAGTCGAAGTTGCCGTTATGGGTGTACATCACGCCTTGGTAGAGCTCAAAGATCTTGTTACATACACGGTCAAGAAAGTATCGGTCGTGCGTCACCATCAGCAGCGTCATGCTCGACTGGGTGAGGAACTTCTCCAGCCATTCCACCATCTCCATATCGAGGTGGTTGGTGGGCTCGTCAAGAATCAGGAAATCAGGCTCATGCAGCAGCACCAAAGCCAATGCCAGACGCTTTATCTGTCCGCCCGATAGCTCGTCAACCGACTGCTCCAAATTAGTGATGGCGAAACGAGTCAAATACTGCCTTGCCTTGAGGTGTTGCTCTTCGTTGAGGTCGGCCAACAAATCCGTGACACGCGTCCCAGCAGGATACACGGGCAGTTGCTCCAAATAGCCGATTTTGATGTCGTTGGCGTAGGTAATCGTCCCCGAGTCGGGCGACTCCTGCCCCACCAGTATCTTCAGCATCGTGGACTTGCCCGAGCCATTGGTGGCAATCAGCGCAGTCTTGTCGCCTTTTTCAATACCGAAGGTGACGTCCTCAAACAGCATCTTGATGCCGTACGACTTGGATATCGCGTTGACCGACAGGTAGTTCATTTCGCAAACCGCTTGACGTATTCGATGGGATACTGCGACTTCTCCGAGACCTGCTCCACCGTCATGCCCGATGCAAGCATCCTCTTGATGACGGCATCCATAGGCTCGCCGACTTCAATGATATGGAAATCAGGGTCATAGAAGCGGATGATACGCTGCCCCCAAGGCATCTCCTCAACGCCATGAACATACTGTATCTCAGGGAATTCCTTCAGGTATTCGAGGAATCTGTCAAAGTCCTCCTCTTCAAAATAGAGTTCCACGGCATTGTTCCTACGGCGCACCTTGTCGGTATGAATCATGGATTTCCATTTCTTCATCTCCTGCAGCGCGAAACCGCCTTCAAATTGGACGTTCTCGCCAAAGTTCATGGCAACGCGGTCGCCAATCACCTCTTCATAGAAAGTGACGGCTTTTTCCATATCGGTAACTGCCAATAGCGGGCATTTGAATTTCAGCATAATTCTCAGTTTTGATAGCGCAAAGATAAAAAAAGCCTCGCATCCGAGGACACGAGGCGTCATCTTTTATGAAAAAACATTACTTTTTAGCTTCCTTGGGCAGCACCGCAAACTTATAGATGCAGAGCTGGTGGTACTCCTCGCCAGGTCTCAGGATGGGCATGGGCGACAAGGTTTCATGGTTGATGGCATCCGGGAAAGACTGAGGTTCGAGCGCCAGGCCTTCACGATAATTCAAAGTCTTGCCGCACTTGCCCGTGCCCTTGCCATTGAAAAGGTTTCCGCTATTGAACTGCATACCCACTTGGTCGCTCCACAACTGCATCTCGCGACCGCTCTTCGGGTCGGCCAGCGTGGCGTTCCAAGTGTAGGCCTTGATGTCGGTCTTGTCCACAATCCAATTGTGGTCATAACCTTTGGCATTTCTCAACTGTTCATCGTCGGCGGCAATGTTATCGCCAATAAGCTGTTTCTCACGGAAGTCAAAAGGCGTGCTCTTCACGCCAGAGAACTTGCCGTTAGGAATCAAATGCTCGTTAACGGTGGTCATATAGCGCGAGTTGATTTGCAGTGTCTGGTCGAGGATGGTGCCATTGCCTTCGCCCTTCAGGTTGAAGAAGGAATGATGCGAGAAGTTGCACAACGTAGGAGCATCGGTGGTGGCTTTGTAGCGGATCTGGAACTGGTTGTCGTGGGTCAACGTATAGCTCATCGTCACGTCAAGGTTGCCCGGGAAGCCATCTTCACCATCGGCAAACACGGTGTGCATCTCTATCACGCTGTCGTTGACCGAAGTCACGTCCCAAACACGCTTGTCCGCACCAACGAGACCACCATGCAAAGTATTCTCACCATCATTCTTAGACAGTTGATACTCAACGCCATCCAAGGTAAAAGCACCATTGGAGATGCGGTTGGCGCAACGACCGACCACAGCGCCAAGATAGCGTTCACCGCTATTGTTCAAGTACTTGTCGATATGGTCGTAACCCAAAACGATATCCTCAAAGCTGTCGCGCCTGTCAGGCATCCATAGGGCAACCACGCGGCCGCCATAGTTGGTCACTTGCATCGTCAAAAAACCATTGTGTAAGGTATAAAGCGACACTTTCTTGCCTTCCACTTCCGTGTTGAAGTTTTCGGCAGGAATCAATTTGACTTCTTTCTTCCGATTGCAACCGACTAACAATAAAGCGATTGCAAATACTAATAATGCTTTTTTCATCTTTTTCGATTCAAATCCTCAAAATTGGCTGCAAAAATACAAAAACTCTTCCATCTGTGCAAAACATTTTTGCTTCGACAAGTTCAGCGACCTATCTTGTTCTCACTACACCCTGATAATCAACCTCTTTGCGGTTACGCAAAAACTCAATCATCATCTCCTCCGAGGTCATGAACATGCTTCGACCATCGTCTTCACTCTCTATGTTGACCGTGGAGACCATGTAGCTATTCATCGCCACCTTATATAGTTTTTTTGTCGAGAAACTCTCGCCTTCCATTTCAACCCACACATTGCGACCATCATCGTCAACGGAATAGGTCATGCCCGACACATACGAGGGATAGCCGCCATTCTTGCGGTAGGAGTTCAAAATGAATTTCTTCACCTGCGCGCCAGTCATCTCGAACACCACCACATCGTTGTTAAACGGATCGAGGCTATAGATGTCCTTCACCGTGATGGGACCCTTCTTCAGATAGTTGATGCGCACACCACCCGTGTTTTGGAAAGCAAAATCGGCACCACTGACTTCGCGTAAGGCATCGGTCATCATACACCCTAACTCCTGAGGCGTCTCGAACTTCGATTTCGCCACGGCTATAGGCTCATTCAAGGCTGGCGCATCGTTGAAGTCGTTCACCAACTGCTGAATCTCGGGTTTCTCCTTACGTACTTTATTGACATCCAACACGATAGCATCCTTCCCAATCACTTTGTGGTCTTTCACTCTCAGTTTCACCAAGGTAGCATATTTCAAATGCGATCCCGACTGGGTGATGAGCACGCCATTGGTCTCTGAAGGCTTTTCAACCAATGTGTGCGAATGGCCTCCGATGATGGCATCAAGCCATGGGTTAGCCTGGGCCAGTTCCATGTCGTCCTCAAAGCCACAATGCGACAACAAAATCACCACATCGTTGTCGTTTCTAAGGTATTTGTAATCAGGCAACACCACCTTAGGATGTTTGAAGCTCACCTCTTTTATCTTGTCGGGATGCGTCCCAGGAATGCCGTCGTGGCGGATTTCAATCATACCCACCACAGCCATCTTCACACCTTGATGCTCCATCGTAACAAAAGGCTTAATATTTAGGTTAACTGCCTCTGGGACAAACACATTGGCACAAAGGAACGGGAATTGGGCTCTTTCCATGTCGTTCCGAAAATTGTTAATATCACCATCCCACTCGTGGTTACCAACAGCACTAAGGTCAAAGCCTACCTTGTTCATCAGTGTGATTATAGGATAGTTGACCGGCTCATATTGGTCATTTACGGGATTGCCCGTGCGATTGTCGCCCGCCGAGAACAGCAGCATGTCGGGATAGACTGCCCGCAAACTGTCGACCATAAAGGCAAACTTCGGGAACATGTCGATGCTGGAGTGCATGTCATTGACCGAAAGGATGACGATTTCCGTCTCATTTTGAGGCTGTTGGGGCTTCTGTGAAGCTTGTTGTTGTTCGGGCACTGATGGCAACTCACATCCATAAAACACTATGAGGCAAAGTGTTACGACAAGAATGAAATGGCGTTTCATAAGTAATACCTAATTATTATGCCTGCAAAATTAGGAAAAAAGTATTACCTTTGCGCCGTCATGTCGAAGAAAAGCCGAAACGAATACCCAAGCGGGAGCCGGACGAGTTGGAAGGTGGTCATCACCTACCTCTTCGTCATTGCCCTTTGCGCGGCTTTGTTTTATTACATCTTCAACCTGCGTAAAAGCATTGAAAACCAACGCTCCAACATCAACACGCAACACGACGCCCTCAACTGGGTCAACGAGTTCACCAAAAACGTGCATTCCGCCCAAAATGCGGCCAACCTTTACGCCTTCACCGAGCAGGCCAAATACAAACGTGAATTCAACACCTACCGAGACGCCATCAAAGCACAAACCGATTCACTTCTTCTGTTTGAGATTAGCGATGATAACAAAATGATGGTTAATGAGATAGGTAACCTCATTAAAAGTAAAGGTAGAATCAGCAACGAGCTGTCGAAACAGTTCCATGACTTCAACCCCTTGGCCGAATTCGACCGCACCATCGACGACTATCGCCCTCCGAAACCCGAAGAGGAAATCGTGGTCACCACCGTATCGAAAGACACTGTTATCCATGTGCCGAAGAAGGCTGAGAAAAAGAGCTTTTGGGGACGTGTCGGCAATGTGTTCAGTGGATCAGAAGAGGTGGAAGACAGCATAGTACATATCTCCATGGAGCGTACTGACACGTTACGCATCCAACGCCAGGGCCAAGACTCTGTCAACATTCTGGCCAACCTCCGCGTGCTCTCTGATAAAGCCAAGACTGAGTATTGGAAAAAAATCAAGCAATACGAGAAGAAAACGCAAGAGCTGGTGAAGGCTGACAACGAGCTATCGGAACAAATCTCTTCCTTATTAATACGACTCAACCAGGAAATCCTCGACTCCACCATTGCCGAAATCGAGAAAAGCGAGGAAATCATTCAGGAGAACACACATTATTCCATCCTCATCGGCGCGATCACGTTGGGACTTATCATTATATTCATCATACTGATAATCAGCGATGTGAATAAAGGTTACAGGGCTCGACGCGCCGCCGAGGAAGCCAAGAGGAAGACCGAGGAAATCATGGAAAGCCGACACAAGCTGCTGCTCTCGGTTACACACGACATCAAGACACCTTTGAGCTCCATAATGGGTAACGTGGAACTCATGGACAAAACCGGTAACGAGAAGGAATTCAGCTCAATACAGCAGTCCGCCGACCACATTCTCAACCTGTTGACCAACCTTTTGGAGTATTCGAGCCTTGAGCAAGGCAAGCTGCAAATCAACAATGAAGCCTTCAACCTACGTCAACTCTGCGACGAGACCGCTGAGATGTTTGAGCCCATCGCACGCCATAAAAACCTGCAATTCATCTACGAGCCCTCCTTTGAAGAAGAATGCACTATCCTCTCCGATAGGCTGAAAATCAAGCAGATACTTAGCAACCTGATTTCCAACGGCATCAAATACACTTTAGAGGGCAGCGTTACCTTCAAGGTACGCATGGGCCGCAACCTGATTGTTTTCGACATCACCGATACGGGCGTAGGCATCCCACAAGACAAGTTGGAAGAGGTGTTCAAACCCTTCGTGCGTATCGAGACTTACAACCAATTCGCTGAAGGCAGTGGCTATGGCATGTCGGTTGTCAAAGGTCTCGTCGACCTGCTTGGCGGCGAGATCCACATCGAGTCGGAAGTCGATAAAGGATCACATTTCGAGGTCAGGATACCCGTCGGCAGCGTCGAATCACAACTTGAAGCAAAAGACGATGTAACAGAAGACAACAAAAAGAGCCTTAATATATTAGTTATCGACGATGACAATACTTTGCTATCTGTAATCGACACCATGTTGCACCGACTCGGACACCAAGCCATCCCATGCAGGTCGAAGAGTGACGTGGAAAGCGCTGTAGCGCAAATCGCTGATTACGACTATATTCTCACTGACCGAGAAATGGGTGCTCTCTCCGGCAACGATATACTTCACGTTTTCAAAGAAACTGATGCCAACAAACCCGTCATCCTAATGACCGGCCGCATCGAATACACCAACGAGAAAGCCAAGGAAGAAGGCTTTGACGGGTTCCTGCAAAAACCGTTTAATTTAAAGCAGTTAGAAAGCTTATTCGGAAGTGTTGCTTTAAGTGAAAACGAAGAAGAAACCGCCTTCCCTGACTTCCCTGACTTCAGCGAAATGATGGGCAACGACAAAGAAGCCATGACCGACATTCTGACCGTTTTCGTGCAATCGACGGCTAACGACTTGGTTTCAATGAACGCTTTAATTGAAAAATCTGATTTTATTGAAGCTCAAGGACTTTGCCATAAGATGTTACCCATGTTTATCCAATTGGAACGTGACACCACCTTCCTCGCTAAGATGAATGCCATGCGTGGTAAGGGCGAAACGGAAGAAGACTATCCGAACTGGAAAGAAGACGCAACCCAATTCATGGCACAGACCGATGAATTGATGGATTTGTTGGCAGAAAAGTATGGAATTGGATAGTTACAGTTCTATCCCGTAGAGATGCATCTTATTATACAAGGTCTTGCGGTCGATTTGCAAGAGCTTGGCAGCCACAGTCTTGTTGCCCCTCGCCTTCTGCAAGGCCGCCTCAATTTGCTCCTTCTCGTGCTCGGGACGCAATGCCCAGTCGTCCTCGTCAGTGGCGATGACGGTCTTCTTATTGGGGGCGCTGAACACCGGTAGGTCATCCATCTCAATATTCTCGCCTTCAGCAAACAGAACGCAACGGCGCAACACATTACGCAACTCACGCAGGTTGCCGTTCCAACGCTGTTCCTTCATGCGCTGCAAGGCATCATCGGAAATGCCTTTCACATTTTTGCCCAACTCCTCGTTGGCTTGACGGATGAAAAAGGCCGTCAACTCATCAAAGTCCTCCAGTCGCTCACGCAAAGGCGGCACCTCGATAGCGAACTCATTGATTCTGTGGAACAGATCCTGGCGAAAACGTCCTTCCTCAATGGCTTGTTCCAAGTTTTCGTTGGTAGCGGCAATGATGCGCACATCCACATGGATGTCGGTGGCCGATCCCACAGGTCTCACCTTCTGTTCCTGCAAGGCACGCAACAGCTGCATCTGCACCTCATAAGGCAGGTTGCCCACCTCATCGAGGAATACCGTGCCACCCTTGGCTTGCTCGAAGACGCCTTTCTTGTCAGCAATAGCCGAAGTGAAAGATCCCTTCAGATGCCCAAATAATTCACTGGGAGCCAATTCTTTAGATAAACTTCCACAATCAACAGGGATGAAAGGGCCGTCTTTGTATTGACTTCTGTCGTGGATCATGCGGGCGATGTATTCCTTGCCTGTGCCGCTCTCGCCAAGGATCAACACAGAGAACTTGGTAGGTGCCACCAATTCCACATGTTTGTAAAGTCGCTGCATAGCAGGGCTGTTCCCCCTCACCCATTGTTTGTTGCCTGGGACAAAGGTATCCTCCACTTCCTCGTCGGTAGACGCTAACGCCGCAGCGATCTTTTCCTCCAACACGCTCGGATTGATGGGTTTCTTGAGGTAATCAAAAGCACCAAGTTTCATGGCTGAAACAGCGGTCTGCACTTCGGCATAGCCTGTCATCACGATGATGGGCACCTTGCTTTTCAGTTTCTCGCGCACCCAAGTCATCAAGATGATGCCATCGCCGTCCGGCAGACGCAAATCCGTGAGAATCAGGCCAAAATCTCCATTGGAAATCTCGATTTTCGCCTGTTCGTACCGCGATGCGAGCACTGCCTCATAGCCGTTCTTCTTCAGCCAAGTCTGAATCATCATGCCGAAGGAGGCATCATCTTCCACAACAAGAATTCTACATTTCATGGTGCAAAAATAACAATTTTCCGCTGATTCCACAAAATTACACACAAAAAAAGCCTCACATTGGGGAAATGTGAGGCAATTTAAAAAAATTGAAAACGAGCAGTTCCGTTAGAAACGGATTTTTATTTGATGGATACTACCAAATAATTCGACATACTCCAGAAAGCTTCCTTGTCGAGGATTTGCAGGGTCAGAGCCCCGCCCTCTCCTTCGTTGAGCTGGTAGCTGCCTTCCGGGTGAGTGGTCATGATTTTAGGCTTCTTGGTATTCAGCGGGATAAGCTCCAAGTCGCGTTTGTTGGCCACTTCAAACTGGCTCTTGTCGAAGCCTTGTTTCGAGATCTCGCTCGACGAGAACAAGCCGCCTTTGCTGAGAACACCCTTTTCTATCAAGGTCTTCTGCGGAGCGATGCAAACCCATACCGTATTCAGCATGACGTCCTGGTTTTCGATGGTGGCCTGCTGGGCCGCATTCTGCACCGACATCACATCAAGGTTGCTGTTCAACTCATTGATGTTCTCGTTCAGGTCAGAGACTTGTTCATTCAGATTAGCAATCTGTTGCTTGCTTTGCTGCAGCTCATCCTTTAGGCTGTTGATATAAGTGTCTTTTTCCTCCAGTTGCTTCTTCAAGCGGCTCACCGTCTCATTCAAAGCCTTCGAGCTTGCACCTTGTTCGGCCAACTGTTTCTCAAGCTGACTGATTTTCTGGCGATTCTCCTGCAAAGTCTGCTGAATGGCATTGATTTCAGAAACAGCCTTATTGGTATTGCCCTCCTGATTCTCCATCATAATGATGTTCTCTTGGACACGCACCGCTTCCAAAGCAGCCTCAATCTCATTGATGGTGTTCAAGGCATTGTCGAAACCGCCTTTAGACGCTACGGCTTCCGTGTACAGGGAATCGCGTTCTGCCAAAAGGGCTTGGTACTTTTCAGAACGTTCCACATCGCATGACGCGACCATCAAGCCAATGAAAAACAGCGAAACCAATGTCATTTTGTGTTGCATAACAGCTTAAATTTGAATCACCTTATTTATATAGCATAATGTGTGCCACAATAACAAAACGCTTCGAAAACAAAGGTTATCAACACTTTATGTTCATTTCTACGGACACCACATGTTGTGGAAATATGTGGAAAGCCACAAATACCAGCGATAATCGTGGAAAAACGGGGAATCTACAGATACACAAAGCCCGTGCTTTTGTGGCGTGGCAAAGGGAAGATGGATGTGTTCACGTCAGGATGCACATGCTTCTTGTGGAACTGTTGATAGAGGCACTGCATGGCCCGTTCTGGGGTGTTGTTGTTCTCACTGAGATGGCACAACATGATGTTTTTCATGCCCGTATGATAGATGTCGGCTACAAACCTCGCCGATTCCTCGTTGCTCAGATGACCAAAGGGGCCTGAGATACGCTGCTTCAGAATATACGGATACGAGCCCTTCTCCAACATTTCCACATCGTAGTTGGCCTCGATGACAAGGTTGTCGGCCCTGCGGATCTGCTCCTTCACCACCTTGTCGAGCATACCAATGTCAGTGGCTATAGTCAAGGTATGTCCCTCAAAATTAAAATGATAGCCTACAGCTCCTCGCCCATCGTGCATGACGGGAAAAGCCTCCACAGTGATGCCACACATATCGAAAGGCTGCATGGTCTCGATTTCGTGGAAAAGACCTGGATCGACATTTTTCGTGGCCTTACCTTCCACAAGGCCTTGCAGACAATCGGAATGGGCATAAATCGGGATGGGGTGGTTTTTGGTCAGCACCTCCAAGCCTTTCACGTGGTCGATGTGGTCATGCGTAATGAGGATAGCCTTGATGTCGCTGATGCGCAAGTCATTCTTTTTCAGCCCTGTAATGATTTGCTGCGCAGCGATGCCCACATCCACCAAAACGCCTTCGTCCTGCTTGCCCACATAATAGCAGTTGCCGCTACTGCCCGAGGCAAAGCTGCAAAAGACAAAAGGCGAAAGACAGGAGAAAAGGTCCATTGGGGTCAATTTTGCCGCAAAAGTAATGATTTATTCGATTTTTGTCTATTTTTGTCCATCAAAATTATCAACAATGGAAAACAACTTTGACCCCAATGCCGCCGCCGTCGCCGATTCGGGCATCTACGGCCTGCCCTGCACCGCTGAGGAAGCACAAATCATCATCATACCCGTCGAATGGGAACTCACCACGAGCTACAACCGTGGCACCGTCGACGGTCCCGCCACCATCATGGAGGCCTCTTTGCAAGTCGACCTCTGCCACCACGACTACCCCGACCTTTGGCAGAAAGGCATCTGGATGGATGAATTCCCCAAGGAATTGAGGAAACTGCATGACGAGTTGGCTCCATTGAGCGAGGACATTATCAACGCGCTGTATGAAGGCACCATCGACGACGAGCCCGAGAAATACGCCGATCTATATGCCCGAATCGAAGCCGCCACGGAGAAGAAAAACGCCTGGCTTCGCGAGCGCATTGCCTATTGGAAGGCTCATGGCAAGGTGGTCGGTCTCTTGGGTGGCGACCACAGCTGTCCCCTTGCCTACCACCAATACCTCAACCAACAAGGTGTGGAATATGGCATCCTGCATGCCGACGCCCACTGCGACCTGCGCGAGGCTTTCGAGGGCTTCAAATACTCACACGCTTCCATCTTCTACAACACGCTGCAATTCAGCAACGTGAAGAAGCTCGTGCAAGTCGGTATCCGCGACTACTGCCATCAGGAGAAAGCCTTGGCCGAGAGTCAGCCCGAGCGCATCAAAGTGTTTTTCGACCGCGACTGCCGCCGTAGAATGTACGAAGGCTCGACTTGGAAAGCCATCGTGGACGAGATGATTGCCGCTTTGCCCGACAAGGTCTACCTCTCCATCGACATCGATGCCTTAGACCCGAAGCTCTGCCCCAACACGGGGACTCCTGTGCCGGGCGGCTTGGAATACGAGGAGCTGATGTATCTGCTCAACCGCATCCGCGAGGCTGGCAAGGACATCATCGGCTTCGACCTTTGCGAAGTCTCCCCTTCGCCCGACGGCGGCGACTGGGACGGGAATGTTGGGGCTCGGGTGTTGTTCCATTTGTGCGGGGTTTTGGCAAAATGATCAGTTTCTTTATTATTTTTGCATTCGTACTATATTTTAAATAAATTTGCACCCAAATTCAAACCCATTTCACAATGGCACTGAACAACATTTTCACTCGGGGCGGAAACCGAGAAAAGCACTTCTTCCCCACCTATGTCAAGCAGTCGGAGACGGCACAGGTTGCCGCCAAATATCTCAAGGAACTCGTCAAGAGCGACGACCCTGACGAGCGCCGACTGCTCACCCGCATGATCAAGAAACAGGAGACCACGGGCGACGAGCTGCTGCGCGAGTTCTACATCGAGCTCAACGGTGCCTTCGTCACGCCCTTCGACCGTGAGGACATGAATGCCCTAGCCATGGACTTGGACAAGTTCCTTGACTTCATCAACCACTCGGCCAAGACCATCCTGATGTACAACCCGAAGAAAATCGACAAGCAAATCAAGGAAATTATCGACAATATCCACGAGGACGCCTCCATCATGATTGAAATCTTCAGCTTGCTCGATGACCTTGGGAAAAACCATCAGCGAATCAGTGAGTTGTGCGACAAAGTCACTCTTATAGAGCACGCCGTCGATGACATCTACGGCGACTACATCTCTTACCTCTTCGACAACGAGAAGGACGAGATTGAGTTGCTGAAATACAAGGAGATAGCCCAAGTCGTAGAAGACACCACCGACCGCGCCAAAGAAGTGACCGGCACCGTGAAAAGTTTGATCATAAAAGAATCGTGATGAATCTCCTGACCATAGCCATCATCCTCTCCATCGTCCTTGCCTTCGTCTTCACCTTCCTGAACGGCATGAACGACGCGGCCAACTCCATCTCGACCATCATCGCCACCAAGGTGATGACGCCAATGCAGGCCATCCTATGGGCCTCGTTTTGGGAGTTTACCGCGTTCATTATCATTCGGTTAGTGCTCAACCAACAGTTCGCCGTAGGTAACACTATGGCCAACTTTGCCGATCAGAATGTCATCACGCCTTATTTGATTTTGTCCGCATTGGTGGGTGCGGCCATCTGGGTGGCTATCTGCACACGCAACGGCATGCCTATCTCCACCTCACACGCCCTCATCGGCGGCATCATCGGGGCGGCTTGGTTTGTCAACGGCAGCGCAGTGCTCCATTTGAAACCCATCATCATCACCTTGGCCTTCATTGTGTTATCGCCACTGATTGGCCTGTTTTTGGGCTTCTTCCTTGAATGTATCTTCTTAAGGATTTTCAAAAACAAGCCTCGTAAGCGCGTCGATAAACTCTTCAAGGTGTTGCAGCATTTCTCTACGGCGGCTTTCTGCATCGGCCACGGCTCCAACGACGCCCCCAAGACCATGGGTATCATCGCCGTGCTGATGGCCAGCGTATTCACCACAAAAGGTGTCAGTCCCGAGATGCAGGATTTCATCAGCAACTTCTACGACAGCCGTCAAGGCTTCCATATCCCTGATATTCTTGCTGTTGTGTGCTACATCATCATGTCGTTGGGCATCCTCATTGGCGGCAAGAACGTCATCAAGACCATGGGCGGCGGTTTAGCCAAAATCACGCCAGTGCGTGGTTTCTCTGCTGAATTTGCCGGTGCCACCACCTTGATTGCCACGTCTTTCATGGGTATCCCTGTCAGTACCACACACACCATCACCGGCGGTGTGATTGGCGTGGGCCTCACCGACGGCATGAAGTCCGTCAAATGGGTCACGGCCAAGCGCATCGTCCTGTCATGGATCCTTACCATTCCCGTGCCCTTGGTCATCAGCGGCCTGCTCAACCTGTTGTTTAACCTCTTAATGCAGTGATTATGAGCCTCAACAGTTTCTTCCAGTTTTTCGTCCCCAAGGAAAAGAAGTTCTACCCGCTCTATACGCAGCAGGCCGACTACATCGAGCAAGCCTCAAAACTGCTGTATCAGATGATCAGAAAAACTGATTTACAGCAACTTGAAGAGTTGAAAAAGGAAATCAAGGCTTGTGAACGTGGAGGCGATGAAGTGTTGCAATTGTTCTATTCCCAGCTTTTCAGCACGGTGCTGACTCCCTTTGAACGCGAAGACGTACACGAACTCGCCGAGATGATGGACACTTTCCTCGACCGCATCGACGACTCGGCCAACATCATCCTCACCCGCCGCTTCCTTGACGTCGACACCGACCTTACCACCATGACGGAAAACATCATGTTTGCCGCCGAGAGCCTGAGCAGCATCATCCGCGACCTTGAGTTTATAGACAGCAAAAGCAAGGAAATCAACCGTTTGTGTCAGGAAATCAAGACCATTGAGCACGACAACGACGAGCTATACGGCAGTTACATCAGCAAGCTATTCAGCCAAGACTACAGCCTTACAGAAATCATCAAGCGTAAGGACTTAGTTCAAGTGTTGGAAAACACAACCAACTCCGCAAAGTATATTTCAGATAAAGTTAGAAGCATCATAAGCAAACTATAAATCATGAGACAAATCATCACCAGCCTATTAGACAACGACCTCTACACCTTCAGCGTGTGCTACGCCTACCTACAGAAGTTTCCCCGTGCCATGGGGCAATACACCTTCGTCGACCGCAACAACACGGTCTACCCCAAAGGCTTTGCCGAGAAACTTCGCAAACAGTTCGACCTATACGGCAACATCAAAATCACTGACGAGGAAGTGCGTTTCATGAAACGGAAATGCTACTATTTCCCGCTATGGTTTTTCACCTTCCTGAAAGGTTTCCACATGCGTCCCTCCGAGGTTGAGGTAAGCCAAGACGAGGAAGGGCATTTGCACATCCAAGTAACCGGTCTGCTATGGCGCACCGTGTTTTGGGAGATGCCTATCTTAGCCACTGTCTCCGAACTAATGCATGAGTTAAAAGGCGAGTTTGAACACTACAATGCCCAGAAAGAATACGAAAAATCATACGCCAAGGGCATCCGTCTCATTGGCAACGGCGTCAAGTTCAGTGACTTCGGCACACGCCGTCGTTTCTCGTTCGAACACCAAGACCTTGTCATCCGCAGCTTCATCGAGGCACAGAAGCAGTTCACCAAGACCTGTTTTGTAGGTACCTCCAACGTGCTGCTGGCCATGAAGTATGACCTCACCCCTATCGGCACCATGAGTCACCAATTCATTGAGACCTGCTCGCTCTATGGTTACAACGAAGCCAACTACCTAGCCATGGACTACTGGCAAGAGGTGTATGCCGGCAGCTTGGGTGTTTACCTCTACGACACTTACACCCGCAAAGCTTTCTTCCAGAACTTCACCACGTTGCACGCCAAACTGTTTGACGGTCTGCGCGTCGACAGCGGCGACAACTACGAGGCCTTGGAGGAAATCATCGAGAAATACAAGGAGTTGGGCATCGACCCGTCGCAGAAGTCCATCATCTTCAGCAACGGCCTGAATGTGGACGAGGCCATAGCCATCCACGAGGCTGTGGCAGGACGCATGCAAGATTCCTTCGGCATCGGCACGCACCTCACCTGTGACATCGACAACGTGCAAGCCATGAATATCGTGGTGAAGCTCACAGCCGCCAAGATCACTGAGAAACGCAACTGGAAGAAGGTGGTCAAGCTCAGCGACGACCTCGGCAAGTACACCGGCGACCCCGAAGAGATTGAGATTTGCAAGAAGACGCTGGAGATTGAGTGATCAGTCACCGACTATATAGCAAAAAGCAGGTTGCCATGACGACAACCTGCTTTTTTAATGAATCCTGTCCACGGATTAATTGTGGTAATCGCTATAATACACGCAATTGGAGAGCACTTCTTTTTGATAAGCCGTACCTCTGTATTTGTCCAGTTCGTAAAACCATGCATGGGGAATCACCATGGTGTAATCCCAAGTCGAGAAATCCTCGCCTTCCATGACCTGCTGTGCGTTCTTTGCCTGCGCAAACACAATATGCGCCTTCAGCTCGTTGTCGGTAGCAGTTTTCATGGCCTTCTCCAAATAGGTGCTTGACAGCTGCAAAGTGTTTTTATAAGGCTCGTCACCATAGTTGCCATATTTGTAATAGCTGAAGCTATTGTCATCATCGAAGCGGAGATAATGACGATAATAGCCAGTGACGCTGACATTGTAGTAGAAATTGGCAATCAGGTAATTGGCTTTGGCAGCCTCGTCACCCTTCTTGTCACCAATCTTCTGGAGTTGCATCAACGCATCGGCCACATCGGCTTCGGTCATGTCGTCATGGATGAACGGGAACTCACTGATATAGTCGTCGCGCATGATGAAATTGTCAACAAGTCCGTAATTCACCATAATATTGTGGCCAAAGATACGCTTCGATACGATGAGTCGCGTTTGCTTGTCAAACTGTTTCTTGGCTTCTTTGAAGTTGCCCTCGGTAAGGCGCAACACGCCCTTGAAATAGGCGATGTAGTTGTTGTAATTGCCTAACTCCATCGTTCCCTTGTCAGCAAAATACTGTTCCATCGGGGTCTTCTTTTTCTTGTTCAGGAAGGTTTGAATCTCATCGAGCAGCTTCTCGTTGGGCGCGTTTTCGAGTTCTTTCAGATGGTTGAGCACCAGATACGACTTGGCGTTTTCGCCTTGTCTGGCGTAACGATTCGTCAGCACATTACCGACAAATGAATTGTACGCCATATTAAAGTTCCCCCCAATTTCTCCTTCGATCAGGCTGCTGTATTTGGCATAGAGGTTACGCTCGGCCTCGGCATCGATGGTCGGCTGGCGGCAAATGTCGATGAAGGCAGTCAGATTACCCACCATGGTCATGTAGAGCTCATCCTTCGACTTCACGTTGGCAAGATACGTGCTGGCCTTGTCGAAATCATTGTTCAGGAAATGCAGATAGGACGAGGTCAAATTCCAGAAGTTCTTGTCGGCGGCGTTTTCGCGTTGCTTGTCGCTCAAGCGGATGGCTTGTTCAAAGAAACGCATCGTCTCAACGTTGCTGGCTTTCCACGAAGGATAAAGAGCCTCATTGTCATCGGCATCGAGGTGAGTGGTGAGCAGTGCACGCTCCACCAGGTTAACCGTACGCACCATCAGCACCCTGGCTTGGATGGCATTGGGGTCATTGGCCACGATTTTCTCGATTTCGTTGACGGGATTGTTGAAATCGCTGTAACCCATCATGAAATAGATGTCGTTGCGCTCTTTGTCATCGGCGGCACCTGCCACGAAATCGGCGAAGTTGATGTCGTTTTCCTCACCAAAGGTCATCGAGGTATAAGCCGAGGTCTTCAAGTCAATAGAATTGGTGAACACGTGGATAAACTCACGATTGGCCTTCTCAATCTGACCCATGCCACGCAAGGCACCCGCCTTCTGGCTCAAGGCGTAGTAATACATCTCGGTGCGCATGTTCAGCGGCTTCACGTATTGGTCGAACAAATCAATAGCCTCTTGGTATTTACGCGAATAATGCGCCAATCTGACCAGCTGATAGCCATAGCGCAGCTTGAGCTCATCGTCGCTCTCTGCGTTCCAACTCTTGGTGAGCACGGTCTTCACCTTGTTATAATCCAAGTCGCCAGCGTTGTGTTCATACTTTTCATCCCACCACCAGAAATACACTTCACTATCGGTATCGGGAATGACACGCATGTAAGGCTCAAGGTATTTGGCGTAGGCGAGATAGAGCAAGGCCTGTTTGTGTTTCTTCACAAACTCGGGCGTGGCGAAGGCCAACCTGCTGTCGGCAGCGGCCTTGCCTTTGGTGAGGTTTTGCAAGTCGTCGCGTGAAGACTCAAACACCAGATACTGTGTGTCTTCATAGCTCAGCCCAAGATACTTCTGCCACTCCGCGATGTTGCCATTGCGAATGATGTCATCAGTGTAATACTTGGATTCGTACGTCAGAAGGAACGGCCGATAAACCGGGTCGTTCATGAGCTCTTGGGAGAAGAGGTTGTAATAATACCAATCCCCGTCATCCCAGCCACAGGCAAAGGACTTGCCCCAAAATGCCGTCAGCATGACGGCAACGAGTAACAGTTTCTTTCGCATATTCATAAGGTTTTATTTAAGATTTTCAATGTTGTATCGGGTCAGGAAGCCTTGACTCAGATGGAAATACACCCAGGTGAAATCCCTGTCAATCTGATGGTCAAGGTAATGTTTCGCCCCGAGAAGAAGCTCGGGCGTGATGGTCTCAATCTTCACGGTGAAGCCGCTGTTGACATACAAGCCCTGCAAGAAGCCGTCTTCTTTCACGAGATAGAGGTTATTGTCGATTTTCTCGAACATGGGCGTTTGGAGGTCGGCCTCGGTGAGCCCGTTGACGAGTTTCACCTTGCCCAGATGGTTGGTGACGATGCCCCAGGAATAGATGGGCAGAATCACGTCGAAGTCAAGTGGATAATCGTTGATGTTCCTTGTGTAGGCTTTCAGCAGCTCCATGTCGAGGATGGAGTTGCGCGTGTCGCCTTCCATCGGGTTTGAGGTGGCGTAGCACATCAGGCTGCCGCGTTTGGCGGGCGGCACACCTGTCTTCTCGCGGTTACGGATCTGATGCAGGCGCAGCGTGCAGCTGATGTCGCGTCCCGACTGCTCGGCAAGTTTTTCCAGAAAGTGGAAATAAGTCTTTTTAGTGCGTTCCGTCCAGTCGCAGTCGATTTGGATTTCGTCATAAGACACGCCTGCCGTCTCCATGACATGCCCGATGGACGTGCTGACATTGTTCACAAGTCGTTCAATATCAACTTCATCTACATATCTCAAAAACGTCTGGTTGGTGATGAACACCACTGGGATTACCGTGGTGCTGTCGTTCGGAAGCTGTTCCTTCCCGAAATCCTGTATCTGTCCAACGGGGACAGCCACGCCGTCCTGAAGGTCCACATCAAACAGTCGCACAAACAGCCGTTTGCTCCCCAATTTGTTGAAATACTCACGCTCCGTCTCCCCTATCGCGCACTTCGACTTCCAGTAATAGAAGTCCACGTCGTGGTGGTGCTTCGGGGCACAGGCGGAGAGCACGAGGACAAAAAAGGCTACTATCAACAACGAGCGTTTCATATCAGACATCCAAAAGAAATAAACTATACAGCTTCGGCCATCAGGTCTTTTCTGCCTATGAGACTAAAGATTGTGATTTCATTGTCTTCGTTGAGGATACGAAGCGTCCTCAAGACTTCATTCAGAGTTGAGCCGCTAGTCGTCACATCATCAATTACCAGCACATTTTGCTGACGCAAGGAGGCGCAAAGCTTTTCGTCAATTTGAGGATTCATTATTTCTTGAACATGGCATAATTTGGGTTGGGCAAAACGATAGATATAGCGCAGCATATACTGGTTCACCTTACTTGACGATTCCGGCATGACCACAAGATTGTAATCATAAAGGTTGATCTTCCTATTAAGGTTGTCCACAGCCTTTTTGATGAATTGCGTCAAATCGGGGCTGTCCTGCAAGGCATCGTTAAACTTCACATACTTAATGAACGCACTACGGACATTGCTGTCCACTTGATCCGAGAACTCATACCCATAGTAGAAGCACCTTCCAAACGCCTCTACCTGATAGCCGTTGCCCGTCAGATTGACGATGTCTTCAGCGCCATCGTGCTCAAAGTCAAACACGAACATCTGCTTCTCGTTATCGTATGTTACGCCCATAGTGTATGTTTTAACTGCGATATACGTCGATTTTCAAATGCAAAAATACAAATTTTCACGAAACACTATATTTCAATCAAAAAAACACATTAACCAATCAAAACGCCTTCCGCCAGCCGAAGATCATCTTTTTGGCTATATATCATAATACATGAACCATAGCCAAACTATTGAAAAGTGTTGTCTTTACAACGCAGAATCCTTTACCTACGAATAGAGGAACTTTACATGGTTGACGCAAGCCGTTCTGACAACCAGGTAGTTTTTGCGCTGTGCTTGAAAGGGCAACTATCACAAAAACAAAACTCCAGACTCTGCTTCGACATTATTATCACCAATAGTCGATTTCAAATGTGGTTAAATATATACCAGTTGAAGCATCACCTCTGTACGTTTTTATGACATTTCCTTGGTTATCATAAACACTGGAATAATTCCAAACTCCTTGACTACCTGAAACAATGTTGGTTTTTTCAAACGTGGAAAAAAACCTTTCGAGTCATATGAGTATTTGCTTTTCTCGCTCCAAACGCCGTCTCCTTCATAATACACATCTTCAACAATCCTCCCTGAGTCGTCTAATGTTATTAATCTTCCGAGTTGATCGAACACATACACTGCAACCAACTTTAGTTTTCCATTACTGAAATATGTATATCTATTATCAAAATTGGTTACATCTTTCAGATTGCCATCGTTGTCATATTCTCTCCATTTTAGTATTCCTCCATTTTCATCTAATTCAAACTCAGCACTTCCATCGTGCAAAATATCAACCACCTTAACCGAACTTAATCCTTTATTCTGATCATAATTATATAGCCAGGATTTCAGCCTTTCACCAGTAGAATCCTATTGGTCAATTCTTAAAAGCCTGTTCTTGTTATCATAAGAATACACCACCTTTGATTTAATCATCCTATCACCACCAATTTTTCCGAAACAAGAGCAATTCAACAAATTACCTTTCTCGTCAAATGAGAGGATTGTTGATTCAGCATCATTATAATCCTTAAAACCAACTTCTCCGAACCTTTCTTCTCCTTCCCCCGTTTTTAAAACAATTGTACGAATTTTGCCTTTTAATCCAGTCTGTGACAGTTTATAGGTTGGTATATGGCCTGAATACTTAGGTGCCAATTGGTCATAATCTTGTAATCCCATCTGCGCAAAGGTACAGATTGATGACAAGACAAATAATGAAACAAAAATCAGTGCCTTGTATTTCATATTATTCGCGGCGGTCTTTATCCTGTTGCCTGCAGTATGGTTAATATTGAGTTATTGTTTATTCTTCATCTCTTTTGCCTTCCTTTCTACGAGTTGGTAAAACTCCTTCTTCTGTCCAGGCGTTTCACTATACTTCTCCAACATTTTATTGGCGTATTCAACGTTTTCTCTCGAATACTGCTCGTATTCTTGTTCCGACATCCTTTTGCCCCTCAAATTAGAGCGGTCTTCCATACGTTTTTGCAACCGTTCCAGTTCAACGACACGTTTTGCCATCTTAGTCGCATCACGATCCATCTGCGAAGAGCACCCTGTCAAGATAAACGCCAAAAGAAACAATGTGGTAATTTTCAATTCTTTCATTTTCATAGTAGTTATGTTTTGTTTAATAGATATTTGAGTCAGGTTTAATCCTGATTACTTCTTCAAAATCTTTCAACAAACTCCACCTCGTATAAAGTCATATTCTCACCTCCAAACAACCCTCCCACTTGGGATTTTTTGTCTGGACCCACCCTTACGGCATAGCGTTTTCTACTACCATTAGCAACAACTTCAACACCCACGCCTAATTCTATTTCGGCTTTATTTGTGATAAACAATGCATCCACGCCGCCCCATCCGTCATCCATAATCTCAAAATTGACCAAGTCATCATATTTGTGAGTCTTCACTATAGTTACACCCAAAGAATTCACGAACTCCAGTTTCCAATCTTCAGCATCAGGAAGCACATAAAACATCTTTGCTCGAGCATTAAATGCATTCAGTTCGTTTTCAAAACCCTCGGAAAGCTGATGACCGACTAAATCTTGTTTTATTCTTTCAACATTTGGCTTAGCTGTAGTGACAGTTTTTTTTGAAGAATAGCATAATAAGTCATATTATTCCTTTGGTATTTCATACTACCTTGTTTTATGTTCTTTATTCTCCTATTAATCCTGGTTTAGGTAGTATTCGTATTAAAAAACGTTGATTATCCTCATTCAAAGGAGCCCTTGGTTTGCCTTCCATACAACCCGCGCCTGCGATGATGACCTCACAAGGCAGATTGTAAAACCTCAAGTTCGTTGTTTTTTGATTTGGAAACCAAAACTTGAACAACGCCAACGCCCTTTGATAGCTCAACTCATTGTTATGGATGTAATCATCAAAAGAAGCTTGGCCTTCTATTATCAGTAAATATGAAGCTTCCGGATTAGTCTTCACAAAAGATTCCATCGATTCCTTTAGCAGATCCCTAACAGCATATAACTCCTGCCTAGCTTCAAAAGTCAAATCTCCAAAATTTGCGCTACCACTCTTAAATTTCACTTTTGTCTTTAGCACATGCATCTTATAATCAGCGTTATACAAAAAATAAACAGTGTCAATATTCTGTATTGATTTTTCAAGTTCCGTAATCTTTGTCAATTGTGCTTCTGTAGCGGCTTTTTCTCCTTCTGCTATATTTCTTTCTCTCTCAAGTTCAATCATCTTGTTTCGAAGCAATACAATTGTCAAAATAAACAATACAAGCATGACAAAGAATAAACTCGTCATCAAGTCAGAATAACTTGTCCAAAAATAGGATTCTTTTTTGTTTTTTTTCATGACAAACTAAAACTACACATTTCCAACATGTATCAAAACCTCAAAACATCCAACAAAAATGAATATATTGCATTCCAATTTGCAATAATTAACGACAAAAGCACCAAAAAACCTAATACCACGGAACTCCAAATTATTACTATTTTCCAAACTGGAATTCCATGCTCAATATGTGCGCGATGTACACGAATAGAGTCTTCTACTTTTGCCTCTGCAAGCAACTTGATACTCTCTGTCAGTCGATCAATCTTACGATTCTGTTCTGTGATAGCTTTCTCAAATCTGGAAATACTATCCTTTATAGGACTCAAGTTCTTTAGTTCATCCACAACGACCTGTGTTTCATCTAATTTTTTTTGTAACGCATCCTGTTGCTTACCCAAAGCCAAATAGAAATTATTCACATTTTCACTTGCGTGTTCACCAAGTTTCCGCAATTGTTCCTCCAATTGACTATCAATTTCACCAACCGTTTTGCTAATAAAAGCCTTCCTTTGTTCTATTTGTGTCACTTCATTCTCAAAGAATACAGCCATCATTTCCACAGCTTTCGTTCGATTTTCATCCTTATCCAGTTTTTCATTCAGTTCACGAACGGCAGCAAGGTATTCATTCGAACTATTCAAATACTTTGCCAAAGTTCCTATCTCTTCAGAGCTGTTCTTCAGCGCATTATATACTTCAAGATTCTGCATAGAAATGTTTTTATCCGCCAGTTTCTCAACCGCTTGAATTAACTGACCTTGCAGTTTTGTTGCTTCATTAACTTGTGACAACGCCTTTCCCAATTCTGTCGTATTGTTGGAAAAAGTATTATTGAACGCCACTAGGTTGCTCGACATTCTTTCCAGCATTTGGGCAGTATCATTCGAAAGGTTAGGCAACAAATTAGCTTGCATCCAACTCAAAAACAAATGCTTGTTCTTTTCTTCTTCGGCTTTAGCATCCTTAGCTTTCATTGAGCCTCTTGTGGTAAAGAAAATACCCAAAATGCTCGAAATCATTGCCAATGCAACACCACCAAGTAAAGCCTCCACTCCTTCCGCTCCAGAATTGTCATTTTCTGCATTCAAAAGCGCCGACAAATCGCCAGAAAACCAAAGATAACCAATGCCAATCAAAATACCTGCCATTGTGCCCATTAAACCAAGATAAAGGGGAACTGGGATTTGTGTATTGATTTCTTCCTCTTTGGCATCACAATTACGGTCAACAATGTCTTTCATTAGATGGAAATCACTAACCGAACCTTTGTTGTTGGAAAGATAACTATTGATAGCATCCTTAATCTCATTGAAAATTGGGTTGCAGTGGCTTGATGAAATCCCCTTCGATAAAGATTTGTTTTCTATAAGAGCCTTTGGGGCGGCAGAAGTGTTGAACGCAAAATACTCATCCCCATCCTCGCCTCTTTCCACAAAGTAGAAATCTTCAACATCGGCTCCAGCTATTTTTAGCATCATCTTCAAGTCTTCATCTTTGGCATCGATGACAGATTTCTCAATTTGCTGTAAGTTACCATAAGTGTAACTTTCCCTTTTTGAAGCAAAGACATTCTTGAAGATATTGATTTTCCTTATTGTGTCTTTGTATCTCTTGATTTGAAAGAAAACAATTATAGCAATAATAACAAAAATTATGAGATAATGCATAGTCTTACTTGATTATAACATTCAACTTATTAATCACTTTCCATTTGTCATCTGTATCATATTGAGCTAATCCCTCCCTATTTATTGCCACCTCGCCTATTTGACCAAGAACCTGCTTGTCACATCCTTGCAGAAATGCAGCGGGATTACTTACAATTCTAGGCATAGCAGGCAAATAGATAATAAAAGCTGCCGTTTTTTCATTCTTCAAATGCAACTCGAAATTTGAATCATCATTCGGAATTTCAGTTACACGAGAAAAACAACCTTCGTTTATAAAATCAGCATATAATACATCACTACATTTATTATAGGTATTATGGTTATTATTGGATGCCTTTTCATCAATATTTCTGCTGAAAGCATCATCCATTCTTTCTCCAAGTCTAATATTCTCCTCAAGCAACTCTCCTTTCTCTTCCTCAAGGCTTTCGACCTTTTTCTTAAGCTGGTGCTTTTCCTTGGTAAGTTTTTGGATTTCATTCTTCAGACTACCTATTTCAAAAGAATTATCAAGATTCTGTTTAGGAGAATTCTGATTCTCTTTGTCTCGAATTATCCGTTTTCTCACCCCAATTTCCCAAATGAAGGCTCCTGTAATAATTCCAATGATGAGCCAAAACCACCAAAAACGAGGATTTGTTTTTCCAGATGGATTAGCATATGTATCATTTTGTAGTGTATTCGAATCGCCACTACTTACAACGCCGTTGGTATCGCCAAATTCTTCTTTGCTTTTATTCAACTCCATATTTGAATCAAATTGGAGTTGCGTTTCAGCATTTTTTGTATATTCTTTGGGGTCTTCTACATAATATACATCTCCTTTCTTAACCAAATCATCACATTTATTATTCCATTCACGTAATTGCTCTAATGAAATATTATTCTTTTTTGCAATCAAAAGCAATCCTCCATCTCCATTTCCAGTTACTGTATATGTTTTCTGCGCCATTCCAAACGAATAACACAACAACATTGTCAGAAGTCCTAAAACAAATCGCTTTCGCATAGCACTATCTAATTTCAACCTTTAATTCATCGCTTATTCTCCATTTCCCATTATCATCTTTCATTGCAGTTCCTTCTTTTACAATTGATACTATAGTATTTCCCAAAACCTGCTTTTCACATCCTTGCAAGAAAGCCATAGGATTACTGATAATACGAGGGCATGCAGGTCGGTAGATAATGAAAGATGCAGTTCTTTCGTTTATTAAATGCAATTCAAAGTTAGTGTCATCATCTGGGTTTTCCTTCACCCTAGAGAAACAGCCGTCATTGATGAAATCTCCATATAACATCATATTATTCTTTGTAGGTATAGGTTGCGAAATCGGTATTTCGGTCTTCCGATAAGATTGTTCCTCCTTTTGGTTCTTGTCCTCCAAAGCACCTATCCTTCGTAGCAAATCATTGATTTCTCGATCATACGTTTTGACATTTTGAACAGTAGATTGGACTCTTGGTTTTGCCTCGCTATCATCACGCCAACTCTTCAGCCGTTTGCTCTCTAGAACAATTCTTACTACCTCTTCTTTTAACCTATCTTTTCTTTTTGCTCTATCCACGAAAAACAAGACAAACAAAATGAAAACTAAACCTAATAATAAAAAAGGAAAGATTTTCATCAATGAAGATTTCTTCCCATTTTCCTCTGACAATTGTAATTGTAAACCCTCTATTTGCCCTGTTAAACGAGCAACGGAAGCCTTGTAGTCAGTAGTGTCAACGATACGGGATTTGAAATTCTCAAACATTATATTATCAAGGGTAATGACATTAGTTGAATCTACTATTGTTACCGTATCAACCTTAATAATAAGCACACCGGAAGCTTGCAGTATTTTGTTTAAATCTAATGTAGAAGCTGCACTACAATAAGCAAAAAATCCACAAAAAAACAACAATAAAAAGCACCTTTTTTTCATGGCTCCTCTATTTAAAGGCAGCAACAGGTTTAACAACCTATTGCTGCCTCGTTAAACACTTACATCTTATAGATTTTGTATGCCAAATTATGAAGGAATCCCACCAATGGATAGAAGAATAACGTTTCCTCTAGTTGGGTTTCATCATTCACTCCGTCGGTATCACGTTTGTTAGCGATTCCCTTTGACATTGACACTTGCAACAGCTGCATTCCTTCATCTCCCAAACAAAACTCCTTCACTTCATTGAAAATAGAGGAATCGGCTGCAAGATTATTGATGAGAAACTCATTATTGTTTTTATGAAGTTCAAACAAGAAGACAAAGAAATCCTTCACCGACTCTACTACTTCGTTCTTAATACTATCTGTAATATTAGCATAAGTAAGCTTTTCATCGTTGGTAGATGCAAAATCATTTCCTACAAAAATAGTTTTGATATTACCAATTTGATCATACGGTTGAGCATTAGGTCTTTCGATACCTCCTTTACAAGTGGCTATCTTGGGATTCTTTTCCATCATCACCTCAATAGTACCAGTGCTGTCACCATAAACTCCATCAAAAATTAGTTTGGCAAAACGAGCAACCATACTATCTTCTTCTGAAAGAATATGGAGCGTCTTGGCACCATTTCCACTGAACGCTATTGTCTTTGGTTTAACCAGGCCCTTAGCTTTCATAGCCTTAGCCAAGAAATACAGGATTGATCCATAAAAGATGATGAAAACATAACGCATACGATCATCTCCTTTGAGTTTGCGTAAGAAATCGAGTTCTTTGTTGCTTTTTACTTTATCACCTACCAATGAGAACAGGAAAGCTACAATATCCGAAGATTTCCCTTGTGCCTCAATTTGAGTCAAGGCCTGAGACAGTTCAAGCAGACCATTGCTATCCAATTTCTTTTTGAAATCATCTTTATACTTGCATACGAATCCATTTTTCTGAGGATTGCTATTGTATGCGTCTCCAAAAATAGCATTGGAAGCAAATCTGAACGAAAGCAACATTCGATCGTTTTGCTCCTCAACAACAAAAACATCCGTAGTGCCTCCACCAATATCAATAGTAACTATTTCATCAGCTGCTCCCTGTGATGAAATGAAGTGTAGATACGGAGCTTTTGATTCAGAAATGCTAATCACATTGTTTTGCGAATTACTACCGAAATATTTTTCGTATGCATCTTTCCAAATCCGATTGAATTGATTGACCTTTGCCACCGTCATGCTGGCTGGATAGAACCAAATCACTCTAGTTGCAGAAAGATTACCATTATTTATAGCCACTTTGTTGCGCATGAGAATGAATAGTGTTTCCAGATGCATTTCAAGTAAACGCTCAGAAACACTTCCCCATTTCAATTCAGTATTAATTGTATCCCAAATAGGCATAATGTCTTTTTCATACAAAAATGGAATATTACCATCGCTCAAGGGCATGGGATTATTTTCCAATTTCATTCCTTTTCGACTGGCAAACACTGTACGCATGGGGAAATTGTATTTATCGCCAATAGTATCGGGGATAAAATCCTGTTCAAAGGCTATTCGAATATCTGGATCATCATAAAACTCATGCATTTTATGAATTTGCTTTTCATCCTTTTTAACGTCAAATGCCTTTGGCGTTTTATTAGCATCAGTGCAATACTCAATGTGGGTATTGGTAGTTCCAAAATCAACAGCAAAAGTAAAGGTTCCATTTGTTTCATTGACTTTTTGGAATTTTGGAACAATATAACCCCCATATTGTCCCATTCGGACCTTAATTCTGTCAAAATTGCTTTCTACAACATAAGCTTCATGGCTACAACCAGAAACGCCCTTTTCAGCACGAGGCACTCTATTTGTTACAAGGTCGTTATTGTTATTCAAATCTCTAAAAGAAAGAGTAGTATTTGATTTACCTTTGTCATAAAACGCGACGCGATAATGCTTATCCACATCATCTGGGAAACGGACAAACGGCATGATTCCCAATCCGAATTTGGTTTCAATCAAACCACCGTCATTCTTTTTCTCACTCACATCAGGACTGGCGTCCTTATAATAGATACGACTATACTCAATAAAACCTTTTTTAACAGGAACACGTAACAACACTTTTACACCGCCTACATTTTCAACAAACTCAAGCATTTTTTTATTTGTTCCAGGAATAGTCTCTTTCAGTTCCTTTACACTAAAGAATTGGAAAAACAAATCAGTCAGTGGTAAAAGATAACTGCATTTCTCGTTCTCATCACGGCATACATAACCTCCATCAAAGTAATCGTCACTATTTTGCTTGTATGGCAAACGGATTACAACATCCTCCAAAAAGTCGCTGATAGTCAAGAAAGGATACTCATCGTTCACTTTAGGAAGACGGCGTTGTTTCCACGGGATGACTTTTTTATTGCTATCCAATGCAACATAGGGTGCAGCATTTTCCTGTCCCCAAATGCTACTTGTATATACATAATTTGCATATACATTACCCTTTTCTATAGGTAAAACAAAAGGAAGTTTGTCACCAGAATAGATACTTGTTCTGATCTTAAAATCGCTATCCCAGTTAGGAGCTTGAGATATTTTATGGAAAGGATGGCCAAGAATCTCAAGAAAATCCTGCCCCCTTTCACCCACACCAATAGGTTCATAATCGTTGATAGTAGTCTCTGTCAGTCGGTCAATTTCACTTTTCTCATCATTGGAAAGGCAGCCATAGGTCAAATCAAGATAATCGTTAACCTCAGGAAACTCTGTGGCAAACCTCCTGTTAGATTTCCTTAATGCGAACATGTATTTTTGGAAATCAAAACTGCGTTTGTACAAGGGACTAAAACCATCGTCAAATGGCCTATCAGTATCAAACATAACGTTCCTTGAGACATAGCTTAAGCTATTCGCCGACGAAAAGAAAAGTGTCGTAGGTGAAGTTCCACCAACAATATTCATGTCCGAAGGACGGTCTGGACCTATATAATTCAGCAAATAAATCCTTCTCATCTTCCCAAAATTGTATGGATCATTTCCTTTCGCATCCGATTCCAGATAAAGTTTGAGCGTATTACCTAATATGTTGTTCACATCCAAATCTCTATCTCTATCCCACACAAGAATTTCGAACTTGTCCTTAAAGCGGTTAAAATTAAAGAACAGCTGAGCCACATCAAACATTTCGGACACCATTTTATGATAAATGGTTATCCCGTTTAACGCCGCTTTCTTATCTCGACCACCTCTTACCATGTTCGTCACTTCCCTAAATGCAGTCTTTACCAAGTCGATTCTTGCAAAAGGTGAAGGAATTGATGTTATTTCTTTTTTGGCCGTAGCTCCGTCTGGGTCTGAGATTTCACCGATAGCCTGAGTGCCATACACTTGAGACACCTGCCAATCAACTATATTGTTGTTGCCTTGGATATTGTATAATCTAAAAACTGCCATAATTAATCAATATTTAATTTGTCCTTTACCAATTTTTCTGTAGCCAAATAGAACAACTCCGCAAATTGTTGTTCTTTTTCTCCCGATTTGCTTTCGCCACGCGTTCCGTTCAAACGATTATCAAAAAATTTGAAGTTTTTATCAAAGAAAACTCCTCTCGGAGAATTGCCTTTTACCAAATCAAATACTCTATTAGGATCACGATGCAAATTAAATGGTGTAAAAGCTCTTTGTTGCCCAGCCATTTCAGCAAGCCATCCTATATACTCGCTTTGTACCGTCTTTAATGTAGAAATAAAATCGCTATCAAAGAAGTTATCGTCAAATTTGCGGTCAACCACCCATGGCTGACTCATAAAGTCCCTGTATTCATCCAAGTATTTAGCAAACAATAAAAACTGGGTCATGGGCTTGCGAAGTTGCTTTTTTGATTTTTGTCCAAGTTCCACAAAAGTTATTTCATTGGAATCTTTTTCAATACCAAACTCCTTGTGTACAGTCTGCAAATACTCTGCATTAGACCTTTCTGGATTCGGATTTTGTGAATTGGCAAAGTCTATCAATGCTAAAGCTGAAATCAATTCTACAAAATGAGCATTGTTTTTTTGCTCTGCACCACCTTCAACATTCTCGTATGTTGTTCGGGTATCATCTCCCACGTAATAGAGATCGTCAATGGTGTTGTTTTGACTAATGGAACGAAGATAGTACGACAAAGCTGATTTCGCCTTTGAAACAAAAGTAGCTGAATCTATCGAAGACTCATCATCTTGTTGCACTTGGAAATAGGGCAACACCGTAATGGCACCAATGTGAGCATTATTCACAAGATTAGGATTTGCGATGTTATTGCTAGTGCGCAACGTCTTCAACAAAAGCGGGAAGCCGCTAGCTCCTGTTCCACCAAAGATGGAAGAAATGATAAATATCTTATCTTGTGCGGTAAAGTCATTCGCAAAATTCTGGAAATGTATGGAATCCTCGAACTGATTCAAAACCACACTACCCACATTGGGATTGCCTTTAAATCCAATCTTCATGTCAGAGTCAAGGTTTTTCTGCGAAAACAATAATCTAGCCAAAGCTTTGTTCTCTTTCGACATGCCGCTCAAATCCATGTATTCATCAAAGCGGCAATCCTCTGTGTTGCTTAAAGGTAATCGAAAATTAGGCATGGTTTCCATAATTTCTGTACGGAAAAACCTGTTTTGCTTTTTGGATGAAAAGTCCAATTTGCTTCTAATTTCACCATAATGCCGCATCAAAGTGGCTGCACGTTCAACATCACCACCCGCAGCATCTGGGTCGACAATAATCGGAACAATAGCGTCGGCCTTGCATTCCACACCAGAAGCTAAAAGCATAGTCATAGCACGCATAACGCGAGATCCTGTTCCTCCTATACCAAATACATATACTTTCATGTTTGCTTATTTAATTTGTTAATACTCAGTTAAATTAGAAAGGTGTATGTTTACATTGACTACTTCCCCATTTCCCTGCGAACGAGATAATAATGAAGAAAAGAGCGGACACAATAGCGTTTGCTAATCCAAACAACCAGCAATCACCAACATAGACTGTCAAACATCCTCCCATATTGGGCAATTCGGCAACAGTCCATGCGTGACCGACAAAGAAATTAACAATACCAACCAATAGCATCACGATTACCCAATGCCACCACCTGTTTAATTTTGCTGAATTAACTATGTAATAATACAGCACAAAAAACAGAATAGCAACACCTAGTGCAACTAATCCAATTGGGGTATAGAGGCATCTGTCGCCCAAAACAAATTCATCACCTTGGCATTCATAACCAAATAAGTGATAATCCAGATCTTCTCCAAAAATAGAGATAAACCATCCATAAATCCATGAAAAAATAATGTTCATAATAAATGTTACTTTTAGTTATTTAATGTTGATAATAAGCTCCGTATAATAATTTGCCTTATTTGCAAAAGCCTTATAAATGCCACTTATCTGATACTTTATTCCATAGGTTTTTCCAGGAACGGCTTCTAAACCAATAGGATCGTTCACATCATCCCAATTAGGTTCGGTCATCATTAATTTGATGCTCAATTCTCCATTTTTCTGTTTCCTATTTTCAGTAGCAAGCGTAATCGTATGAGTGTATTTGGAATCTGTTTTCGGTGCAACTTTAAGATCATAAATCTGTAATTCATAATTTCTAGAATCAATAATATAAGATTCATCCAACAGTAAATCTTTAAAGTCCGCGTTTACGGAAAACCTCACTTTCCCGTCACGATCCGCTTTTAGTTTATTAATTTCTGTTTTTGGATTATTTCTTGAAACACAAAAATTACCCGACTTTGGCTTAACTGCATAATCAACTCTTTGATTTCCAGCGACAATAGAAAACATTTTTTCAACTCCACTTCCATTAAACTTGTTTTCCGGAACTGCTTCTCTCAATGCTGCCAGATCAGATGCTTGACCAAATATCCAAATATAAAATGGCCTTTGTACATTATTCAAGGGAATCTTAGCATCCACCTTATTATAATAAGTGCCATCAAACTTCGAAGACAATTGATATAAAATCACAGCCGATTTTGGATATTTATTTAAATGCTCAGCCATCGATGTTTTTATTCCGATTTCTTGATTTACAAGATAAGCTTCAGCATCTTTACCTTTACCTGGTGAAAAAATGCCGTCAGTAACCATTATGGAAATAACACCATCTCGAGTTTCCTTTAATATTGACTTTATTACATCAGCAATATCAGAAGTACCTCTGTTTCCTCCTCGTTTTTTAAACTCATTTGGCTCGAGTTTGCTAATAAAATCTCGAATAACATCAGCATCAGCACTTTGCGCATAGGAAATAATCTCACTATTGATATAATACAAATTCAAGGTGTCGGTAATATCCGAAATCTTAATGTCTGACAAATAGTTATATACTGCAGACTCAAACTCGGTAACCCCCTTCAAATATCCATCCATACTCCCTGAATTCTCAATATAAACATTGACTACAGGCTTATTAGAAGCTGGTTTAATCGTTTCTGTTTTTTGGGTAGGCTCACTGTTTCCTTCATGACCGCCACCTCTTCTTCTTGTTTGGGCATCACAACTTGAACTAATCAAGCATAAAGCCATAATCGCATAAAGTACAATTCTCTTCATTTTTTTATTGATTTTGATAGTTTTCAATGTCTTCCATGATTTCATCGGCAAAACCTTTGATATAATCCAACCAGCCACCAATCTCACCTAAGATATTGAGACCCATAGATTTCACTCTTGCTTTATAATACCTGCCTGGCAATTCTCCAACTTTTCTCTTTTGCTCTGGTGAAAGTTTTTGTTTCTTTTTATTATACCTTTCAACAAATTCTTGTAAATGCTAGTCGTTCCGTTCCCACTGTTCTTGAGAATATGATGAAGCATTTTTTTCAACACGTTCCACAAACCTTTCAAAACTATTCACATATCCCAGGGGCGTAGATTGGCAGGCTGCTAAAAGCATAACAATCCCTACTAACAATCCATAATTAATCCAAGTTTTTTTTCATTTTTTGTCCTTTCAGTTTTCCACCATATACAAACAAAAAAGCGTGAAACCAGACCGTTTCGCGCTGTTCAAGGTATTTGGCGTAACCCGTAAATCCGTGAAATAGTCCAGCTCACGCCATGCGTGAGCATTTCGACTAAACTGCAAGATTTACTATCCGTTAAAATCGCCAAATTTTAGAACAGATGAAATTCGTCTCTATGCTTGCTTATTTATTAATTAAGGTGTATAATTTTTGTTTTTATTCGTTTTTGTGATACAATCCGTTAATTAGCGTTGCAAATATACAAATTTTTCTTTTTCCAACATAAAACGAAAAAAAAATTGCAAATTCACATATCCTCCATGCACATAAATAGCCAAGCACTTAAAAAACATCAAAAAGATTAGAAACCGCAAACAGCGGAAGTATCTGGACATGACGCACAGCATTGTTGTCCTTCTTGTCAATGTTTTCCAACTGTTCAAAGTTCTCCAACGAACAACGAATGGCTTCCGTCAAATGCTTCTGGCGCATAAACTCATACAAACTCTTCATCTTGCCGCTAACACCCGCCTTGCATTCGATGGGCAGCACCTTCAGGTCGCGAGTGATGATGTAATCCACCTCTGACCGCGTACCCTCGGCAGTGTTTTCCCAATAGAACAGCTCATGCTGCGAACGTGAATTGTTGTACTTCACCAACTCCCAGCCCAGCATCATCTCTGCCAAACCACCTTTGTTCACCAAATCCTCGGCGGTACCGGCGAGAATCAGCTCGGTCAGCTGTCGCGATCCGCCCAGGTCCATGTCGAGAATCCGCAGCAACAACCCGCTGTCAAGATAGATGTATTTGTTGAATTTATTGTTGACTTCTGCTCCAAGTGGAATGCCGTTGGCAGCCGTGTGTTTCACCCTCTTGATGATGCCCGCATCGCACAACAGGGACAAAGCCTTTTTCACGTCCTCGGCCCGATAACCTCCGTCCACATGGCTATAGGTGAATTTCTCCCCTATCTGCATCACTACGCTTTGCAATGTGTTGCGAAGCAACGTCGGATCAACCTTGTCGGCGTATTTCGGGAAGTCGTCGTAATAGGTCAGCTGGATGTCGTCAAGCTCAGCCTGACATTCTCGGTAGTCGTGCGTCGTTATCCAGGCAGCCACGCTGGCAGGCATACCACCCACCATCAGGAAAGTGCGGTAATGCTGTACAAGGTCATTGTACAATGGCGTGAGCAACGGCTTTTCCGAGGTTGCTTCCTGCTTGGCTTTCACCCATGCCGATTTTCCCTCTGCCACCAAAAACTCGTCAAAAGAGAAGGGATAGACAAACAACGAGCGTATCCGACCCACACCAAACGACGACAACCCTTTGAGAGCAAACTCCAAAAGCGAGCCTGCAGCTACTACATGAAGTTCCGGGAAATCCTCTTTGAACGACCATAGGCTCTTGATGGCATCCACCGAGTCTTGTATCTCGTCAATGAAAAGCAGGGTCTTGCCTGGAACCGCTGGGGTGTTAAAATACATGCCCAACCTGTTGGCCAACTCGTGCACATCGTGAATCTTCTCGAAAAACTCCAGCATATCCGAGTTTTTTTCAAAGTTTACCTCGATAAAGTATTCAAACGTCTCAGCCAAGTGTTCCACGGCCCACGATTTACCCACCTGTCGTGCACCTCTCAACAAGAGTGGTTTGTGATTGCGGCTGTTCTTCCATTCCAGAAGCAATGCGTCTATGGGTCTTTCTATATACATTTCAAGAATTTAATTGATAATTCCGCTGGCAAAAATAATACTTTTTGACAAAACCGAGACGAATAATCACCCAATTTTTGACAAAACCGAGACGAATAATCACCCAATTTTTGACAAAACCGAGACGAATAACGCTAAAACGCCTTCCGCCACCCGCAACCATTTCTCCACTCGGAACAGCCGTAGGCCGTCTTACCTTTAATAATATGCCCCTTGCCACATAGCGGACAGGGCTGACCGATAATGGCATCAGGATTTGTTTGGGAAGGCATAGATCCCCGCCCACGCACTTCCCCATGCAGGGATGACATGCCTTCCGAGGCTTTCTTGGTTTTAGGCGCAGCAGCTTTTTTAGGTGTCGCCTTCTTGGGCTTCGGCTGCTCCACCACGGCAGCAGCCACACGGCGGTTGCTATTGTCCAGCATCACCGTGGTGACAATCTCTGTCACCATCTGTTTCAGCTCATCGAGGAACTGTCGGGCCTCGTATTTGTGCTGCTCTATCTCGCGGAGCTTCTTCTCCCAGATGCCCGTCAGTTCAGCGCTCTTCAAGAGGTCTTCGTGGATGAGGCCAATGAGCTCGATGCCCGTGGGTGTGGGCTCAAGGCTCTTGCGCACCTTTTTAATATAGTTGCGCTTGAACAGCGTCTCGATGATGGCCGCACGCGTGGAAGGACGCCCTATGCCGTTCTCCTTCATCACCTCACGCAGCGACTCGTCATCAACGAGTTTACCCGCCGTTTCCATGGCTCGCAACAAGGTGGCCTCAGTATAGGGTTTCGGTGGCGAGGTCCATTTTTCGGCCAACGACGGCTGGTGCGATCCGTGCTCGCCTTTCTCGAAGATAGGCAAGGTCTTCTCTTCGTCCTCCTGCCCTTCCTTCTTTTCCTCATCCATCTGTTTCTGAGGCTTAATGACATCACGCCAACCTGGTACAAGTATCTGCTTGCCCGAGGTCTTGAACTCCACGTCTTCCACCTTGCCCAAGACGGTCGTCGTGGCAAACTGACAGTCAGGGTAAAACACGGCGATGAAATGACGGCAGACCTCATCATAGACCTGCTGCTCGGCAAACGACAGACCTTGCGGCACCACACCCGTCGGGATGATAGCATGGTGGTCGGTGACCTTGCTGTTGTCGAACACCTTCTTGCTCTTGGGCAATTTCTTGCCCGCCAACGGCGCGGTGTATTCAGCGTAATTGGTGAGTTTCGCCAGAATGTCGGGACACTTAGGATAGATGTCGTCACTCAGATAGGTGGTGTCAACACGAGGATAAGTGGTGTATTTCTTCTCGTAGAGGCTCTGTATGGTCTGCAGGGTCTGGTCGGCGGACAGGTTATATTTCTTGTTGCATTCCACTTGTAACGAAGTCAAGTCGTACAACCTCGGCGGTGCTTCCGTGCCTTTCTTGGTGGAAATATCATTCACCGTAAACTCTTTTCCCTCAACGCTTTGCAGGTCTTTTTGGCCGTCTTCCACGGCGCCGTATTTGCCTTTGGTGGCCGTGAAGGTCGTGTCGCGATACACCGTCGACAGCACCCAATAAGCCTCTGGCTTGAAGTTCACGATTTCGTGGTAACGGTTGACAATCAGCGCCAAAGTGGGCGTCTGCACCCTGCCGATAGACAGTACCTGACGGTTTTGTCCATATTTCAAGGTGTAGAGCCGTGTGGCATTCATGCCCAAGAGCCAGTCACCGATAGCACGCGAGAGACCTGCCTCATAAAGCGATTGATAGTCAGCCTGATCCTTCAAGGTCTTGAAGCCTTCCTTGATGGATTCCTCAGTCAGCGAGGAAATCCACAGACGCTTCACGGGACAATGCACGGCGGCCTTCTGCATCACCCAACGCTGGATGAGCTCGCCCTCCTGTCCGGCATCGCCGCAATTCACTATTTCATCGGCTTTCTGAAATAAGGATTCAATGACCTTGAATTGTTTTTCCACGCCTTTATCGGTGATGAGTTTGATGCCGAAACGCGGCGGAATCATCGGCAAGCGGCTTAGTGCCCAGGCCTTCCACTGGTCGGTGTAATCGTGAGGTTCCTTCAAGGTGCAGAGATGGCCGAAAGTCCAAGTCACCTGGTAGCCGTTGCCTTCCATGTATCCCTCATGGGCGGTGTTGGCTCCCAGCACCTTGGCGATGTCGCGGGCGACGCTTGGCTTTTCGGCAATGCAAACAATCATTTCAATTGAAAGTTGTTCAGTTGTTCAGTTTGTAGTTAGACGCACTTTTCGTCATCGCGAGGCCTCATTCCGTGAAAACGGAAGAAGCAATCCAGATAATGAGTTTTTACGAATTAGAAATCTCCTCCGGGTTATAATCCATCAACACCTCTGCCCGCTCTTTCTGCGCCACAAACCACACCAAATCAGCGGGTTGGAAGGTGATGCGCGCCGAAGGATTCAAGATGAAGTGGCCATCGCGCTCGATGGCGATAATCATGGCCTCAAAGTTCTCGGCCAAGCCCGAATCCTTAAGGGCGACGCCGACATACGGACTATTGGGACGCACTCGTACATTGTACAAATCCACCTCGCTCTCCTCGTGCTCCTGGATCAAAGCGTCATCGAATGCCTCCACCTTGCTCACCAGCAACCTGAGATGGTCTTCGTGCCCCACAAAGGTGATTTTATCATACGGAAACAGCTGAAAATCAGACTTCGGCAGTTCGAAAAGCTGCTTGCCGCGCTCCACACTCACCACGCTCACGTTATAGTTGTCGCGGAAGTCGGTCTCTTTGATGAGTTTGCCGGCATACGTGCTGTCGGGGCTCAAAGTCATCTTCTGCAAATGGCAGTTTTCCTGCAAGATTTCAGGCACGGTAAACACCTGAGTCGACTGCCGCTTGTTCAGGTTGCCCTGGAAGTTGTCCTCAATGCGTTTGTAGAACTTCATCGCAGGACTCAAAACGCGAAGCATGATGGTGTAAACCAAGGCCATAGCGATATTGATCAAGCGATAATATGGCGCACTTATTCCCAGACGTGACCAGAATGCCCCATTGAAGAAATGCCGCATAATCGCAATAGCCACCACCCAAACGATAATGAAACGAAGGATAAAGATTACTAAAATCACCGTTTTATTGAAGCGACTGTGTTCCATCAGCTTATGTGTGGTCTTGACCAAAGTGTGCCGGAAGCCAATGGCCCATAGGAAAGGCGAGACCAACACCAAAGTGATGGCCGCACTAATAACGACGCCCCATATCCCATGCACATAATCCATGATGACCTCGGAGCTGACCCAGAAACAAAGAAACAGCACCGCGATGACAATGGCAATATTTATGATGATATGCTTGACCTGTCGCCCAACGAAGCTGGCCATGCTCACCTTCTCCCCACTCTTCACCTTGATGCCACGGTCGGTATTCTCCAGATGGCTCAGCCAACGCTCAGGCAGGTGCTTGTGTACCCAATTGTAGGTCGGCGCAGCGGCTTTGATGGCATAAGGCGTGATGAAAGTCGTGATGATGGACACAGAAACGATGATGGGATACAAAAAATCGTCGATGACGCCATAACTCAAGCCCAACGTCGCGATGATGAAGGAGAACTCTCCAATCTGACAGAAACAGAAACCGCCCTGAATGGCTTGTTTCAGTCCCAAGCCCGCCAACAGACGTCCAATGACATTGCTCAAAGGCTTGAAAAGGAGCAACACAACGGTCACCACCAGAATCTGCCACCAGTAGTTGACCAGAATCTGCGGGTCGACCATCATACCCACCGAGACAAAGAAGATGGCTCCAAACAGGTTTTTGATGGGTGTCGTCAGCTTGTGAATCATCTCAGCCTCAAGGGTTTCGGCCAAAATAGAGCCCATGATAAAGGCACCCAAAGCCGAAGAGAATCCAGCAATATTGGCCAACACCACCATCATGAAACACAAACCCACCGAAAACACCGTCAGCGTCTCCTCCGACATGAACTTCCGCGACCAACGCAAAATGGTCGGCACAATGAAAATACCACCAATAAACCAAATCAACAGAAAGAAGCCAAGCTTCAACATGCTGGTAACCAGCTGCATGCCGTCGAAGGTCTTACTCACCGCCAAAGTGGACAAGATGACCATCAACAAGACCGCTTCAAGGTCCTCAACGACCAACTCACCGATAACGTTGCCGCTGAACTTCTCGCGGTGCAGTTTCATGTCGTCGAAGGCTTTGGCGATAATCGTTGTCGATGAAATCGACAGCATCGCGCCGAGGAAGATGCAATCCATCTGCGACCAACCTAGCAGTTTGCCCAACAGGAAGCCCACCAGACACATCGTCACCAGCTCGGTCATGGCGGTGATGCCGACCGTTCCGCCCACTTTCTTCAGCTTCTTGAAACTGAACTCCAATCCGATACCAAACAGCATGAACACCATGCCAATTTCACTCCAAGTCTCCACACTCGTGTGGTCGTTGATGACAGGAAACCATTCAAAATTGGGACCGATCAAGAAACCAGCGATGATGTAGCCCAACACGACAGGTTGCTTCAACCATTTGAAAATCACCGTAGTGATACCTGCTGTGACCAATATCAAGGCAAGATCGGAAAATAACGCGGGTAAGGATTCCATAAAGACTGTCTGTTTTATGAGTTTGCAAAATTACAAAAAATACCAGTAAAATCAAAATCAATCTTTTGCTAAATGACCTGCACTCATAGATAATTAGCAAGCTTCGGTAAACATGCCATATTTAGGCTAGCCATGAGGAACAGAGAATCACTCCATCCCCTTCATCACTTCCAACAAACTTCCGTAGGAATCCACACAACCATATCTCACCTGACTGGTTGAGACATTGTTGAACAGCTTCTTGGCGCAGTCAATCTTCGCCTTTTCCACGCCTTTCAACTGCATGGAATCCATCGAGCCTTTGGTCTCGGCGATAAAGAATACATGTTTGACGCCCATGTTGTCGTTGAAGGCGATGGCCCAGTCGGGAGCGTAGTTGCCTACGGGTGTCGGGATCTGGAACGACCTCGGCAATTTGGCATAGACACAGACTTCTTCCGCTTTGTCCAAATCTTCGGCAAAAGCGCGCTCGCCTTGGCTGTCGGGGAACACATAATCGAGGATGTGCTTCTTGGCTTCGTAAGCTTTATCCACGGTTTGGCGGCTCTTCTCTTTAGTGAAGATGTCGGAATCGTATTGGTTTTCCGTACGGTTGTAGCTGATGTGTTCCACAATCATCGTGGCTTTCTGCTCACGGATGATATGGCTCACCTTGCGAATGAATTCTTCAGGGTTATTCTTGAACATGTACAACTTCGACCGCTGAATGCCCTTCAGAATGCGGGTGACCGTGCGGCGGGTCAATGTGGCTGCTTTGGCGATGTCGCCCACCAAATCGTAAGGCACATTACTGGTTGACACATCACGCATCTCCTTTGTACGGGTGCTTTGCTCGCCAGTGAAATCCAACTCGTCATCACCCTGCGTGCCTGTGGTCACTACATACTTCAACTGCGTGACATTCAACTCACTATTGATGGCGGCAATGGCTTTCTGAATCAGTTCTTCGCTGTCGTAATGCACCGTATAGACATAGCGATGGTTGATTTCGTTCCACAAGGCTTTGAATTCCTTCTTCTCGGCATTGTCGTTCAAACGCTCGTTCACCACTTCTGCCTTGCCGTTGGCATCTTCCACCATGTCTTCCAAAGCGGCAGGATCAAAGATACTTTGGATCAGTTTGTGGACTTGTTCTTCGATGGGTTGCAATTTCTTGCTCATCGGGGCCAAAGTACCCTTTTCCATGTCGGTATGATAGTCTTGCAGAATATTGCCCTTTTCATCAATATAGTCGTTGTCGAACAAATAGCTAACGATGCTGGCAGCCTCTTGCTCCGAAATGGTGTGCTTCTCCTCGCCCACTTTGACGGTAACCCCTTTGAAGTAATCGACCGTCGCTTGTGTCGGGCGTTCACGAAGGGTGTCTTTGGTCTCCTTCTGCAAAGCATCAACGAAAGAACTGTAGTTTTCGTTGGCGATGACGGTCAGTTTGTTGGTGTCGTGCACGGCATCGCCCAAACGTTCTTTGTCCATGCGGTTGCCGTCATTATCAACGCAGATTCGCAAACCGCGACCTACCTCCTGCCGTTTGGCGGTGCTGGAGTTGGCGTGACGCAAGGTGCAGATTTGGAACACATTGGGGTTGTCCCAACCTTCGCGCAAGGCGGAATGGGAGAAGATGAATCGTGTTGGCTCATCGAAACTCAACAGGCGTTCCTTGTTTTTCAGAATCAGGTCGTAAGCCGAGATGTCATCTGATGTATCCTTGCCGCGTTTCACCTCACTGTCAATCGAATGGCCTTTTTTGTCAATGGAAAAATAGCCGTTGTGTACTTGCGCGGCGGTAAAACGGCGCAGGTATCTCTGATAATCGTCCTCAAAGAGGGTCAGGTTCTCGTTCAGATAGCGATTGTATTCATCCTCAAACATCTTCCACAGCGGACCTTGCACCTCGTTTCCGTCCACGTCATAGCTCTTGTAGTTGGCCACTTCGTCGATGAAGAACAGCGAAAGGGTCTTGATACCTTGCTGGAACAAGGCTCTTTCTTTCTCGAAATGCGACTTGATGGTTTCCCGAATCTGTATCAGTTGGATGGCTTTTTCGCTGACATCGCCCATCACCTCGCCCTGACGCAGTTGTTTGCCGTTTTGGAAATAGACCGTGTTGGTCAGCGGGTTGATCTCGGTGATAACAAAATCCTTGTAGGCAGGAAGTTGCGAAATGGCAAACAGCGAATCGCCTTGCTCGAACTTGCAAAGTTGTCGGCGGGTGGCAGCGGCGCCTTTCACCTCGATTTCAAGCCTGACCACGGGCGCATGGTTCTTCGAAAGGATGATGCTGTCGAAATAGATATAGCTTTGCGTTCCTAACAGGTTCTGTACCGTGATGCCCTTCACCTGGATTTTCTTCACCAAACGTCGCTTGTAGGCATCGTATGCATCGAGGGCATAGATGCAGTTGTGAGAAGTCTTGTGGGTGGCAGAATAGTTAAGCACAAACAGCGGCTTGAAGTTCTTCAATGCATTTTGCGTGGCTTCGCCTTCCATCTTCTGTGGCTCGTCCATAATGATGATGGGACGGTTGGCGGCAATAACGTCAATGGGTCGACGGCTTTGGAAATCGTCGCGCTTGGAGTAGATGATACGCGCTTCCTTGTTCGCCGCACCTTCCTTGAACGATGTGTTGAATGCTTGAACGTTGATAATCATCACGTTGATGCTGGCATCGCTGCTGAACGAGTCGATTTGGGTGAGGTTGGCACTGTTGTAGATGAAATAGCGGGCTTTCTTGCCGTAGAGTTCCATAAAATGCTCCTCCAGCATGGTGAAGCTTTTATAGACGCCTTCGCGAATGGCGATGCTGGGTACCACCACGATGAACTTCGACCAGCCGAAGCGTTTGTTCATCTCGAACATGGTCTTGATATAGACGTAGGTCTTGCCCGTGCCCGTCTCCATCTCCACATCCAACGAGCAGGCACCGAGGCCGTTGGTGGCCGTTAAGGACTTGCTCAGCGGGATGTCGTTCTGCACCTGCTGATGGTGGATGTTCTCCAACAGCTGGCTGGCGTTGAGTTCCACATCGGCATTGCGGTAGCCCACATAGTCCTCCTCAAACTCGGCCTTCAGCTGCTGTTTCTGCTTGCCTAAGTCGCGGCGGTACTGCGCATTGGTCTTCGAGGGTTGTCCTGCGAACACGCTCACCGTGCTTTCCACCGCATCGGTCTGGTATTGCTGTATTTTGAATTTGAATTTCATAACAACTACTTTATGACTGACGTGGCCAATACAAGCCACGATTTGTCTGTATCGCGACGTTGGATATAGCCTTTCTCCACCATGCCATCCATCAATTTCCGTATGGCCGACACATTGATACCAATTTTTTCAGCGATACTTGGGTAGGTGGCGTAGGGGTCGTTGTTTAGTATTCCAAGAATCTTTGCCGCATTGGGTGTCTTAAACGATAGCATCTCGCCATCGTACCACCACACAGTTTCGTCTTTGTTTTCAACAAATGCGATATTATATGCCAGTTCGTCCTCCACCAATTTTGTGAAATATTTTACGAAATGCTTTATCTTGGTAAGGCTTGCATGAGCTCCCTCGGAAGGCACCGACCCTACCACTATATCTGTCTTATGCAATGCCTCCAGATAGTCCTGTTTTTTTCTGCTCCTCACCACAATCATAGGCCATCCATGACGCGCCAGAATGTAGTTAACCATCAGTCGGGCGATTCTTCCGTTGCCATCCTCAAACGGGTGAATACGGATATAGCGATAATGAAACAATGCGGCCAGCTCCACCACCGAATATTTCCTGGACTGCTCGGCATCGTTATACCAATTGACAAGGTCTGACATCAGTGCAGGAGTCTCTTCTGGCGAGGCATACTCGAAGCGGTCTCCATATCGGGTGATTACGCTATTGGGACGCGTCTTATACTGACCAGCATGTATCACATAACTGGTCTGCTGTCCGCCTGGCAGATTGCGATATACGGTGTAGTCCTCGCGTAAAAGCGTCTTATGGAGCGTACGGATGAAATGCTGGGTCATTGGCATATTACCCTCCTTTACTGCTTGGCTCATCATTTCCAGCCCTACCTGACTGGCCTTCATCTCCGTGAAATCCTGAAGATGACCCTCACCGCTTACTGCGCCAAACATCAACAAAAGCTCCGTCTGTCCGTAGGTTAGCGTATTGCCTTCAATATGATTGCTGTTGTAGTTATACTCAACAGTAAAACGCCGACTCAAGCTACTTTGCTGTGTTTCGCTTAAAGGCTGAAGCGACTCCCAGCGTTCAAACAATTCGGTCAGTTTTTCTTTTGCCATATTTCAAACTATCTAAAAAATTCAAAAAACACCTTGCAAGGTGGCAGCCTGCCACCTTAAAGCGGCAAAATTAGAATTTTTTCCTTGAATTGAACGCATCTCTTTATTTTCTTTGTTGTTTTTCATGATTTTTCAAAAAATGTTGGCAGAAAGGTTGCATCATTACAACCTTTCTGCCAACATTTTTACAATATCTTCCTTACCGTCTCCTTACTATACTCCTCCCAAATCTGCTCAAAGTTGTCTGCCACGTTGTCGGTGGCCAGGCTGCTGTCGCGCATGACGAAGTAGTATGGTTTTTGGCGGGCGATTTCGGTGATGGCGGTCTCGTTCACGTCCTTGTCGAAGCAGGCCATGAGGTAGTTGTCGGCGACGCTCCAGACGGTCTTGCCGGCGATTTCGCGTTGCTCTATCTTGGCCGAAAGCTCGATGCCAAGCTCTATCATGGCTTGGAAGAGCAGGTCCTCGTCGGTGCGGTCGTGCTTGATATTGTCCTCGAAGAGCAGGTTCTCGTTGAACTGCTCGGGCGAGTAATACACATCCTGCATGTTGGAGCTGTCGAGCTTCAGCACGCGGAAACCAAAATCTAACGATTCAATTCTCTGATTTAGTTTTTCCAATCTCTCCTTCTTCTCCAATATCTGCTTGTGTATATCATCTTTTGATATTTCATTTGATTGATCCATTATTGACAATTGTGTCGATTCATTAAAACTATCTTTTATCATCTGTTCAAGTCCCGCTTGCATACCCTTTGCATAAATCCGTAGATTTGAGATAATACTTTTCCCTGCATACCTAATTCGTTCTTTCCCTATTTCACAAATATTATCGAAACCAACTTCCCAAGCCTCGCTCTTTTCTCTTGTTTTTTCAGGGATTTGCACCATAATATATTTACGAGTCCCTCCATCCTCTGAATTAAGCCTCATTACAGCATGGGCAGTTGTCGCTGAACCAGAAAAGAAATCCAACACTATTTCATCATTTTTCACCATAGATTGAACAAGGTATCGTAAAAGAAACACAGGCTTAGGAAATGAGAAAATATTATTATTCAGTCCTATATCTTGAAAATCTTGTGGAGTTGACTTAAACTCATTTTCACCAAGAATTGACCGTATCTTTTTGCCCTCTGCCATTCTTTGTTTAAATTGAACAGACCAAAAACCATCATTCTTCTTCAAAAACCTAACCTCCCCCTCCTCCAAATCCTTTTTGAATCTTTCTTCGCTCCTAAACCATTTCCCATCAAGCATAGTACCATCGGGAGCCTGGATTTTATATGGAATAGTTGCCGTACATGATCGTTCCATAGTATCCCAAAAGTATCTTCCTTTCTCGTCCTCATATGCATATCGCTTAGCATATTTCTCATCAAAAGGAGCAAACAAAGGGCCCAAGACTTCTTCCTTTTTCGCATAAACTAGGATGAAATCGTTTTCTATTGCAAAATGTTTTGCTGCACTTCCACCACCAACTTTTGTCCTTCGAGTTAGAGTCGCCAAAAAGTTTTTTGAACCAAATATTTCATCACCAATCTTTCGAAGGTTATCAAGTTCAATATCATCTATGCTGATAAAGACTGCCCCATCCTCGCTCAGCAATTCCTTCGCCACTTTCAGGCGCGGATAAATCATATTGAGCCAGTCGGTGTGGAAGCGGCCATTGCTCTCGGTGTTAGCCACGAGGCGGTTGCCCTCCTCGTCCTCCTGCCCGCTGTTGTGTACATAGTCACCGGCGGTCTGGGCGAAGTCGTCGTTATACACAAAGTCGTTGCCCGTGTTGTAGGGCGGGTCTATGTAAATCATCTTCACCTTGCCGAGGTAGTTCTCGCGCAGCAGCTTCAGCACTTCGAGGTTGTCGCCCTCGATGTAGAGGTTTTGCGTGTTGTCGAAATCGACGCTCTCCTCGCGGCAGGGGCGCAGCGTGTCGGTGGTCGGCGCGTTGGCGAGGCGGATGGCGTTGCGCTTGTCGGGCCAGGTGAACTGGTAGCGTTCCTCGGGGCCTTCCACGATGTCCTTCGAGAGTTCCTGCCGGAGCTGGTCGAAGTCTATGGACACTTCCGGCTTCCCGTTCTCGTCGAGGCGCTCGGTGAGGCAGTTGGGGAAGAGTTCGGCTATTTTCTTTATGTTTTCGTCCACGATGTTGTGGGTTTGCATTTTTAGTTTGTCCATATATTTGTGTGTTTATTCTTTTACAAAATGAAATATTGGCAAAGTTCGATAAAAACTCTGTACATCACCATTTAGTTTATTGAAAAACCTCATAGCATGTGTTTGTTCATCAAAAAGCAGATATGCAGCAAATTTTACATCATCTGATTCTGTGTTTTCAGCGATTTCGTAAAGTTCTTCCTTTTCAGAATCACCTAACGGCCCTAACCGCTTTTTTATTTGAAGAACATTGAGTCTGCTAGACAATTTCGATAGTTCATCATCCTCAACCTCATACAACCAATCAAACACTTCTTTAGCGGTCTTAATCAGTATTTCATTCTTCGTTGGTTGTTCATCATATGCGAGGAGTAAATATAATCCCACGGTATTAGCAATATGAAAACACTTAGGATTATTATTCATGATCGCTTTAAAAGAAGAAAGAATATCAGAGTAGTCAATATTGGAATACTTGAGAATTTTGTCCTTGTCAAGAATAGCATATGGCGTTATGGGAAAGACCTTATCATCGCCATACGACCCATGTAAATCAAAAGGACAATTAAAAAAGTCATACAGATGATAGGTGTTTTTCCCCGTTTTTGCTGCCAATACCAAAATATTGATATTACACAACCCAATTTCAGTAATAAACCCCACATTTTGTTTCTCGATTACGTCTTTATTTTCAACAAAAGCAGCAATCAGAACATCAATAAGTCTATCTGAATCTTTCTTCAACAATTTCAAATCAAGATCATCCTTGACATGCAAAACATCCAAGGCTTTTTTCAATTTCACAAGCCTTGTTTGCAATCCTTGCAAATCCGACAAACCCGCCAACATATCAACCCCACTACCTTTTTCCTGATCCATATTCAAGTCACAACTGCCAATAGAGAGGTGTTTATTTGAGGATAATGCCAACAAAAAACCCAACGCATTAATAGCTTCAGATAAATTGTATCTAGTAACATCAAAATCTGCTTTAACATGAAGATTCTGCACATCATTATCAAGCATTGTAATGAACAGGCACTTCCCTATTGCAACGACGTCTCCTTCTCTTTTATTAGTTAGCGAATAGCTATCATAGTACTTCTTACCACCAATACAGACTGGCTTTTTACATTCCTGTGTAATTGCTATGGCACATCTAGACGTGCCAACTGGATAAAGATAGTTTATCGTCCCGTTCTCAATATTTGCATAGACGAAAGCATCTTTTTTTGCTAATGCTCTTGGTATATTCGCCAGCTCACTTGAAGTAAAACCATAAATTGTCAATTTTGGATTTCCCAAATCCTTCAAATTCTCAAAAGATAAGATAGGTTGATCCACTACACTCTTTTGACGTTTACAATCATCATAAAAAACTCTAAACAACAAGTCCAATTCATTTGAATTTGAGCAATCCAGTTTCTTTAATGAAACGGATTTGCTGTTTTGTTCAGAACATGTTGATAATATGGCTTTGATTTCGATTGGGGCAAGAAGCACATAATACACCGTTTTAATTCTTTTATTTATATAAACCACAAAAAATGCTATACCATCATCTTTATATGCTTTAAGATCAGCGATGTCAATGGAGTAATTAATATTATCGGGATGCTTTTCCAAACAGCTCACCCCTTTAACTTGAACGGGAATTTTAGCATAAAATGAATCTTTTCTACAACTTGAATCATTAAAAAGATACAAATGTCCATCCCAAGCAATAGTTTTATCGTTAGTTTGAACTCCAGCGAGTATTCTATCACAATCGTCAAAGCAAGCTCTGACTTCATCTACCGCATTCTGCTCTACCTTAATTGGATTCATGTCTTATTTATTTCCCATTAACTTGACCGCCTTATAAACATTCGTATATGACTCACCTTCAACCCCAAACATTTCTGCCCTATTGCATGCTTCTTCCATACGGCCTTCCCCAATCATATCTGCCACCCACTTTGGGTTTTGAAGGAATTGCTCAGTCTTATCATATTGCGAAATGAACTTTTTCAGTTCTTCACCAACAGCACGAGAAGTGCCAAAAAAGCGATTCGTGTTTTCGTAATGCAACAAAAACCAATACTCTATTGACGGAAGCGAATCACAAAGCAACACCGATGGATTGTCCTTATACTTTCGCCGGAGGGCATTCCATTTTTTAAGTTCCAATTCATTCCACGTTGACACATCGGCATCAAATACACAAATGGCAAAGCCATCATTCTGAAGCACTTCTTCAATCCTTTTCGCTATGCCATTGGCCGTTTCCGTTCCAAAAAAGCGAGGGCGTATCTTTACGCGGTAATCCTTCAGCGTTTTCAAATGCTTGAAATACCATTGCTCGGTAATACCCGCACCAATAAGGGTAGGTATCGGGCTTTTCTTTATTCTTATGGATGCTTTTCTCGCCATGGGAATGGTTTATTTAATGTTCGGCAATGCCCCAAAGACTCCATTGCGATAAGCCTTTTGCAACGATGAGATTCTATTCAATCCCTTGAATTCCACCAATGAATAAAGGTCGGTGTTTCCCGTTTCATCTTTTTCCGTAAACCAGACAGAATCCTTGCGAATGAGGTCATCTCCTACTGTATTTAACAAGGGGTCATAATGAGTTGTGACAAGCAATTGCGCCCTATTGCGCTGCGAAAGGAACTGTTCTATTACAAACTCGACCAAATCGGGATGCAATGAGGCTTCAATTTCGTCTATGAAAAGCATGGCTTGTTTACGTACTGCTTCAAAAATAGCCGCTTCGACACCAATAGTACGCTTAGTGCCATCCGATTGATACTCATCAGGAAGGACATAACTCTCTTCGCCACGGCTGTTATGAACCTTGTGGACAAAAGTCGTTCGAATCTCATCGAACGCTTTATCTTTTGTCAACCTTTCCTTAACCTCATTCGGCGCACCATCATCTTGCAACATTAGGTTAAGCACCTTTTGTGGAATAGGTTGCTTAATCACATCCGTCTTAACATCAGAGATGTTGAAATCCGCCCTGTGAATGAAATCGAGCAGATATTCTTTTAAAACGCTGTTTTCAAGCATCTTTTCGCTTGCATATTCAAACATTCTTGTTTGCGGTTTCACCATAGGAAGAATCCCATTTCTGAACCATTCCCTTGCCGCGTCTATTTCTTTCATAGCCACATTCACCTGTTTACGAGCCGCAAAAAATGACATATTGGGAAGGCACTTCAATGACAGCTCCTCTTTAGCCGCTTGACTAATCTTCACAACTGTTGAATTGAAATCAAGAACAGACTCACCATCTCTCCATGTACGTTCGAATAACTTTGTAGGTTGAACCGAATTATAATAATACAAGCGCTCCAAAAGCACTTTTTGTTGGTCAAGTTTCAATTCATACCAATACCTAACGTCATCAACATAGAATTTAATACTAAACTCTGTTGGTTCATTCGGAGTTGCTGCATCAAGGCGGAAAGGTTCCGAGCCGGTTTCCTCTTCAATGTCATCCGGCTTGTAAAACACAAAATCATGCAAAAACACCAACGAAAACAGCAGGTTTGTCTTACCTGAGGCATTGGCTCCATATACCATGGCAAAACGGAGCAAACGAACCCCGGGAGCCACCTCAACAATATGACTATCTTCAAACGTCTTGTCTTTTGTCGCTTCGAAACTGAGTGTCACCTCATCCCTAAACGACATAAAGTTCTTTATTTTAAGCTCTTGTATCATAACATTAACTGTGTTTATCGCCAAGATTGGCTTATTAACACCGCAAAAATACACTTTTGTATCCAAATCGCCAAATAAAATCGCATATTTTTACATTTTATTTCATATTTATGCAATAATTTTGTCAAATTAACATATAAAAATGAAAATATGTCATATTTATATGCGAATTTGACAGAAATAATGTAATGGCACGCAACTTGACAGGTTTTCCTCGACAGGATACTTCAACACCTGTATAAAGCAACCGGGCTGAAGCTGAACTATCAGGGAATAGGACGTTTAACCATTTAGCATTTCTTATTATGTCTTGGACAAAAGTAAAAAATGTGAACGGCTCTGGTAGGTATTCTGCTCCAAAAGGGTACTCCTCTTGGCTAGAATACTGGGAGGACAAGACTGGAAAAAGAGTAAATGTTTGTGGCGCTTCTGGCTGCGACAACAAAGATCTGGTCGGAGCTCACGTACAGAAAGCAAATAGCACCGACAAGTCTTGGTACGTCACTCCGCTTTGTCGTTCATGTAACGGAAGAACCGATGAGTTTGATGTTTACTGGGATCTAGTGCCTGTGCCTAGCAATCTGTAAGCTGTTTCGGGCAGCTCATCCCGTCAGAATCGAGCGGCCGAAGCGGTCCGGCCTGGAGATCGCACTACTTATTCACCAAAATCAACGCATGAACATTTTGTACTTTTAAAACAACTGTTTAGTCGTGACAAGAGGGTGACCGAACCGGTCACCCTCTTCGGGTAAAATGTCGGATTTTTTACATTTATCAAATAAAATCGGGTAAAAACACGAATACTACGCGAATAAACGTAACAAATTGATACGTTTATTGAAAGGAACAGGGGTTATTCCAATCGTTCCTTCAACTCGCATAATTGTTGATACAACTCATACTTTTTCCTCGGCTGCTTCTCCACTCTCAATTTCTTTTCGAGGCTTTCGATGGCCTTTATCTTCTTCAGCTTCTCGCCGTCAATGGCAATCTGTTCTTCCATGGTCACGCCTTCCATCACCTCGAAACTGCCAATGGTCGTTACCAGATTCTCCCACACCTTGTCCAAGTCAAGCCCCATTAGGGGCAATGCGGCATCGTCCAATAGTTCCCAATCCATAGCAAAGAGCTTTTCGTGGACAACAGCAAAACGCACCATGTCGTTGTATGCCAAGGCGAAAATCATGTTCTGTTTAATCAACTTGGTCAAAAGCAGGATGTTTTTCTCGTCATAGTGCTGGCGTTTCAGCGTGACGAGCAAAACATAGAATTCTTTCACCCGGTCCCCTTCCTTCAAGCCAGGCACGGTGGAGGGCGAGATCACATTCACGATGTCGATACGGCTGATGTCGGCATCAAAAGCATCGCGCTGCGCCGATTTCAAGCCGAATTTCTCGTAGATGGCCTTCTTCGGCAGCGACTTCTTGATTTCCGTTGTGGCAGGCAGGGCAAACATTATCTCACGATTAAAAAGTCCATCAGTTCAAAGTCATCCAGCCCTTTGATTTCCTTGGTGAAAAGTTCCGTTTGAACCCCTTCGAGGAAACAATCCAAATCGCTCTTCTCCTTCACGTTGATGATGGACTGGATGGCCTTGCCCAGCAATTCAGAATAATGCTTCATATTCTTACCGTCCTTGGTCTCCTTGTTGAAAGCGGCACAAAGTGATTTGTCGTGCTTCGCTTTGCCTTTGCATAACAACCTGAAATCATCAAGCAATGTCTTGGGTGAAAGATGGTTCACCACTACGCCACCGTCATCGTCCACATACACCAAATAGAACGGGTGCAGTTGGTTCTTATGGTCAATGTTAACACCCTGCGAACGGTTCCGCAGCACATAAATCACCCCAGGTGGCATACCTTCACCGCCTATCACCACAGCGTGCATCCCGTAGGGTGTATGCTCAATGTCGTGGCCTTCGTGCATGTAATCCAACAAATCGAGGCGGAACTCATTCAGCCCCAAGTCCATGATGCTGATGCCCGTGTTCATGTCCTCAAGGTCAACCACTTCCTCCTGCAAGCGTTTGAGCTGTTGGCGACGGTACTCCAAATCGCCTTTTTCTTCCACCGACAAAGGATTGTCGTCGCCCGTGCTGGTCAGCACCGAAATCTTCATCCTCGACTCCACGCGGCCTTTCAGGTCGATGTAATCGTCAAGCTCCATGTCGGGCCAATAGTTCACCAGCTGAATCACCTCGTTTTTACTGCCAATACGGTCGATACGCCCAAACCGCTGGATGATACGAACGGGATTCCAATGGATGTCGTAATTGATTAGGTAGTCGCAGTCTTGCAGGTTTTGGCCTTCCGAGATGCAATCTGTTGCAATCAGCACATCAACCTCATCCTTCAAACCAGGGAACAAAACATCCTTTTCCTTCGACACAGGCGAGAACAAGGTCAACACCGTGTTGAAGTCCATCTTTTGTTTCAGCTTGACAGTGCTTTTCGCCTCAATCGTGCCCGACACCATCGCTGAATGGAGCCCTGATTTCTCCAAAATCAACGGAGCCAGATTCTTGTAAAGATAATCGGCAGTGTCAGCGAAAGCGGTGAAAATGAGCACTTTCTTGTTTGAGCCATTGATGGGATGGGCAAACTTCTCCCTCAAATCACAAACAAGTTGCTGCAACTTGCTGTCGTGTTCAGGGCTAATATCTTTCAGCATCAGAAGCAACAAATCGAAACGTTCTTTGTCTGCGACCAGGTATCTTCTCCACGAAATGGTGTCAATATCCCGCAGGTCGATCTTGTTTTTCTTGTTGCCAATGATGGTGTCGCCTTCATCCTCAATGTCAAGGTCGTCGAAATCAAATTCTTCAACATATTCCTCCTCCGTCCGCGAGTCAATCTTTTCAATCATATTGGCAATGAGCTGCTGGATTCGGCTAATGGTCAGGCGGAACGAGTTCACCGAACTCTCGAGACGTTTCAGCATATTGATACCCATCAGGCGACGGATACCCAACTCACGGTCTTCAATGGAAAGGCGGTGCGCCCCTGTTTCGACATCCAACTCGTCCTCGGTGTCAATGCCATATTTGTCTTTCTTGCTTGGCAGGATGAACGCCGAAGGAGTATAAATGAATTACAAAAATACATTTTTTCTCATAAACCACTCGTATTTGGCGTAAAAAACACAGCCAATGCCGCAGCCATAGATGCCCGCCACCGCACATGCCCTCGTAGGGATGACATGGCTGTTAGACGAAGTCCCGAAGAGGCTACACTAACACACCCGATATGCAATGTCGGGTTTTTATAATATGCGGATTGGCCTTTGCTTAACCACAGCCATAGATTCCAAGCCATCGCACAAGCCTACGTAGGAATGACATGGCTGCTAGCATAAACTTCTCCTTATTCCGCGAACATCCTGTCAATCAGGTCCTGGAAATGCTCGGCGATAATTTTGCGGCGGATTTTAAGGCTGGGCGTCACCTCGCCCGCTTCAATAGTCCATTCGCGGTCGACCAATTCGAAGCGTTTCACCTTCTCGAAATCGCCGAAGAACTTGTTATAGCTGTCCACCTCCTTGCGGAAACGTTCATTGACGGCCTTGTTTTTCACCATCTCGGCATTGGTGGTATAGGTGATGTGGTTTTCCTCGCACCAGGTCTTGAGATGCTCGAAGTTAGGCACGATAAGGGCTGCAGCGAACTTCTGATTCTCGCCCACCACCATTATGCTGTTGATAAACGGCGATTCGGCGAAGCGGTTTTCAATCAAGGCTGGAGAGATGTACTTGCCCATCGAGTCCTTGAAGATTTCCTTCTTGCGGCCCGTGATCTTCAGCAATCCGTGTTCGTCAAACTCACCGATGTCGCCCGTGTGGAAATAGCCTTCCTCGTCAATGGCGATCTTGGTCTGCTCCTCGTCCTTGTAGTAGCCCTTCATCACCGCCGAGCCTTTCACGAGAATCTCGCCCGACTCAGGGTCTATCTTGAAGCGCACACTCCCGCAAGGCACACCCACCGTTCCCGCTTTGATAATCTTCAAAGCAAGGCTGTTAGTGCATATCACGGGTGAAGTCTCTGTCAGGCCATAACCTTCGATGATGGGGATGTTCATGGCGGCGAACAAACGCACCAAACGGGGTTGCAGGCTGGCGCCACCCGAGATGATGAACTCCAAACGTCCACCGAAAGCCTTACGTACATCCTTGAATACCAACCTATTGGCAATATAAAGCTTGAATCTGTAAGTCCTTCCGTTCTTTCTGCCCGTCTCGTCATATCTTTCGGCCAACTTAAACGCCCACAGGAAGATACGCTTCTTCATGCCTTTCAGTTTGTCGCCCTTGCGGATGATGCCGTTATACACCTTCTCGATGACGCGAGGCACAGTGGTGAAGTGCTCCGGCTTGATGTCGGCGATGTCACGCATAATGGTACCGAAGTTCTCCACATAATAGGTGGAGTTGCCCAAATATAGGTGGGTGTAAAGCACCGAACGCTCATAGATATGCGACAGCGGCAGGAAACTCACCACCTTGTGCGAGCTCGGCACAGGATAATGCGGGCCATAATATGCCACACAGCTCATCAGGTTGTGGTGGGTCAGCATGACACCTTTCGGCGTGCCCAACGTACCCGAAGTGTAGATGATGGTGGCCACATCCTCAGGATCGACGGCGTATTTAGCGGTATGTAAGGCAGCCATGCTCTTCTTGTCAATTTTGACCGAGACCATGAGGCCGCGTAAGGTCATCAGGCCCACCACCGGATTGAAGGCAAACTCCTTGGGACGTACGGGCATCGTATTGAGGATGTCCTTGATTTTATTATGCAGAAGGGAGCCTTCCACGAAGACAATCTTAGGCTCGGCATGCTTGAGGATATGCTCGAAGTCACTTTGGCGCACCGTGGGATAGATGGGCACCAGGATAGCCCCAATCTGCTGCACGGCGAAGTCCACCATGTTCCATTGCGGACAGTTGTTCGAAATCACCGCGACACGGTCGCCTTTGGTTACGCCCAAGCCCATCAGTCCCTGGCTGATGGTATCCGTCATCTTCACAAAATCACGGCTGATGTACTTCTTCCATTCCCCATCCACCTTGCAGGCAAACATGGTCTTTTTCTTGCCATATTTCTCCACAAATCGAGGCAGCAGGTCGAATGTGCGGGATGGTATGTCGGGATAGGCCTGAACGGTTTTCCCTATTAATTCGGAATTCTCCATATCCATAATAATTGATGCAAAAATAAAACTAAATCCATACGATTGTTCTTTTTCTCTAAACGAGACACTTTTTTTCGTACAAAAATGGTGATTTCATCAACGAAAACATTTTCCCCTTGTTAAACGAATTTCGTAATTTTGCGGCACTATTATGGTTTCCATTTTCGACGATATGACCCAAGTCACCGAAGCCGAGGTACAACGCATGTTACCTTTGGTCGATGAGAAAAGGCGCGATGAAGCCTTGCGCTACAAGCACCTCTTCGGTCAGTTTGCCTGCCTTAAGTCGTGGTTAATGCTGAAAGAGCTGCTCACTCCATTGGGAATCAATGATTTGGAGATGAACTTCAACGAACATGGCAAGCCTTTTTTGGCTCACTACCCCGACGTGTATTTTAACCTCAGCCACTGCAAAAACGGCATTGCCGTGGTGGTCGACTTCTCCCCTGTCGGCATCGACATCGAGAGTTTCCGTCAAGGCAGCACCGCCCTCATTAAACGCACGATGAATCCTGCCGAGGCCGAGTGGATCCGTGCCTCCGCCGACCCCGTGGAAGCCTTCACCGAGTTTTGGACCAAGAAAGAAGCCGTGGTGAAGCTGCGCGGCACGGGTCTCGTCGACGACCTGCATCACATCCTCAACGGCGACGACTACCGACTAGAGACGTATATTAATAGAAGAAAACGCTATGCATTCAGCATAGCGTTTTCCCAAATCCTTTAAACTTGCTGATTACGCAATGATTCGCGTTCCACAAGACGGGTCGCCAAGACGCGTAGCCTCGGTGATGATAGCCTCGTGACCCGTAGCTTCCACGAAGAGGATGGCTGCACGCACCTTGGGAGCCATGCTGCCCTCAGTGAACTGACCGTCAGCCAGATGCTTCTTGGCCTCAGCCACGGTGATGGTGTCCAAAGCCTGTTCGTTCTCCTTGCGGAAGTTGATGTAGACCTTCGGCACATCGGTGAGGATGTAGAACTCGTCGGCACCGATGTTGACGGCGGTCATGGCCGAGGCAAGATCCTTGTCGATGACGGCCTCGATGCCACCTAGGCTACCGTCAGCTTTTTCGATGACTGGGATGCCGCCACCGCCCACGGTGATGACGATGTTGCCCTGCTCGGCAAGCTGTTTCACGAGTTCAACATTCTGGATGGCAATCGGTTTGGGCGATGCCACCACTTTGCGCCAGCCGCGACCCTTGGGGTCTTCCTTGTAGACGGCACCCGTCTCTTGAGCGTATTTCTCGGCGTCTTCCTTGGAATAATAAGGACCAACGGGCTTGGTCGGGTTTTGGAACATCGGGTCGTCTTTGTCGACCACCACCTGCGTCACCAGAGTGACCACGTTGCGCTTGATGCCTTCCTTGGCAAAGGTCTTGCCCAGTCCCATCTCAATCATGAAACCAATGAGACCTTGGGTCTCGGCCACACAGAAGTCGATGGGCATGCCCGGCACACCAAACTGATGGTGACCAGCCTCATGTTGCAGCATGACGTTGCCCACTTGAGGGCCGTTGCCGTGGCCGATGACCAGGTTGTAATCGTTTTTGAGGAAGGGAAGCAAGGAATGGCAAGTCTCGGTGACGTTTTCCATCTGTTCCTTGTAAGTTCCTTTCTGACCGCCTCTCAACAAGGCGTTTCCGCCAAAGGCGATGACTGCTAATTTCTTCATTATTTTCGATTTAAAGATTTCAAATTTAAGATATAAAGATTAAAATTCAGGATGCACAATTTTGAATTTTAAATCTTTGAATTTTGAATTATTTTCTCTGGTAACTCACAGAATAACCATCCTGGCCGATGACCAGCAGGCTATCACTGAGAGAGATGATGGTGTTGGTATCGGCAAAGCTGGTCGGGCTGGAGCCAGTCGTCACGCCGTTGAGAATCAGCTTGTCGCCGACCTTTTCCCAGGTCTGGTATTCCCTGAAGCCCGTGTTGATGGATTTGACTTCACCGTTTTCGAGCAAGGTGAAGCCCACTTCGCCGAGCAGGCTGCCTTCCACGGCAGGTTCCACCCAAGTGCCTTCCAACTTCGGTTGGTTGCATGAGGTCAAAAACAACCCCATAGTAAAAGCTAAAGCAATAAGAATCAAATGTTTATTCATCTTTCACTCCTTTTTGATTGGAGCGGCAAAGATACGAACTTTTCTTTCACACAATCAAGACTTTCAATTCTTTTTGGCTTTTTTCATCCTATGCACCCATCGTTCTATCTCCCCAAGCCACAAAATGAACGAGGTCCCAATGATGATGCGTATCCAGTCGCCCAAAGGCAAAGGCACCACATTGAACATCTCTCCACCAAATGTGATGATGAGCACCTGACCTAACGCTATAATTAATACGGTGATGCCGAAACCACGCCTTATGTCCTTGTCGAACAAGCCTTTAAACGCTGAATCCATGGTATGGTAGGCCTTGGCGTTGAAGATGTTCCAAAACTGCATGAAGACGAAGATGGTGAAGAGCAGCGAAAGCTCCTTGGGGGTGAAATTGCCGCCGACATGATGGAAATTGAAGTAGTTTACAATATAATCACGAACAGAAAACTCCGCCATCGAGTCGACATGACAATGCATGAAATACTGGATGAATCCGAACAAAACGGCCACAAAGAGCAATCCCACGCCAAAAATACGCCTGCCCATATCCTTGGTGATGATGAAAGCCTCGCGCGAACGCGGTTTTTCTTTCAATACGCTATGGTCAGGGGGTAACGAGGCCAAGGCCATAGCAGCGAAGGTATCCATGATGAGGTTGATCCACAACATTTGCGTCACGGTGAGCGGAGATGCCGTACCCATCACTGCACCAAGCAGAACGATAAGGCATGCAGCCACGTTGATGGTCATCTGGAACAAGATAAACCGCTGAATGTTATGGTAAAGCGAACGGCCCCACATCACGGCGCGGGCGATGCTCTTGAACGAGTTGTCGAGGATAGTGATGTCGCTGGCTTCCTTGGCCACCGAGGTACCGTCACCCATCGAGAGGCCGATCTGGGCTCGGTTCAAGGCGGGCGCGTCATTGGTGCCGTCGCCCGTCACGGCCACCACCTGCCCCGTTTCCTGCAGCAGGCGCACAAGGCGTTCCTTATCGACGGGCCTGGCGCGCGACATAATCTTCAGGTCGCCGATGCGCTCCTTGAGTTCATCGTCGGTCATCAGGTTGAACTGCTTGCCCGTAATCATCTGTCGCTCAGGGTCGTCGTTATCGGTCCACAAGCCCACCTGCCGGCCAATTTCGCGTGCCGTGCCAGGCGTGTCACCTGTCACAATCTTAATGCCTATGCCTGCGTCGATGCAGTCCTTCACAGAATCAGCCACATCATCGCGAATGGGATCGATGATGCCAACGATGCCGAGGAAACACAGGTCTTCCATCGTCAACTTGTTGTTGACAAACACCGTCTTCACTTCCTCCTCGGTGAGGTATTTGTAGGCGAAGCCCAAGGTACGCATGGCCTTGCTCTGGTATTCCAAGAGCTTGCCTTCAACCTCCTGCTTGGCCCAAACTATGCCAGCCTCGCCATCACGTTTTCTCACCGTGGCGCAACGCTTCAGCAGCATTTCAGGCGCACCTTTCACATATAAAATATACTCGCCGGAGAACGGGGTCTTCACCACCGTGCACATGTATTTATACCTTGGCGTAAACGGCAATTGACGGACGATCTTCACTTCATCGCGAATCCTCACAAAGTCGACATTGTTGTCGAAAAGCCACAACAACAAGGCACCCTCGGTAGGATTGCCAATCACCTTCACCTTTTGCTTATCGCTGTAATCCAAAAATGCCGTCGAGTTGACCGCAATACCCTCAGCCATCAGGCGGGCTACCTCTGTATTATCAAACCTGCCATCCTTCAATCCATAGATGAAGCTGTCGCCCAGACTCATGCGGTTTTTGGTGAGCGTACCCGTCTTGTCGGTACAAATCACAGTGGCGGCACCCATGGTCTCGCAGGCATGCATCTTACGCACCAGGTTATTGGTTTCCAACATCCTGCGCATACTCAAGGCCAGGCTCAGCGTCACACTCATCGGGAGACCTTCAGGCACCGCCACCACAATCAGCGTGACGGCAATCATCAAGGTGTTGAGCAGATAACGCGCGAAGTCCATCCATTCAAAGGGCATGTGGTCGCCATAGATGAAGTACATCAGCAGACGAAGCACAACAATGAGTCCGGCGATGACATAACTGGCAACAGTGATGCCGTTGCTGAGTTTATCGAGTTGCTCATTGAGCGGCGTCTTCACCTTGTTGTCGATCTGAGCACCACGATACACCTTGCCCCATTCCGTCTCATCACCCACCTTCTCGACCACGAAAACACCATGGCCTTCCATCACCGAGCTGCCACGACAGACGTAGTTGGACGGATAGGTGGCATCAGGTTTGAACTCTGCCTTGTTGGTGGTCTTGCTGCTCGAAGGCTCGCCTGTCAGGTCCGATTCGTTGACGCGCATAGCTACGGCCTCCATCAGCGTGCCGTCGGCAGGCACCTCGTCGCCCGTGTTGAGTACCACCGTATCGCCCACCACCACGTCCTTACGCTCAATGCGCTGGACTAACCCATCGCGATAGACCGTCACCATCGTCTCGTCCTCGGTCTGATTGAGGATGTCAAATTTCTTGTTGGCACTCAGTTCAAAGATGAAACCCACCGTGGTGGCCAGCATCACCGCCACGAAGATGCCCAGAGGCTCAAGCAGTACGGTAAGCCCCGCCGCACCCGTAAAATACTGGTACAACGAGACACCCACCGAAAGCAGCAAGGCAATCAACAAGATACGAATAATCGGATCCTGAAACTTCTCCAAAAACTGCTTCCAGAGCGGGTCTTTCTCAGGAGGAGTCAGCACGTTGTTGCCATAGCGACTTCGACGCTCCTCTACCTCCTTCTGCGTCAAACCGTTCCTGTAGTTTCTTGCCATTCTTCAGCTTTATGCCATCTGTCCTTCCAAGAGGAAGCTCACATCGGAATTCGGGTCAATCTCGACCGATTCCTTGCCGTAACACATGACGATCATCTTCTTGCCGCCCTTCAGCAGCATCTTCTCGTCGACCACCCAAAGGGCAGTGGCCTCACGCAGACCGACTACGGTCATGTCCTGGTTGACGGCCAGATACTCGTTGATGCGGTCCTGGCGTGTCTCGCCGCCGTGCTTGATCATCTTGTCGATCTCGGGATGCGGGTCAAGATAATGCGGGTTGATTTGGAACGGCACCAGGTTGAGGCACTTGAACGAAGCGGGTTGCACAATCGGCATATCGTTGGTGGTGCACAGCGTCGGGCAAGCCACGTTAGAACCTGCGCTCCAGCCCATATAAGGCACGCCGGCAAGCGCACGCTCGCGGATGGCCTCCATCAAGCCATAGCGGTGCATCTCGGCCACCAGATGGAAGGTATTGCCACCGCCCACCACGATGCAGTCGGCCTCGTTGATGGCCTTCACCTTGTCGTCAAAGTGGTGCACGGAGGTGAAGTTGTCGAGTCCGAACTTCTCGCTAAAGACAGTCTTCACCTTAGCCTCGTAGGCGTCATAGCTCTCGGGATACACCTTCCCGCCGATGTTGACACCCGCAAAAGGCACGAAGATGATGCGGCTTTCCTTATTAATATGGTTCTGCAAGCAGAACAGTTCGATTTGGGTCGTGGCCCATGCCAGATAATTCTCGCCGAAATTGGTCGAATTGCTAATCAGTAATAATCTCATAGCGCAATTTGTTTGTTAATGATGCCGCAAAGATAGCAAAAAAGCGATTGTCCTCGCAAGGGAGCATCAAAAACAATTGTTTTGTAGGAAATCTACCATTTTGATTATCAATTATTTGCAAAAAACAATAAAAATTTTCCTGATTTTTTGCTTGCATGAATGAAAAAAGCTGTACTTTTGCAGTGTCAAAAACGACTGGACTAGTAGCTCAATTGGATAGAGTCCCTGACTACGGATCAGGCGGTTGTGGGTTCGACTCCCGCCTAGTTCACACAAGGTTCCGCAACAAGAACCTTTTTTTGGCCCATTCGACTAGCGGTTAGGTCGTAAGTTTCTCACACTTAAAACAGCGGTTCGATTCCGCTATGGGCTACAAAAATCAAAAATCCCTAACTCTGAAAATCAACGAGTTAGGGATTTTTCTTTCCCCAAACACCCCCTGCCGTGTCAACCACGTGTCAACCGATTTCGAGATACGTGTTTTCTCGTGGCACAAAACACCTCTCACAAAGTGCCATCGTTGACACGTCTCACCCTCTCCGTTGACACGCCAAAAACCAAACCTCTTTAACCCTCCCTCTCACAAACACTCACCAAGAACATCCCCACAAGCCACCATCACACCCCCTTTCCCTCACGAAACACACCTGAGGAAAATGAGGAAAGTGAGGAAAACGATGAAAAATCCAACCTCAAAAGTTGGAATTTCCCCGATTTTGACCTTGAAAAACAGAAAAGTCTTACTTTTGTACCCATATAAGACATAATTAGGGCTTTACGCTCGCGTTTCCTAACCAACGAAATCTGGTAAATTTCAAAAGCGGGAACCGGACGATAAAGTCTACGCCAATAGGCGTAGGCTTGTCGATTCTATGCTTTAATGGTTTACCAGAGCCTGTTGGTTATAGATTCGGCTGAGTCTGCGCCTTCTTTATGCCCCAACGGCAAATCAACAACCCATGGACGACAGACAGATTATACAACGCCTAAAAGAGCTTAAGACCCAAATCGCTGACATCGACGAACGCATGGCCGCCATTGACGCACAGCTCGACAATGACCCCTCCGAGGAAACCGTAAGGAACTGCATCCAGGAAGTGGCCAAGATCCTTGATGAGCGCGAACCCATCCTGAACGAAGCCCGCCAATGGCTCATGCTCCTCAACAAAAAAGCCTCGGACATCGATGGCGATGCCGAGGCTTTACCCAATTGATTCCTTAAACCTATGCTTTAAGCATCTTCATCAAAACGATGCTATATTCTTCACGCCCGACCCCAGCTTGCTCAGCGGCTTGGTTGACGACATCAACCAGGTACGAATAATCCTTTGTTTTGATTCTGGCCGAAATCAGCAACCCACTCACGCCAAAATAGCCTATCCCGGTGGTTATGATAGCAGGACGGATGGCGCGGTACGCGGCCACGGTGTAGGCCTCGATATGGATAAGTGCTTCCATGGTCAGGATGTTTTTCTATATTGCCCATTCGCTGGATGCTCCAGCATCCCCGACCTGCACAACTCCGCGATGTACCGCTCCGCCGTCTTCTCGCCGATGCCCATTTGGGCAGCCGCCTGAAGATAAGCTGCGCGGTTGAAGGTGTCTGGCAAGGCCGACAGCAAAGCCTGTCGGCTGCCCTCCGTGCGCTGCTGCCTGCCCTGCCTGAAACGTCTTTCCGTCCTGCGAGGCAGGCTCTGAAACACCGAGGCCGAATGCCGCAGCAGCACCCTCACCATCGCCATGGCCGTGTCGAAGTCCGCATCCGCACACACCAACGATGCCTCTTTCCGTTCCCCTTCGCCTGTCGGCGGCGGGAAGTCGCCCTCGTCCATCTGCCGCAGCACCGTCAGAATCATCGTAATCCGGAAGAAGATCAGCCCGAGACGACGCACCGAGGCGATGATATCGTTGCCGAACAAGGCCGCATATTCCTCCTGCGCTTGCGTGAAGAAGGCGTTGAACCTGCCTTGCTGCTCCCGCTGCAGGCTGAAACGCACCGCCTGTTCCGTCAGCGGCTTGTGGAACTGGTAGAAGTCCCTGCCGATTTGCTCAAAGAGCTCATCGGCCGTCGGACCGTCCGAGGCATCGAACATGTCATGCCACACGATTTCGGTCGGCATCACGTAGAAGATGAAGCGGCTGAAAAGCCCGTTCTCCGCCGAAGGTATCAGGTTGAACACCTGCTCCGGCGTTCCCGACAGGATGGCCGAGAACTTCGGCTTCGTGATTTCCACATACTCGCGATCTTTCTTCCGAAGGTACGATATCGCTTCATGGTGGAAAGCCTTCCTGAAGCCGTCCGAGTAGTTGCCCAGGTCCGAGTTGAAGGCGTTGGCCAGTGTGTCGCCTTCGGTCTCAAACAGCAGCCCCACGCCGTCATTCTGCGACAAAGTCTGATACACCACCGTCGCCGTGCTGTTGGCCGGGATGAACAGCGTCAAAAACGGCGGCTCCTGCGGCTCCTCCATGTCGCCGTTCTTCCTGTTGATGACATACTGCACCTGCTGCTGCTTGTACCGCTCCATCGATTTGCGGTATTGCTCCCGCAACTCCCGATGCAGCGGAGCGGCCAAGTGTCGGCACAGCGACAGCCGTCCTTTGCCCGACGACGCGCTGGCCGTCACATACAGGAACAAGTTGGCGAACACCTCCCGACGGTCATACACCCCGTAAACATTCGGCATACAGGCCGAAAACACCGTCAGCGAGCCAAGGATGAGCAGGTCGGCATCCACCTCCGACACGGCATCCGCCACGATGCGCCTCAGGATGCCGGGCAGCTGCGCCCTCACCGACTGCGAGAAAGTGCCGATGCGTGCGGCTTCCATTTTCCTCACTTCCTCATTTTCCTCAATTTCCTCACTTCGTTTTCGTGAGGAAAACGAGAAAGGAGACAAGCCGCCCGCAGCCCACCGAATGCCGTGCGCCTTCGCGATGCTGAAAAGCGAGGCGATGCTGATTTCACGGCTGCCGTCACGCAGACAGGCCGAATACTGTCGGTCAGCCTCGGCAGCGTCGTAGCCCGGATAGAATCGGCTCAGGCGGTGGAACAGCTCACGCCCGTCCTCACCCAGCTCCGACACCAAGGCGAACCGATGGCCAACCAGTCCGAATAGTTGGCCGTGATGTCGATGTCCGAGGCCTCCACGGCCTCCACCACGGCAAGGATGGCCGCCTGTTGCGCCGACACGCCAAAGGCTGGAGAAGGTGCCTTCTTCACCTTCTCCGCGCCCGTAGCGTCCCATTCGGCAGGGTTGAAAACAGCGTCCTTCATAGCAGCGAGGGATTGAGATAGGCTCCTGCGTCATGCGGCAGGAAACAGGCGCGCGACAGGTTGCGGCACTTGCGATCCACCTCCACGCCGTAGTGGTTGAAGATGTAGTTGTAGAGGCTCGCGAAGAATCGCACCTGGTATTCCCCGAAGGTCTCCCCGTCGCTGCCATAGCGGAAGAAGGAATCCGTGAACGACACCACCCACTTCAGCCCGTCCCCCGAGGGACTGCGAAACAGCAGCAGCGTCTCAAAGTACGGGTCTTCCTTCAGGGCCTCAAACACGGCCTCCACGTCTTTCAGGTGATCGAAGTCCAGGCAGATGTAGCCCGAGTGCTGGATGATGGCCTTGTCCGTCCGCATCGAGAAGATGCCGCTGAAAGTGCAGTAGTCGAACATGTCCGCCTTGTACTGCCGGCGGTACCGCTCATCCTTGATGGTGCGGTACTCGTCGGTGCGGTCCTTGGCATAGTTGCAGATGATGTAGTTGTACACATCGATCAGGTTCACTACCTGGTAAGGGTATTTGTTCGTGATGGGTCGCCTGAAGATGCTGAAGCCCGGCATCTTCTTCAGGTCGCATTTTGCCGAAGGCTTCACGGCGTAATTGTTCGGCGTACCCCAGAAATACATCGCCGGGGCGTTGGTCTTGTCCATGTTCATGGCCTGTAGTTTTG
>JAGBQJ010000036.1 GCA_017632935.1 Bacteroidales bacterium | reverse complement strand
GCGGGCGGATTTCAGCCGGATAGTCCGGGAAGGTGGCGAAATCGTTTCCGGCAAATGCTGTTGAATCCGAAAATAGATTTCCGGTAAGTTGCATACCATCGCCCGAGTCGCCAGAGAATCTGATGACGACATGTTCAAGGGGAACAACTTTACTTTTTGCTGTCATATTAATTGATTTAAAGATTTAATATTCAAAGATTCAAAGATTCAAGAATTTGATTATAAACGAGTTAAGGCATACAAAGCCATCGCTTATATTTTGCTGCAAATTTATATAATAAAAAGGTGCAATCCCAAACATTTCCGCTATTTATTTTCCTTTTTACAGACAAAAAAGGTTCCTGAGCTTGTCGAAGGACACAACATTTTCAATATCAACGCTTTAAACATTATTCTTATTTAGACTGATTAAAAATTTCGATTTTGAACGCATTGGAATAAAAGTTGTAGTATTTTTGCGGCACGAAAACGAAAACTCAAAACAAACCCTAAAATTAAAATCATTATGGCTTACAAAATCACAGACAGCTGCGTTGCTTGCGGCACTTGCATTGACGAATGCCCGGTGGGCGCTATTTCGGAAGGCGACATCTATGTCATCGACCCTGACACCTGCGTTGGTTGCGGCACTTGCGCCGGCGCTTGCCCGAACGAAGCAATCGTTGAAGACTAATTGAATGAACATTAAACTGCATTAAAAGAAAGAAAAGCCTGCCTAAGCTCCCCCTGATGCTTTCAACAAGGGAGAAATAGGCAGGCTTTTTGAGATTTTTTGGCAGTTTTGAACACTTTGGCAAACTATTTGCTATCTTTGCAACGTTCTTTGAAAGAAACTTTAAACAAATAACCTAATTACAAACTAAAATCATTAAAAAATGAAGAAATTAGCATTAGCACTTGTGTGCCTCGTCAGCATTGCTTTCTTTGCAAGCTGCGATCCTAAAGAAGGTCAACCCACCATCCAAGTCCTCAATGAGACTGGTTACGTGCAGAACAACGCTACCGTTAATTTGGGCGAAGAAGTCAACTTCGGTTTCGTTATGGCTTCCAGCGCTATTACCAACAGCAAGCTTGCTTCCGTCATCGTGACAATTGACGATGAAGGATGGGACACTGTCTATCTGGATGGAACTGAGTACACCTACAAAGACAAAGTGACTTACAACGCAGAAAAAGACGAAATCATTGGCACTTCCGTCATCAAGGCCATTGTAACCGATGCCGCTGGTGAAACCGCCACTGCCACCATCACCCTGACCATCAACCAACCTGACCAGCCTCTGGAAGTTTCCAACATTACTTGGAAACGCGAAGGTTCCGCTGTCCCGAGCGAAGAAGAAATGGCCAACTATGGCCTGAAATGGGGCAACAACTACAAAGAAGTGTTTACGACCCTCCTGCCTTTGAACGATGATGTTCAAATGTATTTGTGCGATGGCGACGATTTCGCTGACATCGAGACCATGAGCGACAAGAACGCCTATTTCACCAGCCTGGCCGAAACCGTTCAGCCTGTTGAGAATTACCGCAAAATCACCTGCAACGCCAGCGCTGACTACAACGACATGCTGGCCATTGTCAATGGCGACAACCTCTACCTGATTCACATCACCCATGCCACGATTACTCCCGTGTACAACAGCAACAACGTTTATCTCCGCACGGACATCACCATCGATGGTAAAGTGAAATAATCAGCATCACAAATTCAACAAAAAAGAGACGCGCTTGTGCGCGTCTCTTTTTTTATCTTATTCAAGGCTAGGTTCATTCCTCCATCACTTCCTTGGTAAACGCCTCAGCGGCAGCGACAAGACTCTGTATGGCACAATGCATAAGCGTGTTCATGTCGGGCGTGGCATCCAGTACCTGCTCGTAGCACATCCACACCGAAGCACCTTTTTCCTTGCCATCCTCGTAGTCGTAGAGCACAGCCTTCACCACCTTGTAGTTCCAGTTGACATTGTTGCAGGCCATGATGGCTTTGGCGAAGTTGTCGTCCGTCACGTCAAAGAGGCCGGGCAAGGTCAGGCGGAAAAACAAAGGGTCGTCAACATCGTTCCAAAACAGGAAGTTCCAGCCCTCATAAATAAAATTCAGGCCGACTTCATTCTTGGTCGCGACGATGCCGTGCGACTTCAAGTATTTCTGTACCAAATCCTTGGCATTCATGGCGTTCAGTTCTTATTGAATCCGATGCGTGTCTTGGTGGAATAGGTCGGGTTTTTGTATTTCAGCACGTCGACGAGAATCTTCTGCGAGATAGGCACGTCGTTGTAGGCGGCGGTCATGGCGGCTTCGTTGACAGCCTCGGTGATGTCGCCCGCGTTGAAGTCATCCGACAGTCTGGCCAGTTCGTCGAAGTCAAGTTCCTCGCAGGGGCGGTCTTTCAGGTGGTCCATGAAGATGTCCTTGCGTGCCTCCCGATCAGGTTGCGGCACGAAGAACACGCGGTCGAAGCAGCCCACACGCATGATGGCCTGGTCGATGAGGTCGGGACGGTTGGTGGTGGCCACCACGAGAATGCCTTTCTTTGAGCAGTCATTCAGCATACTAAAGAAAGCGGAAATCTGCGGCGTGATATTGCTCTCCTCCCCTTCCGCATTGGGATTGGGGGCGATGAACTCTATCTCGTCGAAGCAGAGCACAAACGGCGCCTTGATTTCGGCGGCATCGAAGATGCGCTGCAAGTTGTCGAGCACCCCTTCTTGATATATATGGCCCATCTCCACGCCCTTGATGATGGAATAATTGAAGCCCAGCTCTTCCGCAAAGCTCTGAAGCACCAGGCTCTTTCCGCAACCTGGAGGGCCATAGAGCAACACGCCATTGATGGCTGGCAGCTTGTACGCTTTGGCTTTCTCGGGATTCTGTAAGGCAAAAAGCACTTCCTTGCGGAGTTGCTCCTTCAGTTCATCACGCCCTGTCACATTGTCGAAGCCACTGCCCGAGCCTTTCTTGAAGGTAATGACCGGACCAGCATTGACCTGTCCTTCTTCCTCAGCACAGGCATTCTGCTCATTATCCTCCATCTTTTTGGCCAATTCAGGCATCACCTGCTCAATCAAGTCTTGCGCAAACTCACCTGCCGACGCAAAACGGTCTTCGGGTTTCTTGGCCAAGGCTTTCTGCAAGATGGCTTTCATGTAATCAGGCAGTTTCACCTCGTCGGTTTCCAGCACAAGGTCCTGCTTCCTCGCTTTCTTTACCGCATCGGCAATTTTTTGCTTGTCACCGTTAAAAGTCCTCAGATCTACTATCTCCCATGGCGACTTGCCAAATATCAGGAAGTAAAGGAGGGCACCTGTCGAGAAGATGTCGCTCTTCACCGTGTAAACCGCGCGGAAGGTCTCAGGTGCACGAAAGTAAGGCATCAAGTCCTCGTCGACAAAGGTCGGACGACCCTTGACCATGTATGAAATATGACCCAAGTCGATGATGGTGGGCATCAACATGCCGTCGTCGAGCTCTTGCAGCATGATATTGGAAGGCCGTATATCGTTGTGTATCAACGCACGGGAATGGATGAACGACAATCCAGTCAATACGCATAAAGTGATTTGCACAGCGTCTTCCAAATCAAAGGGCCCGCCTTGCTTGACGGCATCGTAAAGCAGCATACCACGATAGAACTCCGTGACCAAATAGTGGTAAACGACGTTGCCCTTTTTCACTTCGCCATTGTCGACATAGCGCACAACATTGGCATTCTCGTCGGTGTTCAGCTCCTTGCAGAGTTGGATCTCGTAGACCTCTTTGCCCTCGAAAAGTTGTTCTTTCGGAATGCTCTGAAGCTCATATATCTTCATGAAATACATCATGTCGTCAGGGCCGAGCACCGTATACGACTCAGCCACAGCACCTTTCTTTATAAACGAGTTGATGACATACTTGCCGATCTTCTCCCCTTTTTTGAATGTTTCCATAGTGACAAATTTATTGGGCAAAGTTCACGATTTTATTTGATATGCGCAAGAAGAGTGTAAAAAAAATGTCCACGATGCTGATATTATTACCATCGTGGACATCTTTCTTAAAAAAGGCTGCTCTACAGCTCGCCATTCCCGTTACACCAATGGCAACGCCCGTTTCCATTGCACCACATGCAGGTCACTTTTTCGTGGGAAAACTGATTCAATCGAACGCCTTTTCCATCACAATAAGGGCATTTCCCCGTATGGTTACAATGCGCACAAGGCGTCTTTTTTCTAGGCTGCTGATACGTAGGAGTACTGTTGAAATTCGAGTTATAACCACCGTTGTTACCGTTATTGTAATTCCCGTTATTGGAATTCTGAGGCACAACTGCGTTATTATTGTTCTGCTGTTGAATGGCATTCGAGATGGCTTCCAATGCTTGAATCACAGCATTAACTTTATCCTCAGTAGTTGGTGCTGAATTATTGGGAGTGTTAGACTGTGCGGTCAGCCCTTGTGACACCAACATCAGGCCGACGAACACTAATGCAGCTAAAACCTTGTTCAATTTTCGTGTTTTCATTTTTCTATTATTTTGTTGAAGTTTGATTAAGCATCAATGTTAGCATAGGTGGCATTCTGCTCGATGAACTCGCGGCGCGGAGCCACTTCATCGCCCATCAACATGGAGAAGATGTGGTCGGCCTCCATGGCGTTCTCGATGGTCACCTGACGCAGCGTGCGGTGGGCTGGGTCCATGGTGGTCTCCCAGAGCTGCTCGGGGTTCATCTCACCGAGACCTTTGTAACGCTGCACGTCGTATCCGCTCACCGTGCCATTCTTAGTCAGCTCGGCCATGCTGGCAAAGCGTTCCTCATCGGTCCAGCAGTAGCGGATAGGTTTGGTGCCACGTTTGATAAGATACAAAGGCGGCGTGGCGCAATACACATAGCCGTTTTCAATCAACTCGCGCATGTAGCGGAAGAAGAAAGTCAGGATCAGCGTGGTGATATGGCTACCGTCGACATCAGCATCGGTCATGATGATGACCTTGTGGTAACGCAGCTTCTCGAGGTTCAAGGCCTTGCTGTCCTCTTCGGTGCCTATGGTGACGCCAAGAGCAGTGTAGATGTTCTTAATCTCCTCGCTGTCGAACACACGGTGTTCCATGGCCTTTTCCACGTTCAGGATCTTACCACGCAGCGGCAGGATAGCCTGGAAGTTACGGTCACGGCCTTGCTTGGCAGAACCGCCGGCGGAGTCACCCTCAACGAGGTACAACTCGGTCTTGGCGGGGTCGCGCTCGGAGCAGTCGGCCAGCTTACCCGGCAGGCTGAAGCCCGACAGGGCACCCTTGCGCTGCACCTTCTCACGGGCATTGCGTGCCGCTTGACGCGCCTGGGCGGCCAAAGTCACCTTATCGAAGATGGTCTTGGCCTCTTTAGGGTGCTCTTCCAAATAATCGGAAAGTTGCTGACCCACGATGGAGTTGACGATACCCATCACCTCATCGTTGCCGAGCTTGGTCTTGGTCTGACCCTCAAACTGCGGCTCAGGCACCTTCACCGAGATAACGGCGGTAAGGCCTTCGCGGAAGTCGTCAGGCGAGATCTTCACCTTCAGTTTCTCCAGCTTCTCCAGCAGACCACTCTTCTCGGCGTAAGCGTTGAACGAACGGGTCAAGCCAGAGCGGAAACCCTGCAGATGCGTACCACCTTCAATGGTGTTGATATTATTGACATACGAGTGCAGGTTTTCCTTGTACTCGTTGTTGTATTCCAATGCGATTTCGACTGGCACGTTATTCCTTTCGCCCGAGATATAAATCGGCTCGGGAATGAGTTTCTCGCGGTTGGCATCAAGATAAGCGATGAAGTCGATGAGGCCGTTCTCAGAGTAGAAAGTCTCGCTGCGGTATTCGCCGTTTTCCATCTTCTCGCGCTCGTCGGTGAGTTGGATAGTGATGCCGTGGTTGAGGTAAGCCAACTCGCGCATACGATTGGCGAGGGTGCTATAGTCGTATTCCGTAGTCTGGAAGATGCTGCCGTCGGGTTGGAAGGTGATGCGGGTGCCGTTCATGTCGGTCTTACCCACCACTTTCACGTCGTAAAGCGGCTTGCCACACTCATATTCTTGCTTGAAAATCTGGCCTTCGCGGTAGACCTCAGCGGTGAGATGGGTTGACAGGGCATTCACGCAGCTGACGCCCACGCCGTGCAGACCGCCAGAGACCTTATAGGAGCCCTTGTCGAACTTACCGCCAGCGTGGAGCACGGTCAGCACCACTTCCAATGCCGAGCGATGTTCTTTGGGGTGCATACCCGTGGGGATACCACGGCCGTTGTCGAGCACACTTATGGCGTTGCCTGGTAGGATGCGGACGTCGATCTTGTCGCAATAGCCCGCCATGGCCTCGTCGATGGAGTTGTCGACCACTTCATATACCAAATGATGCAAGCCACGGAAATGGACGTCGCCGATATACATGGCCGGACGTTTGCGCACGGCCTCCAGGCCTTCAAGGACCTGAATCTTACTGGCACCATATTCTTCGCTTGCCAATTCTCTTTTCTCTTCTTCAGTCATTTTCTAAAATTTTGCTGTTTTCAAATAAAGATGCAAAGATACGGATTTTTTCGGCACGAAACACAAAAAAGTTGAAAAATTTGTTTTTTGTCCAAAACGGCTCTACGGGGCTAAAAACAGGCAAATTTCAAAAACACCTTTCTTTCTCGCGCACGCGGGAAAGAAAAAGCCCCATCCACAGGAAGGGGCTTTTCAGAGCGTTTAAGACATCTTCAGAATCTCAGCTTCACGCCAGCGAAAAACTGTATACCCGTGACAGGATAGTCGTAATAAAGCATATACTTCTGGTGTGCCACGTTGTCGAGTAGCGCAAAGGCCGTCACCTGGTCATTGAACTTGTAATCGGCGCCTATGCTAAGGTCGAAGACATCTTTCAGTTTTTCTATGTCAAATACCGGAGGATACTTTGCTTTCCAGTACGGGTCGTCATTCCAAATCTTGGCGTAGCGTCCGCCTTGATAAAGGAAGGTGGTGTTAAAGGCCAACTTGTCATTGACATCGTAGGTCAGCTTCAATTTGCCTTCCATCGTGGGACGGTACCATGCATATTCCTGCACCGTTGGCTCGTAGTTGTTGTAGGCGAAGCCCATGTCAGCAGTCAGGCTATTACGCAGCTTCACGCGCATGTTGGCAAGCACGCTCACCGTTTGTGTTTCGTCGTAAACCAAGTAATAGCTGTTCCAAATCGGGATTTCGAAACCCTCGGGGATAGGGGTGACCATCGTGACCCTCGTCCGGCAAAAGAGCGGATCATCGTCGATATGACGGTAGCGCACGCCCAAATGCAAGTCAACAATTTCGGCAATGTTGGTGCGCACACCGCCGTCGAAACTAAGTTTCACGTTTTGCGTGCGTAACGAGGGATTGATGTCAGGAGAGATAAAGGGATTGTCGTTGACGACATCGCTAAACCTTAACATTTGACGCCCGCCGTTCAACCCTGCGTAGAACTCCAGTTTCTTGTCCAAGACGAACAGACTGCCGCTCAAATCGGGACGGACGGTCAAGAAACTGTCCTCTTCCGTGTATTTGGTGGTGCCGTCCAAGCGCACACCGAGGTGCAAGCGGTAGAACTCGTTGCTCATCTCGAAGAAAGGATTGGCTTTGAACCAGATACGGTCGACGACAAAGAGATTGTCGACTTGACCCATACAATAGTCGTATTGGAAGCCCAAGTCGAGGCCCAACTTCTGCGGATGGCTCTTGTCGCCCCAGAAGTTGTCAGTATAACCAAGGGTATAGCCAACGTCGATATTATGCTCACGGTCAAGCAGATAGAAGTAATCCAAATGAGCATCATGGCTCAGTTCGCCGACACGGGTCGTGGTGGAGGCCAAGCCAAGATGCCCGCCGATGGTATTGTACATCTGCCGAGGACAGGCCTTCGCGATTTGGTCATCCGTCAAAGTCACAGGAAACTCAGCCAGATTCAAACCATAGAAATGGTACATGTCGTTTTTGTAGTAGACGCCACCATCCATCTGGAAGCCATCGAACTTGCTTGTCGAGAGGTTGAGGTCGAAGGCATTGTTCATATAGCTTGAAGGCGCGTAGTCCTCGATATTGAGCCACGAGGAGTTGTGCTTGATGCCCACACCCAGACCGAGGGTCTTGGTCAGCATGGAGTTGTGCTTGTAGAGGAACAGCGGAGAGACTCGCGTTCCCATACCTGCCATGAGAAAGTTCTTGGTCGGGGTAACGAGTTTGTCGTTCTTGGCAGCATAACCCGTAGGAGCAATTTTCTCCAAGTCGAGGGCGAACTTCTGCTTTGCCTCTTTAGGGTTGACTTCCGAGCTAGGGAAGTTATAAGTGGGCTGAGGTGTCTCAGGGGTGAGCTGGAGTTTATTCACCTTGTTCACTTTGGGACGGTATTTGCCTTCCACGGTGACTTGTTCGTCGTGTTGGCCGAAGGCGGTGACGGCCAAGAGGGCCAGGGTTAGGATTATGATATGTCTTTTCATTGCTCTTGTTGTTAGAGCAGGGACTCACGTCGCCTGCTTATTGGCTATCGCCCCTACGGGGCTCGTTTTATTCCATTTCTAAGGGTTCGATGCCGTTGCTGTTGCTCACTTTGGGTTCCTTGCGCTCCACCTCGGCGAGTTTGGTGCGGGCTTCCTGTTTCAAGTCGTTGCCTTTGTAGTTATCGATGACGCTGCGGAGGGTTTCCTTGGCCTGGAAGTAGTTCTCCTTGGCCACATACACGTCAGCCAGCGCGATGAACGACTTGGCAACCCAGTAATCGTATTTCGAGAAGTTGTCGGAGATGTCGAAGATCTTGTTTTCAGCCTCGTCGTATTGCTTCAACTTGATGGAAGCCACAGCAGAATAATAGGCACTTTCGGCACCATACACCGACTTGTCGTTGCGCGCACTCTTGTCGAGACGTTCGATAGCAGTGCTGTAGTTGCCCTTCTCGAAGTACGACTTACCCACGATATGGTTGATTTGGTTCACCTGTTCGTCGGTCAAGTCGCGCGACTGGCGCAGGCTCTCACCCATTTGGATGGCCTTGTCGTAGTTGCCCATGAAGAAGTTGCTCTTCATGCTGCCTTCGAGAGCTTCCAAACGCCGGAGCGGCTCCTCTGTAATACGCGACAAGCGCTCGTAGTACTCGCCAGCTTTCTTGTAATTACTCTTCCCATATTCAATGCGGGCCATCTTCAGCAGGGCGTTGTCGGTGTAGTCGTTGTCGGGTTGCGACAATATATAATTTAGGTGCGTGATGACCTGGTCTTCCGTCCCCACTTTCTCGGCGCATTCGTAAGCATAATAATGCGCCTTCAGCAGATAGGCCCCACGCTTGAAGTTGTCAAAATAATACTGCAAGGCAGTCTGAGCTTTCTGGTACTGACCATCGAGGTAGAAGCCCTCTGCATTGGCAAAGGCAAGTGAGTCTTGCTGCGTGACCTTCACCTGACCACCGTTGGCGTTGACATAGCCGAAATACTCATCCAGATTGTTTTGCTCCATGTAGATGCTGCGGATGATGTTCATCGCCTCACGCGACTCGTCGGTGTTGGGATATGTGGCCACCAAGTTCTTTAGGTTGGTCAAGGCTTGGTCGTACTGGTTGTTGTTATAATAAATCATGCCGACCTTCATCATCGCCTGACGCGTGTAGCTTGAGCGCGGGCGGTCCTTGATAAGTCGGTTGAAGTTGGCGATGGCAGAACGCTTGTCGCCGTGCACGAGATAGGTGTTGCCGATTTCAAACAAAGCCTGTTCATAATAGGGCGTGCTCGGATAAGTCTGAATCAAGTCGTTCAGCATGTTAATCTTTTGATTCACATTGCCTTTGGCACCATAACAAAGTCCCTTCTGATAAAGGGCATAGTCGGCGTTGCGTTTCCCGACACGTGTAGCCAAGTCGTAGTAGTTGATGGCCTGGTCGTAGCTGCGTTCCATGAAGTAGCAGTCGCCAAGGCGCACGTAAGCATCGGTCTTAAGATCGTTTTGGCTCTCGTCAGCCAGACGGACAAAACTCTTGAAACGCTCGGTGGCGGCAGTGTAATCTGGTTTTTGATAGTAGATATAACCCAAGTCGTAGTCGGCGAGGCTGTATTCCGGCAAGCCTGTGGCGGCGCTCATGCCCTTGAACTGAGTCAGATACTTGCCCGCCTTGTTGAAGTCGCCCATTTGGTATGCTGACTCGCCCATCCAGAAGCAGGCCTCCGCCTTGTTGGTGACGTTCTGCTTGCTGTTCATGATCTTGGAGAAATACACCTGAGCCTTGTCGTAGCTGCCTTTCTGGAAATTCTCGATGCCAGTAGCGTAAAGCAGGTCGTTGTAAACGGCTTGTAACTCCATGCTTTTTTTCTTCATCGCCTCAAGTCGCCGAAGTGCTTCGTCATTCTCTTTTGCGTTGAGCAGCAGATAGATAGACATCTCTTCAACTTCAGCCTTACGTTCCGAATCGGGATGATTCTCAATGTAATCATCTAATAGTCCCACGGCCTCATTAAAGGGGTCGGTGCCAGGAATGAGGCTCAGTTTGGCGTAGTCGAACAGGGCTTCTTCGGCGAGTTCCTTGTCGAAACCAGCGGTATATGCGGTGTAAAACGCTGTACGGGCGTATTTCAGGTCGTCGGTCTTGGCATAGCAAGAAGCCAGATAATAGGAAGCGTATTGAGCAAGGATGTCGTTGCTGCCCGCGACCTTCTGCAAATCGGCGATGGCGCCTTTGTAGTCACCTTTCATCATCTTACTGACACCCATCTGATAGTAGGCCTCGCGCGAAACGCCACGGGTCAGGTTTTTCAAGTAAATCTGGTAATATTCCAGCACCTTGTCGTAGTCTTTCTGCTGAAAATAGGCATCGGCCACAATCTGCGCCATCTCGCCTTTGCGTTTCTTGTCGGCCTGACGGATGTACTCGGGACCGTCCTCGATCACCGACTGGTAGTCGCCTTTCATATAGTCGATTTGCATGATATAGGACGGCACCACCTTGGTATAATCCTTATGCGTACGCAGTTGGCGGAAGTTGTTCAAAGCCTCGTCGTATTTCTCTTTAACATACTGGATATGAGCATAATAATAACGCGCTGAGTCCTTGTATTTGCCCTCGTTCATCATCAAGCCATGGAAATACGGCATGGACTTGTCAAGCTCACCCGACTGGAAGTAAGCGTAACCCATGTTGAACTGCATCTGCTGCGCTTCATCGGTGCTGAGCGCCATGGCATCGGTCTTTTCATAGATGGCCAAGGCCTCTTTGTATTTCTTGTTTTGAAACAGATAGTTAGCATACAGGAAGTTGGCATGACGCGCCCATGTGCTGCCTGGGTTGTCGTTCACAAAGCGGATCACCTTTGCGGGGCCATCGGCCTGACCGAGATAAAGCGAGCTGACCGCTTCATAGTACTGCGCGTCGACGCAACGCTGAGCCTTGGCGTCGGCGGCTTGAGCGCGGTATTGGGTAAAGATGGAAAGTGCGGCGCCATATTCCTGGTTTTGGAAGAGCAGCACGCCTTCGTTGAAAAGGGCTTCAGGGTCGTAGTTTTCGATATGCTTTTGCGCTGATGCAGAGAAGGTTAGCAAAACCAACATTCCCGTTATCAAGCCAAGTCTCAGTCGTGATTTCATAAGTCAAAATTTGGGACGAAATTACGGATTTCTCCTTTATGTTCGGCTGAAAAGTTCAAAATTCGTGCCGAACATGTTATGAAAACGGATTCCGTATGGTTTTAGTATCGAATCTCGGCCGTTAAGAATGAAAAAGCCAGACACGACAAGAGGGCCCCGATGGCGGAGCCCTCTGTAAAGCAACGACCCAGACGAATAAGCGGGATTCTGTTCCCCTTGCGGGGCGACTGTCATTTCTCTAGACCTGCGGTTGCCCACAGGCTCAAGCGCCCTACCCTGAGACGACGGACGAGCAGCCCGTTCGCTCCCTAAGAAGCCTTGTCTCTATACTTGGACTTGCAGCCCATAAGGTTTACCCCGGCGGAATGTCACCACCCGCCGCGTGAGCTCTTACCTCGCGTTTTCACCCTTACCCTCTCGGGCGGTATATTTTTCTGTGGCACTGTCTGTTGCCCTTGCGGACACCTTCCTGTTAAGAAGTATGGTGCTCTGTGCTGTCCCGACTTTCCTCGCGCCGGCTTTCCCGGCCCGCGACAGTCTGCCTGAATCGCGCTGCAAAATTACAGAAAAATACGACAAACGCGTGATTTACCTGCAAAATCCACTAAAATCTCCGCATCCGAAAAGCCCATGTCACGGCACAGCGACAGCATCTCCTCTCCCATCCGTTCGTTGATTTCGAACCAGATTTGGCCCTCCGGATTCAATTGGTTTTTGGCCAGTTCCATAATCTTGCGATAAAACCGCAGTGGGTCGTCGTCGGGAACGAACAGGGCGCTTTCAGGCTCCCAGTCAAGAACGTTGGTTTCCATTGCAGCACGCTCGCTATCGCAAACGTAGGGCGGATTGCTCACCACTAAATCGACAGGTTGGCTGAAGAACTCGGATTGGGGATTCAAGACATCGTCATGCACAAAAGTGACATTGACGCCATTGCTTTCGGCGTTCTCTTTGGCGAGTTGCAGGGCCTCCGCCGAAATATCGAATCCTATGACTTCAGCGTTTTCGAGATTCTTGGCCAAGGCAATGGCAATGCAGCCCGAGCCTGTGCCGATGTCCCAGATGCGGAACTTCTTTGTGACGCCTTCCATAGATTCCTCTTTGTGTTTCGCTGCCCATAGATTCCCTGCACCCACACTTGCCTCCGCAGGAATGACATGGGCAGCGGGGGAATGACATAGGAGGCTGCTGGTACAAATCTTTTGCACAAGTTCCTCAGTCTCGGGACGTGGGATAAGCACTGCAGGCGACACCTTTAATAACAGGTCGTTGAAACGGGCCATGCCCGTCACATACTGCACCGGCTCACCAGCCAGCAAACGCTTGACGGCTTCACCCAACTGATAATGCTGATGCTCGTCGATGCGCAAATCGGGATTCATCAGCTGCTGGTTCCAATCGATGCCGAAGAGGTCTTCCAAGAGGATGCGCATCAGCTGCTCCGCTTCGCGCCGGGGGTATTTCTCGGCCAAAACCTCGGTGAAATGGCGTTTCGTCTTCTGCAAATTAAAACCAATCATGACGCAAAAATACGTAAATTTCCGTACCTTTGCAGACAATTCTACAACCTGCCCTTCGACAGGCTCAGGGACCTAACAATAATGATCTATCTCATCCTTGCCATAGTATTCTCCACCGGCGTGTTTGTCGCGATGCGACTCTTCGAGCGCTTCAAGCTCGACAACCATCAGGCGCTGATGTGGAATTATGTCTTCGCCACCTGCACGGGTTTTCTTATGTGCAAGCAATTCGACACGCCCATGCAGCTGGTCGGCGAGCCCTGGTTCGGCCTCTCGCTCATCACGGGCTTCTGGTTCATCTTCACCTACGTGCTGATGACGGCCTCCACCCAACGCTCGGGCGTGACGGTCACCTCACTGTCGAGCAAACTCTCGGTGGTGCTGCCCACCTTGGCGGGCGTGATGCTATTCAGCGAGAAGTTGAATTTCGCCTCCACGGCGGGCATCGTATTGGCATTAGTGGCTTTGACGTTGGTGGTAGGCGGAAAAAGGGAAGCCACTAAAACCAACAAAACCAATTGGTTATTACCCATTCTCATCTTTTTCGGGACAGGCACTGGTGACATTTTGATGAAACTCACCGAGCAGAAAAACGATGCTCCCGACATGAGCTTCATGATTGCCTTCATCTACTTCATCGCCTTGCTGTTCGGCATCATTCTGGTGGCCTACGACCTCATCAGAGGCAAATCGAAATGGCAATGGAAAAGCGCCGTTGGCGGTATTGGATTGGGCGTCATCAATTTCTTCTCCACCTTCTGTGTCTATCACGCCATGCGTTGCTTCGACAATGTGGTGCTCTTCCCCGTCTATAACATCGGCGTGGTCAGCCTTACCGCCCTTACGGGTTGGCTGCTCTTCAAGGAAAAACTCACCTGGAAGAACTACCTTGGCCTGGCCATTGCCATCATCGCTGTCATCCTTATCACCATGAAGCCATGAACGACGACACCTATTATATGTTAGCCACTCGCGGCGAAGGCCTTTACAAGGAAAAAGGCAGCAAGTTCATCGCTGAGACGTTCGTCGTGATGAATGAGGACGAAGCCAAAGAGGCCGTCGCGTCCGTCAAAAAGAAATACTTCGACGCGCGGCACCACTGCTATGCCTACATGATCGGTCCCGACAAGAAGACTTTCCGCTCGAGCGACGACGGAGAGCCTTCGGGCACGGCTGGCAAGCCCATCCTCAACCAGATCCTTTCGAAAGATGTCACTAACGTCTGCGTCGTCGTGACCCGTTACTTCGGCGGCATCAAATTGGGCACCTCCGGACTCATCAACGCCTACAAAACCGCTGCCCGCGAAGCCCTTGACAACGCGCAGGTTGTGGAAAAAACCATAAATGAAATTTACAGTTTGGAATTTGAGTACACTCTGATGAACGAGGTGATGCGGATCATGAAAGAAGAGAATTTGGAGCAGCAAAAATCCCGCTTTGAATTGGATTGCTATTTGGAGTTTTCAACAAGAAAAAATTCCGCTTCAAGAATTTTCGAAAAATTCAGCAATTTGTTTGGGGTAAAAATAACACATATTAAAACTATGTAAATCAATTGTTTATAAATTTTTTAAATTTTCAAAAATCAAAAAGCTCGTATTTTAGAAAAAAGAAAATTAAAAGTCAATAGCATTTCGATTTTTTTATGAACAATTAATCATATATTTTTGCCAAGTCAAAACAAAGCCCAAACGGGGGCTGTTACACGACCTGCATTCTACTTCAAAAGTAGTTTGGAACTCAACACAATAGAGCGTATTTTACGATGACAAAGGACCATGTGGAAATATGGAATAGCTGTCTGTCTGTGATTAAAGACAACGTCACGGACCAGGGATACAAGACCTGGTTCGAACCCATCGTGCCGCTCTCACTGACCGACAACGTGCTGACCTTGCAGGTGCCCACCCAGTTCTTCTACGAGTACCTCGAAGTGCATTACATCGACCTGCTCAAGACGGTCATCAAACGCTTTGTTGGCGCCAAAGGAAAGCTGGAGTACAGGATTCCGGTGGATAGCGCCAACACTTTTGGCTCCATCACCCTCCCCAGTTCCAACCGCAATTTCCCCAAAAATCCCATCGGGCAGCCAGCACCCCAGCGCCTATCGGAGGGTCCTATCAACCCCTTCGTCATCCCCGGGCTGAAGAAACTGCAGATAGACTCGCAGTTGAACGAAAACTACACCTTCGAGAACTTCATCGAGGGCGAATGCAACCGTTTGGCCCGCTCTGCTGGCATGAAGATCGCCAAAGAGCCTGGCAAGACCGCCTTCAATCCCTTGGTCATCTATAGCGGTACCGGACTGGGCAAGACCCACCTCTGCCACGCCATCGGTTTGGAAACCAAGCGTTTGCATCCCGAGAAGACCGTGCTCTACGTGCAAGCTGAGCAGCTCTCCACGCAGTATGTGACCGCCAACAAGAATAACAACCGCCCCGACTTCATCAACTTCTATCAGATGATAGACGTGCTCATCATCGACGACATCCAGTTCCTCGCGGGCAAGGCAGGCACCCAGGACGTGTTCTTCCACATCTTCAACCACCTGCAGCAGAACAACAAGCAGATCGTCATCACCAGCGACAAGTTCCCGAGCGACCTGCAGGGCATGGAAGACCGTCTGTTGTCGCGCTTTAAGTGGGGCCTGACTGCCGACTTGCAGTCACCCGACCTCTCCACGCGCACCTCCATCATCCGTGAGAAGCTCCACGACAACGGCATCACCTTCCCCGACGAGGTGGTGCAATACATTGCCAGCAACGTGCGCAACAACATACGCGAGCTGGAAGGCGTGATGAATTCACTTATGGCGCAGTCGCTACTTAACAAGAAGTCCGTCACCATCGAGATGGCGCAACAAATCATCGACCGCTTTGTGCGCAACACCGTCAAGGAAGTCTCGGTGGAATACATTATTAATATTGTGTGCGAGTATTTCAAGATTACACCCGAGCAGATGTCCCTCAACACTCGCAAACACCAGGTAGTGCAGGCACGCCAGATTGCCATGTACCTGTCGAAGAAATACTCCAACGCCAGCCTAGTCTCCATCGGTCAACAATGTGGCAAGAAAGACCACGCCACGGTGCACCACGCCTGCAAGACCATCGCCGACCGCCTTGAGACCGACAAGCAGTTCAAGGTGATGTTTGCCGACATCGAGAAGAAAATCGCCTTGTCATAATCCCATTATCGCTTATGACCAACAACTTTGGAAAACTCTATTTGGTGCCCAACCTGCTTGGTGCCACCAAGCCCGAACAGGTGTTGCCCGTCGGAACGCTCAACATCGTGAAACGGCTGAAGCATTTCGTCGTGGAGAACACCCGCACCTCGCGCCGCGTGTTGAGCCGTATCGGGATGGACAATGCCATCGACGACATCGAATTCATCGAACTCGACAAGCACAACGCCCGCAACCTCGACCTAATGGAACACCTTGGCGCTTGCCTGCAAGGCGAGGACATGGGACTGATGTCGGAGGCCGGCACACCCTGCGTCGCCGACCCAGGCGCGTTGGTCGTTGACTTGGCACATTCCGCTGGCATACAAGTGATTCCTTTGGTTGGCCCCAACGCAATGATTCTAGCTTTGATGGCTTCAGGCTTCAACGGACAAGCCTTCGCCTTCCACGGCTACCTGCCCATCAAGAGCCCCGAACGCCAAAACGCCATCAAGGACTTGGAGCGGAGGTCGATGGCCAACAACGAGACGGAGCTGTTTATCGAGACGCCTTTCCGCAACAACGCCATGCTGCAGGACTTGTGCAAAAACCTCCACCCTGCCACGCGCGTCTGCGTTGCCTGCAACCTCACTTGCGACGATGAGCTCGTCATCAGCCAAAGCATTGGAGAATGGAAGGACTATAAGGGCGACTTAAACAAAAAGCCCGCTGTGTTTTTGGTTTACAGCGAGCCGAGAAGGAATTACAAGCCTCACAAGTAATCTACGGAACATTCAATACTCTGTGGATTTGCAAGGAAAGCCGCCAATTCGGATAGGTTTTCACGGCCTCCACACAAGCCTGCATGTTGGCTTTACGTTGTTCTTCGTTTTCCTCGAAACAAGGTTGCAGAAAACGGTATTGGGCTTCAATGTCATCATATTGCGCCAAATCCTGCCCCAAATACACCACTTTCAATTCGTCGCAACGTTTCAGCGCACAAGGTTCCATGTCACCACCATGAAAGGCCGATTTTGGCGACAGCGTCACCCAATCGAGATTAGCCGGGATGGGACGCGTGCCATTGGTCTCGATGGTGACTCGCTTGCCTGTCTTTTGTTTCAATTCCTCAACAAAAGCCTCATTAATGAACAAGGAAGGCTCACCGCCTGTCAACACAACAAGAGGAGCAAGCGGATACTTGTTGACCTCATCCACAATCTCTTGGAGAGTCATCATATTCCCGCTTTGATGCTGCGTGTCGCAAAACACGCAACGCAGGTTGCAGCCGCTGAAACGCACAAAGACGGCAGGCGTTCCTGAGTGGAAGCCTTCACCCTGAATGGAATAGAATATTTCGTTTATCTTGTACATGGTTTCTTTTTCTCACAAAACCCACAAAACTTGCAAAACAAAAACTTGTGGCGGCCCGCAACTGCGTCGCCGCCGGGAAGCAGCCAGTTGGCGTGCTTCCCAACAACTAAAGGATAGTTTTGTTGGTTTTGTAGGTTTTGTGACCAAATTATCAATCAAAGTTTTGGGGGGCGTCATCCTTGATGTAGGAGGCCTTGTTGTCGCGCGACTCCCACACATCGGCGCGGTAGCAGTTCGGGACAGTGTCGACAATCCACTTGGCCAAGTTCTCGGCCGTAGGATTGAAGTCCAGCACCTCGTTGATGTTGGTATGGTCAATCTTGCCGTGTATCAAACGCTTGATCTCGGTAAAATCGCACACCATGCCGTTGCTGTCAAGCTTCTCGGCTCGGCAATACACATTGATCTTCCAGTTGTGGCCATGCAGGTTTTCGCATTTGCTCTCGTAGTCGAGATAAAGCTGGTGGCAGGCTGATATTTCTAGGGTTTTTCTGACGTAATACATATTCAGTTAGTAGTTATCAGTTGTTCAGTTATTCAGTTGAAGCAGGTTGCTGAGTACTGAGCTTGTCGAAGTATCGAAGCACCGTCTTTATTTCTGTCGGCCCTTCGACGGGCTCAGTGACCTTAGCATTATGATTCGTATTCGGTATGGTCTTCGATACCGGCATCGAGCAGGGCTTGGCGACGTTCGCGGCAGGTGCCGCATTTGCCGCAATGTTTCTCGCCACCTTTGTAGCAAGAATAGGTCTCGGTATAGTCCAAACCCATGGCTTTTCCGTGTTCGGCGATCTCTTTCTTACTCAAGTAGGTATAGGGCGCATACACAGTGATATTCTCGTATGTTCCCGCCGACATGGCCTCCGACATGGCATTGACAAAGCTCGGACGGCAGTCGGGATAGATAGAGTGGTCGCCGGCGTGGTTGGCTATCATCACGCGTTTCAGGCCGTTACTCTCAGCAATGCCCGCGGCGATGGCCAACATAATGCCGTTACGGAAGGGCACCACCGTCGACTTCATGTTCTCATCATCGTAGTTGCCTTCGGGGATGTCATCGGCAGTCATCAACAGGGCACTTTTGAAATAACGGTGCATGAATTCCAGCGGAACTATGATGTGCTTGATACCCAAACGCTGGCAATGCGTCACGGCACATACACGCTCACGGCCATTTTGGGTGGAGCCATAGTCGAAAGTGATGGCCAAGGCGATTTCATCCTTGAACTCATAGAGCATCGTCGTCGAGTCCATGCCGCCGGAGATGATAATTACAGCGTCCTTCATTTCAGTTTTTAGTTGTTCAGTTATACAGTTGTTCAGTTAGGAGTTGTGGAAACTGGCAAGGAGGCGGGCACGTACCATGTCCTGATGCTCAGCATCGCCATAGTTGGCGAAAGGCTTGATGGAGATGCCGCCACGCGGATTGAACAGGCCGATGACCTCCAAGTATTTGGGATCCATCAGCTTGACCAAGTCCTTCATGATAATGTTCACGCAGTCCTCATGGAAGTCACCGTGATTACGGAAGCTGAAGAGATAGAGCTTTAGGCTCTTGCTCTCCACCATCAGTGTGCGGGGGATGTAATTAATAATAAGGTGACCGAAGTCGGGTTGGCCAGTCTTGGGGCACAACGAGGTAAACTCGGGACAATCCAAAGCCACGAGATACTCGTTTTCAGGATGTTTGTTTTCAAACACTTCCAGCACCTCAGGCGTATAATCGTAGTTGTACTGCGTGTTCTGGTTACCCAACAGCGTAACACCTTTCAGTTCTTGTTCGTTTCTAGACATAAAAAAGATTTTGACTGCAAAATTAGTAAATTGTTTGCAATCAGCACGAAAAAATAGCCGACATCGCCACATTACACAAAACCTATCTCATCACATTTGCCAAACCATTAATTTTGTATTTTTGCAATAAATAAAACACGAAAAATGAAAAAATTACTTATTTGCATTATCCTAGTATTCATTACGTTGAGTTCATTCTCTCAAACGGTGATCAAGAACAGAATAGATTGTAAAAGGATTCACGCAACAAAAAGATTGACATGGTATACAGACAGCCTAAATCATGTGAACGACTCCATTTATTTTACACAAGAATATGATTATGTAACATCCTTATCAGGCCCATTCTACATTGAGAACATTTACCATTACGACGGGAAAAATATTTATTACCACAGCGATTTGATGAATGTTCAGTTTTTAAAGATTCGCAATTCAAATCTCAAAGAAGAATTATCTCACTATTATCTACCAAAATTATCAAAAGACGAATTAAAACGCCAAATTCAATTATATGATGAAGCAGTTATCGCTTATGCCAAGTTGAGGAATGAGCAATGCATAAAAAGTATCAATTTCGAAAATTACAAAAACTCCAATCGCTATAGAGATTCTATTAGATTAGTTCAAGATTCTATAAAATATCACAAAGAACGTGATACATACATCAAATCTCACCAACCAAGATCCTTCAAATCAACAAAGTATAACAGACTTAACAAGGATTGTTTTTATGACAAACAAGATTTTATAGACAAGGATGAATTCGTCCATATTCTCGGGTATGAAAACGACACTTTACAATACACTAAAACCCAAAAATATAGAACATTTGGCGAGAAGAGGTTTTACACAGTCTTTACAACTGTCATAGATTTAAAAGATATCACCGACCAAGAATTGCGTAATCACTTAGATTATTTCAAAGATAGTTTAGATCTAATTCGCTCTGAAAGAATTAAGAATTTTAGGGATTCATGGTATTATTTAGATGCAATTTATGATTCTTACACAGAATCAATAACGAAATATGGTTATTTTGACAACGTTGGATTTGAACTGAATAGTGTCGGGGGTATTAACCCATACTTTACATTCACTAATACCAATGATAAAATTGTAAAATATGTTGAAGTATATTTCAATGTTTATAATGCTGTTAATGACAAATGTAAGGATAAGTATTCAAATTCATTTACATTTACTTTAAAAGGTGTAGGACCTATTAAAAAATTCCAAAAAGCCGTATTTGATTGGACAAATAATTCAGCCACTCACTATACATCATACGATGCTTCTTACATAAAAATAAGTAAAGTTAGGATTACATATATGGACAATTCTATTGTTTCATTTTCGGGAAAGGAAATCTTCGTAAATGAGCAATAAAATATAAAGCGAACAAAACATCTTTCTTTCATAGAAATTAAAGAATGATGTAATGTTGGGACCGCCTTCCAACACTACATCATTCTGCTTTTGAATGATTTTCAAATTGATTTTTGAAAGATTTCTGCCCTTTAGGGCATACCATAACTAGCAGCCCGAAGTTGCCCGCTCCAGTCGCTTCATAATCGAGAAGATGAACACGGCGGAGAGCAGGCAGAGTGTGACGAGCACGCCCCACACCATCCAGAGCGGCATGCCAGTACCCCAGATGCGGGCGATGACGCTGGTAAGGTAGTTGCCGATGGCAGTCACGCAGAACCACAGGCCCATCATCATGCCCTTGTACTTGGGCGGTGCCACCTTGGTGACAAAGGAAATGCCAATGGGGCTCAACAGCAGCTCAGCGAAGGTCAGCACGAAATAGGTGCTGATCAGCCAGTTGGGCGAGACCAAAGTGCTACTCACGCCACCTTGAGCTTTCAGTTCGGCAGGACTAGCCAACGAGAAGGAACAGATCACCAAGATGAGGAAGCCGAGGGCAGCCACAACCATACCCAAACCGATCTTGCGCGGTGAAGAAGGCTCCTTGCCTTTCTTCGCCAAGGCGCCGAAGACCGCCATCGATACAGGCGTCAGGGCGACCACGAAGAAGGGATTGAACTGTTGGAACTGCTGTGGCAGCACGTTAATCGGGTCGTCCATGCCTAGATACAAGGCTATGGCGCCAGCCCATAACAGCACCGTCACGATGCCACATATCAGTTTGTTGCGTTTTGTCTCCGATTGGAAGATGCCAAACAGCGTATAAACCGAGATGGCAATCAACGTCAGCGACCAGATATTGAAACCGATGCGAGTGAAGCCCGTAGCAGTGTTTTGCGTGTAGTCGCGGGCAAAGTAGGTCAGGCAGAGGCCGGCCTGCTGGAACGACATCCAGAAAAAGATGACCACCACGAAGACCAACGCCAGAGCCGTAATGCGTTCGCGAGTCTGCTCCTTGGAGAGTTCCGTCACATTCACGGTGGTGCTTTCCATCGCCTTGGCCTGCTTGGTATTCACGTCGGCATGTTTATACCACTTGCGGAAGCCCAAATAAATGGCCATGGAGAGGATCAGTGAGAGGCAAGCCACGCCGAAGCCATAGTTGTAGGCGCCCGACAAGGCATCGATATAGTTGTTGGCAAAGCCAGCCAAGTCGTTGACATTGCCGCCCTGCTGCACCGCCAAAGCCTCAAAAGTGGACAAAGCATCGGCTGTAATCGTTCCGTCCAGATACTGGTGCGCCAGCGAAGGAATCTGCGGCACATAGCTGAAGCCTGCTTTGCCCAAGAACAAGTCTGTGACCTTGGTGGCTGCCATAGGTGCGAACATCGATCCAATATTGATGGCCATATAGAACAGGCTGAAGCCATTGTCGCGGAAGGCGCTATATTTGGCCTCGTCGTAGAGGTTACCCACCATCACCTGCAGGTTGCCCTTGAACAGACCCGTTCCGATGGCGATGAGTGCCAAGGCGGAGAACATGGTGACCTTAGCCGTTGTGGTAGCCATAGGCACAGCCAACAGAAGATAACCCAAAAACATCACCACAATGCCAATTCGCACCATCTTGCCGTAACCGAAACGGTCGGCGAGCATACCGCCAATGAGGGGCATGAAATAGACGCATCCGAGGAAGATGCCATAGATTTGACCCGCTTGTGCTTCGTTGTAGCCAAACTTGGCCTGCAGGAACAGCACAAAGATGGCCAACATGGTATAGTAGCCGAAGCGTTCGCCCGTGTTGGCGAGGGCGAGGGCATAAAGCCCTTTTGGATGACCCTTGAACATAGTTAGGAGTTTGGAGTTAATAGTTAGGAGTTAAATGGAAAAGGCTTGCTTGCGCAAGCCCTTTCCTTTCATTTTATTTGTTATTATTTCGCGACTCTTTCAAGCCATTTCAACATGCCAAGCATAATGGCCATGGAGGCAAGGCAAATAAAGGCGAAGACACCCCAAGTCATCCACTGATGCGGGAAGGAATTGAGCATTCTGACACCAAGGAAGATGAAGAGGTTACCAATACCCGTGGCAGCCAACCACAAACCTTGGCACTTGCCGACCATGTGACGCGGCGCAATCTTCGAGACGAACGACAGTCCCAAAGGCGAAATGAACAACTCGGCCACCGTAAGGAAGAAGTATGTAGCGATCATAACATACGGTGTGGTCTTCATGGCCATCTTGTCAGCCTCAGGCAGAGCCTTGAAAGCGTTGCCAGAAGGATAGTTGTTTGCCACCGCAATGCAAATCAGGAATAGATAAGCACATGCGGCAATGAACATACCGAGCGCAATCTTCTTCGGCGTGGAAACTTCCTTGCCCTTGCGAGCCAGCGCAGCGAAAATCCACATGATGATAGGCGTCAACACGATCACGAAGAACGGGTTGATGAATTGCAGGATCTCAGGCGGAAGCGCACTGGTATCCACGAAGTCGCGGGCAAAAATCGTCAACGATTGGGCATTCTGGTGGAAGGAGAACCAGAAGAACATAGCGATAACAAGAACTGCATACAAAGCCATCATACGCTGCTTGATCTCCTTGGCATCAGCCAAACGGTCAGCTTCGGAATATTGTTGCACATCGGCTTTTTCTTTCTTCACAGGATTCGGCAACTTATGACGAACAGCAACGAAGATAGCCAAAGAAATCAGCATGGCGACCACCGAAATGATGAAGGAGTAGTGAACACCCGTATTGTACACATGCAGGTAGTTTTGGCAGAAACTAGCGAGGTTCTCGGTCGCGCCAGAGAAAGTCTGCGAAATTGCATTGAGATTGTCCATGTCGTTGCCCTCCATCGTGCCCATGATGAACTTGTGGCACAGACGCGGGAGGTCTGCATTATAAATCAAATCCTTGGTCTTCAGGTACCAGTCACGGATGAGGGGGGCCACAAACGGAGCAATCACACCACCGATGTTGATGAACACGTAGAAAATCTGGAAGCCGTTGTCACGTTTCTCCTTGGCTGCTGCAAGCGCCTCGGGACCTTTCTTGGCAGCCTCGGCTTCGAAGTCGTCGTACAACTGACCTACGATGGCTTGCAGGTTGCCCTTGAAGAGACCGTTACCGCAAGCAATGAGCAGCAATGCAAACATGGCAAGGAAGAACGGCCAAGACATGGCGTTGCCACCATCACTGAACACAGGGATGGATAACAATCCATAACCCAGGGCCATCACAACGATACCCGTGATGATGGTTTTCTTGTAATTCTGCGAGCGGTCGGCGATAATACCGCCAGGGAGCGCAAGCATATAAATCAAAAAATAGAACACACCAAAAATGAGGCCCGACGTTCCGTCGGAAATACCAAACTTGGAGCAGATGAACAACACCAATACGGCGTTCATGATGTAATAGCCGAAGCGCTCGCCCATGTTACTCAAGGCAGCGGCTATCAAGCCTTTAGGATGCTCTTTCTTGGCCTTGTTAAGATAGAAGATCAAGAAAGGAATGACAACAATCAAGACAATGAAGAATACCATCATCGTCCTATGTTCTTGCCATAGAGTTGCTAATGTACCCATAATTGTGATTTTTAATGATTATTGATTTTTAAATTGATTTCTCGTTTTCCAATTAACGGACAAAAATAGGAAAATAATCAATGCCATCGCAAAATTGGCGAAAAAAGTCCGAGCATAGCCGAAAAAACACTACTTTTGCGCTTCATTTTTACGACTATGGAAATCAGCAGCAAATACAGCCCTCAGGAAGTTGAAGGCAAATGGTACGAACACTGGATGGACAAGAACTATTTCCACTCCACCCCCGACGAACGCGAACCCTATACCATCGTGATCCCGCCGCCGAATGTGACTGGCGTGCTTCACATGGGCCATATGATGAACAACACGATTCAGGACATCCTGATTCGCCGCGCCCGTATGCAGGGCAAGAACGCCTGCTGGGTGCCTGGCACCGACCACGCCTCCATCGCCACCGAAGCCAAGGTGGTGAACAAGCTGGCGCAACAGGGCATCAAGAAGACTGACATCGGCCGCGAGGAGTTCCTGAAACACGCTTGGGACTGGACCCACGAGCATGGTGGCATCATCCTCAAGCAGTTGCGCCGTTTGGGCTGCTCCTGCGACTGGGAACGCACCTCGTTCACCATGGACGACATCCGCTCGAAGAGTGTCATCCGTGCCTTCGTCGACCTGTACAACAAAGGACTGATTTACCGCGGCGTCCGTATGGTCAACTGGGATCCGAAGGCCCTCACTGCCTTGAGCGACGAAGAAGTGGTCTTCAAGGACGAACACAGCAAGCTGTTCTATCTGCGCTACTATCTCCACGAGGACGACGGCACGGGTGCCACAGGCGCTGAAGGCGAGATCATCCACACCGATGAGCAAGGTCGCCGCTATGCTGTGGTGGCCACCACGCGTCCCGAGACCATCATGGGCGACACGGCCATGTGCATCAACCCCGCCGACCCGAAGAACCAATGGCTGCGCGGCAAGAAAGTCGTGGTGCCGCTGGTCAACCGCGTCATCCCCGTTATCGAGGACGGCTATGTCGACATCGAGTTTGGTACGGGCTGCTTGAAGGTCACCCCTGCCCACGATGTGAACGACTATATGTTGGGCGAGAAGCACAACCTGCAAAGCATCAATATCTTCAACGACGACGCCACTTTAAGCGAAGCCGCCGGCATGTACATCGGCATGAGCCGTGAGGACTGCCGCAAGCAGATTATCATCGACATGAAGGAAGCCGGTCTGTTGGAGAAGATCGAAGACTATAATAATAAGGTGGGCTACTCCGAGCGCACCAGCGTGCCGATTGAGCCGAAGCTCTCCATGCAGTGGTTCCTCAAGATGGAACACCTCGCTGACATCGCGCTGAAACCAGTGCTCAATGGTGACATCAAGTTCTATCCCGCCAAGTATGTTAACCTCTACCGTCACTGGTTGGAGAACATCAAGGACTGGTGCATCAGCCGCCAGCTGTGGTGGGGCCATCAGATTCCGGCCTACTACCTGGCCGAAGGCGGTTTCGTGGTCGCCGAGACACCTGAAGAAGCCTTGAAACTCGCTATCGAGAAGACAGGCAACAGCAATTTGACGATGAAAGACTTGCGTCAAGACGACGATGCCTTGGACACTTGGTTCAGCTCGTGGCTGTGGCCTTTGTCGCTCTTCAACGGCATCCTCGATCCCGAAAATGCTGAGTTCAAGTACTACTACCCCACCAATGACCTCATCACCGCCCCCGACATCATCTTCTTCTGGGTGGCGCGCATGATCATGGCTGGTGAGGAATACCAAGGTGAAGTGCCGTTCAAGAATGTGTATTTCACGGGTATCGTGAGAGACAAGTTAGGCCGTAAGATGTCCAAGTCATTGGGCAACTCCCCCGACCCGATTGAGCTCATCGACAAGTTCGGCGCCGACGGCGTGCGTATGGGCATGATGCTCAGCGCCCCTGCCGGCAACGACATTCTCTTCGACGAAGCCCTCTGCGAGCAAGGCCGTAACTTCTGCAACAAGATTTGGAACGCCCTGCGTCTGGTGAAAGGCTGGAATGTGGACGAGAACGCTGCCCAGCCAGAAGCCGCCAAGATGGCCGTGAAGTGGTTTGAGGCTCGCTTCAACCAAGTGTTGGCCGAGACCAACGACAACATCGACAAATACCGTTTGAGCGATGCTTTGATGGGCATCTACAAACTCACTTGGGACGACTTCTGCTCGTGGTATTTAGAGATGGTGAAGGCTCCGCAAGGCCAGGGCATCGACCCCGTGACCTACGCCGCCACTATTAAGTTCTTCGAGAACCTAATGCTCTTGCTGCATCCCTTCATGCCGTTCATCACCGAGGAGATCTGGCATGCCATCGCCGAGCGCAAGGAAGGAGATGACATCATCATCGCCCAGCAGCCTAAACTCCAATCTGTTGACGAGGCTATTCTGAAACAGTTCGAGTTCACTCAAGAGGTCATCAACAATGTCCGTAAGGTCCGTTCCGACAAGAACATCGCATTCCGCGACGCCATCCAACTCGTGGTGAAGGGCACGGCCAACAAGGACTTCGACTGCGTCATTGCCAAGCTTTGCAACGTGAGCGAGGTGAGTTATGTGGCTGAGGCTCCTGCTGGTGCCTTTGGCTTCATCGTGGGCAGCACCGAGTTCTTCGTGCCGCTCACCGGCAGCGTCGACGTGGAGGCCGAAATCAAGAAACTGGAAGAGGAGCTGAAATACGCCCAAGGCTTCCTGAAGAGCGTGGAGGCTAAGCTCTCCAACGAACGCTTCGTCAGCGGTGCTCCTGCCGCCGTTGTCGACAAGGAACGCAAAAAGAAAGCCGATGCCGAGGCCAAGATTGCTGTGATTGAGCAGCAGCTGGCCGGGTTGAGGAAATGATTTAAACAGTAGAGACGGTTTATACACCGTCTCTACTAATATCCTGATATCGTAATCTGAGAGCTTATTGTATTAATGCTTAATACCTTTTGCGATGCAAATCTCGTACACTTTGAGCAATGCAATAATCGTCTTTATCATTAATATAATACAAGTAGCTTTTTTCTCCATACGAGAGGCGATACCATCCTCTTTCATCCGTATATATTCTCTTCGGGAGACATGATTCGCTATCCCCACCACCTTCTTCGAGATCACAAAACGTCCAATAATAATAGGTACCGTCTGTGTACACATTCACCCAAGTCTTAGCCGAAGTGTACAGCCATCCTAAGTATCTAAATCTACCCACTACTGTGATATCGATTGTCAACTCCTTTGAGCAACAATTACTCTCAAATCTATCGTATTCGTTGATGGCAAAAGCACCTTTTGAAAACATAAATCCCAAAGCAAGGATAAATGAACATCCAACAATTTCATTAATTTTCATAAAAATATCCCTTATTCGTGTCGGGTGCAACTTCTTAATTAATTGATTATTTATAAATGCAACAATACTTATTGACAAAATGGTTGGTAAATGCACCTAAAACATTTTTTGCGGCACATGTTGAGTTCTACTACGAATCTTCTTTACTGATTTACTAATAACCAACTATGATATTGCCCTGTTTGAAGGCCCCAATATCAATACTGATTTGTTGGCTTACCAATTGGCAGAATCAGGAATCCATTCTGACTTAACCGTCTTCAAAGTAAATGAATAACGTTTGTTATCTTTGGTACGCATCCATGTCCCTTTCATACCATCCAAATTCCAACTGCTGACATAAAATACGCCCGTAACCTTGTCATTCACACGTTCTTCCAATCTAGGTTTAGCGCCATCAGCTTCATCAAGGTTCAAGTCTTCAGAAAGCATAATCCTATTCTTAGATCCTTGGGACTTGTAAAAATAACTACCGCCCCATATCGCTGGTACTGCTCCATAGTAAACCTGCAGCTCCATTACAACGGGATACTGTCCTATTGTTCCATCAAGAGTTAATTCGACAAGGCCGCGTTGCGCAAACGATTTGCACGCAATCAGCGTCAAAACAACAAACATTGCCAATACTAGTGTTCTTTTTAATACTTTCATAATGTCAGTTTTTTGAATCATTTACAAAAACCATTAGTGTCCCTTAAAAAGAAACACTAATGTTCGGTTATATAAACTAATGAGACAATTCTTCTTAGTGTTCATATCATATATCCCATCGTTTCATCGGTTTTGCTTTTAATTACTAAGGTTAATTACCTATGGCTCACGGGCCTTATAGACTGTTCTTGAAGCACTTGAAAGCTGTTACTCACATTATAATGTCCAGAATCAAAGTAAAGATCATACACACCTATCATCCTATCCATAACGTGATGAGTACAGCTCCAATATCTACCATAAGAACCAGCATATTGGAGAGCACGATTACTTCCGCTTCGAAGGCCTGCAGCTGGCAAAAAAATGGAATTCCCATTGCGGCCTCTTACAACATATCCATTTTTCCCATTTTTTGTAGTCCATTGCCAAGTACAATTGTTTTCCAACTCAACAAAATCATTATATGTCGGCATAACCCAGCCACTTCCCCATCTTTTAGTGACAATGTCGTCACTCTTACGTCCAGAATACACATCATTATAGATTGACTCAAAATAATCTCCATAATCAGAAGGCGAACTTGCTCCTAGATTACATGACGCCCATTTCGTTCCCGATGGGAGTCCTAAATCAACATAATCATGCCCATTCAACTTACCAGATTGTCCAAATAGAGAAGTACACATACCACTTGACAATATCATTCCCCAAGCAAGAAAAATGGAGGTTAAAGCCCATATTATTCTCATATTTTTCATATAAATATCCCTTATTCGTGTCGGGCGCAACTTTTAATTGATTGAATCTTTAGCTTTTAGTCGTCGTTTAGCTCTAATACAGCTCAATTACAGTTCTTTAAAAGAATAAATTGATTGTTCCAATTTGTCAGACAGTTTTAGGATACTTGTGCCACCCGATAATATGATTATCTGATACAATGTATCCTTCCCTTCAATAAAAGCAAGACTCCCATATAACGCATCTTTAAAAAACGTCCTTTTTTGGAACGCATTGAGCATAACAGCTTTCAATCCATTAATAACGATTCTCTGATAATTCTCAATCTCAACTTTATCAATATCATCAAACAGATTGCTTAACACCATTGTCGCCATATGATCAAGGAGAGTATTATCTTCCTCAAAACCTGGCAATTCGTTTCTCAATTCTTCAATAGCATCAACAAACTCTTGCTTAGGCTCATCAATAACTTGGAATGAGACATCTAACGTCCTACTCCAATACTGTACAGATGCGTCCTCGCCGAATCTGGTCGTTGGTTCTAAAAACGATGGCACATCAATAGAAAACCTATTCTGGACCACAACGGTTTGGGCGGAATCATTGTTTTGTGCTTTGTTTTGTTTGATGGCTTTATTTACATCCATAACGCCACCAACTGCTCTATAAATTATTCCCATATTAATCTAAGTTTAATTCATTTTTCTCTTTTTACTATATCTTACTATTCCTATTATGTCAAACACTAGGAAAACAACACCGACAATTACTAATGCCATGCTGCTATTTGTACCTTTTAATACAAAACCACCGTTTAATCCCAGTATTATCATTGCTATACTAATTATTAGGCCAATTATTCTTACTACCATATTATTGTTTTTAAAGTTGGTTCCACTAGCGCCCACTAGTGGGCGCTAGTATTTAAAACAACGAAATAACAAAATAAGCAATTCTGTTATTTAAACTAACGAGACAATTCTTCATACACTTTCATATCATAGTGGAGTTCTGCATACGTATGCATCGAATAATCAATGTATCCACTTTTCTGCCTTCCATTCGACCAAGTTATGGTAAACCTAATTTTTCTCGAATTGCTTTCGGTGATGACATAGGTACCACTTTCATACCTATCTGTTCCATTTCTTTTGATTAGATTTGCATCATAGTCCCAATAATGGTGCCAAACCGTTCCATCTGGATAAAAACGAAACTGCACCGCTTCTTCATAACCAAGTTGCCTAATATTTCTCTCCCAACCAAAATCCGCTGATATATTACCGATACGTTCTCCTGAAGAACTTCTTGAATTGCTATACGACGTCTCATTTGAGAAATTCGGAATCACATATTGTGAGTATGCAAATACTGAACATGATAAGATTGCAAATACAAATAATACTCTAAGTTTCATAATACAATTGTCGCCAGTTATATCCCATTGGCCCATCGGTTTTGTTTTGAATTTGTTATTTGTTTAGATGTGCCAATAGTTTAAGACATACACACAAAAAAAGCGTGGCACTTTGTCGCCTTCATCGGATTCCTTGAGGTCTTCGACTACCTAATCCTCCCAATTACAACGAGTAAAGCCCACGCCAAATGACGGGAGCGTCGTTGCTTTACTCCGGGAGGATTTTGAAAGTGTCGAAGTTTCAAGGAATCCAGAATAAGCTACTTCGCTTTTTCCTATTCTATGATGTGCATATCGCTTTTATGCGTTATCTCATAGGCCAATATTTTTGTTTATAATCTTTTATTTATCAAATTGTTGCATTATTTAGCAATTTCTTATTCATTGTCACTATCAATTGATGTTTCAATCGAATGACGGTGCAAATATAAGGAAAATGACTTCAAACACACGAAAAAGGAGAAAAGTTTTTCAAAAACACATTTCCGCAGAAAATCCAAAGATAATCTGCGCAAATGGCATCAGAAAGCACTATTTGCGCAGAAAATCTTTCAATAAGTTGCGCAACTATGGGAGTTTTTGCCCATTTGCGCAATTTATCAATAAAACTCTATGGAAAAATCATAAAAATTCAGATTTTTTCCCAGAGTTTTATCAAAAATAATTATTTTTGCGGGGTAAAATGAAGCGCTATGGAAAGAAAAGTGATGGCCGAATTGGTCCAATGGAAAGACAAAAAGAACCGGATGCCGCTCATCGTGAACGGCGCGAGGCAGGTGGGCAAGACCTATATCCTGAAAGAATTTGGAGCCTCCTATTTCGAGAACACCATCTATGTGCATTTGGAAAACCAAGTGGCTGTGGCCGCGATTTTTGAAGGCGACCTCAACCCGACAAGAATCATCCAATACCTTGAAGCCACTTACAATCAACCGATTAAAGTGGGCAAAACCCTCATCATCTTCGACGAAATCCAAAGCAGCGAACGGGCATTGATGGCGTTGAAGGTCTTTTGCGAGGAAGCGCCCCAATATCATGTAGTGGCCGCCGGAAGTCTGCTTGGTGTGGCCGTCAACCGCGAGAAATATTCTTTCCCTGTTGGTAAGGTCGATGAAATCTATATGTATCCGCTTGATTTCGAAGAATTTCTTTGGGCAATGGGCAAGCGGTTCTTCGCTGAGGAAACCAAAAGCCATTTCGCCGACAGCAAGCCTTTGGAAAACGGTATCCACCAAATGCTGATCGAGTTGTATCGGCAATATCTGATTACGGGCGGAATGCCTGCCGTGGTGAGGCAGTTTGTTGAAACTCAGAGTTTCATCGACATTGTTGACATTCAAAGCCGCATCGTTAATGAGTACTTGGCGGACATGGCCAAATACGCCACGGCCTCCACTTCGGTCAAGATTCGGGCGTGCTACAACTCCATTCCTACGCAATTAGCCAAGGAAAACACGAAGTTCCAATACAAAGTGGTGCAGAAAGGCGGCAGTGCCACACTGTTCGGCGAGTCCATCGACTGGTTAGAGTCGGCGGGCATTGTGCTGAAATGCCAAAAGACCACACAAGGCCTTATGCCTATTGCAGCTTATGCTGACCTCTCCGACTTCAAACTCTACATGGCCGATGTGGGCCTGCTCACCATGAAATCGGGCATCTCCTACCCAACTATACTTTCAACCATTGAGCAAGACAATAACTTTTTGGGAGCCTTAGCCGAAAACTATGTGGCACAACAATTTAAAGCCAACCAAATTCCGCTTTACTATTGGAAAAACGACAACACGGCCGAGGTGGATTTCGTGCTGCAAACTGACAGCGGCATCATTCCCGTTGAGGTAAAAAAAGGCAAACGCAACAAAGCCATCAGCATGAACTTGTTCTCGAAAAAGTACAATTCACCCTATTCCATACGAATTTCGCAAAAGCATTTCGGCTTCGACAACAACATCAAAGCCGTGCCGCTTTATGCGACATTTTGTATCTCAAAATAGAAAACTCTGGGGAAAAATCTAAATTTACTTGATTTTTTCCCAGAGTTTTGTCAAGCTGGTAGAGATAGTGTGCACACCTTCTCTACAAAATCCAACAATTATTTCTTCCGCACCGGACGGATGGTCATACCCATATATCGGGGAGCCTCAATCTCTACAAATGACATATTGGGTGTATTGTTAGAGATAAAATACATCATGGCAGCGTCCGAGGCGTCGGCATGGCTTTCCGTGTGAAGCAAGCTCGTCCAGTAAGAGCCGTTTTCGTTTTGTCCCCTTTTTGTGGCATTCTTGGCGGAGGAGCCGGCAAAAGGCAGGAAAATGCTCTTGCCGTTTCTGCCAGTAAATAGCATACCATTCACGCCGTTTCTGACGGTCACGCTTTGGGTGGTGTTTTCATGCAACTCTTTCCACTGTTCAAAAGTAGGCGTCCGCCATTTCTTGCCCCAATTGACCGTCGCGGCATCGTCTCCAGGTTCCAAAAAAAGTAATCCGTCAGTATAACCGTTGATTCCATACTCAGGATTGGTGCAGTATTTCATCATTTCTGAGTCAGTACCCATGGTATACTGGTAATTACTCCAATCATACCTTTCTTTGGGTTTCGTCTCGCCCCAAGCAAAATAGCCGCCAAACGCTTCAGGGGTTTTCGCTCCCACGTTGCAGGTAGCCCACTTCGTTCCGCTGGGCAGGCCAAGGTCAACACTTTGGTGTTTTTTGTGCGGCTTACCGATGTTCAGACATCCCACGGCAACGAATGCCGTCACCATTAGCATTAAGGCTGCTAAAACCTTCGTAGTCTTATTCATAGTTGATTTGTTTTAAGAGTTAACAAACAAATGACGGTGCAAACTTAGAAAAATGGTTGCAAATTTTCCAAGTAGAGACGGTGTGCACACCGTCTCTACAAGGTATACATCATTTGCAGCCTTCACAACCGCCATCGCAGTCACCACCACAGCCACTGCAGCCACCAGGAGCGAAGTCCTCATCGGTCGACTCGCGGACATCAAGGATTTCGCCTGAGAAATGGAGATGCTTGCCCGCCATATCGTGGTTGAAGTCCATCTTCACATGCTTGTCGCCGATTTCGCGGACGATGCCAGCGATCGGACGACCGTCGGAAGTCTGCATCATCAGCTGGGCGCCGACTTTCACCATGTCCATCAGCACGTTGTTCTGCATGAACATGTTCTTGTCGAGGTCCATCACATAGGCCTCATCGCGCTCGCCGTAGCCCTCTTCCGGGGTCAGGTGGAAGGCATAATGGTCGCCGGGCTCCTTGCCCATCAAGTTCTCTTCAAACTTGGGCAACAGCTGGTGCATACCGAAGATGCACACAAAGGGGTTCTCTTTTGTGGTCTCCTGAAGGATGGGACCGTTTTCGTCGTTTTCACGCAGGACGTAGGTCATCGTGACGACAGCTTGATCTTGGATTTTCATAAAGCGTTTGTATTTAAGATTTAAAGATTCAAAATTTAAAGATTCAAAATTCCTCATTCTGCATTCTTAATTCTGCATTCTAATAGCTTCCAAACAATTTTCGTAACAGCCATTCCACGGCGGCAAGACCGATGAGGACAAAGAAGATCCACTTGGAGTGGATCAAATCCTCAAAGCGGCTCTCATGGTGTTCAACGGAGGTGATGCGCGAATCATTGTGCAAGTCAGCAAAAAGTTGTTGCAACTCGCGGGCAGTGTAGCAGTTTCCGTTGGTCAGGCGAGCGATGATGCGCATCCGCTCTGCATCGGCAGTGAGTTGCTGAGCTTCAATGCCGAGCGGCACCACCGAGAAGGAGCCTCCAACATTGATCATCCTGTCGCCCATCTGCGCTTGCACCTTATAGGTATACAGGCCCTCGGGCAAAAGGCCAGCGTTCAATTCATAGTCGTGGTCGTGCTTCGAGAAGGTGTAGTCGTAGGTCTCGCCCGTCAGTTTGTTCTCGATTTGAATGGTCAGGTCGGGGTCGGTCACGAGTTCGTTGTTCGGGTTACGCAACTCAGCGGTGATGATGACGGGCTCATTGCTGTAGTAGGTCTCCTTGGCATAGATGGCCGAACCGTCGTTGGCTGAAAGTAACAAATATTTCAGCGACTTGGAGAACATCTCGTCGAACACATCGTGGTTCTTCGACTGGTAGTATTCGTACAGCCTCCAACGCCAGATGTTGGTGCCAAACAAGAAGGCCATCTTGCGCCCATCGTTGGCGAAGCTCAACAGCGGCAATCCCGACTTTATGCCCATCACCTCTTGCAAGAGTAAGTCATCATGCGATTTCAAAGCATTGATCTCTAAATGCGGCAAAGCCAAAGGTGGATATTTCGCAATGAGTTGCTCCGACTTTGAAACGAAGGTAAAGGTCGAAAAGGCCGTGTTTTGGTGCGCCTTGACATCCATCAAGGTGTTAGTCGCACCAGAATGTAAGGCAAAGACCCCCTGTAACTTATTCAGCATATCACGGTCAGTATCCTTCCCGATGATGAAGAAAACGGGGAGTTTCACATTCTTGTCTAACTGTGTCTTCAGGGCATTGAAATCCGTTCGCGCCGAGGGCACTTGATGCAGGATGACCAAGTCGTAGTTGGCAAAGTCGGGTAAGGTCTCTTTACCAAAGCAGAAGTCCACCTCATAATTGTCGTTGAGCACGCTGCGCAAAGCACCCAAATCGGGATGCGGTGAGGCAGCCACACAGAGCAGCTTATACTTTTGATCTAGCACCTCGACATAGATATGCCTCACATTATTCAGCAGTTGCTCTTCCTCGGCAATGCCGCTCACCTCGATGTCGATGGCCATCACGCCTTTCTTGGTGGCATCGAGCATGAAGTCGATTTCCTTGGAGAAGCGATTGGACGGAATCTCGATGTCGCGCTTCTCGATGATGCGACCGCTTTCCTTAAGGGTCAGTTGGGCCTTGCGGCCTGCCAAGTCGCGGGCAGCCACCGTCACGCGGACAGGGAAGGTCGCGCCGAGCGACACCACCTTATTATAATGCACATTGCGGATGGCGAGGTCGGGATAAGACACCGTGTCACCCAAAACAATGGTATGCACTGGGAAGGGGAATTTTTCCGCCACCAGTTCCGGCTCGAAGCCACGGTTATAGATGCCATCGGAGAAAAGCAGCACTGCACCCACATTGCGCTTGTAATACCTTCTGTCCAAGGTCTTGAGCAACGACGACAAGTCCGTCAGTTGGTCGGAGAAATCGACTTGGTCGAAATCGCGGACTTCCTCGCCGAAGAGGTATTCATCGACATTGAAATCAGTGTTCAGGTCTTTTCTAAACTGCTCAAATTGGGTCAAATAGTCGGTTTTGTAGAAAGTGGAATCCTTACATAAGGCGATGGAAGAAGAATTATCATGGGCGAGGATAATCGTAGGTGTCTCCACCGAGCTGAATTTCTGCCGAATCAATGGGTTGAAAAGCAATAACACCACCAATCCCACAATCAGAGTTCGGAGCGCGAACAGAATGGCATTCAATGCTTTGCCATAGTGTTGTTTCTTGTTACGGAAATACAATACCGTAGCCGCTGCCAAGCCTGCCAGCAGTGATACGACTAACATCCAGATGGGAATTCCTATATGCATCTTTTCGAAAAGTCCGCAAAAATAAGAAAAAAAGCCTAATTTTGCGGAAAATTTGCGTCCATGAACAGCATTTCGGTCGTCATCATCACCTTCAACGAGGAGCAGAAAATCGCGCAATGCCTTGACTCCGTTAAGGATATTGCCGACGAGATCATCGTCGTGGACTCACATTCCACCGATGCGACCGAGGCCATCTGCGACCGCTATGGCGTGAAGTTCTTTACCCAAGACTGGCTCGGCTACTCCGAGCAGAAAAACCTCGCCGACGAACTCGCCACCTGCGACCTCATCTTCTCCATCGATGCCGACGAAGCGCTCTCGGACGATCTGAAGCAATCCATCAAAGCGCTGAAAGACAAGGAAATCGCCGAAAACGAGATCTTTGCCATGAAGCGCCTCAACAACTACTGCGGTCAGTGGGTGAAAGGTTGTGGACTCTATCCCGAGACCAAAATCCGAATCTGGCGGCGCGGCTTTGCCGAATGGGAAGGGATCATCCACGAGTGGCTGAACTACAAGAGCGAGCCGAAAAAGACCCTCTTGCACGGCGACCTGCTGCATTATTCCTGGGACACCCCCGAGGCCTTCCGCAAACAGCAGTTCCACTTCGCCGAACTGGGCGCGCAGTCGTACTACGAACGCGGCAAAAAGACAGGCTTCCTGCCCTATCTCTTTAGCCCGAGCATCAATTTCATCCGCACCTATATTATAAAAGGCGGCTTCCTCTACGGCAAGACGGGATTCAGCATCTGCCGCACGATGATGCAAGCTAACAGACACAAATACAACCTATTAAGAGAGAAAATCAAAGAAAACAAATAATCATTATGGAACCATCATTTGAACAAGAAGTAGAGCGCACGGTAGCCGTGCTGAAAGCCGGAAAGACCATCCTCTACCCCACCGATACCATCTGGGGCGTGGGCTGCGACGCCACCAACAGCCGCGCTTGTGATCGCGTCTACGAGGTGAAGAAGCGCCCTACTAACAAAAGTCTCATCATCTTGGTGGATTCGGCAGAACGGCTGAAAGACTATGTGGTGGATGTGCCGCCCATCGCCTACGACCTTATCGCACACACTACCAACCCGTTGAGCATCGTCTTCGCCCAAAGCAAAAACCTCGCGAAGAACATCTCTGCCGACCATTCGGTGTGCATCCGCGTGGTGGACAATGAGTTCTGCAAGGAAGTCATCCGCCGTTTGGGCAAGCCTATCACCTCCACCTCAGCCAACCTCTCGGGACAACCCTCCGCCATGACCTTCAGCGACATCAGCGAGGAACTGAAAAACTCAGTCGACTATGTAGTGCAACTCTACCACGACAGCTTCGCCAAGCCCAAGTGCTCTACTATCATCAAGCTCAATGAGGACAATACTTTTGATATTTTGAGGCAATAGCATTTCCGTTTTTTCGTTATCTTTGCACCCCTAAAAACAACGTTTTATCCATGAAATCCTCGAAATTCTTTTTCTTGGCTTTTGCATGCATCATCACGATGGCAGCAACAGCCCAACAGCCTCAAACCAAGGCGCAGATGAACGCCCAAAAGCTGGCTACAACACTATATCTCATTGAAAATTTCTATGTCGACACGGCCAACACTGACAAGGTTACGGAAGACGCCATCATAGCCGCGCTGAAGGAACTCGACCCACACTCGGCCTACATCTCGAAGAAAGACGTGGAGAAAGCCAACGAGCCCCTCGTGGGCAGCTTCGAAGGCATCGGCGTGACCTTCCAGCTTATCCGCGACACCATCACCGTCATCAGTCCCACAGCAGGCGGTCCCTCCGAGAAGGTGGGCATCATGGCCGGCGACCAGTTCATCAAGATCGATGGCGAAGAGGCTTTTGGCAAAAAGGTCGATAACGAATATGTGCAGAAACACCTGCGTGGCAAGAAAGGCACCAAAGTCACCGTGAGCGTGAAGCGCGGCAACGACCCAGAACTCCTTGATTTTGAGATTATCCGCGACAAAATCCCGCTGAACAGTATCAACGCGGCTTATATGCTTGACAACCATGTGGGTTACATCAAACTTGACCGTTTTGCCCAAGAATCGACACAAGAATTCAAGGAGGCCTTCGCCAAGCTGCAAGCCCAAGGCATGGAGTCGCTCATCTTCGACCTGCGCGGCAACACGGGCGGCTACCTCAACACCGCCATTGACCTCGTGGACCAGTTCCTCACCGAAGACAAGCTCATCGTCTTCACCGAAGGCATACACTCGCCCCGACAAGAATGGAGAAGCAAAAAGTCAGGACTTTACACCACAGGCAAGCTGGTCGTCCTCATTGACGAAGGCTCAGCCTCAGCCAGCGAGATCCTATCGGGCGCCATCCAGGACCATGACCGCGGTGTGGTCATCGGTCGGCGGTCGTTTGGTAAGGGACTGGTACAGAGACCTTTCAACCTGAATGACGGCTCCCAAATCCGTCTCACCACCTCGCGCTACCACACGCCTTCGGGTCGCTGCATCCAACGCCCATACGAAAAAGGTGTCGAAGACTATGGCTTGGAGATGGAAAAACGCCTTAAACACGGAGAATACTACCATGCCGACAGCATCCATTTCCCCGACTCGCTGAAATACAAGACCGACGGTGGCCGCACCGTCTACGGTGGTGGCGGCATCATGCCCGACCTCTTCATCCCTGTCGACACAGCATACAACAGCAAGCTCTACACCAACCTTGTCCGCAAGGGTGCCCTCAACCGTTTCACCACCGACTATAGCTTGAAGTACCGCGATGCCATTAAAGCGCAATATGGTGATTTTGAGCACTTCAACAAAGACTTCATTGTCGGCGAAGATCTCATCAACGGATTGAAAGCCGCCGCCCAGGATGCCAAAGTGGAATGGAACGACGAGCAATTCAAACGCTCCGAGAAGTTCATGCTCCTGCAAATGAAGGCCTTAATCGCCCGCAACGTTTGGGAAACGCAGCAATACTATCAAGTCATGGCCTCTGTCGACCCGGGCATCAAAAAAGCCATGGAAGTGCTTGACAACGAAAGGGAATACAAACGCATCTTGAAAGGCAAATAAACTATTTTAAATATCCTATGAATTTTTTCCGGAAACGCGCATGACGCTTCGGAAAAATTTTCTATTTTTGCCGTCTTAATTCGAGATTTCGAATCAATTTAAAGTTTCAACTAATAAATTCAACAAAACTCAATGAAAAAAGCAAGTTTACTCACCGCAGCCTTCCTTATGATCGGAATGCTGTTTGGCACGCAGGTGCTGGCTCAGCACATTGAACTTGGCGTGACCAAATCGGCACAGACCTGTGCCAACGTGACTGACGAAGGCTTCACCGCCTCCTTCTCCTTCAGCGGCATCGACGCCACTGAAGTTTCCACCGAAAAAGGTGTGTTTTCCTACATCAGCATGAAAGACACCTATCCTTCCGGAAATCTTGGCGAGCCCACTTTGCCTGCCGTCAACAAACTGATTGCCGTCCCTTATGGTGCCAGCAACATCTCCGTTGAGGTGAAGAACTACACCACCAAGGTGTATTCCCTCGCCGACTTTGGCATCAAGAAGATTTATCCCCAACAGATGCCTCTCCGCAAGGACCAGAAGCCCGAAGACGTGCCTTTCGCTTACAGTGAGAAGGCCTATAATGCCAAAGGTTTTGCCGAACGTCCCATCGCAGAGACAAAGATCCAAGGCACGATGCGTGGTATCCAAATCGCTGCCCTGACCATCAACCCCGTGCAGTATGACCCCTCCACCAACAGCATCCGCGTCTATAACAACATCGAAGTTGAAGTGCGCTACGACCAATATGACAAGTCGGTTGCCTACAATGAGTTCGCCAGAACTTTCAACCCCTATTTCGCCATTGTTTACGGCCAAATGTTCAACTGGCGTGACGATGTGTATGACGAGCACCCTGACCTGTGGCAAAATCCTGTCCACATGCTCATCATTGCCGACCGCATGTTTGAAGAATGCATGCAGGAATGGATGGCTTGGAAGACCATGAAGGGCTTCTACCTGACCGTGAAGTATACCGATGAGATCGGCACTACTCCTGCTGCCATCCGCGCCACCATCCAAGAGGAGTATGGAAAAGACGCTCCTACCTTCCTCATGATCATGGGTGACAAGAACCAAGTGGCCGCAAGTGCTACAGGTAACGAAACCAACTGCGTTACCGACCTCCAGTATTCGAGTGTCGACGGCGACCAGTTCCCCGAGATGTATCACAGCCGTTTCCCCGCCGAAACAGTCGCCCAGATGCAAGCCATGCTCAACAAGGCCCTCGAATATGAGCAATACACCATGCCCGATCCGAGCTACCTGGACAACGTGCTCCTTATCGCTGGCGAAGACAGCGGCTGGGGTGTCACCGTGGGTCGTCCCACCATTTGGTACGCCACCAACTACTATTACAATGAAGAACACGGCTATGCCAATGTGTATGAATACACTACCAATAATTACAATGGCTGCTACAGCCACCTGAACACAGGTGTCGGCTTCGCCAACTACACCGCTCACGGCTCCAACACCAGCTGGGCTGGCCCGAGTTTTACCGTCAGCGATGTTCACAACTTGACCAACGAGCACAAGTACTTCCTTGCCATGGGTAACTGCTGCCAAGCTGCCGACTGGGGCATCAGCGGCGAATGTTTTGGCGAAGCCATGGTCCGTACTGCGGACAAAGCCGCTTACGCCTACATCGGCTCCTGCCCGTCGACCTACTGGCTGAACGACTACTACTTCGGTGTGGGTGCCACCAACCGTCACGACGGCACTATGCCTACCTACGAAGAGACCACCATGGGTTTCTACGATGCCATGTGGACCGATAACGAATACAACACCGTCACTTCGATGATGTTCATCGGTAATCTGGCCAGCAACGCTGCCCAAGCCCTTGGCTATGAACTTCACTGCAGCACGCTCTATGACTGGCAAGCCTATCACACGTTGGGCGATGGCTCCATCTTACACTTCCGTACGCAACCTACCGAAAACACCGTGAGCCACATGCCCACTCTGCCCATCGGCATGGAATTCTTCACCGTGAGTGCTGACCCAGGTTCATACGTGGGCATCAGCAAGGACGGCATCCTCTATGGTGCTGGCATGATTGGTGAAAGCGGCACTGCCGACATCCAAATCGTTCCTATTACCAGCGGTGGTGACGTCACAGTATGCGTGACCCACCCGCAGCGTGTTCCTTATACCAGCGTGATTCCCGCTGCTGCCTTGGATGGCGCTTATGTTGCCGTCGACAGCTACACTCCTGCCAATGTCCACGTTGGCGATAATGCCTCCATGAGCATCACCTTCAAAAATGTGGGCACTGCCGCCACCACTGGCACCACCAACGTCACTTTGAGCTGCGAAGATGCCAACCTGACCATCCTCAACGGTACTGCTTCCTTCGGCAGCCTTGCTCCCGATGCCACCACTACTGTGAATGGTCTTACCTACAGAGTTGCTGAAGGCGTGGCCGACGGTACCAGATTCACCATCAATGTCACTGCCGTTTGCGGCAGCGAGACTTGGGAAGGCAGAGCCGTCATCACCGCTGGCGAAGCTGTTCTGGCATTCGACGGCATGACAAGCCCTGGCGGCTTCGTTCCCGGCGAGACCCTTTCTGTTATGGCCTCATTCAAGAACACCGGTCACTATATGGCCACCAACGCCATCGCACGTATTTCCTCAACAAATCAGTATGTCAGCTTTGTCGATGACACCTTCGAAGTCGGCACCATCGACCCGACGGGTGTTGCCACTTGCTTGTTCAACGTCACTGTTGATGCCAACTGCCCCACCACCGAGCAACTGCCTCTGAGCTTCACTTTGAATGCCGACGGCGGTCTCACTGCTGAAGGCTCGGGCACTATCCAGAATTCTTGCAATGTGGTCTTCGAGCTCCACGACGACTACGGTGATGGTTGGAACGGCGCCAGCTTGAACGTCAGCTTCAGCGATGGCACGCCTTCGCAAACCATGACCATCGGCAGCGGTAGCAGCGCAGCCACCTATACTGTTGAAATCGGCAATGGTGTCCATGTCACCCTCAACTGGAACAGTGGTAGCTGGGACAGCGAGTGCTCGTTTGTCGTCCGTTACGAAGGAGGTGATGTGATTTACGATTGCACCTCAGTCCACGGTGGCCTGCTCTATGAGTTTGACTGCAACTGTGGCAGCGGTTCTATGGGTACCTACAACCCTGTTGAAAACCTGCAAGCCGAAGTCACCAACACTGGCGTCACGCTGAGTTGGAACGCCCCTGAAGGCGCCATCAACTACATCATCAGCCGCAACGGTATTGAAATCGGCCAGACGACTGAGACCACCTTCACCGACGACCTCATCAGCAAAGACGGCTATTACACCTATTGCGTGATGGCTGATTATGCCGATGGATTCTCCGTTCCGGAATGTGTCATCGTTGAGTTCTTGGATGTCGTCGAAGAGACCGAGACCGAATTCACCGTCTATCCCAACCCTGTCAACAACACCTTGTTCGTCAACGGCGGCATTGCCGAGTTCAGCTACGAGATGTTCAACGGCATGGGCCAGAAGGTCGCCAACGGCACTGTCACGGGCAACGCCCAAATCAGCGTCAGTGGCATGACCAAGGGCGTCTACTTCCTCCGCCTCACCTCGGGCACGCAAGTGCGCATGGAGAAGGTTGTCGTGGAATAAGACCTCTTTAAAAACGAAAAATGGCAGCCAAACGGCTGCCATTTTTCGTTTAAATGCCTCGTTGTTTCTTGATGGTTTCGTAAGCCGCGTTGATTTCCTGAAACTTCTTCTCGGCGGCTTGTCGCACCTCGTTGCCAAGGTTGCTCACCAAATCGGGGTGGTTTTTCTTGGCCATCTCGCGGTAAGCTTTCTTCACCTCCTCATCGCTGGCAGAAGGCGCGATACCGAGAATCTTATAAGCGCTGTCGGTCTCCTTGATGAACATGGCCTTCACCGAAGCAAAGTCGCTGTTGGTGACGCCCATATACCCCGAAATCATGTTGATCACCCTCAATTCCTCAGACGAAATCACACCATCGGCATCGGCAATACCGAACAGATAATGAAGCAGTTGCAGACGGGTTGAGTAATCCATATAACGTCCTACCTGCTGGCTGACTTCGCGGATATTGTAATCCTTTTGCAGAATCTCGCGGAGCATCTTGATGTAGTTCTCGGCGCGCTGCTGACCAAAACTCTGTAAAAAGAAACGTTTCACATAGTCCAGTTCCGAGCGTTTGACGTTGCCGTCGGCCTTCATCACGGCAGCCGAGAGCACGAGAAGCGTCACGTTGAAGTCGCGCTTTTCTTCGGTATTACCAAAGGTGTCTGTCACGCCTGATCGAATGACCCTCGGGCTCCCGCCAGAGAACAGACTGCCGATGGCATAGCCGATGATGCCTCCCAGAGGGCCGCCAAACGACCATCCCAATCCCGTCAAAATCAATTTCAAAATGAAACCCATGGTAGTAGATTTGTTTTGGGCGGCAAAATTACGCAAAAATCGGCACCTGTAGATGAAAATAATTCCATCAAAAACTTCCTGTGACAAGAAAAGATTTGTATTTTTGCGTCCCTAAAAGGACAATTCATTAATAAATAACTCTAATTCATTCGAAATGAAAAAAGTACTTTTTTCTCTACTATTTGTGGCTTTGTCAGTAATGGCATTCGCCCAGCGCTGGACTGGCATCAGCAGCAATGCTCCCGTCGGTCCTGAGGTCAAGTTGGTTTCGAGCAGCGAGCAACAAGTCGTCATCGACTTCTCGCTGGGCGGTTTCTACCTGACCAGAGTGAGCACACCCAACGGCGACCAGCAAGTCGTTTCAGTCCCAAAGATGGCTGTTTCGCTTGATGCCGGTGCTCCTAACCTGCCTCACTTCCCCGTTCCTGTCCTCATTGGCGACCTGGCCAAGATGGATGTCAAGGTCACGGCAAGTGATTACACCGATTATGACGTTGAAGTAGCCCCTTCAAAGGGCAACATCAGCCGTCAAATCGACCCTGCAACCGTACCTTACACCTATGGTGAGATGTACAATCAAAATGCTTTCTATCCGGCAACACAAGCCCATCTGGATACGCCTTACATCCTTCGCGACTGCCGTGGACAAAACATCGTGGTGACGCCATTTGCCTACAACCCTGTTACAAAAAAGCTCCGCGTCTATCACCACATGACCATTAGCATGGATAAGATGAACAACAACGGCGAGAATCCGAAACTCGGCCGCAAGAGTGGAGCCATCAAGGTGGATTCGGAGATGCAACAGAATTACAAGCGCCGTTTCATCAACTTCGGCCAAAACGGAGCCAAGTACAACTTCGTTGAAGACCGTGGCGAAATGTTAGTCATCTGCGCCGACCAGTTCATGGCGGGCATGCAACCTTTCGTAGACTGGAAAAACCAATCGGGCCGTCCCACCACGATGGTGAGCGTCTCCGAAGTCGGTGGTAATAACGAAAACAACATCAAGAACTATATCACCAATATCTACAATGACCCCAGCCGCGACCTCCTTTATGTGTTGTTCGTTGGCGACTATGAGCACATCACTCCTCATCCCTTCCAAGCCGGCTATTACACCGAGTATTCCGACAACTGGTTTGGCAGAGTGGATGGCAACGACCACTATGACGACGTTCTCGTTGGCCGTTTCTCGGTGCAGACCGATGAACATGTCGCCAACCATGTCAACAAGGTGATCTATTATGAGCGCGACATGAAAGATGGCAATTCATGGGTCAACAAGGGCCTAGGTATCGGTGCCATCGGTGCCGGTAGTGGTCACTATGGTGAAGACGACTACCAACATATTGACTTCATCCGCGACACGCTTGAGCACTACACCTACGAACACGTCACGGAACTGCATGAAGGCGGTGGCGCCAGCGCTACAAGCATCAGCAACGCCATTAACAATGGCGTCAGCATCATCAACTACTGCAACCACGGCTCTGAAACCAGCTGGGGCGTAGCCAATTACAGCAACAGTCATGTCAACGCCTTGGTCAATGACAACATGTGCCCGGCTGTTTGGTCCGTGGCTTGCTTGTGCGGCAAGTTCAATTACGGTGGTGCAAACGGCGAGTGTTTCGCCGAGGCTTGGATGCGTGCCACCAACAACAGTACAGGAGTCCCCACTGGTGCAATCGGCGGCATGTTCTCTTGGATGAGTCAGCCTTGGATCCCGCCTATGTACGGCCAAGACGAGATGGTTGACATCTTCACAGAGTGGCGCTCGACCGACCTTTTCAACCACACCTTCGGTGGTGCCTCTGTGAACGGCAACATGAATGTCATCGACATGAGTGGAAGCAGTGGTATCGACACCCACGACACATGGATTCTCTTTGGCGACCCGAGCCTGATGATGCGCAGCGACAACCCTGTCAGCATGAATCTCGATATTACCCCTATGGTCCTAATGTTAGGCATGAGCACCCTTGAAATCACGGCTGAAGACACCCCGTTTGGCATCGCCACTCTGATGATGGACGACGAAGTGATTGCCACGGGCTATCTTGAGAATGGCTCTTGCACACTTGAATTTGCCCCGTTGAATAACGTGGGCATTGCCACCTTGACCGTAATGGGTTATAACAAGGTGACTGACATCATAGACATAGAAGTCCTTCCTGCCGAAGGCCCTTATGTAACCGTGAGCAGCTACGATCCCAACTTTGCCGCTGTCAATCAGGAGACCCAAATGAGCATGACCTTCAAGAACATTGGTGTCGACCCGACCGAAGACGTCACCACTGTTACCTTAACCTGCTCCGATGAGCGTTTCAACATCATCAACGGCACCGCAGAATTTGGTGTGCTTCCTGTTGACGAGACTATCACCTTAAACAATGCATTCAGCTTCATCGTGGCCGAAGGTGTTGAAGACGGAGAACGTTTCCAAGTCGATGTGGCCATGAACTGCGGCAGCAAGTCGTGGAATGGCAAGGCCTTCGTCACTGCAGGTCAAGCCGTCCTTGACTATGCAGGTACTGAATGGGTTGGTGGTTATGTTCCTGGCGAGACGGTGACTTTCATCGCCAAATTCAAGAACACAGGACACTACATGGCCACCAACGCCATTGCCAGCATTGCCTGCGAGAATGAGTATGTGACCCTGCTCAATCCCACCATCGAGATTGGCACCATCGACCCCGAGGGCATCGCCATCTGCGTGTTCACCGTCCAAATCGACGAGAACTGCCCAGGGAACGCTCAGATTCCCATGACCTTCTCGATGCAAGCCGATGGTAATGTAAGCGCCGAAGGGACTTTGCTCATGAAGAACTCCTGCGAAGTCATCTTTGAATTACATGACACCTACGGCGACGGCTGGAACGGCGCTTCGCTTACGGTAAGCTTTGGCGACGGCGCGCCTTCCGTCGACCTTACCATCGATGATGGTTACGAAAAAACGGAAGTCCTTGAGATTGGCAACGGCACACAAGTCACCTTAACCTGGAACCGTGGTAATTACGACACCGAATGCTCCTTTACCGTCAAATACCCATCGGGTGATGTTATCTATCAAGCCAGCCGTCCCAACCCAGGAGTGCTCCACCAATTCGAGTGCAACTGCGAGGTCACGCCGCAAATTGGAGGTTATGTCTCCATTGACAACCTGACCTACACGGTGGAAATGGAGAACATCATCCTTACTTGGGATGCTGCCGTTGACGCCATCGACTACACGGTCATGCGCAATGGTGTGACACTTGGCACGACGGAAGAAAACACCTTCATTGACCAAGTCTACCATGAAGCCACTTATACCTATTGTGTCATCGCCAACTACGAAGGTGGCAGCTCTGTGCCTGAATGCGTCATCGTCGAAGCCGAATGGGGCATTGACGAGAACATGGCAGAGTTTTCCATCTATCCTAACCCCGTCAACGGCACATTGTACATCAATGGCGGCAATGCCGAGTACAGCTATACCATGTGCAACGGCATGGGCCAGGTGGTGGCCAACGGCACCGCCAAGGGCACTGAACAGATCAGCGTCGACGGCATGACCAAGGGCGTTTACTTCCTCCGCCTCACCTCGGGCACGCAAGTGCTTGTTGAAAAGGTCGTGGTGAAGTAATCTACACACCCTAACAAAGTGAAAGGCGACCCCGTTTCGAGGTCGCCTTTCCTTTTATCTCAATTCTCAATTACTGAACAGTATCCTGCTGAAAGATATCTTCGTGATAGATTCCCTCTCCGGTAATGACTGAGGTGGCGTTGAACCATCCTATCGCATCGCAGTCGGAGAAGATATTGGAGAACATGGCTGGGAAAGCCCCCATGACAGGATTGACACCGATGGCCAGCTTCTGACTCACCAGGAAATACATGTAATCCTCGGAGATGCTGTATAGTTTCACCTTTACAACATCGCCCTCGTGCATATACGATTTGTTCATGATGCCCACCGGAATCTCAATATTATTATGCAACATCTCGGAGCCATTGAAATAATAGCCTGCATAGCCCTCCATGGAAAACAGGTTGAACAACTTGGAAGGTCTGTTATTGAAGCGTTTACCATTCAAATACAGTTCCACATTGTAAACGATGCTCGAATCCGAAAGGGTCTGGAAATAGGGGCAGACGCAAACAGCCGCATTGTCGTCGAAAATCGGGAGGTTGTTACCATCACGCTTGGGGAGCAGGCCCACCGAATCTATGCCTTCCGCATTGTTCGACATCTTGGTTTCGGCATACATCCAGAGAGGCCTTGAATACAAGGTGTTGTCTTCCACTCTGACTTCCAAACGATACCTGCGGTTCTTCTTCCCCGCCACCGAATCCGAGAGATAATGACCGGGCTTGTTATCCTGTTCGTAGTACCAAATCGTATCGCTACCGCTCTGCACATACACCTTTGCCCCTGAAATCATCTCAGGTTTATTCGTATCATATAACTCAGAAGAATAGCTGAGAATCACCTCATGCTGCTTACATTCATCTGTGATGGAGCCTTCTACCACAGGCCTTTTTCTTCCTTCAGGCATATCCATAGTGATGTCCTCAGTACATGCTGCCGCCAGCAAACCGAGTCCCATCAAAAATCCAATATGTAACTTGTTCTTTATCATAGTCAACCGCTATTTTCGGAAAACCGTTTCACACGATACGACAGATGCGGTGTAGAACCATCCCACACCTTCGCCATCGGGGCGTATGTTGGTGCTCACGTTGGCCGGTGCACCCAGCATGGGATTGCTGCCTGTCGACATCAGCACACTATAGAAATACAGATAATACTCCGACGTAATGCTACACAAATCTGCATGGATCCTGTCGCCATCCCTAAGCTGCGACCTGCGGAAATAGCCGATCGGAATCTCCTTGTTGGACTCGAGCATCTCGGGACCGTTCACATAATAACCCGCGAAGCCCCCTTGTGCAATCATCATGCGCATGGCCAAGCTGTCGGACATCAAGGTGTCGTTTTTCGAAATCATCGGCATGTAGATGAGATTGGGGTCGGGAAGGCTCTGGAAATAGGGATACAGCCACTCGATGGTATCAAAGAGGAACACCGTCGGGATGGTGTCGTTCACACCGTTGTAAGGCTTTATCACCAGGCTGTCGACATGGTCCACATTGTCGGGAATGAAACTCTCAGCATACAAGTGATGTTCCTCTCCATCTTCTTGGGCCACTTCGACGCACAAACGGTACAGGGTATTCTTCCTTCCCGCTACAAGGTCGGTGAAATAATGCCCCTTTTGCTCGGCATCCTCGTAATAATATATCGTGTCGACGCCATCGGTAACAAACACCGTAGCACCACTCACCATGTGGATCTCATCCTGGTCGTAAAACTTGGCCGTATAACTCAAAATGGCCTCATGGTGCTTCAACTCATCGGTGAACGAAGCCTCCACGCCAATCATAGGCTCGCCCTCCTCCACATCGATGACGATGTCCTCTGTGCATGCTACGAAGCCTGCCAAGGCTACAAAAACCAGAAACTTATGCCACAATTTCATGACGCTCAATATTTGAAGTTGTACGAGATGGAAGGCACTGCGGAGAACAGATACATGTTCTTGGTGACGATGCTGCCGTTTTCACCTTGGTCAAAAGTGATGGCCCAAGTGTTGTGACGGGCGTAGGCATTGTAGACCGAGACATTGATTTCATGTTGCCAACGACGGTCTTCGAGCTTGCCCAGCTTGCAGGTGAACGACAGGTCGAGACGATGGTAATCTGGATAGCGGCTCTCGTTGCGGTTGCCGTTATACACCGCATAGGTCATGCCGTTAATGGTGTATTGTCCGTAGGGGAAAGTCACCGGCTGACCCGTGTTGTATATCCAGTTGGCTGCCAAGGTGATGCGCGGCGTCACGTCGTAATTGCCTACGATGACGATGTTGTGCGGACGATCGTATGGCGAGCGGTATTCCCTGCCATGGCTGATTTCCTCGATGGTACGGAAGGTACGCGAATAGGTGTAAGAAATCCAACCCGTAAACTTGCCCACGTTCTTCCTGACGAGGAATTCAGCTCCATAGGAACGGCCTTTGCCGACACGCAATTCACCGTCTATCAAGAGATAACCGTATGTGATGGCATTGTCCTTGAAGTCGATGACATTCTGCATGTTCTTATAATACACCTCCACCGAGGTCTCGATGGCATCGTGGGCAAAGTTGCGGAAATAGCCGAGGGCAAACTGGTCGCACTTTTGAGGCTTCACGTTGGGACTGGTCGGGAACCACACGTCGAAAGGCAGTCCGCCCGTTGCTGACGAAGCCACCTGTGCATATTGCACCGTGCGCGAATACGAGGCTTTGACCGAGGAGTGTTCGTCCAACTGATACATGGCCGCCAAACGCGGCTCGGGGTTAAAGACCGTATGGAACACCTCACCCTTGCCGTAATGAATGGTATCCGTAACATAATACATGACACTATCAAAGACATAGAGGTCTTCCGCGCCGATATTCTGGAAGCACGACAGCCTCAAGCCCGCTCGGAAAGTGAGACGCGGTATGGGCGTGCAATCGTGGGTGAAATACAAGGCATGCTCCAAGCCCTTGCGTGCCACTGACTTCGACTGGTCCACCTGAAGGTATTGCGAAAGTGCCCCGCCTCGGTCGTCGATCTCGCCTTGCAGATAGGATTGAGCGCCTGTAGTCAGACCGAACTTGGAGACATTCTCATCGTTCCAGTGCATGGCGAAGTCGTAGTTGAGGCTGACGGCATCGGTGCCCGCACTGATGGCGAAATCGTAGGGACTGTAATTCAGGTCGATGCTGTAGCGGTACCTCGATCCAATCAGCGAGAGGTTGGAGGTGAGACGGTCGGAGAAGATATGGCTCCAACGCAAGGTGGCACTGCTGTTGCCATAGCCTAAACCAATCATCTGCTGCATCGAGAAGGCATCGTGCCCGTTATAGACAGAGAAAAACAGCTTGTCATTCTTGCCGAGCGACTGCGTCACTTTGGCGTTTACGTCATAGAAATTGATCTTCGACTTGTCGAGGTCGTCGCCCAAAAAGGGAATCACTAGGCCAGCGTAGGTACGGCGACCTGCCACCATCACTGAGGTCTTGTGGTCAAACAACGGCGCTTCGAGCATCAGATGGCTGGTGACCAAGCCGATACCACCTTGCATACTAAAACGCTTGGGCATCTCGTCCTTCACCGTGACGTCAAGGACGGACGACAGGCGGCCGCCAAAGTTGGCGGGGATGTCGCCCTTGTAAAGCGTGGCATCCTTCACCACATCGTTGTTGAACACCGAAAAGAAACCGAGGAAATGCGAGGCATTGTAGATGGGAGCACCGTCCAACAGGATGAGGTTATGGTCAGTGGCACCGCCGCGCACGCTAAAGCCCGACGAGCCTTCCGATGCCGACTGCACACCCGGCAACAAAGTGATGCTCTTGATGACATCCACCTCGCCCATCAGGGCAGGGATCTTCTTGATGGTGATCATGTCGAGCGTCTGCACACTCATCGCCATGGCCGTCACGTTGCGGTCCTTGCGCTCGCTGGTGACCTGTACCTCAGAGAGCTTCTCCAACTCAGGCTCCATCTTGATATTAAGCGTCATCGGCTTGCTCGCAACGCTGACTTTCTTGTAAAGCGTGGTATAGCCAATATAGGAAATGCGCAAGGTATGCTCTCCAAAAGGCAAATCCAGATCATATTGGCCTTTTTCGTTGGTCGTAGTGCCCAATTGCAGCTGCTCCTCATAGATGGAAACGCCTATCAAGGTCGTATTGGACTCCGCATCCTTGATCACACCGGAGACATGCCCTTTTTGTTGGGCAAACGCGCCGAGCATCAAGCCAAAAAGGCAGAAAATTGATAGTATTAGTTTTCGATGCATATAGATGTCGGTATTTTTTGCAAAAATAAACAAATTCTTTATAGCAAACCCATTATTTCCCTCAAGTTCCTCACCTCGTAATCCCTCTCCCCTTCAACCCTGTCTCCTTTCGGATTAAACAAAACCGTATCCATTCCCGCTGCACGGGCGCCATCAATGTCGACGGCCATTTCATCACCAATCATTAGGCTTTCCTCAGCGATGGCGTGGGCTTTTTTGAGCGCATAAAGAAAAATCTCTGGATTGGGCTTCTTCACGCCGACTTCTTCCGAAACAGTCAAGGTTTCAAAGTAAGGTTCCAAACCCGAACCGCTTAACTTGGTGTGTTGTACCTCTTGGAACCCATTGGTAATCAAATGTAAATGGTGTTTCGGTTTCAGGTAATCGAGCAACTCCATCGTTCCAGAAACGAGTCGGACGATGCGCGGCGACCAATAGACATAGTCCTCACTGAGATGGTCGGCCAGTTCCACATCATGAATGCCATAATGCTCTAATGGCTTCATGAAACGGGTACGATTGAGGTCCTCTTTCGTGATTTTGTCGGCTCGATAAAGCACCCAAAGTTGCTCATTCAAAGGATGATACACCTCATGAAACTCATGTGCGCTCGGGATACCACGACTTTTCAGGTCATATTTCTCATAGATACGTTCAAAGGCCACTTCGGCGGCAGCGTCAAAGTCCCATAAAGTACGGTCAAGGTCGAAGAAGATATGTTTGTATAGTTTCATCTCGTAAGCATTTGCCGTTGCCACTCAAACAAGGCCACTGCCGCCGCATGGCTGACGTTAAGGGAACGCGTGGGACCAGGCACGGGGATATAAACTACCACGTCGCATTGCGCCAACAGGTCCTCACTCAGGCCATGACTCTCGCTGCCCACGATGAAAGCCACGTCTTCAGGGAGTGGGGTGTCGTAGATGCACGTAGCGTTGTCGGCGGTCTCGATGGCGACGATTTGTTTGCCTGCTGGAACGATGTTGCGTAAATCCGTCTCTTCGCTGAAATACCAGCGGATGTTGTCGCGACTGGAGGCGGCAGCACGACGCACCTTACCGAGACGATGCTCGTCTTCGTTGCCTAAGAAACAGACTTCCGAGGCACCGATATTGTCGGCCAAACGAATCATCGCACCCATGTTGTCGGGGGTCAACAGATGGTCGGCGATGACGATGGGGCGCGGCACGCGCTCATAGAGCGTCTCAGGCGCGAGTCGGCCGAACAGATCATTGGATTTCAGGTAGGTCATGCTCGCTGGATTATTCCACTACGACTTTCTTCACCACGACATTCGACGCGGTCGCGATATGCAGGAAATACAAGCCCTTGGGCAGGTCACCGCAACGGATTTGGGCCTTTCCACTGCTTTCGCCTTGCGTCACTAGCTGCCCCAATGCATTGAACACGACATAATCGAAGGGCTGCCCGAGGTCGACATGGAGCAAGTCGCCGACAGGATTGGGATAGAGGCTGACCTCGTCAGCCGCTTCATCGAGACCCACGGTCGTCACTTCCACCTCAGCAATGGCGGGCAGGGTGCATTGATGTTGGGCATTGATGGCCACGACACTGTAGACGTAAGTGCCCAGACCGACATATTCCGCAAAGTTGGCCCACGACTGCGTGGAGATGACTTCTCCGTCACGGCGAACGATATAATTCACCGCATCAGGGACAGCCTCCCAAGTCAATGAGACCCGACTCATGTCGACATGAGCCTGCAGCGACAACTCGGGCAGGAAGGTAATGGCCGCAGCCGAGGGGAACTGTATGTCGTCAATCCAGCAGCAGTCGTCACCATAGCTGCCATTGCTGTCTTTCTGGTAAATCCACTTGAATTTGTGCGTTCCAGGCGTAACAGGGAAGGCTTCACGGCTCCAATCCACTTCACCCGACCAGACACCTTGTGTTGAACTGTCAATATAGAAGGTGAGTTTGTCCTTGCCTGCTTCAGTACTAAGTTTCTTGGAAAAGATGATTTTGCTCTCCTCGCTGACGGCCATCTCCACTTGCAGCGTGGTCAGGTTGGCATGGGTGATGGCTCCCGAACGGGCGCTATAGGTCCCTGTGTTAGCCGTGCTGTTGTCGACATACCAATGGCTGCTACCTATTGACTCCCAAGCGAAGGCAGAGAAGTCGCCCGTTTCAAAGGTCTCCATGACGCTACCGATGCTCAGCAACTCTACCCCATCCAAGGCATAACTTGACGCGTTCAGAAGGTATTGGACTTCAACAATCGAGTTACCTTGGAACTGATGCGAAGTGGTGAAATCGGCCACCACGGTAGCGGTACTTCCAGCTGCGATCAGGTCGATGTCATGAATGGTTTGTGTGAAACTCAAGTCCGAGGTGCTGCTATACAGTTGCAATCGGGCATTGCGGGCATCGGAAGAGCCGATGTTTGTGATGCTTACGAGGAGTTGTCCGTCTCCACCAGGATTGACTGTCTGCACAGGGCGGAACTCCGCCAAGTCAAAAACAGGGGCATGGAGCGTCATGCGGAACGGGCTCGTCCAGGTATGGCTGCCGTCGGTGCATGTCAAGATGAAATTGACTTGTGCGCCATCAGTAATCAATTCATTAACAGCTATTTGGAAAGCATTGGTAAGGGTATATTCGCTCATCGCCTCCATGCTGGGGATGGAAGCCGTGTCATCGACGATGGTCACATCTGTGGAATTGCTGGCCAAGGTAACCTGGATATTGGAAGCCGCCTCGTTGCCGATGTTTTTTACGGTCACGTCGAGGCCCACCGTTTCGCCATAGTCGGCCTGGCCGTTGGCATCGTTGACGGCGAAACTCTCATAGGCAAGATAGGCCCCGTTGGCGGGGATGATGTCGATGTCCCTGACCTCGGTAACTTTGTTGAATCCCGTCACCACAAGTTTGGCCGTCCCGATTTCCAAAGGGCTTTCGAAGGTCAGCGTGGCTTCGCCGTTCACGATCGGTGCGCTGCAAATCACGTCGCCGTCGATGGAGAGTGTGGCCAAGGCATGGTCGGCGTCGGCCGTCAGCCGCAGTTGGGTCTGGCCGATGAAGATAGCCTCGGGCTGCACGGTGAGATTGAGCTCGGTAGGCGTGTCGGTGCGCAGCAAGAGGCTGGGGTCGCCGAAGAGGATCCAAGTGTTGTGGGTCTCGCCTTGGTCGCTGGGATACAGGTCCAATATCTTCATGTTGCCATTGAGCGAAGCGCCGCCGAAGGTGTGATGGAAGCGGTCGGCGGAGCGCCATTCGCAAAGCACGTCCACCATTTCGTCTTGTCCCGTCATGGGTGGCTGCCAGGGCTGACTCATCCAAGAAAACATGCCGCCGACGGCTCCCGTAGGGGCGCCCGTCGTGTTGTTGGTGGCGCGCATCCAAGCCTCGGCGAAACAAGTGCCGAAGAACTGACCGTTGAGGCATGCCGTCGACCAGATGAAAGGCCACTTGTAGTCGTTCACTAAGGCATCCACGTCGCTGTTGGTGAAGCCACCGACATACCAACCCGTCACAGAGCCATGATTGCAATAGTTGCAGATGCCCGCGCCCGCGTTGAAGTCGGCACTCAACATGGCCGCATTGGTACCCACGCCGACACCACGATAATGCTGCGACACTTCGCTATAGGTGTAATGCAACAAGGTGTCGCGGATATAATCCATGTGCACATAATCCGACTCGCCGCCATTGTGGCCTTGTCCGGCGCCCTCAGTCGAGGCGATGCCCATGCCTTTGCCCAGCCATTCGGCATCCGCAGTGATGTCGCGTTCGTAATATATCATCTTCGCGACCTGATTTGCCACATCGGCCTCGCTCTCCGCAGAGAAACGCCCCACAAAGACCTCGGGATAATAGTCGTTGCCTTCCAGCTGCCCCCAATAGATGTCGGAGCAAACGCCGCCCATCGCGTAGGGCGTGATGTCGGCATAGTCGCCCACGAGCAACACATAACACAAATTCTCGTTGGGGTTGTTGTAATGGCTGAGGATAAACGACTTGATGTTGGCAATGTTGTTACCACCAGCATCGGCGAGGCTGACCAGGGTCGTTGGCCTGCCCGACTCGTTTTTCCATGCCACGAAGGGCTGCATGGCGTTGAGATAAGCCTCGGGGCAGATGACCAGCATCGCGCCCTCGTCTTCTACAAAGTTGTATTTGGCCGCCCGCTCGCGATAGTTAACGAAACGATTCCGATACATGGCCTCGGCCTCAGGCGACATCTTCGCCTGCCCCGACTTGCGGCTCAGCTTGGAATTGCTACCGTTGTCGCCCGTCTTGCGCATCTCCAGTGTCAGTTGGGTATAGACCCTCAGCGTCTTCGTGACGGGGTTATAGACAAAGGGATAGACCAGGATGTTCTGCCCACGGAAGTCGCGCAAGATGTAAGGCTGGTCCAGTTGTGCCTGAGTATCAGGGAAAAAGCGGTTTTGCGCATAGGCCTCGCCGTAGCGGAACGGCACGTCGTCGGGGTTGACTTGGCGGCTGAGGTTGCCTTTGGACGGTGCCACCTCGACGCCTTCAAAGTCTTGGTATTTCGCTGCTTTCACACCGACTTCCATCTCATCCTTGTCGCCGATAAGCACGGGGACAGCATAAAGCGGCAGGTCGGGTGCGCCTTCCTCGAGCATCGAGGCCATCTTGGGCGCGGTGATGATGTATTGCTTGCCTTGAGGCGTGTTGACTTCTTCCTTGAAGAAGCCACCCAAGCTGAAGCTCACCTCGGTGACCTGCTCCGTGTCGGAGAGCAGTTTGACCTTGGGGGCGGTGGGCTTAGGGCTGTCTACAGCAGTCCATTCTTGGGCAAAGATATGGGTGGTCAGAAAGATAATGCAAATAAGTGCGGATAGTTTTTTCATCTCTGATAGGTTATTTTTGGCAAAAATAAGACTTTTTTGTCGTCCGAAGGTATTCTGATGGAAGAATTGACATAAAAACAACAAACGAGCTCCCCAAAGGGAAGCCCGTCTGCCTCGTCGGATTTCAAATAGTCTGTCTGTAAAAGCTTAATCGACGTTCTTGTGCAGGAAGGAGTTCTCCCCGCTGATGCCGTTTTGGGAGGCCGAATACTCCGACAAGCCCTCGTCGGTGTGGTTAATCTCCACGTTGCGGCGCAAGTAAGCGGGCTGGTTCTCGAGTTCCTCCAAGCCTCTGGCCGTCCTAAAGTTCATGCTCAAGGCGCGCAGACGCTGCTTCTTCAGCTGCTCCTTCGGGTCGGTCTCCTTGGCTTTCTTGGCTTCCAACACGGCGATCTCCTGCTCGGCTTTGGCCTGAGTCTCTTCCCTAGTCATGATGCGCGAGGTGATTTCGAAGCCTTCGTCGTCGCTGCCGCCCGAGCGGAAGGGGTTGTCGAAGATTCTCACCACGGGACGCTCGTCGTCGTAGCGGACGGTTTGAGGCGCATCGTAGGCGAGTGCCGCTGGTGCAGGCTCGTCTACGGGATTGAAGAGAGGCTCGTCGTCGATGGGTTGAGCGTCTTCAATGGTCGGCCCTTCGACTCCTTCGACAGGCTCAGGGACCTCAGATTCGACAGGCTCAACGGCCTTAGGCTCTTCAGGTGTGAATAAGGAATGTACGGTCTTCTCTTGCTGTTCCGCCTTAGGATAGGTCGTTTCCACCTCGTTGGCGGCCACTGTGCCTACGGCCATGTTGGCGGGCTGGGCGGGCCCCTGTGGCTCAGTTCCCTTCACCTCGCCGTTCAGGTCGTAGACCTTCTTGGGTTGGGCAGTAGTGGCGGGTGCTTGCTTCTCGGCAATCACAGCGCTGTAAGACTTAGCGTCGTGGTTGAAGCCAGTGGCAATCAGGGTGACGCTGAGGGCCTCGCCAAGGCTCTCGTCTGTGCCGTTACCCCAGATGACGTCGGAGTTGTTGCCGCAGGCGTTCTGGGCGATCTCGAGGATCTCGTCCACTTCGTCGAGCGAGACTTCGTTGGTGCCTGAGGTGATATAAAGCAGGATGTTTTTCGCGCCCTCGATGTTCGAGTCGTTGAGCAAAGGCGAGTGGATGGCGTCCTTGATGGCCTTCTCGGCACGGCCTTCGCCTTCGGCGACGCCTGAACCCATGATGGCCTTGCCGCTGTCTTTCATGACGGTCTTCACGTCCTCAAAGTCGACGTTGACATAGCCAGGCACGGTGATAATCTCGGCGATGCCACGTGCGGCGGTGGCCAACACGTCGTCGGCCTTCTTGAAGGCTTCGGAGAGCTTCATGTTACCATATTGGTCGCGCAGCTTGTCGGTGCTGATGAGGATGAGCGTGTCGACGCACTTCTTCAGCTCGTCGATGCCCGCCAAGGCCTGCAGCTTACGGCGGCGGCCTTCGCGTTCCATCGGCATGGTGACGATGCCCACAGTGAGGATGCCTTTATCCTTGGCCATCTTGGCCACCACGGGAGCAGCGCCTGTGCCCGTGCCGCCGCCCATTCCGGCGGTGACAAAGAGCATCTTGGTGTCGTCGTCCATGAGGGCTTCAATCTCGTCGCGGCTCATCTCGGCGGCTTCGCGGCCGACGTTGGGGTCGTTGCCGGCACCCAACTCGCGTTTGCCGAGGTGGACGGTGGTCTTCACGCGGCTCTTCAACAAGGCCTGATGGTCGGTGTTGCAAAGCACGAAGTCGACGCCCTGTATGCCTTCCTCCATCATGTGGTTGACGGCATTGCCACCGCCACCGCCTACGCCGATGACTTTGATATAGTTGGGTTTCTCCACGTCAACGGGCTTGAATAACTCGTCTGCGTTTTGGTTAATCATGTAATCTTCTGCCATGTTCTTTCGGTTTAGCTGGGTTATTCAATGTTGTCGGGAGTGAAGAATTCAGTGAACGAAGTTACGATTTTTTTCAAGTCGATTCCCTTTTTCTTCTTCTTTTTATCCTCGGTTTCTTCTTTTTCAGTATCAATGACTTCCGTTTCGAGAGCCTCAACCTCGATTTCCTCCTTGCGCTTGGCTTCGCTGCGAGGCTGGACGGCCTCACTCGTGGCTTTCAGATACTCGTCGTGCTCCATTCTGGCGATGGTTTCGATGACAATACCGATACCGGTGGAGTACATCGGGCTCGACATCTCCTTCATCTCGGTTTGGTTGAGGTGTTCGTTGGGGTAGCCGATGCGCACCTCCAAGCCGGTCTTGAACTCGGCCAGCTGCTGGATATGGCGCATCATGGCACCGCCACCGGTCAGCACGATGCCGGCGATGAGTTGGTTGTCGGTCTTGGCCTTCTGAATCTCATAGTTGACCAGCTCGAAGATTTCCTCCAAGCGGGCCTGTATAATGTGGGCCAGGTTCTTGAACGAGATCTCCTTGGGTTCTCTGCCGCGGATGCCGGGGATGGAGACCACCTCGTCGTCGCGGTTCTCGCTGGCCAAGGCAGAGCCAAACTTCACCTTCACCTCTTCGGCGTAATGCTTGATGATGGAGCAGCCCGAGCAGATGTCTTCGGTGATGATGTTGCCGCCAAACGGGATGACGGCGGTGTGTTGTATCTTCTTGCCCTTGAAGATGGCGATGTCGGTGGTGCCGCCGCCGATGTCGACGAGGACCACACCGGCGTCTTTCTCTTCGTCGTCGAGGACGGCCTGCGCCGAGGCGATGGGCTCAAGGATCATATAGTCCATGTCCAAACCTGCGCTCTGGATGCATTTGACGATGTTTTTGGCCGCCGAGGTCTGGCCGATGATGACGTGGAAGTTGGCCTCGATCTTGCTGCCCAGCATACCCACAGGGTTGGTGGCCAGCTCGCCGTCCACGTAGGTGTCCTGGCGGATGACGTCGATGATTTCCTCACCCGGCGTCATGTTGATTTTAAAGGTGTCGTTGCGCAGGCGCTCCAGCTCGGCCTCCGAGATTTCGGTCTCGTGGTTGTCGCGCATCAAGACGCCGCGATGCTGCAGGCTCTTGATGTGCTGACCGGCGATGCCCACGCTGACGCGGTTGATTTCGACCCCCGACTGGTCGGAAGCTTGTTTGACCGCCGTCTTAATGGCCTCGACGGTGTCGAAGATATTGGTAACCACGCCACGACGTACTCCTGTGGATACGGTCCTGCCGTAGCCCAGGATTTCGATTTTTCCATTTTCAGACTTCCGGCCCACGATGCATGCCACCTTGGTGGTGCCGATGTCCAATCCGACGATGATTTTTCCTTCACTCATAACGTTAACGTTTTGTACAGACTATTTGGTTTTTATAACTTAAGTTGATGCTTTTAAAGGTTTGTGTCTCAGGGCTGTCGATGCGCTGCTTCATAAAGACTTCCAAACGGTGCAGCTTGTCGGCGGCATCACAGGTGTCACCCACGATAACCCTGCCGTCGAAGCCCTTCACGGTGAGCTCAAACTGGTTTTTCTTGTTGCAATACAGCTGCCCGACGCATTGGCTCACAAAGTCGTTTTCTTCGATGGCACCGCACCAATGCAAGGCGCTGAGCATGTTGGCATCGCTTGGCAAGGTGTCGTTGAGCTGATAGGTGACCGAGTCGTTGCGGATGTCGAGGTTGCCGCTGGCGACCAACACGTAAGGCGTGTAGATGGGACACGTGGGGACGACGACACCGTTGCGCGTGACGTAGACGGACTGCCCGTCCTGACCGTACACCCTAAACCACGGCTCGTATTCCTTGAAGCTCACGTTGAGGGTGCCGTCAAGGTCGACGAAGGAGGCGCTGCTTTCTATCCACGAGTTGTCGTCCATCACCTTCTGGATAGCCACCATGTCAACGGTGCCGATGTTCTTCTTGGCACATATACGCTCAATTTCATCGTGCAAGGCGGTCTTCCTCACAAAGCCCGTATCCGTCGAAGGAATCAGCTGAATCGACTTCAAGGGCGTGGTCAGGTAGTCCTCACGCGCAAAGACGAACAAGGCGATGAGCGCGGCGGCCGTGATGACCCACAACAATATGCTTAATATCTTCTTTACCATGTCTTTATCATTTCTTCAAGCGGTTCAACAAAACGGTCGATGTCGCCGGCGCCCATGGTGATGAGCAGCTCAGGTTTCTCGCTGTCAATCAAGCCAATAAGCTCCGATTTCGCGCAGATTTTCTTGTCGGTCATCTGTACCTTATTCAACAAAGCCGCCGAGGTGATGCCTTCGATGGGCTTCTCGCGGGCGGGATAGATGTCCAACAGGATGAGCTCGTCGGCCATGGCCAAAACAGCAGCAAACTCGTCCATAAAGTCGCGGGTGCGGCTGAAGAGGTGCGGCTGGAAGACCAGCGTGATACGCTTCTCGGGGAAGGCTCCTCTGACGGCAGTCAGGCAGGAACGAATTTCCTCGGGATGATGCGCGTAATCGTCTATATAGCAGTGCTTTTCATTGTTCACTCTGATGTCGAAACGACGTTTCACGCCCTTGAAGGTGGAGAGCACCTTGGCGATGGTTTCAGGCGACAATCCCGTCTGACGCGCGGCGATGAAAGCAGCGGTGGCGTTCAACACGTTATGGTTGCCTGCCATGGGCAGCCTGACTTCCGTCTTCTGTCCTTCGCCATGGATGACAAAGTCGGTGATGCCTTTGTCCGACTTGACGACCTCGGCACGATAGTCGCAAGCCTCACCGAAGCCAAAGCGGACACTGTTGTCCACTGCCACGTCGAGACCTTCCTTCACGATGACGAGGTCGTGCGTCAGATGCGCGAAGTCGTTGAAGCTGGCCACGATATGCTTCCTGTCGCCGTAGATGTCCAAATGGTCGGCATCGATGGAGTTGATGATGCTGACTTCGGGGCGGAGATGCAGGAAGGAGCGGTCGAACTCGTCGGCCTCCACGACCATGATGCTGTCCTTGCCTTTGCCTAACAGCAGGTTGCTGTTGAAATTGTTGGCAATGCCTCCGATGAAGGCGGTGGTGTCCTTGCCACAGGCGTGCAGGATGTGGGCCACCATAGCCGTGGTGGTCGTTTTGCCATGCGTACCCGCGATGGCGAGCGTAAAATGTTGCTCTGAGACCAGCCCCAAGGCCTCAGAGCGTTTCAAGATCTTTATATTGTTTTGGCGAAGGGTTTCAAATTCCTTTAGTTCTTTCGGAACTGCAGGGGTGTAAACGACCATGTCGATGAGGGCTGGCAACAGGTTGGGGTTGTCTTCATAATGGATGGCCATGCCCTCATCTTCTAATTGTCGGGTGAGCGGGGAAGGTGTGCGGTCGTAGCCGGCCACGGTGTAGCCCTGGCTGTGGTAGTAGCGGGCCAAGGCGCTCATGCCTATGCCGCCTATGCCTAACATGTAGATTATATGTCCTTCTCCGTTGTTCATTTACGATTCAATAGCTTTAATGATCTGGTCAACAATATCATCGGCGGCATTCGGGCGGGCGAACTTGCCGATGTTTTCACTTAATTTGGCCTGTAAGACCTGGTCGTCCTTGAGCTTAAACAGCGCAGGGACGAGCTCCTTTTCGGCGTCGGCGTTGCGCACCATGAGGGCGGCTTCGGCGTCGACGAGCTGCTGGGCGTTCTTGGTCTGATGGTCTTCTGCAGCGGTGGGCAACGGCACGAAGATGACAGGCCTCTTCACCAGTGCCAGCTCCGAGATCGACATGGCGCCGGCGCGCGAGATGACCATATCGGCCAAGCCGTAAGCCAAGTCCATGCGGTCGATGAAGACGGTCGGCTTCACCTGGTCTTCCAAACCCAAAGCCTTCACTTCCTCCTGGGCTTGGGTGATGTAGGTCTTGCCCGTCTGCCAGATGAGCTGCAGGTTGCTGTCCTTGAAGGCGGCGAGTTGCGCGCTGATGCCCTTGTTGATGCCCAAGGCGCCTTGACTGCCACCCACCAACAAGGCCACGGGCTTGTTCGGGTCGAGGTGGAAGAACGCGGCGGCCTCCTCGCGAGTGCCGTTGAGAGCGATATTGGCCCTCAAGGGGTTGCCCGTGAAGTGAATCTTCTCGGCAGGGAACCATTGGTCGAGGTGGTCGTAGGCCACACAGATAGCCTTGGCTTTTGGACCCACGTTGCGGTTGGTCTTGCCCGGATAGGAGTTCTGCTCTTGGATGACGGTGGGGATGCCCAACCAGTTAGCGGCCTTCAAGGTGGGACCGCTGGCGAAGCCGCCCACACCGATGACGGCATCAGGCTGGAAACGCTTCAAGATGCTGCGTGCCTTGCTCAAGCTGCTGACGAGCTTGAAAGGCAGACTCAGCACCGACAAGTCCTTGGTGAATCCACTGATCCACAGGCCTTCGATAGGATAACCCGCCTTGGGCACGCGCTCCATCTCCATACGGCCTTTGGCCCCAATAAAGAGGATGTCGGCCTCGGGGAATCTCCGCTTCAAGGCATCCGCGATGGCAATGGCGGGAAAGATATGGCCGCCCGTGCCACCACCACTAATCACGACTTTCAGGTTCTCTTTCATCTTCAGTAGTTTCAGTTGTTTCCGTTATGGCTTGTATCTCTTGTTCTTTGTTCATCTCCTCGTCTTCCATGCTCCGCGTGACGCTCAGGATCATGCCGATGATGAGTCCCGTAGCCATCAGCGAGGTGCCGCCCATGCTCACCAAGGGCAAGGGCTGTCCCGTAACGGGCAACAGACCGATGGAGACGCCCATGTTGATCATGGCCTGCAGGATGACCAAGAAGCCCAACCCGAAGGCCATCAAGGCGCCGAAGGTGAGCGGTCGCTTGATGACGATACGCAACACCCTTGTGAAGAGGATGACATAGAGCAGCAGAACGATGAAGGCCCCCACAAGTCCATATTCCTCCACGATGATCGCGTAGATGAAATCGGAATAAGGATGCGGCAGGAAGTTGCGCTGCTCGCTCTTGCCAGGTCCCTTGCCCAAGATAGAGCTTGATGCCACCGCGATATCGGCGTAAGTACGTTGCAGGTGCTTGTCGTCAAACGGATCCACCTTCTCCTTGTCCTCGCCCATCGACTTCAGGCGGTTGGCCCAAGTCTGGATACGGTTTTGTTTTTCCTTATAGACCTCGCTCGACTTGCCCTGGGCAATGGCTTCCTGCTGCGCCTTCATCCCATGGTTGTTCTGGATGCTGGTCTTGATGGCATCGTAGCCTAAATAAATGCCCATGCCGACGACACAGAGCCCGACCAAGGCCATGATATGCAGGAATTTCACCCTACCGATGAAGAGCAGCACCATGCAGACGGCAATCAGGATGACAGCGGTGGAAAGGTTTTCGGAGAAAATCAAGGCGGCGGTCAGCAGGATGGGCGCGGCCAGCTTGATGAGGAAGTCCTTGAACTTGTAGACCGAGCCTTCCATCATGATGATCTGACGCGCCAGATAGGTGATGAGGATGATCTTGGCCATCTCGCTGGGCTGGAACGAGAAGCCGCCGAGGTTGATGGAGCGGCTGGCGTCGTTGATGTTGCGGCCGAACACTAAAGTGTAGAGCAGCAAAGCCAGACACGGAATCATCAGCAGCAGGGCAATCTTCGCGTAACGCTTGTAGTTGATGCGCGAGGCGCCAATCATCATCAGGAAACCGAAGAGCAACATGCCCACGTGCTTCATCATCATCCGACCCGTGTTGCCTTCGTATTTCGAGACCACCAAGACGCTGGTCGCGCTATACACCACAATCACCGAGATGATGCCCAAAATCAGGGCCACAATCCAGATGACCTTGTCGCCTTTCAATATCTTATTGATGACGTTCATTTTCCAATCTCCTCACGGTTTCAGTGAATGCGTTGCCGCGCTCGGTGTAGCTCTCCCTTGTCGCCGACTTGCAGGCAGGCGAGAACAGCACGATGTCGTCGTTCTGGGCCAACAAAGAAGCCAGGTTGACCGCCTCGTCGATGCTCTCCACCTCAAACAACTCAGTGATGTCCTTCTGGAAAGCCTTCTTCAGCTTGGCGTTGTCCTCGCCGATGCAGACCATAGCCCTCACCTTCTGCTTCACGACCTTCTTCAAGTCCTTGAAATCGGCCATGCTGTCGTCGCCACCCGCAATCCAAACAACGGGCTTGACGATGTTCTGGAAGGTAAACCAAGTGGCGTTCACGTTCTCGGCACGCGAGTCGTCGTAATACATCACGCCGTCAACGGTGGTGACGTATTCCTGCCGATGGTCAACGGTATTCAAGTCACTGAGGCTCAGCTTAATGCTCTCTTTCCTGATTTGCAAAACCTTGGACGATATGCCATCCACCATGGTGTTCGGCCGTTTGAGTCTCGTGTTCGTTATTTCTTCAAAATAATTCATCTTTATCTTATTTATCTTATCTTAAACGTAATCAATGTGAATGCCGCTAATAATATCGTGACAATCCAGAATCGTAGGGTGATCTTCACCTCATGGTGAACGGTGTTATGCCCTTCGCCGTGCCCTTTGAAGGTGACCGTGCTGTTGGGCCAGGCCTTCTTGAAGTCGCTGTAGCTCGTGCGGAAATGGTCGTGCAAGGGGCCTTTCTTCCAGATGCGGTGTTTCTTGCCCGTCTTGACGAAACGCTTCACGTCCAAGTCGGAGAGGATCTCGAACAGGAACACGCCGCAGAGCAAAGGCAGCAACAATTCCTTGTGCATGATGATGGCCGACACCGCGATGATACCACCTATGGTCAGGCTGCCCGTGTCGCCCATGAAAATCTGTGCTGGGAAAGAGTTAAACCACAAGAAGCCGATGAGGGCACCCACGAAAGCACCCATAAACACCACAAGCTCTTCACTGCCAGGGATATACATCAAATCGAAGTAACTCGCCGTGACCGCATTACTGGAGATATAGGCCAAGATAAGCAAGGTCAGGCCTATGATGGCCGAATTGCCCGAAGCCATGCCGTCCATGCCGTCGTTGAGGTTGGAGCCGTTGCTGACTGCCGCCACGATGAATACGGTAAGCAACACCAGAAAGACCCAAGCCAGGTTGTACATCCACTTCTCACCCGCCCATTTGAACAGGTCGGCATAGTTGAGGTTGTGGTTTTTCACGAAAGGAATGGTGGTCTTCGTCGACTTCACGTCGGGACTCTTCACCACAATTTCCTTGTTGTTTTCGATTTTCACATCCACCGTCTCGTTGATTTGCACCGCAGGGCTGAGACGCAGCGTCAGGCCGACGAGCAGACCCAACAGAATCTGTCCGCCCAGCTTCACTGCAGGCTTCAAGCCGTCTTTCTTGCCTTTGAAGGTCTTGACATAGTCGTCGGCAAAGCCCAGGATGCCCAAAATCAAGGTAGTGGCAATCATCAGGAGGGTGTAGACGCTGTGCAGCTTGCACACCAGCAACACCGGCACAAGGATGGCCGTGATGATGATGACACCGCCCATGGTGGGCACACCCACTTTCTTGGTGTTGTAGGGGTCAATGGACGCATCACGCTGGGTCTCAGTGATTTTCTTGCGTTTCAACATCTTAATGAACCAATTGCCAAACCACACGGCCACCACCAAGGAGAGAATAACCGCCACAGCAGCGCGGAAGGTGACGTAGTTGAACACGCCCGCGCCTGGGAAATCGCATTGATTCAGATAATTGAACAGATAGTACAACATGGCTTATGCCTCCTTAAATGCTTCCGACAATACTTCCTTGTCGTCGAAATGATTCTTTACTCCGTTGATTTCCTGATAGTTCTCGTGGCCTTTGCCTGCCAAGAGGATGATGTCGCCTTTTTTGGCCAAAGCGACTGCCGTGCGTATGGCCTCACGCCTATTAGTGATGCTCAACACCTTGCCTTTGTCTTCCTCAGGCACGCCGACCTTCATCTGGCGGATGATCTCGTCCGGGTCCTCGTTGCGCGGGTTGTCGCTGGTGAGGATGACGCGGTCGCTGAGCTTGACGGCGACGGCGGCCATCTCGGGGCGCTTGGTGGTGTCGCGGTTGCCACCGCAGCCGACTACCGTGATGAGCGTCTCTTTATGGCAGCGTACCTCGTTGATGGTCTTCAGCACGTTTTCCAAAGCGTCAGGCGTGTGGGCGTAGTCGACAATGCCGACGATGCCCTTGTCGGAATACACCATGTCGAAACGTCCGTTGGCACCGCGCAGCTTGCTGATCTCGACCAGTAGCTCATCCTTATTGAAGCCCAAAGCCGTGGCCGCACCATAGATGGCCAGGATGTTGCTCGCGTTAAAGCCGCCAACAAGTTGGGTGAACATCTCCGTGCCGTTCACCTTGAGCATCATGCCGTCGAAATGGCTCTCCATGACGACACCTTTGAAGTCGGCATCGTGTTTCAAAGCATAGCTGAGCTTGCGGGCTTGCGTGTTTTGCAGCATGTAGGCACCGTTCTTGTCGTCCAAGTTGGTCAAGGCGAAGGCGGTCTGCGGCAGGTCGTCGAAGAATTTCTTCTTGGCGTTGCGGTAGTTGGCCATGGTCTTGTGGTAATCCAAATGGTCGTGCGTGAGGTTGGTGAAGATGCCACCGGCAAAATGCAGCCCCGCGATGCGGTCTTGTGCCACGCTGTGCGAACTCACCTCCATGAAAGCGTATTCGCAGCCCTTGTCGACCATCTGCTGCAACAAGGCGTTCAGCTCGATGGGGTCGGGCGTGGTGTGGGTCGAAGGGACGACATCGCGGTTGACGATGTTCTCAATCGTCGAGAGCAAGCCGCAGTTGTAACCTGCTCCTGTGAAGAGCCTATATAATAAGGTGGCGATGGTGGTCTTGCCGTTGGTGCCCGTCACGCCGACCAGCTTCAATTTCTCCGAAGGGTTCCCGTAGAAATTGGAAGCGCCGACGCCCAACACGTAGGCCGAGTTGTCGACTTTCACGTAGGTGACCTTGTCAGCTTTCTTGCGAGGCATCTTCTCACACACAACCACCGAAGCGCCTTTCTCGATGGCGCCGTCGATGTAGTCGTGGCCGTCGACCTGCGTGCCTTTGACGGCGAAAAACAGCGTGCCTTGGCTCACCTTTCTGGAATCGAAGGTGATGTCGGCAACGTCCACGTCCTTCTCGCCCACGATTTCCAAAAGGTTGCAATTCGTCAATATGTCTTTGAGCTTCATCATTTTTCCAGTTTTAAGTACATTTTACTGTGTGCTTTGAGGGTATCGCCCGCGTGCAGCGACTGTTCCTTGACGACGCCTTGTCCCGTGAACTCGGTACTAACACCCATGTTCTCAAGAAGATAGATAGCATCGGTTATGTCCATACCGACCACGTTAGGCACGATGTTGTTGGCGATTTTGGCCTCACGCATGGTGATTTGTCCGCTCTCGTCGCTTTCCACCGTCACCCAGTCGCCGTTGATGGCATAGTTGCTGTAGTTCTTGGCGATGCTATTGAGGTATTGCGATTCCTTGTTGTGGCGCACGAGGACTGGTGCTTTGGCCTTGTCGTGCTTCAACACGATGCTGTCGTCCTCGCTGACGCCGATGCGTGTGGCATACACCTTCTCGGCGATCTCCCTGAAGCCTGGTGCCGACACGCCTCCGGCAGCCCACTTGGCTCCACGGGCGCGGCTCACCATGATGATGCAGCTGTAACGCGGCTTGTCGACGGGGAAATAGCCCACGAAAGTGGTGTTGTACAGCTTTCTCCCTATGCCCGGCTCGTGATAGGCGTAGCCTTGCACCTTGTCGTAGTATTGTGCCGTGCCGGTCTTGCCCGCCACGCCGACAACACAGCCGGCGAACTGGCGCTTGGCCGTGCCTCTCAGCACCACGCCTTCCAGCATGATCTGTATCTTCTCTATCGACTCGGGCGAGGCGATATGCTCGCTGAGCACGACGGGCTCGAATTTCTCCACGGTCTGCTCGCCGCGACGGATCTCGGTGACAAACTGGGGCTTCATCATGCGACCGTCGTTGGCGATGGCGTTGTAGAGCATCAGCAGCTGCATCGGGGTGACGTTGACTTCGTAGCCGATCGACATCCAAGGCAAAGAGACGTTCGACCAGAGCTTGCGGCCGTCCTTGGTCTTGTCGTCGGGGTGCTTGATGACTGGCTGGGCCTCGCCCGTGATGCCCGTGCCGATCTTCTTGTTCAGACCCAAGGCATACAGGCCGTTGACGTATTTCTCGGGATGCGCGGCGAAGTTCTTGGTGACCAACACCGCCGTGCCCTTGTTGGACGACTGCTCGATGACCTCCTGCACAGTGCAGACGCCGCCCTTGGCGAAGCTGTGGTCGTCTTTCATGACGCGGTTCGAGAACTTGATGGGACCTGTGCCGATGTTCACCTTGTCGTCAAGGCGCATGTGCTCGTTGTTGTTGAGCAGCACGACCATCGAGGCAATCTTGAACACCGAGCCTGGCTCATAGCGTTCGGCCAAGGCCACGTTGTACGACTCTTCGTATGTGCCCGTCTCGTGGTTGAGGCTCAAGTTGGCCAAGGCTTTCACGTAACCCGTCTCCACATCCATCAGGATGGCGCAGCCCTGCTCGGCCTTATTGACAGTCAGGGTGTTGTTGAGGGCGCTCTCCACGATGTCCTGCAGCTTGATGTCGAAAGTGGTGATGACGTCGTCGCCGTTCTGCGCGTCGGTGTTGTCGTCGGAGTCGACGGGAATCCAGCCGCCGTGGTGGATTCTTCTCACCAGCTGACGGCCGTTCTGGCCCCTGAGGTAGTCGTTGTAGGCACCTTCAAGGCCGAAATAGTAGCCCTTCTTTTCGTTGGCCATGCCCAGCATGAGGCTGGCGAGGTCTTTATAAGGATGCTCGCGGCGGATCTTCTTTTCGATGATGAGGCCGTTCTTGTAGAGGCCACGGTTGAAGATGACGAATTGCTGCATCTGGCGCAGCTCGGTCTGGGTGATATTGAGTGCAATCTTATAGTGACGGTTCTTTTTGGCCATACCTTCGGCGAAGAAGGCCTTCCATTGCACAGGATCGCGTTTCGGGAGCAGTTGCGACATCTGCACGCAGAGCGAGTCGATGTTGTCGGCCAAGAAAGCCGAGTCGACGGATTTGTAGTCGAAGAAGACGTCGTAAAGCGGGATGGTGGTGGCCATCAGCTGCCCGTCGGACGAGAAGATATTGCCACGCGAGGCCTCCAAGGTGTCGACACGGTATTCGCGCTGCTCGGCCAGCTTCACCAGCTCCTTGTTGTCCTTGGTCTGCACCACGATGATCTTCGCAATAATGGCGATGCCGAAGACAAGGACGAGGATATAGACCAGGTAGGTCTTCCAAAGTGTATCTGTTCTCGGGTCGGTCTTCATGGCTCCACGTTCTTTTCAGGTTCGACATTCACGTTGAGGCGCTTCAAAGGCTCGGTGGCTTCTTTCAGGCCCGTGCCTTCCAACCGCTTCACCAAAACCGACTGTTTGGAAGCCTCCATGATGGCCGACTTCACTTGTATGTACTCCACCTGCAGGTCGTTGAGCCGCTTGGTGGCTTTGTTCAGCTCACGGATCTTCCCCTCGGCGATGTAGGTGTTGGTGATGACAGCCATGAGCAAGATGGTGACATACGCAAGGAAAAAGAACTGCTTGCCGAAGTTCTCCCTCACGAGGAAAGTGCCGCCCAGGACGTTCATCACCCGTTTGCTTCCCTTCTTTCTCTTCTTCTCTTTCTGTTCTTCCATGCCTTTATTTCCTTTCTGCAATCCTGAGTTTAGCGCTACGAGCCCTGGGGTTGCCGTCCGTCTCCTCGTCGGTGGGGACGATGGGCTTGCGCGTGATTATCGTATAAGGTGTCAATAAGTTGCCGTAGAAATCCTTCTCCTCCTTGCCCTCGGCGTTGCCGGTCTTCATGAAATTCTTCACGAGACGGTCTTCCAGCGAATGGTACGACATCACCACAAGGCGGCCACCCGGCTTCAACACCTCGGGGCACTGCGTGAGGAAGGCGCTGAGGGCTTCGAGTTCCTGATTGACCTCGATGCGCAGGGATTGGAAGAGCTGCGCCAGCACCTTGTTCTCCTTGCCACGGGGCAGACGGCGTTGCACGGCGGCCTTCAGCTGCTCGGTGGTCTCGATGGGCTCGGCCTCGCGGGCCAAGATGATATCGGAGGCGATGAGGTGGGCCTGTGGCATCTCGCCGTAGAGGCGCAGGATGCGCGTCAAGTCGGTGTGGTCGTAGGTGTTGACCACCGTGGCCGCGTCGTTGGGCGTCATCTGGCTCATGCGCATGTCTAAGGGACCGTCGAAGCGGGTCGAGAAACCCTTCTCGGGCGTGTCGAACTGGTGCGACGAGACGCCTAAGTCGGCGATGATGCCGTCGATCTGCCGTCCGCCGTTATAGAGCTGGATGAAGTTCTTGAAGTACTTGAAGTTTTGGGGGATGAAGGTGAAGCGCTCGTCGTCGAAGGCGTTGGCTTCGGCATCCTCGTCCTGGTCGAAAGCATAGAGGTGGCCTGTCGTGAGCCTTTCGAGTATGGCTCGCGAGTGGCCGCCACCGCCAAAGGTAACGTCGGCGTAGATGCCTTCGGGGTTGATGTTCAGTCCCCCGAGGCATTCTTTCAGCATGACCGGATTGTGATACATTTCCGTCCTCCTATTTGATGTTTTCGCCCAGCAGGTTGAAGAACTCCTCGTCGTCAAGCTCGTCGATGGACTGTTCGTAGAGGCTCTTGTCCCAGATTTCCATCTTCGTGGTGACCGAGGTGATGACCAGGTCTTTCACGAGCGACCCTTTTTCGATCAGGTCCTTGGGGATCTGCAGTCGGCCGCTGCCGTCGAGCCTTACAAAGCGTGCGCCGGCGTTGTATTTGCGGAGCACCGCCTCTTGTTTCGCCTTGAACTGGCTGAAAGCGGCCCGCAGCTGGTCCTGCACCTCGTCCCAGTCTTTCCTCGTGTAGAGCTCGAGGCAGGTGGCGTGAAGCCCGGGACGGAGGACGAAGCCCTCTTCCACCTGTTCACCCAACTGTTCCTTGAATTCGCTGGGCACCAAAAGACGGCCCTTCGAATCCAATTTGCAGTTATAATGTCCTACCAAGTAACTCATTTTCTTCTGTCATCGTTTTTCAGCTGCAAAGATATACACTTTCTCCCATTTCTTGACACTTTCCTACACAAAATCTTACAAATAGTTTTCAACAGGAATTGTTAATAACTTTGTTCATTTCCTGTTGAAAGGCTGTTAATTAGGTGGGAACTACGGGATTGGAGGGACGATTCCCGCGCAGCGGGAAATCGAAGATTCGACGAAGTCAATGGAGAGTGCGTCATAATTATAATAGCGGCGGCCTGAGATTCCCCTGCGGGGAATGGAGCAGCCCACCTTACTATATATACTGCGGCGGCAATAAGAGCCTACGTATAGTAAGACCCACTAGCCGCCGCAGAATATTAAAAATGGCACTCTCCATTCCCGCCGGCAGGCGGGTAACTCCGTATTGTATTTTTATTACCTTTGTCGCCAAAAAGAAACCTCCGATGAAGTTCGCATACACCTATATAATGACAAACAAGCGGCACACCACCTTATATACAGGTTGCACCAACGATTTGGTCCGCAGAGTAAGCGAACACAAAAGCCATAAGTACAAAGGTTCTTTTACTGACAAGTATAATTGTGAATACTGCGTCTATTACAAAGAGTTCACCAGGTATCAATCTGCTATAGACGAGGAAAACAGGATAAAGCACATGACCCGAGCAGCAAAGATTGAGTTAATTGAGGGCATGAACCCCGAATGGAAAGAACTCGTGACAGAGAAGGGATTCATTTTCGACAAGACACTATGGAGTGAAAGAGTAAAACGAGTCTTTGACGAACTTCTAGGCGACAAACGATGAACTTCCCGCTGCGCGGGATGAAGCATGCCCTCTGCAACGATTCCCCTGCGGGGAATGGAGCCCCCATGTATTATGTTATAAGCGGCGGCAGCAAGAGCCTACGCATAGTAAGATCCACAAGCCGCCGCGGTTCATGATTATGGGACGGGCTCCATTCCCGCCGACAGGCGGGAAACGCAATACAAACGACGCAACGATTCCCGCTGCGCGGGAATGGAGAGTGCGTCATGTTTAAAAAGCGGCGGCAGCAAGAGCCTACGCATAGTAAGATCCACAAGCCGCCGCGGTTTATGATTATGGGACGGGCTCCATTCCCGCCGACAGGCGGGAACCTTCATATTGTTTTTTTTATTACTTTTGCAGTAAAATCATGAAGCCATGGACATCAAAAAAGCCGAATTCCTGATGAGCAACACTCGCTTCGAGTTCTTGCCTAACGACAACATCCCCGAATATGCCTTCATCGGCCGCTCCAACGTGGGCAAGTCATCGCTGATCAACATGCTGGTGCAGCGCCGCGGACTGGCCAAGACCTCGTCGGTGCCGGGCAAGACGGTGGCCATCAACCATTTCATCGTCAACGACGCGTGGTATCTCGTCGACCTGCCAGGCTATGGCTATGCGCAGCACTCGAAGAAGACCCGCGAGCAGTGGCGCGTGATGATCAACAACTACATCACCCGCCGCCGCAACCTGGTGACGACCTTCGTGCTCGTCGACTCGCGCATCGAGCCGCAAAACAACGACCTGGGCTTCGTGAGCTGGTTAGGCGAAAACCAAGTGCCTTTCTGCATCGTCTTCACCAAGGCCGACAAGGTCTCGAAGGCCGAATTGGACAGGAACGTGGCGGCTTTCAAGGCCAAGCTGTTGGAGGAATGGGAGGAGCTGCCGCCCATCTTCATTACCTCGGCGGAGAAAAAGACCGGCCGCGACGAGGTCTTGGACTACATCGAACAACAGAATGCTGAAATTGCTGATTTGATGAATAAACAGTGAAATTGAAAGGGATCCCAAAGGGAATTTCAATTACTTAAAGTATACCCGAGTAATCCCCGTTCCGCCCGTCTCCAACGAGGCATCGCAGAAATGTTCCACCTCATGGATGTGGCTGAGCTTCTCGCGGATGAGCTTGCGCAGGATGCCGTTGCCCTTGCCGTGCAGGATGCTCACTTCCTTAATGCTCAAGAGTTTGGCTTCGTCAAGGTATTTGTCCACGATGTCCAAGGCTTCTTCGGCACGCTTGCCGCGCACGTCGAGGGTCAGCTCGAAGTGCTCAGCCTTCTCGCTGAGGTCTTCGGCGATGCCGTTCTGCCAACGGCGTTGCGTCTTGCGGGCCTCGGCGCGGCTCACCTTGCGGAGCTTGTCGGGGCTAGTGCGCAGTCGGATGCTGTCAAACAAGATGGTGGCGTCGGTGTCGCTGATGGCGAGGATCTCGCCCACCACCTGCATCTCCTCGATGCAGACGGTGTCGCCCACCTTGAGCACCACCTCGGCCTCTTCCTTTTTCTTGGCTTCGGCCACTTCCTTGGCTTTCTGCGCAATCTCCTCTTTGGTCTTCTCCAGGTTTTGGCGAATTTCCTTGGTCTTGGTCTTCTCCGCCTGCGCCTCCTTAATCTCCTTGATGGTGCGCTCAATCTGGCTGTTGGCCTTCTGTATCAGCTCCTGCGCCTCGGCGGCGGCATCACGGAGGTATTGTTTTTTCTTGCTTTCAAGTTCGGCGAGCAGACCTTTGTATTTCTCCACCACCTCGGTCAGCAATTGATCGGCGATGCGCAGGTCTTGTTCCTTCTTGCGGATGGCTTTCTTGTCGACTTCGAGTTGCTGCAGCTGCTTCTCGAACTTGAGGTGCTGGTCGCCGGTGATGTTGGCGGCATCGTCCAAGATCTGCCTCGGGAAACCTATCTTCTTGGCAATCTCGAAGGCAAACGACGAGCCAGGCTTGCCCGTCATCATGATGTACATGGGCTGCATGAACTTAGTGTCGAACAACATCGCGCCGTTGACGATGCCCTCGTGGTTGTCGGCCAAGAGCTTCAAATTGGCATAGTGCGTGGTGACCATGCCGAAAGCTTGTTTCTTGTTGAGTTCCAGCAAAATGGCCTCGGCAATGGCACCGCCCAGCTGCGGCTCCGTGCCTGTGCCGAACTCGTCGATGAGGAACAATGTGTGTTCGTTGGCCTGCTCCAGCAGCGCCTTCATATTAATAAGGTGTGAGCTGTAGGTCGACAAATCGTCCAAAATCGACTGCTCGTCACCGATGTCGATGAAGAGGCTTTCAAACAAGCCGCACTGCGAGTCGACGCGCATGGGCGGCATGAGGCCGCATTGCAACATATATTGCAGCAGTCCGGCAGTCTTCAGGCAAACGGATTTTCCGCCCGCGTTGGGTCCACTGATGACAAGGATGCGCTCATTTTCATTGAGTTGCAAGTCCAAGGGAACGACTTGCTTGCCTTGGGCCTTGAGTTTCTGCTCCAACAGCGGATGGCGGGCTTGTTGCCAGTTGACATAAGGCTGGTCGAGGATTTCGGGCTTCACGCCGCCGATGTCGTTGGCCAGCAAGGCCTTGGCGCGAATGAAGTCGAGCTCGCCCAAAAGGTTCCATGCCCTACGCAGTTCGGAGAGATAAGGCCTCAGCAGCCGTGTGAACGCCATCAAAATGCGGTGGATCTCGCGACGTTCGGCATACTCCAACTCCTTGATTTCGTTGGAGGTGTCGAAGATCTCGGCCGGCTCGATGTAGACGGTCTGTCCCGTGGCCGACTCGTCATGGATGAAGCCTCGGATGGCGCGTTTGTCGCCTGCCTTCACGGGGATGACCAGGCGGCCGTCGCGCACGGTGAGTTCCGCTTTCTGGTCGACCCAACCTGCAGTCTTGGCGTCACCCATGATCTGTCGGATGCGTTTCTCGATGCCGCCTTGCTTGCGGCGGATGCTCTGCCGGATCTCAAGCAACTCGGTGGAGGCGTTGTCGGGAATCTCCCCTTTGTCGTCGACAAGACGGTTCACCTCGGTGAAGATGCTGCGTTCGATGAAGATGTCCTCAATCAGTGCCTTGATGCGTGGCGTGGCGTCGGCGCTCTCGGAGTGGCCGTAGCGCAAGATGGCCTCCACGACGTTCAGCGAGGGCTTCAGGGCGAATAGGTCCTCCACGCTGAGGCAGGTGCCGTCGATTTGTATGTTGTGGAAGGCCTCGCGCAGGTCGTGGAAGTCGCGCATAGGGAAAGGCACGCCAGTCTGCAACAGGCCGATGAATTCCTCGGTCTGTTCCAGGCTCTTGAGGATGTGGGCTTTGTCGGCAGAGAAAGCCATCTTGTCCACTTTCTCCAGTCCCATGGGGCTGATGCAGTGGTCAGAGAGCATCTGGCGGACACTGGCGAAGCCGATTTTTTGTTCGTAGTTGCTTGGGTAGATCATTGGGCGGCAAAAATACACATTTTTCAAATATTCAGCTTCAGCTGTATCTCCTCCACTTTTCTCTGGAGTTCCTGCACCGTGCGCATCAGTTCCTCCTCGCGGAAGCGGTTTTCGCGCTGCTCGGGCATCTCCGCGCTGATGTAATGCACGAATTTCCACACTTCCTTGACATCGGCAGCGGGGAGGTCATAAGGATGGTAGAGCGGATTCAACGAACTGAGGGTGAGCTTGCTCTCGTGCTCGATTTTGTTTTCCACGATCTTGAAGACGATGCCGTCGTCCTGGGTGAGCACGATGTAAGGCTGGCCGCTGCGGATGAAGGTCCAGTCGACGACATACTCGCCCGTGACATAGGAGCCATCAGGGATGGGCAGCATCGAGTCACCGCTGATTTGGAAGGTACGGTACTTGCGGTCGCGCGAGAGGAAGGGCATGGTGAACGTCGGCAGCACCTTGATGTATTCCGGGTCGGCGAAGCCTGTGGCATAGCCCGCCTTGGCCTTCTCGGTGACGAGCTCGATGTTCTCGTCGTTCTCGTCGTTGACGGTGGTGGCCAGCACGCGAAGGTTACTGCCTTTCAGGTGCACGTCATAGCCGCGCTCGAGCTGCAAGAGCTGGCTCGGGCTGATGCTGCTCAGGTCGACTTTCACCAAAGTATCGATGGCGATGCCGAAATACTTGGAGAAGGCGACCAAAGCCTCAAGGTTAGGCTCCGACACGCCGTTTTCGTAGCCGCTCAACGTAGAGCGCTTCATGTTCAGGGCGAAAGCGATGTCGTCTTGAGTATGGTGACGGTGCTTGCGTAAAAATTTTATGTTCGAATTGAAGTACATATTAATATTTTGATTAAATTTACGGCGAAATATTTGATTAAAAACTCGTCAAAAATACAACTTTTTTGGAACATGCAAGCATTTTGGGCAAAAAAAGGAGGAATTTTTATGGAAAGGACAATTTTGCACTTGGATTTGGACACCTTCTTCGTGTCGGTGGAACGATTAGTGAACCCTTGTTTGGAGGGCAAGCCCGTCATCGTGGGCGGAATGTCGGATCGCGGCGTGGTCTCCACTTGCAGTTACGAGGCGCGGCGTTTCGGCGTACACTCGGCCATGCCCATGCGAATGGCGCGGCAACTCTGTTCGCAGGCCGTGTTTATCCGAGGCGACATGGAACTCTACAGCCGCTATTCGCGCTTGGTGACCGACATCATCGCCGACCGCGCGCCCGTCTATGAGAAAATGTCCATCGACGAGCATTACCTCGATCTGACGGGCATGGACCGCTTCCACGACTGTCAGTTGTGGTCGCATGAGCTGCGGCAACGCATCATCAAGGAGTCGGGTTTGCCGATTTCGTGTGGCCTATCAGTCAACAAAACTGTATCCAAAATCGCTACAGGTCAAGCCAAACCCAACGGCGAGTTGGAGGTGCCTACACCTTATATTAATAGCTTCCTCGACCCGCTGTCGGTACAGAAAATCCCGATGGTGGGCGAGAAGACCTACGCCTTGCTGCGCTCGATGGGCGTGGAGAAAATCGGCACCTTGCGCCGACTGCCGCCGCTTGCGATGGAACGCGCCATGGGCAAGCACGGCCTCGACATCTGGAAGAAGGCCAACGGGCAGGACAGCACGCCTGTGTGCCCTTACCAAGAGCGGAAGTCCATCAGCAAGGAAAGGACGTTTGAACAGGACACCATCGATGTGACGACCATCAAGCAATGCCTGGCGCGCATGGTGGAGAGCCTCGGCTTCGACCTGCGCTCGCAAGGCAAGCTGGCGGGCTGCGTGATGGTAAAGATCCGCTACTCCAACTTCGACACACACGACATGCAGCAGCGCATCCCTTATACCGCCTTCGACCACGTGCTACGAGAAACTGTCAACGACATCTTCGACAAATTATACAACCGAAGGATGATGATACGGCTCGTGGGGGTGCGCTTCAGCGAATTGGTCAGCGGTGCACCGCAACTAGCTTTGTTTGACGACAATGCTGAACTGACACAACTATATGCTACTTTGGATAAGATTAAATTGCGCTTTGGGGACCAGATCATTCATCGGGCGGCGGGGTGAAGGCATTCACCGCTCGCTTGATGAGTTTTGTAAGAAACATGCCTCGCGAATAGGCAGACGTTACCTTGTTTACACCAATGTTACAAATACAAAAACGTATCTTTTGCAAAATTTTTGCAAAAACCGCATTTTTATGATGCTTTTTGATTATTTTTGCAGTCGTAATTCTAATACAAAACCACTATGCTGGTACAATTCAAATTCAACAATTACAAATGCTTTAAAGGCGAAACTGTCTTTAATGTTGTGGCATCAAAGTATTATAAGGACAAGTTGGAGAACTTGATTCAGGCTCCACAATACGCTTTGTTGCGCACGGCGGCTGTTTATGGTGCCAATGCAAGCGGAAAAACCAAGTTATTTCAAGCGTTTCATTTTATGAGAGAAGTTGTGCTTACTTCCGCCGACAACCAATCCAACACTTGGCAAAAGGACTATGCGCCTTTCTTACTTGACACTATTAGTGAAAACACTTCAAGCATATTCGAGGTAGTCTTTCTAAAAGACGGCATCCAATACCGATACGGGTTTGAACTGAACAATGACCGCATTTTGGCAGAATGGCTGTTCCGTAAAAAAAGCAAGGAAATTCGCCTATTGGAGTTTGATGGCCATGACACCTATTATAACGAGCACTACATCAACACGAAAATTTTCAACAATTTGTCGTCCGCAAAGATGTTCAGAGAAAATTCCTTAATCATCTCTGCATTATCTATGTGGAATGACGAACTTTCAAAAAACATTTTGGAATGGTTCAAGCATAACAGTATCATTTCCACTTCTTTGAAAACCATGACCCCTAACATTCGTGCCGCTTTGAATATTCCTGCAATGAAAACGAAAATCATAGACTTCTTGCGCTCGGCTGATTTGGGCATTTCTGATGTCACACCCAACGAAGTACCTCTTGAAGAAGTTTTGACAGGGGAATTTGGGGAGATGATGCCCGATGATGCTATTGGCAGACGTATCAATGTTGGCATCAATGTGGCTCATCGTAAATATGACAATCAGCATCTGCCCGTAGGATATGTCAAATTCCGCTTAGAATCAGATGAGTCATATGGCACCTATCGTTTCTTCTCTTTGGCAGAACCCATCATCAATGCTTTGGAAACAGGGTCGGTGCTTTGGATTGACGAGATTGATAACGGCTTGCACTATGACTTGGTAAAAGCTCTTGTTGCCATGTTTCAATCAGAAGAAATCAATATTCACGATGCTCAACTCATCATTAATACGCACAACATCAGTCTTATCGACGATGCTGACTTGTTCAGACGCGACCAAGTTTTCATCATTGAGAAAAACCGTTATGGAGAAGCGTTTTTGACTCCCGTGTCGGATTTCAGTTTGAGGGAAACCGCAAAAGTCGGGAAGATGTATCGTGAAGGCCGTTTCGGAGGCGTTCCTTATCTGGAGGATTTAGGTCAAAACATTAACAAGTGATACACTATGGCGGTAAAGAAGAATCCATTTATTAACGCTGAACCTATGCTGGAAAAGCCAGTAGGAAACAAGCAGCCACGCAAGTGTATCCTAATCATTTGTGAAGGAGAGAACACGGAGGTAGATTATTTCAAGAAATTTCGCTTAGCAAATGTGACGGTTATGCCCTACGGAATCAGAATGAGCACTACAAAACTCATCAAAGAAGTAGAGAAAAAACGCAAGGAAGTGGAGAAACGCAAGAAGATAAAGTTTGATGAGATTTGGGTGGTTTTCGACAAAGACGAAAACACGGATTTTGAGGAGGCTATACGCTTGGCAAAATCCATGAATTACAAAGTGGCTTATTCCAACCAAGCGTTTGAGTATTGGTTTATTCTCCATTTCCAAGACCATCAAGGCGGAGCCATGCATCGTAGTGCTTATGCCGCTATCATCAACGAGAATCTTCAAAAACAAAAGCACGGAGTTTGTTACGATGTCAAATCCAAGCATGTTTCTGATGTTATGTTTGAAATCCTACTGAGATACATACAGACCGCATACGACAGGGCTTGCAAATTGTATTCATTAAAGGAAAAGAACAAACAAGAAACACAAGAATCTGTAACTACGGTGCAACACCTCATCAAATCCATTACAGGTATAAAAACGACCGAAGAGAAGCGCAAGGAAGAGCAAAAACTGAAATCTTTGCAAAAGTCCAAGACTAAATAATTGCCTCTATCAAGATAAAGATAACTTTAGCTTGGCCGTTGTTGATTGATCGGGAGTTACATTCCTTGTGGATTACATTGTGTCAAGTTAATCTACATCATGTACTAAGCGCACAGAAGAGCCGAAAAAAACGGCAGGCGTGTCTACTTGCAAATATGAATCACAGAAGCGCACACCCCAAGCACTAGTATTATCCCAACCATTACAAGAAGCCGACCAATAGTAACCATCGCAATTTACACTTTCAACCGAAGTTCCATACCGATAACCCGCAGCAGGCAGGAAAACAGCCCCATGTTGTTCTAAGATGCCCCATTGACTTGCAGTAATAACATTGCTGTTGAAGCTCGCTCCATCACTCAGATTATACCAACCGCTATTCCAATCGTCGGGTAACAGGATAACCCCATTATTATTGTTCACACATGCCTTGGCATAACGGATGCCTGAATTGGTGCTACGTGTATTGAACACATACAACCATTCGTTTCTAGTCAATGTACGCCAAAGACCAGGTTGGTTGCCACCATTGCTTATCGCATTGTACACACCCCAGTCGGCATTGTCTTTCAAATCACCGTGAAAATAATGGGTTGAACCCCATTCGGTAGCTAATGAATTATCCGTATCCCAAGGATGATAGCAGTAAATTAAGAACAATTCGTTGCCAGTATTCCATCCACTTGTTCCATAACCAAAAAGACTGACAATATCTTGGTTTTCATAATTATAACCTACATCTTGATTTGCTGCTTCCACTCTATCATATTGGTGTTCCATGAAACTCCATACCTGAGTCGATTTGGTATATTGTAAGTTTCCCTTTGAGAAATACACTTGGTCATGGTTGGCATTGATGGTAAACTTACCGTTTATTGCACCTGTGAGGACATTGTCGCTACCAATGTAAACGAAATTTGCCACCAATGTACAATTATTGGTTACAGGAAAGGAATATAAGGGATTGGTGGAAACCAAACTATCGTTTACTGTCCAATTTGCGAAAGTGTAGCCACTGGCAGCAGTTGCTGTCAGCCTACAGATTTGATTTTTAATATAACTGCCTCCTCCACTTACACTACCGCTATCTGTCGGATTTGCAGAAACGTTTATTATGTATGTTAGTCGTGTGAAGTTTGCCACCAAAGTACGGCTACCTGTTACAGTAAAGGTATAATTGGCATCAGAAGAAACCACATTGCCCCCCTCCGTCCAATTGGTAAAGGTATAATCAGTTGCTGCAATAGCACTTACTGTACATGACCGCCCCTGTTGGTAAGTCCCACCACCTGAAACATCACCACCACTTATAGGACTAGCGGATACACTAATGGTGTAAGTCTGTCCGTTTCCTCCTCCATTATTTCCGCCGTTACTACCTCCTCCGTTGCTCCCACCATTATTCGGATCATCAGGTTTTGTACATCCTACGGTACAAATGAACGCAATTGTTAGCATTAAGGCTCTTATGGCCAAATTGAGTTTGTTCATATTGAATTGTTTTGGACTTAACAAGACAAAGAAACGAAAAAATATTGGAATGGAGAGGGATGAATGGAAAAAACGATGAAAAATTGCAGTTATGGCATGAAAACTAAAAAATGAAACCACAAAAGGTTTCGTAAATAGTGTAAAAGATGGCATAAAAGAAAACTTTGATTAAATTTACGGCGAAATTTTTGACGGAAAACTAATCAAAGTATTGTGCTAATTGCGGTTCACTCATATAACAGCCTGTGCTACGGAACGTTGCCGATTGCGGACTTGGTCAGTAAGGCAGCCGCGATGGGCTATTCCGTCCTGCCTTTGACCGACATCAACACGACGATGGGCGTGGCCGATTTCGTGGTGGAATGTCAGCGAAAGGGAGTGCGGCCCATTGTGGGCGTAGAGGTGCGCAACGGCAACGAACTGCTGTATGTGGCTTTGGCCAAAAATAACGTGGGCTTCGCCGAACTGAACCGTTTCCTGACGCAACACAACCTCACGAAACAGCCTTTCCCCGAAATTGCGCCCGATTGGGAACAGGTTTTCGTGATTTATCCCTTCGGGAAACGAAAACAGAACTTGCTGAAAGAAAACGAATTCCTTGGTGTTCGTTTTTCACAACTGACCAAAATGTACAACTGCCAGTCGTTTGAAAAACTGGTCGCCATGCAGCCCGTCACCTTTGCGGAAGAGGCTGATTTCCAGTTGCATCAAAGCCTACGCGCCATCGACGAGAATGTGCTGATTTCGCGCCTTGAGCCTGCCGCTTGTGCCGCGCCTGACGAGATCCTTCTGTCTGCCGATAGGCTGAAAACGACCTTTGCGCTTTATCCGCAACTCATTGAAAATGCGGAACGTATCTTGGATGAATGCGAAATCAACTTGGACAACAGCGTGAAAAACAAGCGCACTTACACGGGCAATGCCTATGACGATTTGGAATTGTTGCGCCAGAAAGCATTTGAGGGAATGATTTACCGCTATGGAACAAGGAACAAGACCGCCTACCGCCGCATCGAGAAGGAGTTGGACATCATCGAAAAGATGGGCTTTTGCGCCTATTTCCTCATCGCGTGGGACATCGTGCGCTATGCCATGTCGCAGGGCTTTTACCATGTCGGGCGAGGTAGCGGCGCGAATAGCATTGTGGCTTACTGCCTAAAAATCACCGATGTTGACCCGATTGAATTAGACTTGTACTTCGAGCGTTTCCTCAACCCCAAGCGCAGCAGTCCGCCCGACTTCGACCTCGACTTCTCGTGGCGCAACCGTGACAAGGTCATCGAATACATCTTCAAAAAATATGGCCAAGACCATGTGGCTTTGCTGGGCGCGACGGTCACGTTTCAGGACAATTCGCTGTGTCGCGAGTTGGGCAAGGTGTTCGGTCTGCCCAAGAGCGAAATAGACCAAATGGAACGCAACCCCGAGGCCTTCGCCCAACAAAGCGAAATCGGGCACAACATCCTCGCTCTTGCCACTCGATTGCGCGATTTCCCGCGCCAGCGTTCCATCCATGCCGGCGGCGTGCTGATAACAGAAAACCCGATTACTGATTTTACTGCCCTCGACCTGCCACCCAAGGGCTTCCCGACGACGCAATACGACATGTATTCGACGGAGAAACTCGGTTTTGAGAAGTTGGACATCCTCAGTCAGCGCGGCATTGCCCACATCCGCGACGCGGTGGAGATGGTGGAACGCAGTCGGGGCTTGCGCATTGATATTCATCAGATTAACGCGCTGAAACAGGACGAACTGATACAACGCCAACTGCTCAAAGCCGAGACATGCGGCTGCTTTTACATCGAAAGTCCGGCGATGCGCGGGCTGTTGCGCAAGTTGCGTTGCAGCGATTACAAGACTTTGGTCGCGGCCAGTTCCATCATTCGGCCGGGCGTGGCCAAGTCAGGGATGATGCGCGAGTACATCAACCGTTTCCATCATCCTGATACTGTGGATTATAAGCATCCTGTTTTGAAGGAACTTTTGGCCGAGACTTACGGCGTAATGATTTACCAAGAGGACGTGCTCAAAGTGGGGCATTATTTTGCGGGTTTAGATTTGGCCGAGGCCGATGTGCTGCGCCGCATGATGGGACACAAGATGCGCGACAAGACTGAATTTGAAGCAGTTAAGCAACGCTTTTTCGATAATTGCAAAACCAAGGGCTATCCTAATGAGTTGGTCAGCGAACTTTGGCGGCAGATTGAGTCGTTTTCGGGCTACTCGTTTTCCAAGGCGCACTCGGCTTCGTATGCCGTCGAAAGTTACCAAAGTCTCTATCTGAAAAGCCACTATCCGCTTGAGTTTCAGGTCGCTGTGATCAACAATTTCGGTGGCTTTTACCAGACTTGGTTTTATTTCAACGAGGCGCGACGTATGGGCGCGAAAATCCATCTGCCTTGCGTCAATCGCAGCGATTACCTCACCACCTTGAACGGGCGGACAATTTTCATGGGCTTCGTACACCTGCAGGGCTTGGAACAGCATTTCGTGGAGCGCTTCCTTGCCGAACGCAAAGCTCGGGGACCGTTTGTCAGTTTGGAGAACTTCATGGCGCGGGTGCCGTTTTCGTTGGAGCAACTCGTTTTACTCATTCGCGGCGGGGCGTTCAGTTTCACGAAGAAGCCAAAAGCTGAATTGTTATGGCAAGCTTACATAAACAAAAGCGACGGCAAAAAGGAGCAACCCGAAACGCTTTTTCAACTTGAAAACCAGCATTTTGAGTTCCCCGATTTCAGCGTTAACGCCCTACAGAACGCCTACGATGAAATTGAATTATACAGCTTCCCCGTCTCTTTGACTTGGTTTGACCTGTTGCAGACCCGATTCCGCGGCGAGCTGATGGCTTCTCAGATGCTGCATTTCGTGGGTTGCCGCTATCGGATGTTGGGCAAGTTGGTGACTATCAAGTATGTGCGAACCTGCAAAGGCGACACGATGGCGCTTGCCACTTTTGTAGATGCCACGGGCGAGGCTTTTGACACGGTACATTTTCCGCAAATTTTGAAGGCGTGGCCATTCCAAGGCGACGGCGTGTATCTGCTTTTGGGCAAGGTGACGGAAGAGTTTGGACAGCCATCATTGGAGGTAGAGAAAATGAGTCGAATGGGGTATAAAACCTTGCAATGAATGCGTTGGCGGAATTACTTCAGTTGGGCCAAAACCGTTTCCTTTCCTATCGTCTTGTCACCGATTTTCATCTTGATTTCGGCGTCCAAAGGAAGGAAAACATCGACGCGCGAGCCGAAACGAATCATGCCCAGTTCCTCTCCCACCACGGCCTCGTCGCCAGGTTGCAAGTCACAAACGATGCGTCGAGCCACAAAACCGGCAATCTGACGCACCAACACTTCACGGCCTTTCGTATCCTTCAAGATAATCGTATTATGCTCATTATCAGTCGATGACTTGGGATTGAAAGCCAACAAAAACTTTCCAGGATGGTATTTGTAATAGGTCACTTCGCCATCGAAGGGAAAGAAATTGATGTGCACATCATAAATCGACATAAAGATGGAAAGCTGGCGCCGCTTGTCGTGGAAATACTCGTCTTCCATCACCTCCTCATTGGCGGCTATCACGCCATCGGCAGGCGAAAGCACCGCATCTTCGGCGATGGTGGTTTTCCGCCAAATCGGTACGCGAAAAAAGCGAACGGTCAACACGAGAACCACAAGCTCGAATGCATATAACAGGTAATGCCAAACCGTTTGCGAAGGCCAAAACCAATTGACCAGAAAACAGGTCACCGCGATGATGCCCAGTGTGATCAGAATGGCAGCCGTACCTTCCTCGTGTAACCTTTTGTGAATCTTCATAGCAGCAGCAAATAAACGAAAATAAACGGTACGCTGAACATAATGGAGTCAAAACGGTCCAATATTCCGCCGTGTCCAGGTATCAATTTCCCGGAATCCTTCACTCCTGCCTGACGTTTCAGCATCGACTCGCTGAGATCGCCCAAGGTGCCAAAAACGACAGCGACGATGGCCAAACCGATGGCATGCGGGATGGGGAACCAACTGGAATAATGGCAGAAGATGATGAGCGAAACCATGGTAAACACCAGTCCGCCGATGCTGCCCTCGATGGTCTTGCCTGGGGAGATACGGGGAAAGAGCTTGTGCTTCCCTAGGAGCTTGCCGGTCAGGTAGGCAAAGATGTCGTTGACCCAGAGAATGCAGAACACCATAATGATGAGTTTTGCACCGGCCAATGCGCCAAAGAAGTCTTCGCGATACATAAAAAGCATCAGGGAAGAGGGCAAACTTAGGAAGGTGAGCGAGGCATAAAGGTAGGTGAATATTGGTTTGGCTTCATGCTTCACGGAGAAAAGCGCATAGAGGAAAGGCATCATTGCTAGAAGCATCTCCAGGAGGAGCCAACGAGGTTCGATAACCTGAAGTGTGACCAAGGCTGGCAAGGCAAAGAAGCTGATGGAAAGCACCTCGCCGATGATGATGCCCATTATGGAATTCATCTTCATGAGCCGTGACATTTCGAAAGTGCCGACGGCAATGATGAACAGCAGCAAGGCGGCCCATGTCCAATGCGAGACGAGCACACAGCCGAGGAGCACGACGCCCATCAGCAAGCCTGAGACCGTACGGATCAGCAACTCTTTCATGACATTCAAAATGGCATGCAAAGATAGGAAAAAGAATGATAGTGGATGATGGCAGGGGTATAAAAACAACAAACCCCGCACCGTGATCGGTGCAGGGTTGTCGTTCAGGGTGGGCGGCGAACTACTTTCCCACGGTCTCCCGCAGTATCATCGTCGCGGCGGGGCTTAACTTCTCTGTTCGGAATGGGAAGAGGTGCGC
>JAGBQJ010000003.1 GCA_017632935.1 Bacteroidales bacterium | reverse complement strand
ACTTTCGACGCTCTGACCAGAATGCGCGATGCCTACACCGTCGCACAATTGAGAGGTGTGGATTTGGATACTGTGTTTAACGGATAAAACTTTTGAACTATGAAGAAAGTAAGAATCACCCAAGTCAGAAGTGGCATCGGAAGACCACAAGATCAAAAGGACACTTTGAGGTCACTCAAGTTGAGAAAGATGCACCAGTCTGTCGAGGTCGACATGGACGACCCCGTCATGGCCGGTATGGTGAATAAAATCGCCCACCTTCTCAAGATCGAAGAAATCTAATTGTTGAACTTATCAAATCTACACTACTATGGATTTAAGTAATCTCAAACCAGCATCAGGTTCTACAAAGGAAAAGAAAAGATTAGGCCGTGGCCAAGGTTCAGGAAGAGGCGGCACGTCAACGCGCGGTCATAAGGGTGCTCAAGCACGCTCGGGCGCGAAGCGTAAGATCGGCTTCCAAGGCGGTCAGATGCCTCTCCAGCGTTTGGTTCCTAAGTTCGGTTTCAAGAACATGAATCGTATTGAGTATACCCCTGTCAACCTTGCAACTTTGCAGAAACTTGCTGACAAAGGCATTACGGTGATTACTCCCGAAGTGCTTGTTGAAAACGGTGTCACCCACAAGAAGGAATTGGTCAAGATCCTCGGTCGTGGTGAATTGACTGCAAAATTGGAAGTTAGGGCTCACGCATTTTCCGCCAAGGCTAAAGAGATGATCGAGGCCGTCGGTGGCACTTGCGACAAATACGAAACGAAATGAAAAGACTCATTGAAACCATAAGGAATATCTTCAAGATTGAGGAGCTGCGCAAACGCATCCTGTTTACCATCCTCATCATCTTGGTCTATCGCTTCGGCTCGTTCGTCGTGCTGCCTGGCGTCGACCCCTCCAAGTTGATCTCGCTGAATGAGAGCAATAGCTTGGAAGGCCTCCTCGGACTGTTGAACATGTTCTCGGGTGGTGCTTTTAGCAATGCTTCCATCTTTGCCTTGGGTATCATGCCTTACATCACCGCGTCCATCATCATCCAATTGCTTGGCATGGCAGTGCCTTACTTCCAGCGCCTGCAAAAGGAAGGTGAGAGCGGCCGTAAGAAACTGAACCAGATCATGCGTTACTTGACGGTGGTCATCGTGATTGTGCAGGCTCCCGGTTATATCCGTAGCCTCGTCGAACGTTTCAACATGGCTGGCATTCCCAACGCCATATACTCCATCAATGGTGAAGCAGGCCCCAGCATTTATTTCTATATCTCGTCGGTCATCCTGCTTGTCGCGGGCACCTTGTTCATCATGTGGCTGGGTGAAAAGATCACGGATAGAGGTATTGGCAATGGTATCTCCCTCATCATTATGATCGGTATCATCGCCCGTCTGCCCGGCGCTTTCGCTGCCGAGTGCACCACGCGCTTCAAGGGCGGCGGCGCTGGTCTGTTGGGTCTCGTCATCGAGTTGTTCGTGCTGTTCCTTGTCATGGTGGGTACCATCGCCCTCGTGCAAGGCACGCGTAAGATCCCGGTGCAGTATGCCAAGCGCGTTGTCGGTAACCGCCAATATGGTGGTGTCCGCCAATACATCCCGTTGAAGGTGAATGCTGCCGGTGTTATGCCTATCATCTTTGCCCAGGCCATCATGTTCTTGCCTGTCACCATCGCCGGTTTCAGACAAGGTAGCACCGAAGGCTCCAACCTGTCTTCGTTTGCCATCGCTTTCACTGATTATACCGGCTTCTGGTACAACCTCGTGTTCTTCATCCTCATCATCGCCTTCACGTATTTCTATACGGCCGTGACGATGAACACCAACCAAATGGCGGAGGACATCAAGAAGAACGGCGGTTTTATCCCTGGTGTGAAGCCTGGTAAGAAGACGGCTGAATACCTCGACACCATCTTGTCGAGAATCACCCTTCCCGGATCTATCTTTCTCGCCATCGTGGCCATTATGCCCGCCATCGTTGCCCGCATGGGCGTCACAACGGGTTGGTCGCACTTCTATGGTGGTACCTCGCTGCTGATTCTTGTGGGCGTCGTGCTCGACACCTTGCAGCAGATTGAAAGTCACCTCCTGATGCACCACTACGATGGTCTGACTAAGACGGGCCGCATTAAGGGCCGTGTCGGCAGAATGTAATTGAAAATGTCCTTTGCCCTACGGAGCAAGGCTAGCCAAACTTTCGGGAAACCTTCGGAAATCCTGCCGAAGGTTCCCCGAAGTGAGGGCAGAGTAAGAAGGCAAATCGGTGAAAATGAAGAAATTTCATAAAAATCACCTGCAATTGGAAAAGAATTCTTACTTTTGCAGCCCGAAAACCGCAAAATAATAGGCGGGGACTGAAGTAAATAACTAAGTAATAAGTATTTGAAGAAATAAAGTATGGTTAAACAAATGTCAATAGAACAGGAAGGCACCGTAGTGGAAGCATTGGGTAACGCCATGTTCCGCGTCGAGTTGGAGAACGGCTTGGTAATCATCGCCACCATCTCCGGCAAGATGCGCATGCACTATATCAAGATTCTGCCTGGCGACAAAGTCAAGCTGGAGATGTCTCCCTACGATTTGACAAAGGGCCGTATCACCTTCAGATACAAGAGTTAACTACAAAAGCATATTTGAAATGAAAGTTCAAGCATCTGTAAAGAAAAGATCTGCCGACTGCATCATCGTGAAGCGCAAGGGCAGAGTGTATGTGATTAATAAGAAGAACCCTAAGGAGAATCAGCGTCAGGGTTAATCTTGGTCGAAAATTTTAAACTAAAGTAATAAGATAATATGGCAAGAATCGCTGGTGTAGATATCCCGAGCAACAAAGCCGGTGAAATCTCATTGACCTACATTTACGGCATTGGACGTTCACTGTCCAAGGAAATCCTGAACAAAGCCGGTGTCGAGCCCTCGAAGAAAGTCCAGGACTGGACCGACGACGAGCAGAAGACCGTTCGTGACATCATTGCCGAACAGTACAAGACCGAAGGTGAACTTCGCGGTGAAGTTCAGATGAACATTAAGCGTTTGATGGATATCGGTTGCTACAGAGGTGTCCGTCATCGTGCTGGTTTGCCCGTCCGCGGACAAAGCACCAAAAACAACGCACGTACCCGTAAGGGCCGTAAAAAGACTGTCGCTAACAAGAAGAAAGCTACCAAGTAATAGGTAGTTGGATCATATCTAATTATTAAAACCACACAATTAAAAAATGGCAAAAAACAACAAAGTTACGAAGAAACGTGTTGTGAAGATCGAGGCGACGGGCATGGCTTTCGTGAAGGCTTCGTTCAACAATGTCATCGTTTCTCTGACTAACAATGAAGGACAAGTCATTTCTTGGGCATCAGCAGGTAAGATGGGCTTTAAAGGCTCAAAGAAGAACACACCATACGCTGCTCAGATGGCTGCTGAAGAGTGCGCCAAGACTGCCTATGACTTGGGATTACGCAAAGTTAAAGTTTATGTGAAGGGACCTGGTTCAGGACGTGAATCTGCCATCCGTGCCATCCACTCGATGGGCGTTGAGGTGACCGAAATCGTCGACGTCACTCCGTTGCCGCACAATGGATGCCGTCCTCCAAAACGTAGAAGAGTGTAAAACAATTAAAAAACTTGAATTATGGCTAGATATACAGGTCCAAAAACGAAAATCGCTCGTAAGTTTGGTGAACCCATCTTCGGTTCAGACAAGTACTTCGAAAAGAGAAATTATCCTCCTGGAATGCATGGTGCCAACAGCAGAAGAAAGAAAGTCTCGGAATACGGCACCCAGCTGAAGGAGAAGCAAAAGGCTAAATATACCTACGGAGTTCTCGAGAGACAATTCCGCAAGACCTTTGAGCACGCCCGCCGTAAGGAAGGCGTCACAGGTTTGATCCTTATGCAACTTCTGGAATCACGTCTCGACAATGTGGTGTACCGTCTGGGCATCGCTCCCACCCGCGCCGCCGCCCGTCAGCTCGTGAACCATCGTCATATCGTCGTCAATGGCAGTGTCCTCAGCATTCCTTCCTACTTCGTGAAGGTCGGTGATGTTGTCGGCGTTCGTGAAAAGTCCAAGAGCTTGGAAGTCGTCACCAATTCCTTGGAAGGTCGTCAAGGCAGCAACTTTGCCTGGCTGGAATGGGATGCCAATCAGATGTGCGGCAAGTTCATGAACTATCCGGCTCGCGAAGAGATCCCGGAGAACATCAACGAACAGCTCATCGTCGAATTGTATTCTAAGTAATATTTGAGTGTTAACCTGGTAAAATTATTAAATATGGCAATATTAGCGTTTCAAAAACCCGATGAGGTTATCATGGTTGAAGGCTCCGACACCAAAGGCGTTTTCGAGTTTCGACCTCTAGAACCAGGTTTTGGCATCACCATTGGTAATGCGCTTAGAAGAATCCTGCTGTCTTCACTCGAAGGCTTCGCTATCACTTCTATCCACATCGACGGCGTGACCCATGAGTTCGCCTCCATCGATGGCGTCATCGAAGATGTCGCCGACATGGTCTTGAATTTCAAGCAAGTCCGCCTCAAGCAAGTCGTTCCTACGGAGACGCACGAGAAGGTCAGTTTCATATTCTCAGGTCGAGAGCAATTCAAGGCCGGTGACATCAACAACTACCTTAACAACTTCCAAGTGCTGAATCCGGATCTCGTCATCTGCAACCTCGAACCTTCGGTGAAGCTCAACATCGAGCTGACCATCAACAAGGGTAGGGGCTATGTGCCTGCTGACGAGAACAAGGTGGCCGGCGCTCCTGTCGACACCATCGCCATCGACTCCATCTATACGCCTATCCGCAACGTGAGCTACAAGGTGGAAAACTGGCGCGTCGAACAGAAGACCGACTATGAAAAGCTTGTTATCGAAATCGACACCGATGGTTCGATCAATCCTAAAGATGCTTTGAAAGAAGCCGCAAAGATCCTCATCTACCACTTCATGCTCTTCTCCGACGAGAACATCAACCTCGTTCCCGACGAAAAGACCGTGACCGAAGACTTTGATGAAGGCTCGTTGCATATCCGTCAGCTCCTCAAGACCAAGCTCGTCGACCTCGACTTGTCGGTCCGTGCCTTGAACTGCTTGAAAGCTGCTGAGGTTGAAACGCTTGGTGAACTGGTCGCCTTCAATAAGCAAGACCTCCTCAAGTTCCGCAATTTCGGTAAGAAGTCGCTCACCGAACTTGACGAACTGGTCAGAAGCAAAGGCCTCGAGTTCGGTATGAATGTCAGCAAATATAAATTAGATAAGGAATAAGAAAGATGAGACACAATAAGAAATTCAATCACTTGGGAAGAAAAAGCGCTCACCGTAAGGCTATGCTTTCGAACATGGCTGCTTCGCTGATTCTGAACAAACGCATCATCACCACGACGGCCAAGGCCAAGGCTCTCCGTGTTTATGTTGAGCCCCTGATCACCAAGGCAAAGCCTGAAAACAACACCACCACCGAGACTGGTTCGAGCAACCGCAGAGTTGTGTTTGCCTACCTGCAAAACAAGTATGCCGTGACCGAGTTGTTCCGCGAAGTGGGTCCGAAGGTGGCTACTCGTCCTGGTGGCTATACGCGCATCATCCGTATGCCTGAAAACCGTAAGGGCGACGCCGCTGAGATGGCTCTGATGGAGCTCGTCGACTACAACGAGGTCTACACTCGCGAAGGTCAAAAGACCACCAAGGCCAAGACCACCCGTCGTAGCAGCAAGAAGGCCGCTCCTAAGGCCGAGGCTCCTGTTGCTGAAGCCCCCGCTGAGGCTCCCGCCGCAGAGACTGAAGTGAAAGAGTAATGTTTTTTCAATACAGATGGAGAAGGCTACCCGTTTGGGTGGCCTTTTTTTGTTTTTATCCCCTACAAAATACCTTTTGAGGTTGTTTTTTGAAAAAAACGAGAAATTAGGCATTTGTAACGATGCTTGTTTTATTTATTTTTTCTAATTTTGCAGTATAGTATCGCACAAACAGAATTGAAATACACATTTAATAAACCTAATTCATTAACCTAAATCAAACATCATGAAGAAAAATTTTTTGAGCACAATGGGTAAGACCCTCGTGATTGCTCTTATCGGCATGAGCTTAGTGACTTTCACTGGCTGCAAGGAAAACACGGATGAGCCTGTCACTCCTGATCCGGATCCTACTCCGTCGGTTATTGACACATGGGCACATCTCGTCAACGAGACCGTTTATGAAGCACAAGTCGATGGCAACACCTTGAAATACGGTGATCATGTTTACACTGTGGAAGGCGAAATCGACTTTGATTCTTATGTTTACAACCAGCCTACCGCCTATGTGACCTTTACAAATGTTCCTTCAGGTTATACTGAGTTTGAGGCTGTCTACAAAAACCTTCTTGGTAAATCAATTCAAGGCACTGCAGCCATGATTCCTATGGCGTTCGAAATCTATGCTCGTGATGCTGCTACTGGCGAGAAGTGCCTCAACCTGCTTTGCTGGCCATCTGCTGTTCCCGACATTATTCGCGAGCTGAAGCAGAAACTCGTTCCTTCGCAGTATGCTCCTGCCAACGATCAGTACATCCAGCGTTATTTGCCGGCCGCTGTGCTGAAAGGTGCCGCTAACACCAATGCTTATAAGCCCAATGAGCCTTATACCGTTGAGATGTGCAAAGGAACTAATGGCATCCAGGATGCTCCTTTGACCGGAGGTACGGATTACTACACCTTTATTTTGGCTCCTGGCGGATGGGATACCTTCCAGCGTTCGGTTGAGATCTTCCAAGCCTACAGTGAACAGACTTATTACAAGGTGTTCAACTGCCCTGCTACTTATTCACAGTGCAAGGTCATCCAAGGCACTTGGGAAGGTCTGAAGTAATTGTACTTAGCAACTCAATTAAGGGACGAGAAATCGTCCCTTTTTTTGTGTGTTGCTTGCAACAAAAAAGCCACCTCAATCGAGGTGGCTTTCTCTTTCTCGGATGAACCGAGGCTTAGTTCTCAGCCTTGATGTTGTCCATACCGACCTGGACGGCCTGCATGTTCAGCGGGATGAGCTTGTGGGCACGCTCGGGCAGGCTGTGACGCAAGCCCTCTTCGACGTTCTTGTTGTCGATGATGGGACGCACCTTCAGGAAAGCACCCAAGATGATCATGTTGAACACCTTGCTGTTGCCCATGTCGGAGGCGAGTTGAGCGCCTTCGATGCTGTAGATGTGGATGTCCTTACGGGTGGGCTTGTGGGTGATGCCGTTGGGGTCGTAGATGAGGTAGCCACCGGGCTTCACCTTGTCCTCAAACTTGTCGAGTGACTGCTGATTCAGAATGACGGCAGTGTCGAAAGCATTAAGGATGGGAGAGCACACGCGCTCGTCGCTGACGATGACGGTCACGTTGGCCGTACCGCCACGCATCTCGGGGCCGTATGAAGGCATCCAGCTGACTTCCTTGTCCTGCATGATACCACTGTAAGCAAGGATCTTACCCATTGACAAGACACCTTGTCCGCCGAAACCGGCTATAATAATTTCTTCTGTCATTGCTTTGTCGTTTTTAGGTTTAATTGACTCGGGACTCGGGACTGCGGGACTCGGGACTCGCGTCTCGTGTCTCGAAGTCTCGCGTCTCTTTATTTTTTAATCAGCTCGAAATTGTCCTTGAGGTCGCCCAAAGGATAGACGGGCAGCATGTTGTCTTGCAGCCACTTGTTGGCGTCGACGGCGCTCATCTTCCAGTTGGAGTTGCAGTTCGACACGATCTCAACGAAGTTGACACCGTTCTTGTTCTCAATCTGGTTCTGGAAAGCCTTCTTGATGGCCTTCTTGCAGTTACGCACGGCGGCGGCGCTGAACACAGCCTGACGGGTGACATAGCGCGTGCCGGGCAGCTGGGCCAGCAGTTGGGTGATCTGGAGCGGGAAGCCGTTGTTGGGCGTTCCGTCGGGCCACTGAGGCATACGGCCGTAAGGCGTGGTGGCGGTCTTCATGCCCACGAGGGTGGTGGGGGCCATCTGGCCACCGGTCATGCCGTAGATACCGTTGTTGACGAAGATCATGGTGATGTTCTCACCACGGTTGCAGGTGTGGATGGTCTCGCAGGTGCCGATGGCAGCGAGGTCGCCGTCGCCTTGATAGGAGAACACGACCTTGTCTGGCCACACGCGCTTGATACCCGTGGCGCACGCCGGAGCGCGGCCGTGAGCAGCCTCGACGAAGTCAACGTCGAAGTAGTCGTAAGCCATAACGGCGCAACCCACGGGGGAGACACCGATGGTACGGTCGTCAACGCCAAGCTCTTCGAGCACTTCAGCGATGATGCGGTGCACAGTGCCGTGACCGCAGCCGGGGCAGTAGTGGAAAGGTTTTTCCGTCAGCAGCTTTGATTTTTCGTAAACCAAGTTTTCAGGCTGGATGATATCTTGTAATGTGATTTCTGCCATTGTCTTATTCTCCTATAATTTGTTTCTTCATAGCTTCGAGAACTTCTTCCGGGGTGTGGATGATACCACCGACGCGGCCAAAGTGTTCGGCCTTGGCGCGACCGTTGCAGGCCAGCAGCACGTCTTCGATCATCTGACCACAGCTCAATTCGACTGAGAGGAATCCCTTGACACCCTTGTCGATGAGGTTGCGGATGGCTTGGGTGGGGTAGGGCCACAGGGTGATGGGACGGAGCAGACCGACCTTCATACCGGCGGCGCGACCGAGTTGTACCGACTTCTGGGCGATACGGGCGCTGGAGCCGTAAGCCACGAACACGTATTCGGCATCGTCGCAGTCGATCATTTCGTAGCGGACTTCATTCTTGGTCACTTCGTCGTACTTGCGTTGCAAGGCGCGGTTGTGCTCTTCCATACGGGCTGAGTCGAGGTCCAAGGAGGTGATGACGCGGTGTTGCGTGCCACGCTTGCGGCCTGTCAGAGCCCAAGGATACTTGGCCTTAATCTCTTCTTCGGTGAGGCGGGCTTTCTGCTCGGGCAGGACGACCTTTTCCATCATCTGGCCGATGGCGCCGTCGGAGAGGATGCACACTGCCATTCTGTATTTGAAGGCAAGATCGAAGCCCAGCGGTACGAAGTCAGCCATTTCCTGGACGGAAGCGGGGGCGAGGACGATGTTACGATAGTCGCCGTTGCCGCCACCCTTGGTGTTCTGGAAATAGTCAGCCTGTGAGGGCTGGATGGTGCCGAGGCCCGGGCCGCCGCGGACGACGTCAGCGAAGACGCAAGGCACTTCGGCGCCAGCGATGTAGGCCAGACCTTCCTGCTTCAGGCACACGCCTGGGCTGGACGAAGAGGTCATGACACGCTTGCCGGCTGCACCAGCGGCATACACCATGTTGATGGCTGCCAATTCACTTTCTGCTTGAAGAACGACCATACCGGTGCGTTCGTAAGGGTTCTGTTCCGACAGATACTCGATCACTTCCGACTGGGGGGTGATAGGATATCCGAAATAAGCATCGGCGCCGCAGCGGATGGCGGCTTCGGCCAATGCCTCGTTACCCTTCATCAATTTTAATTCTCCCATTATGTAAGATTTTTTGATTTGTTAGACAATAGGTTTTGATTACAGGGCTTTCTTGTAAACCTTGATGACGCCATCGGGGCAGGTGATGCCGCAGCTGGCGCAGCCGATGCAGGCTTCGGGGTTCGCCATGAAGGCGTAATTGTAACCTTTTCCGTTAACTTCTTTTGCCAGTTCGATGACACCGCAGGGGCAGGCTGTGATGCATACGCCGCAACCTTTGCAACGCTCGATGTCAACGACGATGGCTCCTCTGAATTTTGCCATATTGATTAGATTTTAGGATTTGTTGTTTCGTTTATATTATGAGCCACGAAATTAGGGAATTTTCTTTATCGCAGCACCTTTTATTGAAAAAATTTATTTCACGGGATGATCTTTAGCAAAAGCAGCCAGTCTCTCCGCCAAAACAGGGATCTCTTCCCTTTGGATGAGCGAGGTGCAGGCGCGGATGCCTTGCTTGGTGCTGCCGCAGGTGTCCAACGAGATGCCAGAGACGCCGTAATACAGCATCTCTTCCACGAGGTTGGCACCGGTGAAGCCTGGATAACAGTAGGTGAAATAGAAGCCATCGGCAATGGGCTCACCGCAGTCCTCGTCGTAGGTGATGTAGAAGCCGTTGTCAGTGAAGGCTTTCTTCATCAGCTCAGCCTTGCGTCCGTATTCTATGACGTCGTCGCGGTAGCGGTAAGTACCATCGTTGACGGCCTTCATCACGGCGGCGAGAGCATATTGTGCCGAGTGCGAGGTGCCTGAGCTCAACGGGTGCAAGGCACCGAAGAGGATGGCGCGCAGGAAGATTTCCTGTCCGCAGAAGGCTTTCAAGTCGGGATAGTGGCGTGCAGCCAGTTTGTTGCTGATGCCGATGATGGCGCAGCGTTCGCCGGCGTAGCTGAAGGCCTTGGAACTGGAAATCATCAGGATATAGTTGTCGGTGTATTTGCCCACGCTGGGTTGGTAAGGGGCTTCTCCAGGATGGCTGTAGTCCTTGCGGAAGTCCATGCCGAAGTAAGCGAGGTCTTCCATGACGATGACGTCATATTTGTTGGCCAGTTCGCCAATGATGCGTAGCTCCTCGTCGGTGAGGCATACCCAAGTCGGGTTGTTGGGGTTGGAATAGAGCAGGCTGTGGATGTTGCCCTTGCTCAGTACTTCCTCGAGTTTCCCGCGCAGTTTCTCGCCACGGTACTCGTAGATGTCGAAATGCTCCATCGGGATGCCCAGCACCTTGTTTTGGAACTTATGAACTGGGAAGCCTGGGTCGATAAAGAGGACGGTGTTTTTCTTCACGTTGGTATGGCCAGCAATCATGAAGGATGCGAAACCGCCTTGCATAGAGCCGACGGTGGGGATGCAGTTGGCGGCATCGACATCGAGGTCAAGGAAATTCTTAATGAAACGCGAGGCTTCTTTCTTTAGAATGGGAGCACCATCAATGGGCGGGTAGTTGGCGGCCACGCCGTCTTGCAAAGCCTTGATTTGGGCCTCAACGCCCACCTTGGCAGCCGGCAGACCAGGGTTGCCGATCTCCATGTGGATGAACTTCTTGCCGCTGGCGGCTTCGAGGTCGCGGGCCAACTTGTTGATTTCACGGATGCCAGCCTTGCCGATGCAGGGCAGACCGCTTTCTGCAAAGAGTTTCTTCGCTAAATCTTGGGGTACGATATTGTGTTGCATCATATCAGTATTAAATTGCTCGTAAATTTGGAACGGCAAAGATAGGGAATTAGTGTGATATGTGCAAATAAAAAAGCGAGCAAATTTCTTTGCTCGCTTTCGTGGGACGTACTGGACTCGAACCAGTGACCTCTGCCGTGTGAAGGCAGCGCTCTAAACCAACTGGGCTAACGTCCCTCCCGTTGATGCAAAAGACGCTTTGCAGCGTCTTCGTGTGGGGCGAACAAGGATCGAACTTGTGACCTCATGCCTGTCAAGCATGCGCTCTAAACCAACTGAGCTACCGTCCCAAATGCGGGTGCAAAAATACGGCTTTTTCCGAAACTGACAAGTTTTTTTCTTCCTTTTTTTGAAAAAATTCTATCTTTGTGCAATCAAATCTATTCGTTATGAAGTTTAAATACTTATTAGTCAGTTTGTTCCTTGTTTTTGGAGCAATTTCGGCTTCGGCCCAAGAGAAGAAGAATTTCGATTTGGAAGACCTTTACATGCGCCCCACATTCTATGCCAAGAGCGTCAGAGGCATGAACTCGATGAAGGACGGAAAGACCTACGGCTCCTTCGAGAAAGGCCAACTCAACATTTACAACTACAAGACAGGAAAGCTTGAAAAGACCTTGTTCGGCATCACCGACCTCGTAATGGAAGGCGAGGACATGCCCATCGGCCTGCAGAACTATGAGTTGAGCGAAAACGAGGATAAGATGCTTTGCCTCACCGATATGGAGAGTATCTACCGCCATTCCTTCCACGCTAACTATTATGTCTACGACTTCAATGCCAAGACTTTGCAGCCGCTTTCCAATAACGGCAAACAGCGTTTGGCAACCTTCTCGCCCGATGCCACGAAGGTGGCCTTTATGCGCGACAACAACCTTTTCATCAAGGACCTAAAGACAGGGGAGGAGAAGCAGTTTACCAACGATGGCCTTTACAACCATATCATCAACGGCGCTCCCGATTGGGTCTACGAAGAAGAATTCAGTTTCTCGCAGGGTTTCTATTGGTCGCCCGACAGCAAGAAGATCGCTTTCATGAAATTTGACGAGAGCAACGTGCGCGAGTTCCAGATGGAGGAGTTCGAGGGCCTCTATCCCGAGTGGTACAGCTTCAAGTATCCCAAGGCCGGTGAGGACAACTCCATCGTTGAGATATATGTCTACGACCTCGAAAGCGGCAAAACAGTGAAGATGGACACGGGCAAGGAAACCGACATTTATCTGCCCCGCATCGCTTGGACGAAGGATGCCAACATATTGGCCATCCAACGCCTTAACCGTCACCAGAACCATCTTGAGATCCTGGCCGCCGATGCCACCACGGGCAAGAGCCGCGTGTTTTACGACGAGACCAACGACTATTACATCGATATTACTGACGACTGGCACTTCCTTGAAGATGGCAAGCGTTTCCTCATGACTTCTGAGAAGAGCGGCTACAACCACATCTACCTTTACAATCTCGATGGCACTTTGGTGAAGCAGCTCACCGATGGCCCTTGGGATGTGACGAAAGTATACGGCTTTGACGGCAAGGAAGTATATTTCCAAGCCGCGAAGAACACGCCTGTCGACCGCCAGATTTATGCCGTTAACCTGAAAGGCCAGATGCGCGAGGTGATTGGTCGCCCGGGCACCAATAGCGCCACGTTCAGCAACGACTTCAGCTACCTTATTAATATAAACAGTACCATCAGCCAGCCGCGCCAGTTCGAGCTTTACACGAACAAGGGTAAACTGGTGCGCGTGTTGGAGGACAACCATGAGTTTGCCGAGAAGCTGAAGACATTCAACCTCGGCGAGAAGAAACTGATGAAGATCAGTGACCCCGCTTTTGTGCTGCCCGATGGCACCCAAGTCGATGTGGATGCCTGGCAGATCCTGCCTCCCGACTTCGACCCCGCCAAGAAATACCCTGTGTTGATCTATGTGTATGGTGGTCCTGGCTATCAGACGGTGAACAATTCATGGGCTGACAGCGACTATTGGTGGATGCAACTTTTGGCGCAACACGGTATCATCAGCGTGTCCATCAACAACCGTGGTAGCGGCGCGCAAGGCGAGGTGTTCAAGAAGATGACCTACCTGCAACTCGGCAAATATGAGACCGAAGACATGATTACCCTTGCCAAATACATGGCCAAGCAGCCCTATGTGGATGCGGAGCGTATTGGCATCTATGGTTGGAGCTACGGTGGATTCATGGCCGCCAACGGCATCACCAAGGGTGCCGATGTCATCAGCACGGCGGTCTCTGTGGCCCCTGTGACCAACTGGCGCTATTACGACAATGTCTACACCGAGCGTTTCATGCGCACGCCGCAAGAGAATCCCGATGGTTATGACCTCAACTCACCCGTTCACAACACAGCCATGATCAAGGGCAATTACCTGCTTTGTCACGGCAGCGGCGACGATAACGTCCACTATCAGAATGCCATGGAGCTCATCAAGGCTATGATTTCGAACGGCAAGCAGTTCGACTTGATGATTTATCCCAACAAGAATCACGGAATCTATGGCGGCTACGAATATAGTACCGGCGAGTGCCGCATGCACCTCTTCAACAAGATAGACAGCTTCTTGTTCGAGCATTTGCTGGGAGAGTAAGATTCAAGCATCTATCTGGACAACAAAAAAAGAGAGCGGCAATTGCCGCTCTCTTTTCGTTTCGTTGAATAACCTCAAATTATAAGGAGTAGCCAAGGCCAACAAAGAAGCCGTTGGTCTTCAGGGTGGCGTTATCGCTTGAGTTGAGGTCAAGCAGACCGAGACGATAGCCGCCAAACAGGTTGAATTGGTTGAACTTCACGTCAGCGCCAAACACGGCGTAGAGATTGAAGCGGTTCATGTTGCTGTTGTCACCGTACCAGTCAGTCGTGGTAGTGCTACTACCAATAGTGTACTTAGTATTGCCAGCCAGGGCAAGCGAAAGCATCGGGCCGACAAAGGGTGTCACCTTAAGGTCGCGGTTGATGGCGATGCCATAGTTGAACAGGATCGGAACGTCAACAAGGAATTGTTTGTTCTTGGTGGTGGAAGTCACGCCTAAAAGGGTGCTTGACTCACTCTTGGTGTTCATACGGAACTGGGCACCAGCGGCTACGCCAATACCTTGGTAGAAATCAAAGTTTTGAGTGAAGCCAACGGAGAAACCTTGGTAATTAGAGCTGTTGTTTCCTGCAACGAATGTCTCGGGGGCATAAGTTGCGTAAATCATTGATTGTGCCTGCACCTTTCCGGCAACGAACATGGCGGCGATAAGTGCCACGATTGCTAATGCTTTTTTCATGTTGTAATGGTTTAAATGTTGATTATTAAAAAATTAAGATGATTCTTTAAAGTAGGGAGTTGTGTTGTTTTGCTCGTTTTGTCTCGTTTTCATCGGCAAAAGTACATATTTTTTTGTTATGTGAGGTTTTCTTTCGGCTCCACGTGTACGGCCACATGGGTTTCCTCACCGTAACGTTGCTTGAGCGCGTCTTCCACTTCCGAGGCTTTGTCGTGGGCTTCCTTTAGGCTGAGGTTGCCGTCCATCAGGATATGCAACTCGATAGCGTAGTGGTTGCCGATGCGTCGCGTGCGTAGGTCGTGAGGCTCGTCAATACCAGGTATTTCGGCCACCATTTTCAGTATTTCCTCTTCCACTTCATCGGGCAGCGACTGCTCCATCAGGTCGCCGATGCCGTTTTTGAGCAGGTCGAAGGCCACCTTGACGATGAAGGCACCTACCACCACCGAAGCGATTGGGTCGAGGATGGTCCAACGCTCGCCGAGGAAGATGGCGCCGCCAATACCCACGGCTGTGCCGACGGATGACAACGCATCGCTGCGGTGATGCCAGGCGTTGGCTTCCACCGCCTTCGAGTTCAGCTTTTTCGCCTTGATGATGGAGTATCGATAAACGGCTTCTTTCAGCACAATAGACACGATGGCGGCCCAAAAGGCCAGCATCCCGGGGGCTTCAAGCGCCTCGCTGTTGGCCCAAGCCGCAATCTTCATCGCGCCTTTCACGATGATGCTGACCGCCACCGCCATCAAGGCGATACCGATGATCGTTAATGCTAACGTCTCGTATTTGCCATGACCATAGTCGTGCGATTTGTCCTGCGGCTTGTTGCTGATTTTGACAAACACCAGCACGATGATATCCGTCACGAAATCGGAAAGCGAATGGATGGCATCGGCAATCATGGCCGAGCTGTGTCCCACGATGCCTGCCACGAACTTGAACAGCAGCAGAATCACGTTCACAGCCCCGCCCACGAGGGTCACTTTGTAGATTTCCTTTTCTCTGCTTTCTGCTTTCATTGGAATGAAATTCGGTCGGCAAAAATATACTTTTTCGAGAAAAACAGGTACGGCGTTTGAAAAATTCATATTTTTGCTGCTGGAATCTTAACAACTAAAACTGATATACTATGAAAAAAGTATTACCATTACTGCTTTTGGCCTTTGTGATGTGCCAATGCAATTTCCAATCTGGACAACAAAACCAGCCGAACGAAAACTCAAACCGTAGCAAGTATCCTGAGAAATTCACAGAGGAATACATCGGTGATCGGAGCTTGAATTTGGCTGACAAACTATGTAATTGCGATCCTTACAATGTCTACTCCTTTAATAACGTATTCACAAAGGAATATGGGGATTTGCTTAAAGAGTCGCTGGCTCTTCCTGAAGGCATTGATGGCGACGGGCCAAGTGCTTGGCAATGGATTGAGTTTGCAGGCGAACTCTGCTCTCTTGTAGCCGTTACCGATATAAATATGAACGGCAATAAAGCCAAGGTCATCTGGGACAGTGAGGTATATGGCAAAGATGAACTCGCCCTCTCGTTTGTCGATGACGAATGGCTGATTGACGATCTTGGGAACTGCTCCAAAAAGTATATGAAGGATAAGATCCAAGAAAGCCGTAAATACTATAAATCCATCGACTGGCTGGAAATGATTAGCGAACTTGAGGAGAGAGGCTATTCCAAAGAGGAGGCCGTTGAAGCTTCTGAGGGCTTGAGAGAACAAATCGAAACCTACTTTGAAAATTATCCTAAATAATTAAAAACCAAATAATTACAACGATGAAAAGAGTGTTACCATTACTGCTGTTGGCCTTTGTGATGTGCCAATGCAATTTCGGATCTTCAGACCAGCCGGCCAAGAAGTCGCTTCGCGACAAGTTCCCTGAGAAATTCACCGAAGAGTACATTGGTGACAGGGCTTTGACTTTGGGTGACAAACTGTGTAACTGTGACCCCTACAATGTTTATGCCTTCAACAACGTGTTCACCCCGAAATATGGTGACCTTCTGAAAGAGGCTTTGGCTCTTCCTGGTGATCGCAACGAGGATTATAACCTTGTGTGGACTAGCTTCTCCGAAGAAATGTGCAGGCTGGTGGCCGTTACGGATATTAAGGTGAACGACAACAAGGCCAAGATCACTATGGATAGCGAGTATTCAGGCGAAGATGAGCTTTCGATGGTGTTTGTCGATGACGAATGGCTGATTGATGACCTTGGCAATTGCTCAAAGGAGTTTATGAAGGAAGTGATTCAAAACCAGCGCAAGTTTTACAAAACCATCGACTGGCTTGAATACATTGAAGACCTCGAACACACGGGCCATTCCAAAGAGGAAGCCGTTGAACTGTCGAATCAATTCAAGGAGGACATTGAGACCTACTTTGAGAACTATCCTAAATAAGGAATTGTAACCATTCTTTTTGGTGAAAGAAAAAAGGCCGGACTTCGTAATGATGTTCGGCCTTATTTATTTGTCACCCTTGGAGCTTTAGTTGCTCCACGTAGTCGTCGATTCTTTGCAATTGCTTCGGAATCTCGATGTTCTGTGGGCAATGCGGTGCGCATTGGTTGCAGCCTATGCAGTGGTTGGCTTGGCGCATTCCGGGCACATTGCGGTCAAGGCCGATGAGGAAACGCTTGCGCGCCTCATGGTATTCTCGCGCCTCGCGGTTGCCGGCGGGCATTTTGTCCTCGGTGATGCTTTTGTTGTAGAAGGCGAAGATGGCGGGAATGTTCAACCCGTAAGGGCAGGGCATGCAATAGTTGCAGGCTGTGCAGGGCACAAGTGGCAACTCAACGATTTCCTCGGCGATCTTCATCAGGAAGGCGTCTTCTTCCTCGCTGATGGGACGTAGTGGAGAGTAGGTCTCCACGTTCTGCTTCAAGTGCTCCATGTACGTCATGCCGCTCAACACGGTGAGGATGCCCTCGGGCGTGCCGGCAAAGCGGAAGGCCCAACGTGCCACGGGTGTCTCGGGCTCGCGCTCCTGCATGCGTTTCACGATATGGTCGGGCAGGGAGGCCAGACGTCCGCCAAGCAGCGGCTCCATGATGACGCTAGGGATGCCGCGTCGGTTGAGCTCGTCGTAGAGGTATCGGGCATCGGTGTTGCGCGCGTTGAGCTCGTCGGCGTAGTTCCAGTCGAGATAGTTCAGCTCGATTTGGGCAAAGTCCCAGTGGTATTTGCCTTCGTCGTGCCATTGCAAGAGCATGTCGTAGATTGCCACGTCACCGTGGTACGAAAAGCCGAGGTTGCGGATGCGGCCAGCGTTTTTCTGCTCGACGAGCCAGTCCAGAATGCCGTTGTCGATGAAACGGGCGTTGAACAACTCATGGCTGTCCAATTCCTTGGTGCTGCCGCCGATGCTGTGCAAAAGCAGGTAGTCGATGTGGTCGGTCTGCAACTCCTTCAAAGAGTTCTCGAACATATTGATGGAGGCCTCGCGGCTCCATGTCGAAGGGCTAAAGTTCGACATCTTGGTGGCGATGTAGTAGGAGTCACGCGGATGTCGTGCCAAGGCGATGCCTGTGGCGTGTTCCGACTTGCCTTTGCAATAGGCCGGTGAGGTGTCGAAATAGTTGACGCCATGCTCCAGAGCATAGTCCACCTCCTCGTTGACCATCTCTTGGTCGATTTCGGAGTCGGGGTTGTCGCGGCCCGAGCCGCCACCCTCGACGGGAAGACGCATCATACCATAGCCCAAGATGGAAACTTTGTCGCCTGTGTTGGGATTGGTGCGGTAGGTCATCTCGCCTTGTCCGTCAATGATGTCTTTGACGATGGGTGTTTCGCTGTTATTGTCTTTGCAGGCCGACAGCACCACTGATGTGGCAACCGCCGCGCCGCCTATATGTTTGATAAATTCTCTTCTATCCATGATCCTATCCAATATGATGTGAAACATTACCTTCAACGTATATCGCACTAAACGGGCGGGCAGGGCAGAGGTTCTCGCATGCACCGCAGCCGATGCATTTGTTCTCGTCCACGGCAGGCACTTGCACCGTGCCGTTCGGACCTTCATAGTCAACCATGGTGATGGCACCCGTGGGGCAATGGCGTTCGCAGTTGCCGCAGCTGACGCCGTCGGTCAATACAACACAATTGTCTTTGATCCACACGGCATGACCTATATGTTGCATGGTCTTTTCTTCCCTCGTGATGAGTTTGATGGCGCCGGTGGGACACACCTCGCTGCAACGTGTGCATTCGGGACGGCAGTAGCCGCGCTCGAACGACATCGTGGGCTGCATGAAATGCATCATGTCGGTGGAAGGACGCAACACATTGTTCGGGCAACTCGACACGCAGAGCTGGCAGGCCGTGCAATGCTTTTGCATGTTGCGCGCCGAGACCGATCCGGGAGGCGTGATGGGCGTCTTGCGCTTGGGGGCAGTCTTGTCTTCGATGACGGCCAAGCCTCCGTCTACCTTCATTTGTGTCTGGGCCAAGGCAGCCGTGGTGCCAGCTACCGCTGCGCCGACGAGGAAGGCGCGACGTTCTGTGTCGACGGGCTTGGGCTGGGATGTTGGTTTCTTAGCGGTATAGTGCAAGGCGTCGAATTTGCACTTGGCCAGACAGTCGCCGCAAACCACGCAGCGCGCATAGTCCACCTTGCCCTCCTTGAAGTCGATGGCTTGGGCCTTGCAGTTCTTTTCACACATGCCGCAATTTTTGCATTTGTCCTTGTCAAAACGGACCCGGAGCAGCGGGTAGCGCGAGCAGAGACTGAGGAGCGTGCCGACAGGACAGACGGTGTTGCAGTAAAGACGGCCTTTCCACATGGCCAACGCGCCTAATATAACTAAGGTGGCGATGGCCACCACAAAGGTCGTCACGCTGCGCATCCAAATCTGCACCTCGGTGAAGTTGTATCGGTCGTTGGCGGCATCGATGCTGGCGAGCCAGTTGTTCAGCATGTCGTAGAGAGGCTTGAACAGGCTGTTGACGATACGGCTATAAGCACTGTAAGGCTCGATCAAGGTGGTGACAGGCGCGAAACCGATAATCATTGCAATGATGAAAACGACCAGGCAAACCATACGCAGCCAAAGTTTCTCCTTGGCATAGTAGAAGCGGTTTTTCTTTATCTTTCCGCCAATCCATGAGAAGATGTCCTGCATGATGCCTAAGGGGCAGACCACGCTGCAATAGAGTCGCCCGAAGATGAGTGTGGCGGCGATGAGCAGGGCCAACACGCCGAAGCTCAACGCCAGAATGGCAGGGAAGAACTGGATCTTGGCCACCCATCCTGCCCAGAGATGCACTTGGAAACCGATGCCGAGCAGCAGTAGGGTCACTAGGGTTATTGTGACCACTTGTAGTAGGATTCTGAGTTTTCGTAGCATATTATGATGTTTTTGGATTTGTTCTTTTCACTATAAAAATACTTACTTCATAGAGTAGATAAATGGGGATGGTGACCAGCATCAAGGTCACGGCGTCGCCGGTGGGGGTGATGATAGCCGCCGCGATGGTGATGGCCACTATGGCGTGGCGGCGGTATTTCTTGAGCACCTCAGCTCGTAGCAGTCCGGCCTTGGCCAGCAGGTAGTTGACGATGGGAATCTCGAACAGAATGCCCATCAGCAGGCTGAGCATCAGCAGGTTGGAGATATAGGACGAAAGCGAGATCTGGTTTTTCACCGCTTCATACACCTTGTATTCGTTGAGGAAGCGGAAAGCGAAAGGGAAGATGATGAAATAGTTCATCAGCACACCTAGGATGAAAAGTAGCGTGCCCCATATTATTATAGGTGCGGCATGGCGTTTCTCCTTGTCGTAGAGGGCAGGCGCGATGAAGCCGTAGAGCTGCACAATGATATAGGGCGAGGTCAGCACCAATCCCGCCCAGAGCGCCACCTTGATATGCGTCATGAACTGCGCCGCCAATTCCGTGTTGATGAACGAAGCCTGAAAGCTGCCGGGACAGATGGCTTGCCAACCTGTTTGGGCGCAAAGCCATGCCAGACCTCGGTACGAGACGAAAGCGTCTGTCGAGGGGGCAAACAGCAGGTTGAACAGGATGCTTTTGAAGCAAAAAGCCACCGTCGCTCCAATGGCCCAGGCAATCAAGCAGCGGAACAGCACTTTCCGAAGCACCTCCAAGTGGTCCCAGAAACTGCTGACCTTCTGCTCGCTCATTCCTTGTTGACTTTGTCCTCTTTGATCTCAGGCTCTTCCACGCCGTTCATGCCGTCCTTGAAGTTCTTGACGCCCTTGCCCATACTTTTCATGAGTGCAGGAATCTTCGCAGCTCCAAAGAGTAACAAGACGATGAGGGCGATAATCAGGAGCTCTCCCCAACCGATGCGTAGTAATGTCAATAGTTGCATAGTATTATGGGTTAATTGATTTAAACTGCAAAGATAGGAAAAAGATGGTTTTAGACAAAATAATCTACTCGGATTCGAAACTTTTGAGTTTTTTTCAGAAAAAATGTTGCAGAAAAAGAAAAAGTTGTACTTTTGCAGCCTCAAAAATCAACCATAGTATTAACAATTAAAAGAAGGAAGTGTTTTAAAATGATTATTGTTCCTGTTAAAGAAGGCGAAAGCATCGACAGAGCTTTGAAGCGCTACAAGAGAAAGTATGAAAAGACCGGCGTCGTGAAGGAATTGCGCGCTCGCCAGCAGTTCACCAAGCCCTCAGTCATCAAGCGTGCACAGCTGATGAAGGCTATCTACGTGCAGAAACTCCGTCAGGCTGAAGAGAATATGTAATTCATTCCGTAGCTGTTACGGAAGCGCCCGCTTAGGAAAAATAATTTTTTTAGGCAAACTTCGCTGTGAATTGGTAATTTATTACTAATTTTACAGCGAAGTTTTATTTTTGTCATGCTCATCGACCAGTTCATAGGGTATATCCAGGCTGAAAAACGCTTCTCGGTGCTGACGGTTGAGGCCTACCAGCGCGACATGCTCCAGTTTGCCGAGTTCATGAGAACTGAATACGATATCGAAGACCTGACCCAGGTGAAGACGACCCAGGTGAAGTCTTTCATTGTTCACCTTAAGAACGAGGGGCTTGAGAATCGGAGCATCAACCGCAAGATGTCCACGCTTCGCACCTTTTATAAATACTGCCTGCGCGAAAACTTAATGGAGAAGTCGCCCATGACCGGCATCAAGGCGCTGAAGCAGCCCAAGGCTTTGGTCAAGTTCGTCACGGAGACTGATATTAATAAGGTGTCGTTCGGCGACGAGGCCGATTTCGCGACCGTGCGCGACCATCTGCTCTTTGAAATGTTGTACCAGACGGGCATGCGTCAGGCCGAGTTGCGCGGCTTGAAGGACGTCGACGTCGACAAGATGGGCATGCAGGTGAAAATCCATGGCAAGCGCAATAAAGACCGCCTTGTTCCGTTATCAATGGAGATGATACAGATGATTGCCCAATACCAAGCATTGCGCGATGCCACTTTCACGGACAAGGCCGACCGTCTGCTCCTGAACGACAAAGGGGAGGAGATGTCGCCCTCGTATGTATATAATAAGGTGCATCACATGCTGGCGGGCGTGACCACGTTGAAGCAGAAAAGTCCGCACGTGCTGCGCCACACATGTGCAACGGTCTTGCTGAATAATGGAGCGAATCTCCGCGCCATCCAGGAATTGTTAGGCCACTCCAGCTTGTCATCGACCCAAATCTATGCCCATAACACGATAGAACAACTCAAGAAAATTCATAAACAAGCCCACCCGAAAGGGTGATTAAAAGAAAGGAGTTTATTATGAAAGTTACGATCAATTCAGTCCACTTCAAGGCTGACCAAAAACTTGAAGACTTCATCACGCAGAAAGTGGAGAAGCTTTGCGCCAAGCACAGTGATGTGATCAATGCCGAGGTTTCGCTGAAACTCGACAACACCGACACCCCTGAGAACAAGATTGCCGACATCCGCCTCGTGCTCCGCGGCGATGACCTCTATGCCAGCAAGCAGAGCAAGACGTTTGAGGAGTCCATTGACACCTCCATCGACGCATTGAAGAAACAATTGGAGAAATACAAGGGTAAAACCATCAAGTAAACCCTTTCGGTAAAGCCGAAAAAACCAACATTTGACACAGGAAACCCGCCCAAAAGTCATGGACGGGTTTCTTTCTGCTCCAAAACGATATTACATATATTATTGATTACCAATGTATTATAAAATTTTGTAGAAATTTTTTCGAAAAAAAGCAGAAAATGCATTGTCAGTTGGAGAAAAGTTCCTATTTTTGCACACCTTTTCCGAGCGAAAAGGGACGGCGAAAAGAAGCCGACAGTTCTTTCACATCATGCCGGTATAACTCAGTTGGTAGAGTAGCTGATTTGTAATCAGCCTGTCGGCGGTTCGAGTCCGTCTACCGGCTCAGTTAACGCTGGGGGAGTCGCATAGTGGCAATTGCAACAGACTGTAAATCTGTCCGGGAATCCGTTCGGTGGTTCGAGTCCACCCTCCCCCACAAGTCAAGCGGAAGTAGCTCATTTGGCAGAGCGAAAGCCTTCCAAGCTTTAGGTGGCGGGTTCGAGCCCCGTCTTCCGCTCAGATGAAGAAACAAGCCGATGTAGCTCAGCGGTAGAGCACTTCCTTGGTAAGGAAGGGGTCGGGAGTTCAATTCTCCCCATCGGCTCGATTTTTT
>JAGBQJ010000035.1 GCA_017632935.1 Bacteroidales bacterium | reverse complement strand
GAAATAATCCACCGCCCGCAATAATTCCGCACGGTTGGTCAGGGCGTAATCGTTCTTGTACAACAATTCGGCCAATAACAGGTGGGCGTAATGGCGGTTGTATTCCGCGCTTGTAGAGACGTTTCGGGAAACGTCTCTACAAGTGTCGAAATAGGGCAAAAGGCGCATCAGCGCACTGTCGGGCTGCTGCCACATCAGGCTGTCTATGACAGACAGCTCGGGGGAAATAACGGAGGGTAGAGACGTGCCATGGCGCGTCTCTACAAGGTTGTCATCAGGTCGGGTGCAGGCACCCATGATGAACACCAATAAAAACCCTATGGCTAACAGCCGTTTCATGTTTGCAAAGATAGGAGAAAAAATTTTATTTCTCAACAAAACTTTCTTCATCCGCATAGAACACGTCAACCGCTGCAATCAATGCGGCGAGACTCCAAACGGGGATGGCCAGTTTGTCGGTGTCCATGAAATTGTTGAGGAAACCGTGGACGAAATAGCTGATGAAAGCGAGGGTGGCACCCAAGACCAAGACCTTGGCCTGTTTGTTCTTGCAGCGGCTGTAGGTCTTCAGGCCACAATAGACCGTCACGATGACTAAAGCCAACACGAGCAGCGAGCCCACCAGACCTTGCTCGGCCAAGGGACCGAAATACTCTGAGTGGGCGTTGCCACCGTCACCGGCGTTGGTGCTGATGATGGTCTTCTCTTTTGACATCTGGTAGGGCGCGTAGACAAATTGATAGGTGCCGGGTCCCCATCCGAAGACAGGGCGCTCCTTGAACAGACGGAAGGCCGACTGCCACCTGTTGATACGCTCAAGGTTGGAGGCGTCGGTGGAGATATTGGTGATGGACTGGATGTTTTCCACAAGGTCGCCCGAAGCGTCCTGGTTGTTCTTCTCCAAGGCGTCGATGATTTGGTTTTGGAAGGCGAAGAACAGTCCGACCAGCACTACCACCACGGTGGCAATCCAGCGGAACTTAATCTTCAGCAGCACACAAATCAAAACGGCCAAGGCAGCCATCACACTCAGCCATGCCGCACGGCAGTTAGAGAGCGTCAGGGCCACGCCGAGCAGCAAGACCACGCCGATGATGATGAGTCGGCGGCTCTTCTTCACACCCGGCAGGAAGACGTAGGTGAGGGCGAGGATGAGGTAGATGGCCAACGCCGCACCATAGGCCGTGTGGTCGTTGTAGAACGGTGTCATCACCCAGTGGGCCGAGTCACCATCGAAGCCATACTGCGCGTGGTGGATGATGGTGTAGACACACACGATACAGAGTGCCGCGATGTACAGCCAGATGAACTTATGGATGTTTTGTGGATTCTTGAAGAAGATGGCGCAGAGGAAGAATGCCGGAACGACAAACCACAGCCTCGACAGCATGAACTTGATAGACACCACGGGCATCTCGCTCGTGATGGTAGTCACGAGCATCCAGATGAACATGCAGTAAATGACGATGGCGATAGGGTGTCGTGTGATGCGTCGGTCATAATGGCCGTCGTAGAGCATTTTGGCCACAAACAAAACCAAAATGCCCATCAGCAGGGGCTCGGCAGGCAAGGAAATGGCCAGGCCTGTCTCAAGGGCTTTCAGGTTGACCGAGAGCGGCACCGTGAATGCCGTGAGCAACAAAACCTTGTCGAGGGAGAAGATATAAAGCAGCAAAACGCCTAACACGACCGGTAGGGCAAAGAAGAGATAGGTGTTCTTCTTCACCACAAGAAACATCCCCACGGCCACAAAGAGTGCCGCGATGACGTACAGCCAGGCTATTTTCCCTTTCTTCTCCACGGTTTATTTCTTTTCAGCAACGAAACGCTTGCGGTTCTCGATGATAAAGATGACCACGATGGAGAGCAACAAAGCCCCCAAGCCACACAGCGCGACTACCACCCAACGCACGGGGTAGGCTTTCTTGTCAGCAGGGAAGGGTTCGGTGACGATGTTGGAGTAGGTGAGGTCGGAGTAGAAAAATCTCAAGTTCTGCTCGTAGTCGACCTTGGTGGAGACGTAGGTGTTGGCCTCGGCTTCGATTTTGGTACGTAGGTCGACGGCTTCGGCACCATAGGCTTCGAGGTTGTTTTTCAGCTCGGTGGCTTTGGCGGATCCGGCGAGATAGCCACGGGTCACCTCACGGGCTTGACTGCTGTAGTCGGTTACGCCGAATTCGGTGCTGATGGTGGTAAGACGGTCTTTCAGCGAGTCGATGTTATGCTGCTTCTCGTTCAACTGTCTTTCATACATGGCCACCACTTCGCCTACTTTCTGGGTGTGCAAGTCGTGCACTTTCTTGTCATAGAAGTTGAGGATGTCCTTGGCGATGTCGCAGGCCACGAAGGGATCCTTGTCCATCACGGTGACGCTGACGGCCTCGTAGGGGGTCTTGCCGATTTTGATCTTGCTACGGTACTCGTTGATCATATAAGTCTTGGCGAACTGGTCAGCCTTGTTGATTTTGTAGTCCGTCCACAAGTCGTATTTCTCGACGACGGAGTCCATGATGGAAGTCGAGTTGATGATTTCAAGCATCTGTTCGGTCTCGCTTTCATCGGAATAGGGGCTGATGTTGGCGGGATAGGCCACGGCCACCGACTTGTAGAGCGGTGTGATGAACAGTGAACTTGAGAAAATGGCACCGCAGAGGGCGGCCGCTACGGTGATGATGATGATGTGCCATTTCCATTTCAGCACAAGTTGCACTAGAGAAAGGTTGTTGAAATTGTTATCCATTGTTGTTTGTGTTGTTTTCGGAGTAGTGTATTTGATGTTCTCTGTTGATGTTTTCACGTCATCCTTTGACTTGGGCTTTGTCTTTTCCTTTCGCGGCCGCTTTCTTGTCGGCCTCCCGCCGAAAAAAGCCCTTCGAGCGGTCGTAGAAGACGATGCAGAAGATAAGCAGCAGGAAGGTGCTCAGCACGGTGACCACCACGATGATCCAGCGGATGGGGTAGGTCTTGCGCTCTGCCTGGAATGCCGAGGTGACGACGAACTTATGCGGGATGAACTCGGTGGCGTCCACTTTGGCTTCTTCGTATTTCGACTTGACCAAAGAGAGTTGCAGGCGGTCGTTGTCCAAGCGCTCGTTGATAGCATAGGAGGCACCGCCGTATTCGGCTAGAATGTCTAATTGTTCCTGTATGTTATTGACTCCCTGTCTGTTGCCTTTGCCCAATTCAACGGCTAACTGTTGGCTGAGCATCTCCACTTGCGACTCATAGTCGAACACACCGAGCTTGCGAAGGGTATTGAGCGAGTCTTCCAGCATGTTCATCTCGGCAACGAGGGTGTTGTATTCCTGTTCCACGATGCGGTAGGCCTCGATGGCGACTTCCTTCTGCATCTGGTTCATGGTGCTGTCGAAGATCTCGGCAATCTCGTTGGCGATACGTGCCGAAAGCTCGGCATCTGAATCCAATACCGTGATTTTCACGGCGTTGTATTCGGTGCGGCGGAACTTGATTCGGGCATCGTAGAGTTTGTTGAGCTTGGTGACGGGGTATTTGCTGTCCTTGATGTCGTAATGCTCCATCAGGTTGAAGCGGCTGATTACCTTGTCGCGCACACGATTCGAATTCAATACTTGCAGCATTTGTTCGGTCTGCTCGTCCTCGCCGAAGTTCATGATGTCCTTCTCCGACTGGTAGGTCGTGCTGATCAAGACTTTAGAGATGGAATTGCTGGAGGTGGGGTAGATGATGGTCGTGGATTTGTAAAGCGGGGTGATGAAAAAGGGTGCGCTGAAGATGACAGCGCAGAGTGCAGCCACCGCCAAAATGATGAGGATGGGTTTCTTATATTCCACCAAAAGTTTGCATAAGTATTTGGAATTGTACGAGTTATGTTGTTGCTCTTCCATAATTATGAGTGAAATAAGTCGTCAAAAATAGGGAATTCCCTTGAAATGGCAATGAAAAATGTCAAATTAGGCCTTTTTTTCCTTTGGAAGAACGAGGCTGACAATCTCCTTGAGGCGGAGCAGTCGGGTGAAGAAGATGGCACCGCAATTGACGGCGAAGGCGATGGCAAATCCAATCATCCAATTGACATTCAGTTGCTTGACGAGGAAGGTGACCGCAACGACACTGGCCATGAAAAGGAGGATGTGAAGCCAATAACGGCCACCCATCTCGAACTTAAGGATGCGCTTGGCGAGGAGGTATTGCAGAAACGCCGTGACGGTTTGCACACAAAGGCTGGTGCTGGCCGCTCCGACAGCCTTGAATCTTGGTATGACGATGAGATTCAGCAAGATATTGATGACCACGCCTGCCGCTGCCACCAGGTTGAGTTGCTTGAGGCTGCCATTGGCGGTGAGCAGGGTGCCGAAGACGTAAGTCGTTGAGAGGCAGAAGAAACTGCCCATGAGCAAGGGGAAAACATTGGCATATTGGCCGATGCGCATAAGGTAAGCAGTTTCGGTTTCGGCCTCTTCGGGATTGTACATCAACTGCATGATTTCGTGGCGATAGAAGACGCACATCACCATGACGATGCCCGCCATAGCGACGATGACATTGAACGAAGTCTTGACCAGGTTATTGAGTTCCAGCTTGTTCTTCAGCGTGGCGGCAAACATGGGCAGCAGCATGATGGCAAAGAGGTTGGAGATGTTGTTGCCCGCGTCGAAGAGACGGTAGGCACGGCTGTAGATACCGGCTTGCACGCCTTTGTCGTCCAAGAGGCGCTCCAGAAGAACGGGTTCGATGCGGCTGTAGACGCTCATCAGCAGCACCAACAAGGCGAAAGGCAGGCTTTGTCGGAGGATTTCCTTGAAAAACTGGAAGTTGAGCTTGAAGCTGAGGCGCTCGGCGTGGCGCAAGACGATGGTCAAGGCGAAGACGAGGGTGACGATGTAGGCCACGGTCTGGGCTTGTAGATACCAGATGACGTTGAACTTTTCCTTCGGGAACCAGCCGCTCCACAGGATGAGGCACATGATGACGATGGCCAACACGCGGTCGAAAACGGAGAGGATGCTGTCCTGTTTGAACAGCAGCAGCCCTTGTATGTTCGACCTAAGGAAAAGGATAAACGAGAGCAGGATTTGATTGAGACCGCACCAGAACAACAGCTTGAGTTTCAGACCTTCGTTGTAGCCGCAGAAGTAACCGACCACGAAGATGACGACAGCATAAAGCAGGCCTAGCAGCAGCTTGATTTCGGTGAGGCCTCCGAAGTGTTTGGAGAGGTTTTTCGGGTCTTGCGCGACGGCACGGCTGTTGAAGTTGGTGATGCCGAGGTCGAGCAGGATGTAGAAGAGGTAAGAGAAATTGAAGAGGGCCTGATAAGTACCGTAGGAGGCATCGCCAAGAAGGTTTTGCACTTCACGGTCGATGCCCAAAATCCAGAACGGCTTCACCAAAAGGTTTAAGAATAATAGGAAAATGATATTTTTTATGAAGCGGTTCTGCATTGCAAGACATTGTGGTTTGCGCCGCAAAAGTAGGAAAAAAACTTTTTTGAAGCGATTTTCCTGCCTTGTTTGGGAAAATTGCGTATTTTTACCCCCTGAAAAACTGACTTTAAGAATGAACAAGGAACAGGAAGATATTGAAGTATTGGAAGAGGAACTGGTTGAGAACGAGAAGTGTTTGCTGCTCATCAACGACGATGTGAATACCTTTGAATATGTCATCGACACCTTGATGAAGGTGTGCCACCATACCCGCGAGCAGGCCGAGACCTGCGCCTGGATCACGCATTACAAGGGCAAATGCGCTGTCATGCACGGCAGTTTCGAGGAACTGAAGCCCTATTATGACATCCTGCTGGGGCATCAGCTGACGGTAAAAATCACGGACTAATGGCTGGCTACACTTCTTTGGAAATATTGGCGATTCAGCAGGCTTATGAAAGCATGCTTGATGACATTCATCCCTTTGTCAACGCGCCTGAGCATCTGGCGATGATTGACAAAGCCTATCGTTTTTGCTTGGAGCATTATGACGGACGCTATTTAGTGTCGGGCAAGGCTTATATGCTGCACCTCATTGAGATGGGGCGCATCGCCGTGCTTGAGGTGGGTCTGGGCTATGTTTCCGTGGTAGCTTCTTTTCTGCATGGCATTGATTACAAGGAAAATGTGAGTATCAAGGAGCTGGAAAGGGAGTTCGGGAAGACCGTGGCCATTGTGCTGGAAGACTTCAGTGAAATCTCCAAGTTGGACACCGAGAAGGTGGCCTACAACTCCGACACCTTCCAAGTGATGTTCCTTTCGCTGATTGACGATATGCGGTCGGTGCTGCTGAAGATTGTGCACCGCGTGTATGACGTTCGTAATCAGAATGATGTAGACGCTGACCGTTTGTCGAAGTATTTCCACGAAATCAAGTACATCTATATTCCCATCCTTCACCGTTTGGGCTTGTATAAGCTGAAGGCTGAGTTGGAGGAGAAACTGATGCTGTTTGAAAACCCGGCCATATTTCACGAAATCGAGGACAAGATCAAGGCCTCCCAGGAAGCCCGAAGGCAGACGGCAGAGAAGTTCATCGCCCGCATCTCGGAAGGCATTGATGCCGAGCTGGAGCGCACCAAGAAAAACGGCAAATATAAGTTCGCTTATTCCGTGAAGTGGCGCTTGAAGTCGATTCCGTCGATTTACGCCAAGATGAAAGCGCAGAACGTGTCTTTCGAGGAGGTGTACGACCTGATGGCGGCGCGTGTCATCATCCGTTGTGCCTTGAAGGACGAGAAGGAGTGCTGCTGGAGCGTGTATTCGGCTATCACCAACATTTATGACCCTATGCCTGAGCGTCTCCGCGACTGGATCACCAAGCCGAAAGCCTCGGGATACGAGTCGCTGCACACGACGGTGAAATATGATGACAAGCTATGGTTTGAGGTGCAGATTCGTACCACCCGCATGGACGACATTGCCGAAACGGGGCAGGCGGCGCATTATCTGTATAAAGGTGAGAAGCAGACATCGGAAGAATGGCTGCTGAATGTGCGTGAGGTGTTGGAAAACCCGGGTTTGGTGTCGTTTGAGAATTCGTACAGGAAAATCTACAAGTCTGATAAGATCTTCATTTTCACGCCTGAAGGCGACCTGAAGCAGCTGCCGATAGGCTCCACGGTGCTTGATTTCGCTTACGAGATACATACGCGAGTGGGTGAGACCTGCAACGGTGCCCGCGTCAACGGGCGCATGGTGCCCATCCGTCATCCATTGGCCAACGGCGACAAGGTGGAGATCATCACCAGCAAGAAGCAACAACCCAATGCCGACTGGCTCAATGCAGTGGTGACTGAGAAAGCCAAGAACAAGATTCGTCGTTACCTCTTGGAGCAGGAATTGAAGGAGTCTGAGTTGGGAAAGGGCATGTTGCAGCGCAGGCTGAAGAACTGGAAGTTGCCGTTCTCGGAGACGGTTGTCGACATGCTTGTGAAGGAATTCAAGTTGGAGAATGCTTTGCAACTCTACCATCAGATTTCGACGGAGAAAATTGACATCGCCGATGTGAAGCGTTTTTTGACGGCCAAGTTCGGGGAGAGTGCGGAGAGACTGGAAAAGCCTGTGCCAGAGATGATTAGTGCCTCGAAGAAAGAACAATCCAATGAGTCGGAAGAGTCGCTTTCCATCGGCGAGGACATCAACAATGTGACTTATAAGTTGGCGAAATGCTGCAATCCCATTCCAGGTGACCGTGTGTTCGGTTTCGTCACCAGCGACGGCACTATCAGCATACACCGCACCAACTGTCCCAATGCCAAGGGCATGCAGCAGCGTTACGGCTATCGCATCATCAACGTGAAGTGGAACGGCATCGACGAGCAAGGCTCGCAGGCCACCATCCGTATACATGGCCGCGATGTGATGGGCTTGTTGGGCAAAATCACCAAGGTCATCTCGGACGATTTGGAGGTGAACATGAAAAACATCGTCTTCAACTCCGACAAGGAAGGTTATTTTGATGGTAAAATTGTGCTGCAGATTTCAGATGTGGAGGCGTTGGAGCAGCTGATGTCCAGGATAAAAGCTATTGAAGGCATAATGGAGGTCGTTAGGATTGATTGAATGAGGAATGCAGAATGAGGAATGCAGAATGAGGAATGCAGAATGCAGAATGAGGAATGCAGAATGGCGACGCTTCGCGTCATTGCGAGGAACGAAGCAATCCAGTTTGTTGAATCTATGAATGAATTTTGAATTTTGAATCTTGAATATGAAAAAACCAATCTTGATAATTGTTTTGGCGCTTTTGACGATGATGGCTTCGGCGCAGACCTTTGGCATTGACCATGGGAAGAAAATCATCGTGGCTACGGGCAGGCTGCCAGAGGGCATGAAGCCATACAAGGAGTCCATGGAAGTGAAGGGCGAGACCTACACCTGTTACCGTAGCGAGATGCCTTTGATCACCATCACCACCGACGGGCCTATCGTCAACTCACCTGCGGTGCATGGTGTCATCAATGTGGCCGATGCCGACGGCAATGTCATCACCATGCATGCCGGGTTTAAAATCCGTGGCACTTCATCGCAGCAATACGACAAGAAATCGTATCGTGTTGAATTATGGGCAGATGCAACGGGTACGGAGATGGCCGACACAACTTTCCTCGGGTTGCGTAGCGACGACGACTGGAATCTGGAAGCGATGTGGAGCCAGCCGCTCCGTTTGCGCGACAAGGTGGCCAATGCGTTGTGGATGGAGATGTACCAGCTGCCATACGCCTCCAGCGAGCCTGATGCTCGACCAGGCATCCGCATGGAGTATGCCGATCTGTTTATTAACGATGAATACCAAGGTGTTTATGCCCTCACCGAGCGCATGGACCGTAAGCAGCTCGGCTTACGCAAATACAACGGTGAGATACGCGGTGTGCTATACAAAGGCAATGGGGCTGGTGCCCCGACGTTTGAGGATTTGCCTGCATACGACAACACGCAAGACACTTGGGATAACTATGAATGGGTTTATCCGAACGAGGCCGAAGCCGCCATCAATTGGAACCATCTTTATAGCTTCACCAACTTTGTGATGAACGCCTCAGACAATGTGTTTTATGCGCAGTATGCCGCCCAGTTCGACAAGGCCAATGCCGTGGATTACTATTTGTTTATCAACGCTTTGATGGCGATGGACAACATGGGGCGCAACCTGTTTTTGGCGCGTTATAAGAAGTCGAGCAGCTACATGTACCTGCCTTGGGACTTAGATGCCATTTGGGGCTTGGATACCAACGGTAACAAAACCTACAACACGTCAGGACTGATGAACAATGGTTTCTACGACCGCTTAACGCAAGACTGCAACGACAACGGCTTTGTGGCCTCCGCGAAAACGCGCTACAACGCCTTGAGGAATAACATTCTAACCACAGAGCATATCATGGAAATGGTGCAAAACCAATATGACGCATTGGTGGAGAACGGCGCCTACGAGCGCGAGCATGAGGCTTGGCCTGCCTTCACCGTGAATGCAAGTCAACTCGATTACATGCGTGACTGGTTGGATAACCGTTTCAATTATTTGGATAGGGAAATCAACGCTGCATGTGGCACATGGGGCATCGAGGTCCCCGAGGCCCCTGAGCCTGTCGAAGGGCTGATCCCGAGTGTTGAAGTCTTCCCCAATCCTGCCAAAGACCGCATTAACATCCGCTTTGCGGAGGTAGGCGAGGCTTCCGTCAGGTTGTACGACATGACAGGACGCTTGGTGTATTCCAATGCCTCAAACACGCAAGCCTTTGTCATTTCCACGCAAGGATTGAGCCAAGGAGTTTATACTTTGGTGAGCTTTTCTGGTGGAAAACAGCAGGTGAATAGGGTGGTGGTGGAATAATGTTAGAATTTCCACACCGCTTCCACCTTCAAATCCGTCTTATGATTCCCTTCAATCAGTGTCAAGCCGCTACCGATTTCGTCGCGGTCGCTGTAGATGGTGCGACCGATGCGGGCGTAGAGCGTCAAGGCGTTGAATAGTTTCACCTTCCCTAAAAGATAGAACCTCATGCCTTTGCCGTAGAGGGCGGGCACGCTGAAACTGTAAAGCACGTCGTTTTCGTAGGCGTAGATGCGGGCGTTGTAGTCCTTGGCATCGAAGATGGCGTAGCGGAAAGTGAGGCTATAAGGCTTGTATTCGGGTTTGTAGGCAATATCTTGACAGAGGAAATAACCATGTTCGTTGCTGCCATCGTCGTTGCGGTAGTGGGCATATTCAGCTTTGTTGCTGCCATGGAAATCTCGGCCAATCTGATAGTTGATGTTGAAACGGACAGAATTTTTTGTGTAGAAGATGGGGTAGTGGCTGAAGACAAAGGCATCTGTTGAGTTCTTCATCTTGGTCTTGGAGCGGAATTGCAGGTAGGCGTTAGCACGTTTGCTGAAGCTGTGGCTGATGCGTATGTAATAGTCGTGGCCGCGACTGGGCGCATTGACTTGCGAGGTCAGCCAGGTGAAATGGAACTGGTCGGCGTATGCAAGGATGTTCCAATAGGGCGCGGGAGCGGCCTCCACACCAAGATAGATGCCTCGCTGGCCTTGGTTGCGGCTGCCTTCGCCGAAGGCATTACTCATGAGGTTTTGGTAGGCCTTGCCGTAGTCGCGGTACATGACTGTGAAATTCAGATAACCAGCAGGTTTCACGGTCAAACCCACTAATCCTGCAAAAGCCAAAGGTCCCTGAGCCTGTCGAAGGGCCGTGCTGTCATAGTTCATGCTCGTCGCCGCCTCTCCGAAAACCGCATATTTGCCTTTCACATACTTGAAGTCGATGCCTTGGTTGGTGAGGCTTCGGCCTTGGAAATAATATTGGTTGTAGTGGCTGGGTCTGAGCTCAAGCGGTACGTTGAGCCAAGTATGGTGGGCCGTGTAGCCGACCTCGAAATGGGCAACGGCATAAGCCAGATGTCCGCCTACGACTTGTTGCCGTATGGCATGGCGGTCTAACAACTCGCCTATCGTGCGGTGATAGCCAGTTTCTTGCAGGCTGCTGACGAGTTCGGCCTCGTTGTCCAAGGTGTCGGCCACGCTGATGTTGGCGTCAACCCATCGGTTGGAATAGAAAAGGGTACCGCTGAAAGGTCCGCCGCCGAGGGTGACGGCCGCACCGCGCATGAACGAGTACTCGCTGGCAGAGCCTTTGGGCGTGATGCCGCGCCCTTGCTTCATTACGCTGCTGCCTGCGCCTGCCTTGCCGAAACTCATGCCCGACCATAGCGTCAAGCCTTGACCGAAAGCCAGTTGATAATCCCCCAAAGCAGCGGTTTTCACGATGCCCAAGTCCTTGGCATAGAGGTGGAAGCCAACGAAGTCGAAGCCGCGATGGTATTGGTTGCCCAGCAGTTTTTGTATCGTGTCGCTGACTTTGTCAGTATAAAACATCTCGCCGGCATCTTTCTCCAAGGTGAAGCCCGCGCGAATCTTGTTCCTATAGTTATAGGTGTATCTCAATTGGTATTTCTGCGGGTTGCCGAGGTAGCGAGAGTTGGGCTTGGCCAAAAGCGTCGAGTCGTCAATGGGGGCGTAACCTTGTTGTTTCTCAAGGATTTGCTCGTAACGGCCTAATAGTTGATGCTTGCCATAGCGCGCCATCTTGTCGAGCGTGATTTTGTCCTTGCTTTGGTCTTTTTCGAGGCAAACTACGGGCTTGATAACGGCCAAGGTCTGCTCGTCGAAGCCTTCCACCATCTCCAACTCGTCCAAGAACATAAAATCGCCATAAAAGCGACGGTATTTCTGTAACTCCTCGTACTGGAACACGGAAATCAGATGCAGTTCCACCAGCTGCCTGACCTCGTCGCTGTTGAGATTGACTGGATTTTCGCTGAGAAAGATGTAGTTTTCCAAAAGGTCTTCATAATCAAGGTCGTCATCGCTATCTTCGGCCAAGCGCTCCACTTGTTCGATGAGCAGGTTGTTCAAAGCCTCGGTGCTGAGCGTGTCGACGGCGATTTGCGCCTTCGCAAACAAGGCGGCTGTCAGGAATAATATGGTGAAAATCAGCCGTTTCATGTCACTTCCCGATGCTGAAAATCATGCCGATTTGTGCGGAGGCACCCAACTCGTTGTGCAGTTGTGCCGACACGTTGATTTGCGCGAAGCTGATGGCATAGCCGAGGCCGAAACTCAGGATGCCCGGGTTGGTCTGCACACCTGCTCGGATGTATAGGTTTTTTACGGCTTCATATTCCAATCCGCCGCGCAAGTTGACGCCCTCCAGCTCCGTGTTTTTCTCAATTTCGCATTGCCCGACGAAATCCTTGGTGAACTGGTAGGCCATGCCGAAACGAAACACGATAGGCAGTTTCTCATGATTTAGGGTCTGTTCAAAACTGAAATTGACAGGATTGAAAATGTAGGTACCCAAGGTCAGTTTGTCGGTAACATGCGACTGCAAACCCAACTCGAAGGTAACCGCGTTGAATGTACCGTAGTCGTTGCCGATTTTGAGCAGGAGGTAGTCGAGTTGAAGGCCGATTTGCAGGTAACGGCCAAAGTCCTTGGCATAGGCGAGGCCAAACTTATTCTCGTTGTATTTCGAAGAGCCGAATTGGTTGAAACTCAGCCCTAAGGTGCCGAATTTGGTGGGCAGGGCGAAGGCACCGCATTTGTAGGCCGTTTCGGGCAACATCCAGCGGTTTTCATAGTACAGGCCCAGGCTGATCTTCTCTAGATTGGCCATGCCGGCAGGGTTGTTTTGCAAAGCCCACAGCCCTTGCGAAGCTACCGACGAGCCTCCCATGGCAGCGGCGCGACCACCTATGGGATGGATGATGTCGTAGGCGAAAATCGTTGATGTTGATAGGATTAGCGTTATTAAGAGTAGAAGTTTCTTCATGCCATTGTGGTTTTATGCGGCAAATGTAAGGCTGATTTCCCAAAAAACAAAATATTTGTGCAAAAATGCAGTTTTGGTTTATAAAAGGGGCTTATTCACAAATTTTTGCGTATTTTCGCCATCTAAAACACAATGAAATGAATGTTGTTTTGATTGCAGCGGCCATCTGTCTGGCCATTGTCGGCATCGTCGGAGCCATTGTGCCTGGCATCGCTGGACCGCCTTTCAGCTATCTGAGCCTGTTGGCTGTGGCGTTTGTCCAAGGAGTTGAGCATTCTGTCACTTTTCTTGTCGTCATGGGCGTCATCGCTGCGGTGATTTTTGCCTTGGACTATGTGGTGCCTATTTGGGGAACGAAGAAATTTGGCGGCTCCAAGGCAGGAATGTGGGGCAGCACCATTGGTCTTTTGGTGGGACTGACGCTCACTTTGTTTTATAATTTTGCCTTCATCGCCATTCTCGCGGGACCGTTTTTTGGTGCCTATATTGGCGAGAGAATTGCTAAGACTCCCAATAGGGAAGCTTGGCGAGCAGCTTTCGGCTCATTTGTCGGATTTTTGGTGGGTACGCTGCTGAAACTGGTTTACGCATTCGTTTGTTTAGTGTTCATTGTCAAGGACTTAATCGGTTTACTGGTATGATTTCAAAAGAAGAAAAACAAAGCATTAGTGAGAGCATGATGCGAGAGATGACCGCCGAAGAATTGGGCGCGTTCGTGTCGAATTTGGACAAGCCTTTCTCGACTTATCCCAAAGGGTTATACAACAGCAAGATATTGTATAAAGGTTACGACTATCATGATGAGTCGACCTTCGAGACCTGTTACGACACCAAGGTCTATCGACATTATATCGCTCAAGGCAAATATGACCATGAGCTCGATGAAACCTTGGCGCGTGCCTTGCACGACCATTTCATCACCCATGCGTTGTATACCATGCTGGAGCAGTACGACGAGAAGGATGTCATCGGTGTGATGGGTGGACATGCCAAGCGCCGCGATGACCCTGGCTATCGCCAAATCGTCTTCCTGAGCAAGAAACTCACGGAGATGGGCAGGCTGATGGTGACGGGAGGCGGTCCTGGTGCCATGGAAGCCACGCATCTTGGGGCATGGATGGCGGGTAGGAGCGAGGCCGAGACCAACGAGGCCGTCGACATGCTTATGTCTTCGCCGACTTTCAAGGACGAGGGTTGGTTGCGCCGTTCTTTTGAAGTGATGGAACGCTTCCCTTTGAAGACAGACTACCGCAGCTTGGCCATCCCGACGTGGTATTATGGTCACGAGCCGACGGCGCCTTTCGCCACCGACATTGCCAAGTATTTCGACAACAGCGTGCGTGAGGACGGTATCGTCACCATCGCCAAGGGCGGTATCATCTACACGCCCGGCAGCGCAGGCACTATGCAGGAAATCTTCCAGGATGCGGGCCAAAACCACTACGAGAGTGTGGGTTATGCCAGCCCGATGATCTTCATGGGCAAGGATTATTACACCAACTATATGCCTGCCTATTCGTTGCTGAAAGACCTCAGCGACCGCGGCATCTTCAAGAACATGCTGCTCACCATCTCCGACGACAATGACGAGATTGTTGAGGCGATTGTGAGGTTTAAGGAGGGAAGATGATAATCCCCTCCTTATTCTATTGCATCAAGCAAAATGAATGTCGCCCAATATTTTGCATCTTTATATCCACTATCGCGCACTTCCTGTTGCGCTTTGACTAAAGCTTCGCGTTTGCTGAGACCTTTTGTGAGATGACGATAAAAGTTGACCATCAGGTCGGCAGTGGTGTTGTCGTAAACTTTCTTAGTGCTCATCATTAAAGTATGCACTCCAGCGTTTTTGAAACCGCGTTGGAGGCCGAACACGCCATCGTCGCCGAGCTTGCCGAGACTTGTCTCGCAGGCTGAAAGCACGGCAAGGTCGCAATGGCGCAGATTCATCTTGGCTATGTCAGAGGCACTCACTATACCGTTGTGGGTGTCTTCAAACAAATTAGCTCCGGCAAAAGCCAGAATGCTGTTGTCCATGGACTCGTTATCGGTTGCCCTCGTGGTTTCAGTGTAAACGCCATGTGTGGCGATGTGGATGAGATTGACTTTTGTTCCGTCAAGACCAAGGAATGCCGCTTGACTGGCTTCAGTGTCGGTCAGTTTGGTAACAGTCATCGATGGGTTGTTCTTCATGACTGCCTCAATATCATTCACTTCTCTTTTGGTGGCAGGGAGGCTTCCAAAAATGCCGTTTTTCTCGCGCATGGCAAGAAGATCCGTTTCTGTCGTTTCCGACATTGTAGATTCGCGGTTGTAGTTGATACCCCCAAACAAGGCTATCTTCTCCATCGTCGGCTTTTGATGATGGTAGCATAATTCCTTGGTTGAAGAAAGACGATATACCTCGTACTGCTCAGATAATGGCTTGTCGTTGTATTTCAGATATTCGATTCCGATGTGGTTGAAACATCCGTCGGCGGAGAAGAGAATGCGTTGTTTGCCGTCAAGGTATTGTTTCAAAGGACTCCAAATGAGCGTTCCTGCATCAGAAGATTCGTACAAAGTATTGTTGTCTAGTAATTTGTTGTATTTCATCAGACCTATCATAGGCATCGGGAGATAATCCGCATTTGCTTCTTTCTCTGTAATCATGCATTGCAGATACAATGATATTTCGCTTTTGTAAGGCGATTTCTGTAATTCGGGACTTGAAAGCAAAGCTTTAAGATAATTGATGTCGCAATTCTGGTTGATGACATGGGAGATGATGTCGCCTTGTATTTGCTGGTAGGTTTCGGTTTCGTCGCATTTCATTAGGTTTTCGTTGTTCCATACGGGGATGGCTACAGGGGTTTTCATGTCTTTGGTAAGCACTAACGCAACCATGATGTCGTCGGCATTGCTAACCACAGGGTTGACGCTGACAAACTCAATCGCGACATCAGTGGGTTGCAGCACTTGTTGAACCGCTTTCCAATCGTAGGAAATGTAGTCGGTGAAATCTGCAAGCTCCTGGCAACCTCTGTAAAGCTGTAGTTGGAGGGATTTGTTTTCTTCAGAGAGACGGAGTAGGTTTTCAAGGTCGGCATCGCTGACGGCATGTTCCCGCAGGTATTCAATCTGGGCAAGGTTGGCCTTGGTTTGTTCATAGATACCATTAAGATTATCGTTGCCTTGTTCGGCCAACACCTTCTCAAACTCAATGGATGAGTTGAGCAAGATACCTTTCGAAAGGAGTGCGGCATCATAAGCTAAAGCGGCCATGTCGTCTGTCCATTGTGGGTTGCCTTCGGGAATCGTTACAAGCAATTCTTTCAGGCTTTGAATGTTTGTGGCCTCTTCTTTCCATGTTGCCATACGCTCGGCCTCACTTTGCAATTGGAACTCGCTGCGAATGCCATCACGGATGGCGGGCATGTAGAACTTGTAGTATTCTATAGCGTTGGCGTAATCTTCTTTCTGAGCATAACTGCCCGCAATGGTTCCCAACGTTTGAGCGTAGCCTAATTGGCCGAGGTAGTCTTTTAATTGTAGGAGGCCTTTCAACTCTTTGATGGATTCATCTATTTGCTTGTACAATTCAGCTTTTACGGCATCTTCCTTAGTGTCTACTTCTTCATCTTTCCCAGTATAGATGTAGCAAAGCTTCAAAGAACTGGCGGCATTGGAATAGTCCTGCATCATGTTGCGCTCCTCAAAGATTTTCATGGCTTGCTTGTAGTGTTCGATGGCATCTTCGTAGTCTTTGTTAAACTTCTCAGCAGAGGCCAATCGGGCAATGGCTTGGGGATATTCATCGCTTTTCTTGTCGTGCTTCTCGTAATAGGCCATGGATTGTTTGAAACATTCCTTTGCTTTCGGGTAGTCTCTCACTCCAACGTATGCGTTGCCAAGGTTTTTCTGGCATTTGGCCACGTTGCTTTTAGCTGCCGATGTGTTCGATTTTTGGTAGTGGGCAATGATGGGCAAGTAACAATCAACGGCTTGCTGGAATTGCTTGCCGAGATAAGAATAGATACCTGCTTTGTTCAAAGAATTGAAATAACCATCGTCTTCTCCTTTCAGTGTTTTGCGCAAGTTGGCTGCCGCTAATTGATACTCTGCTCCTGAAGTAAAGTCTTTCATGGTCATGGCGATAAACTGACTATAGGCTTCATAAACGGTGATTTTTTTCTCATTGTCTTGGACGATAGCAACAGCCTTCAGATACCATTCCTTGGCGTTGGTGTTGTCGCCCACTGCTACATAATATTCAGCGCGCTCCATCGTGCATTCCAATTCTTCGCATGGCAGCGATAGTTCGTGTTGGTTATGGTCTTCCATCAACGCCATGATGCGTGACAGACCGTCATAGTCTTCCAATGCCTCGAACATCACGCCGAGCCCTTGCAGCATGACCTCGTATTTCTTGGAGTATTTTTCCTCGAAAGGCAGGGCGAGTTCCCAGTATTTAGAGCCATTTTTGTAGTCGTTGGCCATATAAGAATAATAGCCCATGTTCTCGTAGAAGAGACCGATTCTCGGGTGTTTGTGTCCCAACTTTTCGCATAATTCCAGCACTTGTTGTTCTAGTTCGGCAGCCTTTTTGAAGTTTTTCTCGTCTCCATAGGATGCAGCATATGCGTTGAGCGCATTGATGTAGTCATCACTTGCCTTGCCATAGAGTTTCTCGTAGGCATCCATGGCTTGCTGGCAGTAATTTCGGGCCTTTGCAGTTGAGAGTTCATGGTTCACGTTGCGACCAAGCTCATATATGCTGTCGATTTCATGTTTGGATTGGCTATAGCTCGTGATGACGATAAAGGCCATTAAGAGAATTATGGTGAGTCGTTTTGTCATACTTTTGTTATTTGTTTGTTCTTATATTTGGTAACGATTTTCAAATACTTAAATAATTATTCTAACTTTATTTAGCTTATTCTGAAAGGGCAAGGCGAAAACCTAAAGCTTTGTACTTCCTATTCTTTTTACAATTTCCTCTTGACGAAATTCTACATCTATATTCTAAATCGAATGCATGTCCTCCACGTACGCAATAACTATTACTTTCTTTTGAAATGCCATAAAATTCCTTATATTTATCGTTACACCATTCAGCTACATTTCCCATCATATCATATATTCCGAGTTCGTTTGGCTTTCTTGCCTTTACATAAACTATGCATGGACGATATTGAGGATGTTTTGTAAACCAATCACTACGGTATTGGGCTACAGAGTCGAGGTTGTTGCTTCCTGGATATTTATATCCTTTGCCAAGGTTACCTCCTTTTGCTGCAAATTCCCATTCCTCTTCAGTTGGGAGTCGGAATGTTTTTCCTGTAATATAGTTTATTTTTTCAATAAACCTTTGGCAATCGTTCCAGCTGACATATTCAACAGGAAGGCTATCGTTTTCATAAACAGATTTATCAAAAGCGTTTTTATAAATTTTATCTAAAGGTGGAAGATCTTTCATAACCGCTTTCCAAAGTGCTTGAGTTACTTCTGTCTCTCCTATGTAATAGTTATTAAGGGTAACACTATGAACAGGTTTTTCATTCTCAAGGGCATGTTCGTCATAATTCTGTGCTACAGGATTGTCTCTTTGTGCCCCCATCCAAAAAGTTCCGCCTTCTACTCGTTTCATCACAAACGAAACTCCATTTACAGTGAAAGAAAGCGAACAGGGCTTGTCATCCATTTCTGTTAAGAAAGATTCTTGTTTTTGTGCGATGGTTGGTTGATGTTTAAAGCAAAAGCTACCCTTCAAAGCACTACTGGTCATCCACGGGATTTGTTCCTCTTGAGTGATGTTTTGTACTAGTGTACCCACTTCATTGAAAAAGCTCAGCAATTGAAGGTTAGGGATGTCCAATGCGTCGAGGAATGCCTTTGTGTAGGGACTGTTGCACCCTGTACCATCTTCGGCTGTGCAACCTGGGCTAGTCGCATATGAAATCAGTGTTCCCTTCGGCGCGTCCATTAACGACAGACCTTTTACGCCAGTACTTTTATGCCAACTGCGTTCAAAAGGATTGTTTCTGCAAGCATCCAAAACGATGAGTTTCATCGGACACCCAGACTCATCTAATTTATCCAATAGCATATTTACAGGCGTGCATTTATATTTAACTTCGGCTTCAGATTTCATCTCGGCATCCACGGGAACCATGTAATTGCTACCTTTCGATTGCAATCCATGTCCAGAATAATAGAATAAGGCGATATCATAATCCTTAGCCTTGCGCCCAAAGTCGTCAATAGCATCATCCATATCGAGCAGGCTGGCATTCAGAAGGGTGTCCACATCGAAGCCTAAAGCCTTTAACTTTATTGCAACATCGATGGCATCGTTAACAGGATTTCTCAAAGAGTTGCCTTTGCCAATGTATTTTGAGTTGCCCACCACAAGAGCAAGGCGTTTCTCTGTCTGTCCATAACTCGCTATAACACTAGTGATCAAGAGGATGAGAATAGTAAGTTGTTTTTTCATATCGTTATTATTTAAAACGTTTTATTATTTCAGTCATTACAAATCACTACAAAGCTCACATCCTTTTCGGATTTATTTGCAACTTCCACTTCGATGGTGGCTATTTCGCTTGTAGGCAGGTCGAAAACACGGATACGTGAGGTCATGCCTTCGTTCTCCATGGTATTGTCGTTGTACCACTTGTTGTGTTTTAGGTCGTGGATGCGGACGGTAATCAGTCCACCTGGCTCGGTCACGAAGGCCAATTCCTGGTGCCCGCGTGAAACGTATGTCATCTTTGTGCTTGATTTACTACCTACCATGCATGTCTTTGTGCACACCTTGCCGGAAGATGATGAAATGCTCCGCTCGGCGCAACGCTCGGCGTAACGTTGGGCAAACTGGTAGACTTGCCTGTTGACGATAAGACTGTCAACAAACTCATAGTCGAACAAAAAATGCCCATTGAAAGAAGGCTGGAGATCTTCGTCCTCAACTTCCAATGAACTGAAATAGGTGGTTTTGCAATCTTTGAGGTTTTGGTTGGCTGCGCGAAGTGTCGGAGTGCTACCTGAACCAATAGCGGCTTGTAATTGCCGGCAGGCATCGTAGGCATTTTGCACTTCGGGGGAGAGTCCTTGAGCATTCAAACCAAAGCTCAATAATGCAAGACAAATTGTGGTAAGGATTATCTTTTTCATCTTCATGGTTTTTTGTCTCTTTTTATGATAAGACGTAGTCCAACATTGGCGGCGTGGGCATTGCAGTTCATAGGCTCGCGGTGGAAAACAGCCAACTCGTAAGGCTCGGAAAGGTAACTGCCTCCCCGAATAGTCATGGCTTCCTTGTCGGGATTGGGAATGTCTGCTTTGTAGGGACTAAACGGAGTGTCGCACCATTCGCACACATTGCCGCTCATGTCATAAAGGTTAAGGCCGTTGCAATATAGACCGCCATCTTCGTCGTTTCGAACATGGGGGCGATTGCCTGAATTTTCAGTATACCATGCCACGATATTAGGGTCATTGCTGCCGGCGAGAAATGTGTTGTCAGGCTTGTTGCCTCCTCTCGCGGCATATTCCCATTCGGCTTCTGTGGGCAACTTGAAATTCAGTCCTGTGAGATTGGATATTGAATCAACGAATTTCATGCAATCCTCAAAACTGACATTCGACATGGGCATTGTAGCATTGGCTTTGTCGAACTTTTGTCCCATAATGTCGTACCATTCTTCAATGGAGACTTCATATTTCCCGATGAAGAAATCTCCGACGGTTTGCTCAAACGCAGGAACTTCAAGCGAATCGGGACAAACCCAATAACTGTCGTAAGTGCCGTCTTCGTTTCGCATTGCGCCTTGCATGAAAGTGCCGCCTTCAACCTTCTCCATGCTTTCCAAAATCGAGGTTACAGCTTGAAGTTGTTTGCCGCTGATGTCAGGATACCATTTGAGATGTTGTCGGCAAATCTCGTCAATACCTTTCTCCTTGATGGCGGTTTCGCATCGGGCTGCCAACTCTTCCTTGGCTTTAGCCACTCTGTTTTTGATGATAAGGCTTGAGCCCCATCCGACCAAGCCAATCAAGACAACGGCAACCAAAGGCATGACGATTTTCTTGAAACGACTGCTTGGCTTTGACTTGAGCCTTGGCATGATTTTCGGGATGACATCTTTGAACAGGGCATCAGGATTGTCGCTGAAGAATACCGCCTCGTGGTACTTGACATTAGCGATGTCGTCCGGGAAATTAATGGCGCTGAAGCTAAAGCCATTGACACTTTCGGGAGCGACAGGGATGATGTTTAAGTCCTTGCGATTCAAGGCTCGGGCAATCTCAATGCGCACAAAATCGATGGGAGCGTTTGGCCCCATTTTTCTGATTTTATCCTCAAATTCTGACAGAGAGCAAGTGCCCAAAGAATTGTATAGTTCCACTTGTTCGGGCTCAAAGTCCTCGTCAGTGAAGTTGAATGAGTTTTTGCCTACCACAAGAAGAAAATCCTTGCAATGATCTATGCGACGTGCCAATTCGACATCAAAGACACCTGTAAGGTTCTCCCGGTCGAAGCTGACGCGGTTTTCGAAGCCGGCCTTGTCAAGCAGGTCTTTCAGGTGCTCGGCCTTGTCGCCAGTGTCCTTTCGTCGGTAACTGATGAATATGTCGTATTTCTTTTCCGTCATAAGGTTTTTCTTTTTTACAGCCCCACCTCGCTACGTGCAGTCCTTGAGGCGGTTTCAAGAAGACTCCGCACAACTGAACTTCCGTTTTGCTCATATATGCTGATGAAGTATTCTTTCGCTTTGTTCTCTTTCCTCATGCGCTTCAGGCAGCGGTAGTCCTCTTTCCAATTTTCCTCCATCTCTGAGGTGATGCCGCAACGCTCCGAGACGGTGACTTTTACGTTGTATTCTCCTGTTCCCCAATGGGATACGCCACCAGGAAGGGGCATAAATGAACGTGGCACAATGAAACAGTCGCCAGTGATATTCAACGGTTTCTGACCTTCCGTGCCTTTTTTGTAAACAAACACGCTGTCGGTCAGGCTGCTCTTTTCGATGGGCACCTGCACATGGAATTCACCCAATTTCACATTTTTGGCCAAGATAATGGCTTCGTTGTACCATGATGAGGAAATGGCGAAGTCGAGGTTGATTTTCAGGTTGTCGCGCTCATCAAATGAGAAACGCGTATTGCGATCGTATTCTTCGTCTTCATCAAGATAGATGTGGTTGGCCGACCAGTTGGGCAGATGGCAACGGTAGGGATAGAAGTACATGGAGTCAAGCACGAGACGGAATTTGCTGTGGTTGTATATTTCGCAAAGTCCCTCGTCGCTGGTGTCGACATGGCAGTAGAACTTGAGTACATCCTCACCGTTTCTCTGGGCATTGAGTGTGAAGCCGTTGAAGCGGAGGTCGGCTGGGTCGAGCGCACTGTTGTAGGAGCCTTCTGAGTAGAAGTCGGTGAGGGTGTTGATGTAGGTGAGACTGTCGACATAGCGACATTCGTTCCAAATCAGCTCTTCCCAGGCATTCTTTTTGTTTTGGCGGATGTCGGCCACTTTCATGATTTCGTCGATGGTGATGCTCGACGTATAGCTGGCCAGGGTGGTGAGAAGGGCTGTACCCATCGTAAGCCAGAAACCGCGGTTGGTCTGGCGTGCAGAGATGAATTCGTTGATTTTGGAGGCTTGTTCGGGGGTCATGGCGTTGACGTCGAGCCTGAGTGAACTGATGGGGCTGATTTCAACCTTATTGGATGCTGTGGCCTCATCGGTTGCTGTGGTTTGCGCTTTGGCGTTGGCGAATACCAACGTGATGAGCATGGTGGCGAATAGAATGACTTTGTTCATTGTTTTATGGTTTTAACTTGTTATTTGATATCGATAAGGATGAAAACGTCGCTGAAATGGGGCAAACTGAAGTCAACAGAGTCATTGATGCCTTTCATTCGGAAGGGATTGAATGTCCTGTTAGCCTCGCGCTTCGTGGCCATAAGGTCTTCTCGGGCGTGAATGAAGGCGGTGTGAATGTCTTCTGTCTGCATGTGTTTGTAGAAGGCTTGCATCAGGATGGGAGCGGCATCGTCGTCAACGCTCCAAAGACTGAGAATCATGGCCTTGACTCCGGCTCGTTTCAGGCTGCGCTGAAGGCCATACACGCCATCGTCGGTCATGTAGCCTTGTGCCGTCTGGCAGGCGGAAAGTACGATGAGGTCGACACCCGAGAAGTCCATCTGAGCGATTTCGCGTGCCGAAAGGATACCGTCGTGCTGTTCTGCGTTGAAATCATTTGAGCCGAGTGCCTTGGAACTGCCAGCAAACACGATGCCGCTGAGTGACAGAGACTCGTCATAGCTGGCAGGCATGAGGTCAGTGCCTTCTGCCATGGAGCCGAGATAATAGCCGTGTGTGGCGAGATGAACGATGGGGTGTTGCCCAATCATGTAAGCGGCACGTTGTTCGGTGGCCAAGGTGTCGGTCAGGGAAGTGATCAATGTGCTGTCATAAATGTCCTGGATGCCATCAATTTCGGTCTTGGTGCCCGGAAGGTTATTGAACGATAGGTCAAGTGACTTGAGGTGCAAATAGGCTTGCTCGTCGTTGTTGAAATTGGCCTCGTTGCTGTCGGTCGCCAATTGCGAGTTGCTAAAGAAATCGATGTCGCCACAAAGCAGCACCTTGCTTTTGCGGCTTGTTCTGGTCTTTACGGTCAGTTGACGGGTGCTGGAGAGCCGGTATAGGTTTTCAGTCTTCAGGGCTGTCAGCTCTGGCATGTTGGGTAACATGTACTCGATGGCAAGCTCATGGAAGAGCCCGTCGGCGGCAAAATAGAGACGGTGTATGTCCTTGCCGATGGCTGTCAGCAACTCGGGCGTCCAGATGAACTGGAAGTTGATGGAGTCGCTGTAGAGCTGATTCTTCAGGTCTGGGCTATCTATCGCAACGGCATCGTAAAGGGCATCGCCCTCAGGCAAGGTCAGGTTTTGGATGGTTTCCACTTTGCCTATCTTCACGAATTGTGGCTCTCCAGTTTTCTTGAGCACCAAGGCGCCCATCTGCTTCTCGTCGTATTTTTCATATTGGACGAACTCCAAGGCACAGTCGCCGTTTTGAAGCTTGTTTTGTACCTGTTTCCACGTGATGTCATGTAGTTTGCCCGACGGGTCGTAGTCAAGCAACAGACTCTTGCTGAATAGGGTCACATCGTAGAGGAAAGCGGGGTCGGCATCTTCAAGGCGGTAGCAGTCGACGGCGAAAGGGCGGGTACGCATCCAATACTGTTCTCGGTCTTCGGCGCTCATACTGCCTAGGCGCTTGAGGGCATCGGTTTTCTTCAGGGTGAAGTATTCCTTATAGCATTTCAAGGCTTCTTGGGTAGGGTTGGCCATGCCGATGTCTTCGCCTTCCTGTTGCAGCATCAGAATCTTGGCTTTTTTGCGAAGGGATTCACCGTAGCGTTCGGTTTTCTTGCTTTTGTAGTACCCAATCACTTCGTTGATGTCGTCGATGGCTTCTTGGAAACGTCCGATTCTCGCTTTGCAAATAGCCAGTTGGGCGAGGAAGTCGAGCGCCTGATCGTCGTCATAAAGGTGTGACGACAGCATTTCAGCGGCTGCCATCTCGTCGTATGCCTCTTTGTAGCGGCCTTGTTTGTAATACAACTGTCCCAACTCTTGGTGCATGATGAATTGGTAGTAGAAGATATCGCGGTGGCGTGCGTTGGCTTCGTCTTCGGTGACGGCCAAGGCATACTTGAAGGCTTCCTCGGCTTTGGCGAACGAGCTGGTGTCTTGGTCGGTATCGAGGTAGTAATAGTCGCCCCAAAGTTTCCCCAGCTTCACTCGTAACAATAGGCTGTCAAGTTCCTTGGAGGTAATCATGCTGTTGTATACGCCTTGCTCGAAGGCTGCTTCGTATGCGTCGATGATGCGTTTGAGTTGGGCTTTGTTTCCGATGTCGACATAGCTGTGGCGGCCTTCTTCAAAGAGTGTCTCGAGATGGTTGAGGTAGGCCTTCTTCGAGGTGATGGTAGGAGTCTGTCCGAAGCTGATGTTTGTCGCCAAACAAATCAAAAGAATATGGAGTATTATTTTGATTTTCATAGAGTTATTTTTGTTTTACGATTAATATGTCATCGGGACCACAGGGCATGATGACACGGTCGTTTTCGAGTTCCAAATGGCTCGTGACAGTGTATACGGAGTCTTGCGCTTCCAAAGGGATGAACAGCGACACCATGCCTTCATTGTCCGATACGGCCTCAAAACCGTTGATGTATATTATTTCGTTGCCTACCGTTTTTTCTTCTTCCGGATTCCAGAGTTGGAAGTGCACATCGCCAAAATAATTGGGGTCCCGATAGATGTTCAGTTGGGTTGTAGGGGTTAAGAGAACGGTAGTGTCAGTATTGTTGAAACGTGGACATGATATGGTGAAATGCACGGGTTGGTTAAGGTAACGGTGAGGAATATTGCTGAAAATCAATTTACTATCTAGTGAAGCAAAAGTGTCGGACTTGGTCTCGTTGTCTAAGGTAAGCGTCACAACGGCATTTTTCAAAGGAGGCAGATTGGTGTTTTGTGGAGAAGCCTCATTCAATTTGATGTTCACATCAAAGGGTTGGTTGGCCCGCCAAACATAGAACATGGCACAAAAGACAGCTATTGCCCCAATTGCCCAAGCCGCGACTTTTCTGGCGAGCATCCGCTTATGCCGCTGCCAGATGGTATCGAACTCCACGCCAAGCAGTTTGGAGATGAGCTGCACGTAGGCGCGTTCACGGTTGAGCCATGGCCAACGGTAAATCTTTTCGTTGATGTTGGCCCCAAGAATCTCGGGCAGTCCGAGTCGGTCAATGACGGGATTGAAACATTCCGTATTGGGGTTGCCGCTATGGGGCGTGCCATGCACGATGAAGAAATGGATGTTTTTGGTGCATCCGAGGCTATGGAAAAACTCGATTTCCTTGCCCACCCATTCCGACTGTGCCGAGTTGGGCGAGCAGATGACGATGAGGTTTTTAGAGGATCTTAGTCGTTCTTGTAGTTCCTCGGTAAGACCGCCAGGTTGAATATCGGTAGGGGCGAAAAACACCGGTTTGATGGGTGTGCGTTCCCAGCCGTGCTCACTGCACAGTGTGGCTGGCATACGGTAGTGCTCCAGCTTTTTTTGCAACTTCTTGCCCCAGGACGTGTCCTTGGCGTTGTAGCTGATGAAGGCGAAGTATTTAAAGGGCTGTGGAGGCATCATTTCCTCGTATTATGGTTAATAATCACTACGGGCATGTTTTCGTCGTTGTGGTTGGTGATGACGAGGCGCAGCTTGTCGCTCGACTTGACGTTGGCGTTGATGCTCAAGTGGATGTTGCCCTCGTCGTCGGTGTAGGTCTCTCCAACGGGCTTGTCATTATGGAAGGCTTTCACTTCTATCTTGCCGTCTGTCTTTTTGTAGGGCATGACGATAAAGTTCTGTCTTCCTTCACGATAGCTCATTTCATAACTCACCGTGCAGCCTTTCTTGATGCCGCGCTCGGTCAGCGAGTAGTCGTAGTTAGGGTCGTTGCCGTTGAGGAAGTCACCACGCACCATCTGCTTGTTGTAGCCCGAACAGTCATTAAGAATGGCGTTGAGTTTGAACTGGTTGCTGCCAATAGGCTTGTATTCGTTACTACTCTTGATTTCGTCCATCATGGTCCAAAGTGAATCGCGTTTGAACGATTGCAGCGCTTGGTTCCATGTCGTTTCGTTGGACTGCCGCAAAGTTGATACGGTGCTCATCAAGTGTTGCAGTTCCCAATCGGTTTCTTTTTGGGCAAAGTTGGTGCCAACGAATAGGATATTAATCAAAATGATGAAGAAAAGCTTTTTCATGTTTATTTTAATTTAAAGTATTGGCATTCTGTATTTTGTGCATTGCTTCGGGCCAAAAAGCCATATCGTCTGCCGCATTAATCGTGGCATCAGCAAGGTCGGTAACTTTCTTGAATTTGGGTCCTCGACGGACTTCTTCTTTGCAACGGTTATGCTGTTCTGTGGCTTTGTTGAGAATTTGCTGCAAAGTGGGCCTTTGCAATGGCTGATAGCGCAGGCATTGTTGCACAAGCTCGCTCATTACGGGCCACTCGCTGCGCATGTAGGGTAATTTTGAATTTTCGCTTTGCCCTGCACCGCCTTTGCCGTTCATCACCTGATGTCCCATGACGATGTGGAACAAACTAGCGCCTAACGACCAAACGGCACTGGCTTCGGTGTGTTGGCCATCGATGGCTTCAGGAGCATCGAAACCTGATAGCTGCGTTTCGGAAGGCAGTAGCAAGAAATGTCCGTCTTCTTCAATTTCGAAGATGAAGGGGTTGACGATTAGCTGTTTGCGCTCAATCAGCTGCTGGCTCACTTCCATGAGAATTTGCCAAGCCGTAGGCTCGTTGCAATGGCCGGCGATGTCGGATGCGTATCGTTTCTCTTCCATGTCAGTTGCTGTTGTTCATTCTTTCTATTTCGCTGATGGGTACGGAATAGTACCAGTTGTCGTTGTTTTGGTCGGTCACCGAGACCACGCCGATGACGCGCCAACCAAAGAGACCTTGTCGGGTCATTACAGGACCGCCTGAGAAGCCATGGCTGATGTTGCCGTCGTGGGCAATCACGATGTCTGGATAGCCATCGCGGCAGTTGGCCTCGGTGATTTGCAACAACAGACGGGCGTTGGGCGCTTGCAGTTGCTTGCTTTCCGTGTTGTTCGACATTCGTCCCACGATGATCAGGTCGCGGTTGACTTTTTGGCAAAGCTCCGTCACTTCTTCCTTGGTGGCCATCTTGATGGTGCCATTTTGATGCATCATTGATGCGGCATCGGGCAGGAAGGCGATGTCGCCGAGCATCATGTCGGTGCGGTGCGGTCGTACTTTGATGCTGCGCCAGAAATATTGATGCTCGTAGTCGCCGAGCTCCATGATGTGGTCGTGACAGTCATTCATGATGAAGTCGGTTGAGGTGACACGGAGCAGGACCGAATCGTTGACTTCGGGCTTTCGCAACGAGCAGTAGCTGACCATCTGCCATCGTGTGCTACAGTCTTCGTTCTCGGCAATGACGTTGCGGGTGACGGCTTCCAGAGCCATCCTGATGTGTTGGGGTGTGGCGTCGCACGAGGTGTCTAAACGTGTTCTTTCGGGTAAGTTGAGCCAAGGCTCAATGCAGTGCCTCGCCGTGACCAGACTACCGTCTGTGGTCAGGAAGGCAGTGCCATACTCGTCTTTCAGATATGCGGTACGGCTGACAACAGCACTGTCGCCGTAATGAGCCACCAACTGCACCGAGTCAACTTTGATTTGGAAGACCGACTGCTTGGCGCTTTCAATCATGCGCTCGCTCATGGGACGCGAGTGGAGCTGCAGCAGCGCGAAGCCGACCAACACCAAACTGATGAGTACCAACCATGCGATGACGGAGCGGTTGCTGCGTTTTCCCATGGCGACGATGCCGGTTGAACTGTACATGCCGTCCTCGCGGATGTTGAAGGTCAGTTCTTGTCGCTGTCCTGCAAAGGCGATGTGGTCGCCGTGGCTTAGGAAATGCACATAATTAATAGGTGTCCCGTTGACGCGCACTTCGTGTTCCTTGTATGGCGACACGCTGATAAGTTTCCATCCCTTGTCGTCGGCTCGTTTCTCGATGACGGCGATGACGGTGTCTTCATATTGGCTCTCGTTGACAAGCCTGATGTCGCACGACTCGGTCTGCCCGATGCGTAAAGTGTTATCGGCATTGGCCACTTGGTCGCCGGCTTTGTGGAGGGCATCGTCGCGCTCAAAACGCAGGGTGTAGTATGGCTTGCTCATAACTGTGTCTCTTTAAAAGATTGTGCAATCAGCGGGATGCAAGCGGTGAGGTCGTAGTCGTAAAGGCGGACGTCCTGCCCGGTTTTGTCCTCGCGCAGTTCGCGGTAGGAGCAGAGGTCGTAGTGGATCTTTTTCTTCTTGTAGACGTTCTTCAGGTCTTGTTCGGGCTGCTCTTGACCAGTTGCCTTGGCCGTGATGAAAGCCTCGATGTTTTCCCGGATTTCCTCGCGCTCGGTGTCGGTGGGTGGACGGAAGCCCAAGATTAGGCGTTCCACGCTCCAGCGGTTGTGTTCCACGGCGGATAGGGTCTCGATTTCCTCTTGCGTCAGGGCGAAGAACTTGTCCCAGTCTTTCTCTTCGTGGCCGAGCGAGCGCATCTTGGTGGCCACGGTCATCACATTGTAGATGTTGGAGTAGCGCATGCTGAAGGTCTGGAGGTTGCGCCATGCCGCTTCAACTTTCTCGACGGGCATGTTGGTAGGCGTGCCTTCCTGGCCGTAGCTGCACGTGTAGAAATAGTTGAGTCGTTTGGCCATCTGCAAGAGGGGCAGGCGGACGTCGTAGCCGCAGTCGTCCATGCCGATGGGGTATAGGTTATGGTAGCCTTCTGTTTCGCGTACTTTTCCCAACATGGCCGATCGCTCCGTCGCAACGAACACTGTGATGTCGTTTTGGTAGATGCTTTTGGGCAGGGCGAAGGCGCGGTCGAAGTTGCTGTTGGTGTCAGCATCGCAGAGGGCGAGGGTCAGCAGCTGTTCCTTGCTGTCGGCCCAAAGCTGTAACTTGCGTTGTAGCAATGGGTCGTAGAAGTCGCCGTCCACGAACTCCCATTCCACGTCGACGAAGTCTTCGCGCGAGGCGTTGTAGACAGGCTCGTGGTATAATGTCATGTTGTGTTGCTTCAAGTCGATGCAACGGTAGTGGCTGTGTTCGAAGAGGTTGGCGTAACGTTGGATGAAGGCGTCTTTTCGTGCCGTGAGGTCTTTGTCGATGATGGTGATACGGGTGCGTAGGGCTTGGTTGCGCACGTAGTTGGGGAAGTGGGCGATGAGGGCGGTATGAAGGGCGAGGCTTTCGCCGAGGTCGCTGAAGCCTGCAATGACTAAATGTACCGTCTTGTTGGAGTTGCCGTCAATCTTTTCACGGTCTAAAGGCGGGTAGGAGTTGCCGTTGCCGAGGCCGCAAAACACATTCTTTGCCCATTGGTCTTCCATGGTGAAGGCGTAAAGCTCAAACTTCTTATGAATCTCAGGGTAGAGGTCGAGCGTTTGCAGCAGCCACAGCGTCACCTTGTCGTGCAGCAGCAAATGGCACACGGGTTTCGACCGGCCTTCTGGAGTCTCGGGATAGCTCATGGCAAACGTTTCCAGGGCTTGCAGTGTGTCGTGGTCGGCCACTTCGCGGTTGGGCAGCACGCACAATTCGTGGCAGGTCATGCCATCAGGCACGGCCCCAAAATTGTGATAAGCCGTAATTCCCATTCCCATCGTCCGATATTGCTCGGCGATGCTTTGACTGATGGGGTGGTGGCCGATGATTAGGGTTTTGTTATTCATTGGGTATTGTGTTAGCTAAAACTTGAAACGTTATTCTTTTTTGGAAGTTTTCATCAACTCTTTTACCTTTTCAACGCTCTCTCTGGTTCTCTGAACCCCGGGATGGTCTTCTCCAAAAACGGAAATGCGAATCTCCAATGCCTTTTCAAAACAAATGAGCGCGTTTCCATAGTCTTCCATGTCACAATACATGGCTCCTAAATTATTGTAACCCAATGCGACTTGAGGATGATTTTCCCCAAAAATTGACTTTTTAATAAATAAAGCCTTGTTAAGGCATTTCAGACTATTATCGAAGTCGTTTAGTTTTGCATATAAATTACCTAAATTGTTGTATGTTCTGGCAACATCGGAATGGTTTTCTCCCAGAATAGATTCTTGTATGGATAAAGCATTATTGTAATGTTTTAAAGCCGATTCGTAGTCAGATATTCTATAGTACAATACACCAATATTACTGTATAGTGAAGCGACTTTCGAACTGCTTTCGCCATAAATGGTTTGAAAGATGGATAACGCTTTGTTGAGACAAATAAAAGCTGAATCATAGTTGTTGTTATAATAATATGTTGTTCCAATATTGTTGTAACATAGTGCGACTTCAGGATGAATATCACCATAGAATGACTTGCAAATGTTTAAAGCCTGTTTTTGATATTCAAGGGACTTGGGAAAATCTTCCAACTCTTCGTAAACCGATCCAATATTACTGTAAATCCCTCCCAAATTGGGATGATTATCACCATAAATGTTTTTTTGGAGTGTCAAGCCTTTTTCATAATATTCCAATGCTTTTATGTAATTCCCTTGGTGAAAATAAACCATTCCCGTGTTTAAGCTGTTTACTATGGCTTCTTGATGATTGCCGTTAAATAATGCATTCAAGATGGTTGATGCTTTGTGGTAATTGTCCAAAGCCAAATCAAGGCTGTCCAGTTCCCTGTATAATGCCCCGATGTTATTATATGTTTCGGCAGCTTCGAGATGCGTTTCTCCGTAAACCGATTTACATATTGAAAGGGATTTCTCAAGGTTCTCCAATGCTTTCCCGTAATCTTCCAACTCGTCGTACAATAAACCGACATTATTGTAATAGGATGACAAGTTGGGGTGGATGGAATCAATGGACATATAGATGCTTGCCGACTTGTTGTAATACTCTAAAGCTTTGTCATAATTGGCCAGTTCTTTTTGGATATATCCGAGATGATAGTAACAGGATGCAGTTATCTCGTTTTTTTCTCCATATTGTGATTCGGATTTTAAAAGTGCTTGCTGGAATATTCTAAATGCTTTGTCATAGTCGGCCAAGTATTCATGAATGAAATCGCCAGCTTCTAAAGCCCATTCCACTTTTGTGCTGTCTAGGCTGGCTTTTTTCTCAATCCAATAAGCCGCAGAATCGAATTGGTGCCTTAATTTGCAGGTCTCGAATTGGAAGTGGCAGTCTGAAGCAATGTCTTCCAGTTCTTTTTGGGTCCCGATGAGATTGATTTGATGTTGTGCTTGACGCTTGGACAAGTTCTCGGCTTCTTTGATATTGGCTTCTTGATGTTTGTGTAGGTTGCTGATGCGTTGGTCCATGTCTCCTTTGCTGTTGATGAGAGAATCGGCACGGGTGAGTTCACCAGCTAGAATCAATTGTCGGATGTGACGTTTGTATTCGTCAAGTTGGTCGTAGTCGATTTTGGAATACTCGTCAGCCATCTCGCTGACAAGTCTGTCGTTTTCGTCATAAAGGTCAAATATGTGTTGCAGCTGTTTCCGGTATTCCTCGTCGTTTAGGCGTTTTTCTTCTCTAAGCTGCTCCAGCTCAATGCGTTGCTTGTCCACCTGCTTTTGCAACTGTTCGCGCATGGCATGTTCCGCAGCATGTTTGTCCTCCCATTGTTTAATTGGGGTTTCCATAACAATTATCAAGTCGTTGGCCGAGTATGTATATTGTTTCGAAAGCACCTCGGGGTCAGTGAGTACATAGCCTTGCTTCTGCACGTTTTGCAGATAGAACTTGTCGGCAGGGATGGGAAAGGAGAAGGTGCCGTTGGCTTGGCTGATTACAGGTGTACGTCCTTTCACCGAAATGGTGGCATTGGGGATTCTGGTACCGGCAATGACAGAGCCATCGTTGGCTAAACGTCCTTTGGTTTTCACGTAGCCTTGCTGGGTCTGAGCAGAGAGCATGATGCCCAGCATCATGATAGCAGAGAGAATGAATAGTTTCTTCATGATTATTCGGTTGGTTTTCTTGTTCTTTTAGTTTTGACTGGATTTCGGAGAGTTTTTCTCTTTCCATTCCTCGTAAGCCTTATTGATGCGTTGCTTTTCATTCTTGCCAACATGTTTCACGCTGATGATTATTCCTATGGTGTTTTCGAAATGATGTTTTTCTATGTTAGCGTCTTTCATCACGAGAATGTCTTTTGGCTTGCCTTTGAGCGCTTCGTTTGTGTCAAATACCGATGTTGGGCTGTCTTGATTCCAATCTTCATATTCCAATAATACATATTCGCCTGACATGCCTTGTCGGGCAGCTGCTGTTTCATCATTTGCTACGGTTGCTGTGATGCAGTATTCTCTGCAGAATGTGTTGACAGTGTCATTTTTTACCGCTATCCAATACTTGCAAGTGTTTAGTTGCTGTTGTTGGTCAATGGTTATTTGATGGTCTTCTCCAAAAATGGCTTTTCGGATGCTCAATGCTTGCTCAAGATAGTCTATTGCAGTATTGTAATCGCCAATTTCATAGCATAACATGGCGATGTTGTTGAGGGATTTTGCAACTTTATTGTTGTTTTCTCCAAAAACGGCTTTGCGTATTGTCAAGGCATGGGTGAGATAGTCTTTTGCTTTTTTATAATCTCCCAAGGAGGAATATATATTACCTATTTGATTATAACAAGTGGCGATATCTGGGTGGTTTTCCTTGAGAATGATATTCCGAATGGACAAGGCATGGCTGACATATTCTAGAGCTTTTGTATAATCGCCTTGAGCGTAACACAGAGTTCCGATGTTATCGTAGCAGGCTGCCATGAAAGGCGAAAATTCTCCGTATATGGCTTCTCCAATGCTAAGTGCTTCTTGGTAATATGACCAAGCTTTGTCAAAGTTATATAGCATTTTGTAAGATGTCGCAATGTTGTTGTAACTTGTGGCCACATCAGGATGGTTTTTCCCGAAAATGGTTTCCCGTATGGATAGAGCTTGTTCGAGATATTCCAAGGCTTGGTCGTAATCGCGTTGGTCGTGGTAGAAACATCCAATATTGTTGTAGCTGGCTGCCACATCAGGATGATTTCTCCCGAAAGATGTCTCTCGAATAGACAAAGCCTTTTTGAGAAAAACCAATCCCTTTTCGTTGTCGTTTAGGTCCGAGTATAATGTTCCGATATTATTGTAAGTTGTGGCCAAATCGGGATTGCTTTCTCCAAGAGTTGCTTCTTGTAAGGTCATAGCCTTGTCAAAGTATTCCAAAGCCTTTTGGAAGTCGCCTTGGTGGTAGTGTGCCACACCAATATTGTTGTAGCTAGCAGCTACTTCAGGATGGCTTTCCCCAAAAATGGTTTCTTCTATGGCTAATGCTTTTTTGTAATATTCCAAAGCTTTATCGTAGTCACCAATACCACCAGAGTATACCAGTCCGATATTATTGTAGATTGTTCCGGCCCAGGCTTTTTCTTCTCCTGATAGTTTTTCAGTTTGCCGTAATGCTACTTGGAAAAAAGACAATGCTTTTGAATTGTCAGCCATATATTGATAGAGGAAATTTCCAGCCTCATTTAACCATTCCAAATTAGTAGAGTCTAACCCTGCCCTCAACTCAATATAATACGCTGCCGAATCATTCAAATGCTGCATCTTAAAGATTTCAAATTTACGATAGCAGTCATTAGCAAGATCTTCAAGCTCTTTTTGTGCCAGGGTCTCGCTCTGTTCCAATTGCTCCATCCGCTGTGAAAGATCGTTTCTTTCTTTAACGTTGATAGCCTCATGTTTTTTGTATTGTGAAATGCGCTCGTTAATATCGCCCTTTGTACGAAGCATTGAATCTGCTTTTGTGAGTTCGCCATTTAGGATAAGTTCGCTAATTCTTTGGTCAAATTCACTCAACTGGTCATAGTCAATTTTGGAGTATCGTTCCATCATGTCTTTTACCAATTGTTCGTTCTGGTCGGTGTCCTCGTAGAGTTTTTGCAAGGCTTGGCGATATTCCTCGTCTGATAGTTTTTGCAGCGCTTTCAAGGCTTCAATTTCATCCTCGCGTTGGTGGAGTTGATTGGTGAGAGTTCGGCGTATCTTGCGCTCGGCAGCCAGCTGATCTAGTAATTGCTGCTCGGGGGTCTCCATCACTAAATAGAGCGGGTTGGAAGAATGTTTGTAGGTCTTGCCCAGCGCGTCCAAGTCCACCAACTGGTAGCCTTTTTTCCTCACGGAGTCCAAGCGGAACTGCTTCTCTGGGATAGGGAAGGAGAAGGCTCCATCGTCTTTGTTCACCAAAACTGCCGTGCGTCCATGCACGGAGACAGTGGCACCTTTGAGACCTTGGCCGTGAACGAGTTTACCGTTCACCATACGTCCTTTGGTCTTCACGTAGCCTTGTTGGGTTTGCGCAGAGAGCATGATGCCCAGCATCATGACAATGGACAGGATGAGAAATCTCTTCATGATTGATGGAATGGTTTAATGATTATTTGTTTTCTTGCTTGTCAGTTTGGATATGGGGAATCAAAAAGACTCCACCAACTTCACTATTTTCTCCACGGCATCGTCATAGTCCTGACAGCGGTAGAGGTGGGTGTATGCGTTGGTGAGTTTGCTGAACAGGATGGGGTACCAGCAAGGGGTGTGCAGCGCGCTTTCAATCTCGTCATCGTCGCCTCGCTGCACATAGAACAGGTTGAGTACCTTGCCGAGCATGGCGGCTTCCATCAGCTCGGTGACGGAGCCAGGACAGGAGGCATCGTTGAGGAGGAAAATGGCGTCGGTGCAACGCTCAATCATTTGTTTCTCCTTAAGGATAATCTGCTCTCCGCTGAGTTGGTCGGCGGTGAAGAAGTAAGGCCCAACGTAGGTCACCCGAGGGCTTAGCTCGATGTCGCCGCTGTCGAAGTCGGCGAAGAGTCTTGCGGGATCTTTTAGCAGTACCGAGCGGTAATCTTTCGGGATCATATCATAGCAGTCGGCTCTCCGCCGGTCGAAACGGAAGGCACCGCCGCAGAAGATATAACGTTTGGTGTTGGTTGTCATCATGGGTGGATTTAGTCTGTGTCCTTTCCGTGTTCTTTCTGTGCCTGCACCAGTTTCTGGGCGAAGAGTACCACATTGCCATCCTTGGTCTTGTCCTTTTCGCTGAGTTGGTGGTAGGGGACGATGTCGGTGTGGAGTTTCAGGTCGTTCACCCGTCTCTCTCCATCCTTTACCTGACGCCACCCCGCCAGCGTGCGCTCGGCAATCCAACGCAGGTGCTCGGCCTGCGCCAGACGGTCAATGGTCACGTTGTCGCAACCTTGTCGCAGGAAGGGCAGAGTGCTTCGGTAATGGTCGATTTGGTAACGGGTCGCGTGCTTGTCTTGCTCCGATGAGGAACGCTGCCACTGCTTTTTCCAATCCTCGTAGTGAGCGTTGATGTCGATGGCGTTCAGCCGGTCGATGTTGTAGAAGTCGGCGTCCAAAGGCTTGCCGTCCTTGCCGATACCGCTATAGATGCCGTTGACACAGATGGCCAGATAGTCGTCAAGCAAGTCCTTGCTGAAGGCTCCTTCATAGTTGCCGAAGAACTTCATGTTGACATACTTCTCCTTGTTGGCATCGAGCAGCTTGTCTAAGGCGTGCCGCACCGACTGCCTAACCAAGATTCGGGTGCGACTGAAGTTCTTGATCAGGATTTGCTTGCCATTGGGGGCCTCGGCATCTTTCGGTTTGACTTGCATGTTGTCGTAGCTGAAGAACAGCTTCTCAGGCAAGGCCAATGCCGTCGACAGCGATTTGTCGGCATCCGAGAAGCAGATGGCCAGGGTGAGCATCTCATCTTCGTCTTGCGCCCATGCGACTAAAGCCTGCCTGATGTCGTTGTCTTCGATTCTGTTGGCTTTGAACTCAAACTTGATGTCGGAGATTTGTGTCGGATAATCGGGATATTGGGCAAGGAGTTCTTCCTTTATCTCTTTCGCTCTGGGGTCGATGACGGTGATGATGGTCGGATTCTTGCCCGTCATTTCGTCGAAGTTGGGGTAGTGGGCGATGCGGACCGCCTCCTGCCATAGTGCGCGACCCATGCTGTTGAAGCCTACGATGACCAGATGCACGTGTTTGTCGGTGCCAGCGATGGGCTCGAAATCGAGTTGGTCGTAGAAGTAGGAATCGTCGGCGTTGCGTCTGCCGTTGTGGCTCCAAAGCAGCCTTGCCCAGGTGTCGTAGAAGTTGAAGGGATGGATGTCCAAGTGCTCGATGCCGTCAAACTCGGGCATGTCGAGTTGGCCGATCATGTTGTATGCTGTCATCTCGTTGATGTACAGGTTGGTCTTCAACAGGTCGTTCTCTGGGCGTTGTTTCGCGTTTTTGGCCACTTCTTCCAACATTGCCATGCTGTGTGTGTACTGGTTTTCCCATTCGTTGCTTTCCACCAGGATGTAGGCTTCCTTGGCTTTGTCGAGGTTCAGCTTCTTGATGTAGTCGCGTCCGCCGGCATAAATGATGATGTGTTTCGGCTTGTTGCCGGTCAATATGTTTTGTAGTTCGGCGCGGATTTGCATGGGATTCTTTCGGGTGAGGATGAGAAGCCGAGTGCCTTTTCCTAACTTAATCTGGTTGATGATGTTGATGGACATACGGTTATAACCAATCATCACATAATGACCGCTGATGCACCTGAATATTTTTCGGCCTTCGCGGATGCGCTCCACCCAGCGTTGTATGCCATTGGTGAAGAGCATCATGAGTGCACCACCGATGAAAATCATCCCAACGATGCCGATGATTAGATACCTCAGTCGGTGGTTATCCGTGATGTTAAAATTAAACAAGGAGTAAAAGGATTGCATGTCGTTTCGGATGGGCAATGCGATGGCTAAGGAGATGCCGAACACAATCAAGGCAATCCATACATAGCCGAAACGGCTTGTCGTGAGGAGTCTGTGAAACAGCAGACGAAGTCGGATCCAGAGGTTTTTCATCAGGATGATTGGTATAAAGAAAGAATCGGATTTGGTTTATTCCAGCAGTCTTCCCATGGCCCGTACCATTTGTTCTTCCATCAAGGTGCATTTCTCGTCGGCTTCGATGATGGCGCAGCAGTCGTGGATGAGGTCGAGGCGGCTGGCTTCGGTGTCAGCATAAAAGTCCTTGTTTTCGCGGATGCATTCAAGCACCTCGGCGTCGTTCATCTTGGAGAACAGTTTCTCCATTCTTTCCACTGTGTCGAAACCGCTCTTTTCGAGCATGATTCTCACTTCTTCCGATTGGATGTTGCCGTCGATGTTAGCGGCATAGAGCATCAATAAAGTCTTGAATTCTTCTTTGTTGAGTGTCATGATATAGTTGGTTTTAATTGTGCATCGGTTTTAATAAGTCGTTCACCGTTTTCACGGGGTTGAAAGTCTCAATGGGCACTTCGACGAAGATGGTGATCCAGTCGGCCATGGCTCCGTTCCAAAGACCGGGCAGTTCGAGAGCTTTCAGCTCCCGACCGTCTTTCGACTTGTTGGAGATAAAGCCTGTGTTGACATCAACGTAGTCGGTCAAGTTGAAGGCCTCACCTTTGTAGTTCCAGCAGCCGCACACCAGGTCGACGGGGTTGAAGTGGGTCGAGCCTTGGAAGATGGCCTCCTGCTGCGGATTCTTGTGGTCGATTTGTGACGACTCGATGATTTGCAGCGACACCTCGTCGTCCATGTTTTTCACCCAGAATGGACCGCCGCCGGGCTCGCCTTCGTTCTTCACCATGCCGCAGATGCGCATCGGGCGGTTGAGCTTGTTGTAGAGGTAGTCTATCTTCTCGATGTCGTTGTAGTCGTTCACGAAGTTGGGGATGTCGATCATCAAATCTTCTTTGGAGAAGCGGATGGCTTCGCCCAACTCTTCAGCGGAGACAGCACCTTGGTCGAGCATCTCAAGGTACTCGAAGGTGCGCTGCTGCAAATGGAGTAGGAGGCCTGCCAACACCTTTTTATATGCTATGGTCGTCTGAGCCTTGGTCTCAGGAACAATATTGTCAATGTTCTTGATGAAAACGATTTCCTCGCCGAGGTCGTTGAGGTTTTCGATGAGCGCGCCGTGGCCACCAGGACGGAACAAGATCTTGCCGTTGGCTTCGCGGAACAACTCGCCGTTGGCGGCGATGGCCACGGTGTCGGTGGAAGGCTTTTGGCAGGAATAGGTGATGTCGTAGCGCACGCCGTATTTCTTCTCGTAGTCGGCTTTTAGGGCGCTGACGGTCTTCTTAAACGGCTCTTCGTGCTCGGGCGAGACGGTGAAGTGCAGTTTGGCCACGCCTTCATTGTCGGTGGCATAACGGGCGGCTTCCACCAGATGTTCCTCCAAGGCCAGACGGTTGAATCCGTCATAATGGTGGAACTTCAGCAGGGCCTTGGGCAACTTGCCGTAGTTTAGGCCGTTGTCCAGGAGCAAGGCTTTCACGATGTCCACCTTGCGGCCTTGTTGCAGCATGGCGTCAACATCGAGGCCATAAAGCTTCTTAGAGGCTTCATTGAGGTCATCGAAGAAGGCGAAACTGTGGATGTGGGCGAAGAAGATGTCGGTGAACTTGGTCTCTTCTGCAGTTTCGATGAAGGCAAATAGATCCTTGAACATGCGCGAGGCGGCACCCGAGGCGGGGACAAACTTGGTGAATTGGTAAAACTCTTTGTCAGCGTCGAATACGGCCGTCATCATGTTCACTTTTTCCTCGTCCATGCGAAGGATGCCGTCGCCGAGGGTGGCGGGGCGCATCAGCTGGACGTATTGTGTGCCGCGTTTGAGTTGTGCAACTTGCTGTATTACTTGATTTTCGGTGATGTTTCTCTCCGAAAGCTGTTGAAGGTCTTTTTCTGTAAGCATAATCTTAGATTTTAAACGCTTCAAAAATAAGAAATTAAGCAATGCGAAGAAAAAAAAGATGAAAAATTTTCTCAAAGTAGTTGTGACATTGAAAAAAGTTGTATTTTTGCAGCCGCTAAGCCCAGGTGGTGAAATTGGTAGACACTCTACTTTGAGGGGGTAGTGCCGATTACGGCATGCAAGTTCGACTCTTGTCCTGGGCACCAGCACCAAGCCCCGATGGCGGAATTGGTAGACGCGTACGTTTCAGGTGCGTATATCGAGAGGTGTGCAGGTTCGACTCCTGTTCGGGGCACCCTAAAAACAGAAAACCTAATTGATTATCAATCAGTTAGGTTTTTTAGTGCAATTTTTGGCGTGATTTTGGCTACTTATTTCCCTACTTATGCCATCCCTGGGAACGGCTTCGCAAACACCTTCGGGAATGGTGTCTCAAACTCCATGTCTTTTTTCTTGTAGGGATGGTGGAAACAGAGCTTGTAAGCATGCAGACACAAGCGGCCCAGCGAGTTGTCGTAGGCTCCTGAGTCTGACTTGCCGTATTTCGGGTCGCCAACCACGGGATGCCCGATGTCGGCCATGTGAACGCGGATTTGGTTCTTGCGGCCGGTCTCCAGTTGCAGTTCGACCAGAGAGTATCTTGGGTTGGAATATAAGGTCTCGTAGTAGGTCTCGGCGTATTTGCCTCCGTTGTCGGTCGGACTGGAATAGGTGATGAAAGCCTTGTTGTCCTTCAGCCACGAGGCGACCATGCCTTCTTTTTTCTCCATGCAACCGCTCACAACGGCCACATAGCGGCGGTCGTAGACGGTGTTTTTCCAGTCTTCCTCAAACCTCAAGGCCACTTCTTTGCTTTTGGCGAAAAGCATCAGCCCGCTGGTGTCGCGGTCGAGGCGGTGGATGGTATGGGCACGACAGCGTTGTTGCGTGTAGATGAAATAGTCGTTCAAGATGCTTTGTGCCGTGTCTTTCTCTTTGGTGGGACTATTGGTGAGCAAGCCTTCCTTCTTGTCAATGACGAGCAGGTATTTGTCTTCGTAGACGATGTTCAGCCAAGGGCTGTGGAAACGTTCCTTGGCGGTGGGCTTGCCGATTTCGACAACCATGCCAGGCTCCAAAGTAAAGTCGAACTGCGTGGTACGTTGGCCATCGACCGAAATAACTTTGTTGGCCAACATACGCTTGACCTTGTTGCGACTGATGCCGTCCATCTTCTTCATCAAGAAGTCCATCAGTTGTGTCGGCTCGGATACGTTGAATTTCAGCGGGTTGCTCTTTGAGTGCGGGGCTTTTTTATCGTTTTTGTTCATGTTTTGATGGGGTTAGAAGGGGATGGGGTCATCGGAGGTGATGGAGGGCTGATACGACTCCATGCTTTCGTCGTCGTTCATCTTTGAGCTGTAAACTTGCGGCTGGCTGTCGAACTGGCTGTTGGGACCGATGGTGGTGAAACTGCTGTTGTCGAAGCCTTGGTCGAACTCCTCGAAACGGGCATATTGTCCCACAAACCTCAGTTCCACTTCGCCCAACTTGCCATTACGGTGCTTGGCGATGTCGATGACAGTGTAGCCTTTGGGCTTGTCTTCAGTGTCGACACCGTCTTTGTAATACTCAGGACGATAGATGAACATCACCATGTCGGCATCCTGTTCGATGGCGCCCGACTCGCGCAAGTCGGAGAGGATGGGCTTTTTGGAGCCGGGACGTTGTTCTACACTACGGCTGAGCTGTGAAAGTGCCAAAACAGGGATTTCGAGCTCTTTGGCCAAACTCTTCAACGAACGTGAGATGGTGCTGATTTCCTGCTCGCGGTTGAGGCCCTTGTCGCCTTTGGCGGTCATCAGTTGCAGGTAGTCGATGAAGACCATCTGGATGTCGTGCTGCTGCTTCAGTCGGCGGCATTTGGCGCGTAACTCAAAGACGGAGAGCTGTGGCGTGTCGTCAATGAAGATGGGTGCGTCAGTCAACGGGGTGACCTTGGTATTCAGTTGCTGCCATTCGTATTCGGCCAAGTCGCCCGAGCGCAGTTTGTCGGCGGTGAGGGAGGTCTCGGTCGAAATCAGACGGGTGACCAATTGCACTGAAGACATCTCCAAAGAGAAAAAGGCGACAGGTCTATTAAAGTTGACAGCGGCGTTGCGGGCCAGGTTCAAGGCGAAGGCGGTCTTACCCATGCTGGGACGTGCGGCCAAGATGATGAGGTCCGATTTCTGCCAGCCCTGCGTGATGCGGTCGAGTTCGGTGTAGCCTGATGGCACTCCGCGCAGCTTGTCGTCGGCGTTCTTGGCCTTCTGTATTTCCGTGATGGCGCGGCTCACCAAGTCCTGCATCGAGTCGTAGCTGCGGCGCAAGTTGTTCTCGCTGATTTGGAAGAGGTTGTTCTCGGCCCTGTCGAGCAAGTCGAACACATCGGTGGTATCCTCGAAGGCATCGTGGATCATGTCGGACGAAATCAGAATCAGCTGACGCTGAATGTGTTTCTGCATGATGATGCGGGCGTGGTATTCGATGTTGGCCGCCGAGACGACGCGGTTGGTGAGCTTCGAGATGTAGTAGGCACCGCCTACCATTTCCAGTTCGCCCCTTTGTTTTAACTCGTTGGTAACGGTCAGAATATCAATAGGTTCTGATTTTCCAAAAAGCGATTTGATGGCAGCGAAAATCTTCTGGTGCTTGTCCAGATAAAACGCCTCAGGCGAGAGGATGTCGATGACCTCGTTGACGGCTTCCTTCTCCAGCATGAGGGCACCGAGCACGACTTCCTCGAGGTCGGTGGCTTGGGGAGGGATGCGTCCTTGGTTGGCAAAGACTTGTTCAGGGGTCATCAGATTGCGTTTCGTGGTGTCGCCGAAGGGTCGGCGCGTAGTGGTATCGTTTGGCATAAAAATGAAATTTCGTTCGTTTTGGAGAGGCAAAATTACGGATTATTTTGCGACCCAAATGGAGGCGGGCCGTGAAGTTATCAACTACTTGAAAAGGTGTTGATAAGTTTTTGCAACGACTTCATTTTCAGCGATTAGGTCTTCTCGTGCCTGTTGATAACCTATGAGGTTGTTGCTGGTGGCTTCGAGGAGAATCCGGCTGTGCTCGAAGAGATTTTTTACGCTAAAAAGTGCCGTTTCAAGGCGTTGCAATGTCAGTCCCCTCTTAATGGCGGGATGGTAGAAATGGGCTTCTTGCAGCACCTCAAAGAGATTGAAGATTTTGTAGCCTATGGTTTGGTTTTGGATAATCTCATGACGGAGCAAAGTGGTGCTGAGGTTTTGTGGTGTGAAGCATACAATCAGCTCATAATGAGAGAGTTTCTCAATGAGTAAAGGGATGGCTTCTTTCCAGCGGCTGTGGTCTTCAAAGCAATCCCATACAAAACAGCCGTTAGCAGCCATGTCATCCCAACGTAGGTTTGTACCAGCAGCCATGTCATCCCAACGAGGACTTGTGCGTAGGCGGGGATCTATGGCTGCTATATGTTCATGTTCTCCTTGCAAAGCAAAAGCCAAAATCATCTCCTCGTAAGGCTTTGTGCCATCGAGTTCGGGCACGGCGGGACGATGAAGTAATAGGTTTAAGTAGGCCACAGACTTAGGCTTAGGCTTAGGCTGTGGTGCCAATGAGTAAAGCGTCTTGTAATCAATATAATACGATTCGGTCTCCAAAGCTTCAATCTGATGCGCCTCCTCTGAATCGGGCTCCAGCTGTAGGAGCATCTTGGCATTGGTGTTCACGCCGTTGAAATAGCATTGGAACAGCGTTTCGTCGTCCATCGCGGTGGTGAAGAGGAAGCTGTTTTTTGGGATGAGTTTCCAGCAATGACCTTGGAAATCACAAGGGTAGGGGTTGTTGCACTGTGTCCCGATGTTGACGACGGGCGAGTGTGGTAACGCCACCACGGCTTTCAACCGTTCCACGTTTTGTGCGACAAAAGCTTCTCTCTCAACTACATACTCCATCACCGATTCCATTTTAAATAGTTGCTTCACGTCGATGGGACCGTCTTTCATGTAGTCACCGTTGAGGTACATGAGGCGGAAATCGCTGAGCGGCACCCCGCAGCCATGCAGCACATAGTATTGCAGCGCAGCATCATTATAATAGGTGTCGCTGAGTCGCATGGAGCTTTTTACCTCCACGGCTAGCCATTTGTCGCCATCGCGGACGAGCATGTCGAGCATAATAAGCGTGTCATTATACTGGAACACAGCTTCATACATTACTTTGACTTCGGGATTGCTGAGGTTATCCCAGGTCTCTTGCACCTTCTTTGGGAATTGTGAGGGTGAGTTGGGTGACATGTCGATGCCGCCAGAGAAGACCTCATGTGCCAGCACGCCCACGTCGGTGCCGCGCTGGAACTTAGCCCGCTGCTCGATGCTGAGTTTGTCGCGCAGATAGGGGTGCTTCTTCTGCATGTACAATGCTTTTTCGCATTGTAAGCCCTTGATATAGGTGGATTTGGAAAGGATGTGCATGCTCAGTTGGTGTAGTCCACGCAGTCGTCAGTGATGAGCGGCAGGTAATGATAGCGACGCATGAGTTGGGCGATGGCGAGCACGTCCTTCTGGCAATAGGTCTTGATGCGCTCGAGATCGTTTTCTTCCCAGTACACGCGTCCCACTTCGCTGCCGTTGATGTCGTCCTTTGGCGTTGGGATGTCAAGGATGGCGCAGAGCAAATCCAAGGAAGTGTAGCTCTTATAATCGCCGAACTTCCAAAGCTCCATGGTGTCGATGAAGTTGGTCTCCCAAGGCTTCTTTCCTGCAACTTGCAGAATCCTAGGTATTTGTATGCCGTTGACCAGCATCCTTCGGGCGATATAGGGGAAGTCGAACTCCTTGCCGTTGTGGGCGCAGAGTTGGTTGTCGGGTGCGTTGTAGTAACGGCTGAGCATGTTGGCGAAATCAGTCAGGAGAGCCTTCTCATCGTGGCCGTAGAACGACTTCAGACGGAAACGTTGGTCGTTGAAGAAACCGACTGATATACAGACGATTTTGCCGAATTCTGCATATATACCGGCACGGTCATAGACATCGGCAGGCGTGAGATCAGGGTTATCGCGATTGAGCTGCTCGGCCTTATGCGACCACAGTTTTTGCATCCGCTCGTTGAGTTGGTCATAGGTCTTCTCTTGCGAGACGGTCTCGATGTCGAGGAAGAGAATCTTTGAAAAATCTATCATGGTTGTTAAATCGTTGAATTGTTGTAGAGACGCAAAATTTTGCGTCTCTACAGGGTTTGTTTTTATCGTATTTCTTGAAAATCATTGTATTTTCCTGTAGGCGCAACCGCCTCAATCTTCATGTCCGTAATAAAAGAATAAGGAGTGCCTTCGCCGCAGAGCAGGATAAAACGGTCGAGGTCGGCTTCCTCACCTTCGGCCTCGATGTGGACGCAGCCGTCGGCGTGGTCATTTTCCACATAGCCCGTCAGGTTGCATTGTAAGCCGTAACGGTGAACATAACGTCGGAAACCCACGTTGAACACGCGACCGTAAATCCTTATGGAATAGGCTTTTGTCATAGGGCGAATTTGAGTCCGGGGATGTTTCGGAGCAGGGCGTAGGTGCGCTCCAGATGTTCTTTGCTTTCGATGTCGATGTTGTAGCAATAGCTTAGGTAATTGCCTTTGCCACTGCTTCTTACGTTGACGAAACTGTGCACGGTCTGGCTCTCGCTGAGCGCCTGGCTGATGTTGCGTTTAGCCTCTTCCATGGCAATCTCGGCCGCGATGATCAGCTTGATGTCGAAGTTTTGCGGGTAGCTTACTTTTTTGTCGCTCATGGGGGATAATTTGCTTGCAAAGATAGCAATCTTGTGCCGAAAATGCCGATTTTTTCCAAATTTGTCTCGAAAAAAACGGTAGGAATGATATTTGTTGTATCTTTGTAGTTTGGAATTAGAAGGCGAAGCTATGTTTGCGCTATGGGATTCGATTAAGGTGTTTGTGAAGGGCATGATCATGGGAGCGGTCAATGTCTTTCCCATTTCCAGCGGCACGATATCGTTGGTGCTGGGAGTGTATGAACGCTTTATCAACGCCATCAATTCCTTGAGAATCCCGAATTTCAAACTCCTTTTCCAAGGCGAGTTCAGACAATTTGTCCGTCGTACGGATCTCAAGTTTTTCCTCACCATAGCTTTAGGTATTTTGACGGGTATGGTGCTGACAGCCATCTTTTTGAAGCAGTCGCTCAAGTCATACGAAGTCTACACTTGGTCGTTCTTCATCGGCCTCATCATCGCTTCGGTGATTTATGTGATGAAGGGCATTGAGAAGGTGAGTATCAAGAACATACTGCTTGTATTGGGGGGTGTGGCTGTTTCGTTTTTCCTTTCCATCAAGTCGAATCCTTATCCCAACGAGAGTTTCTTCTACCTTTTCCTCTGCGGCATCATTGGGGCTACGGGTATGGTGGTGCCTGGCGTGTCGGGCTCGCACCTCATGCTGCTGATGGGCAACTATGAGCTGATTGTCACGAAAGGCATTCCCGAGCTGACCAAAGCGTCGACATTCTTGGATGGCGCGAGGATTATCCTTCCGTTCGTACTGGGTGCTTTAGTGAGTATCGTGGTGTTCTCCCATCTGCTTTCGTGGCTGATGCGCGAGTATCGCGACTCGACGCTCTCGGTGCTGGCGGGCTTCATGTTGGGTAGCCTGCCGGTGGTGTATCCATGGAAAGTGGCGGGAGAGTCGCACTATACCTTCTTCATGCCAGGTTGGAACACTGAGTTGGTTTGGGCTATTGTGATGGCCGTATTGGGCTTCTCAGCGGTCTTCGTGTTAGAGCTTTTGGCACGCCATAGCAGGAAGAAACAAGAACAGAGGAGGCTGAATCCGAAACCCAAAAGACAAAGAAAACATAAGAGACAAAGGAAACATGGTAGGAAAACTAAGAAGAATTGACTTCGCCCTTCGCGAGGACGAGACCTTTATTCCCCTCATCGGCTTGCTGAAAGCCACTGGCGTGGTGGAGTCGGGGAGCGAGGCGCAGGAAGTGGTCACGGCTGGTTTGGTGTTGCGCAACGGCGAGGTGGAGACTCGCAAACGCGCCAAGATTACCGCAGGCGAAGTGATTGTGTTTGAGAACTTTGAGATTTTCGTTGAAGGCTGCGACTGACGAGAAAAAAGAATCATCATGGATAAACTGGAACAATTCATTGCGTCCATTTTAGAGACGCGTAAGGTGTGGCTGCTGGAGGCCAAGGAAGGCTTCTTCGCCATGTTGGAGGACAACGACGGTGAGCCATACATACCGCTTTGGGAATCGGAGGCATTGGCTGCCAAAGCCGCCCAAGGCGACTGGGAAGGCTACACGGTGACCGACATGGGCTTTTCCGAACTGGGTCAGTGGCTCAAGGAACTGGCTGCCGACGAAATCGACATCGCTGTGTCGCCTGAGGCCGACGGCGAGATTACGGCGATACCTTCGTACAAATTCAGAAAATGGCTGAAGCCTTACGACGACCATTCCTATAAGGAAAAGGACGACGAGGATGAGGATGATTTCGATTATGGCGAAGGCTGGGCGCAACCGTGGTCTTAGTTTAGTGTTGAGAGTTTAGAGTTTAGAGTTTTTGGGGACGCTTCGCGTCATTGCGAGGAACGAAGCAATCTAGCTAGTGTCCTGCAGCAAAAAAAAAACGAATAATCAATGAAAAGCAAGCTGTTTGGTGTATTGTTGCTGATTGAGGCTGCAGCCTTGTTGCTGACGGCGGCGGTGGCCTATTACTATCAGCGCACTGTGGGGGACACCGACTTTCGTTGTTTCCTGCTCACCGCCGGCTTGACGGGTGCTGTGGGACTATTGCTTTATCACATAGGCAACTCGATGAAAAAGAGCCAATTGCAGCTTCGTGATTCTTTCATGGTGGTGGCCTTGTCGTGGGTGCTGTTTTCCTTGTTTGGCATGTTGCCTTTCCTGATGTATGGCACCGTCGACAATGTGACCGACGCTTTCTTCGAGACCATGTCGGGCTTTTCGACCACGGGTGCCACCATCCTCAGCAATATTGACCAACAGCCCCATGGAATCCTCTTTTGGCGCAGCATCATGCAGTGGATGGGTGGTTTGGGTGTGGTGGTGTTCACCTTGGCCTTCATTCCCTCTGTGGCCAAAGGCTCGAAGAAGATGTCGCTTTTTGCAGCCGAGGCACCGGGCTTGAGTGTGGAGAAGCTTGCCCCGACCATGGGCGCTACTTCGCGGTTGCTGTGGTTTATTTACATTGCCTTGACGTTGTTGTGTGCCGTGATGTATTATATAGGTCCAATGAACAAGTTCGATGCAGTGTGTCATGCCTTCACGACCATCGCCACGGGTGGTTTCAGCACGCATCAGGCCAGCATCGGCTATTTTCATTCTAATTATATCGAGTGCGTCTGTATCGCTTTCATGTTGATGTCGGGCATCAACTTTGCAACATACCACTTCCTGCTCAGCCGCCGTTTCGATGTCATCAAGCGCAACGAGGAGCTGCGTTGGTATCTGATTGCTATTCTTGTGTTTACACTGCTGTTTGTGGCGCGTTTCTATTTCGCACCGCATTTCAGGACCATCACCGACGAACAGTTGGCCTCGCATCCGCAGACCTGGTGGGAACGTATCCGTACCTCGCTGTTCCATGTGACGGCCTTGTTGTCGAACACGGGTTTCCAAGGCAGCAACTACGACTACGACACTTGGGGTCGATTGTTCCTCATTCCGACGGTTGTATTGATGGTGGTGGGTGGCTGTGCAGGCTCCACCAGCGGCGGTATCAAGATGGTGCGCGTCATCGTGTTGGTCAAATACATCAAGAAGACCCTCAACGAGTTGATTCATTCGTCGAGCGTGTACACGGTCAAGATTTCGGGACAGATTGTGGAAGACCTCAGCCTGAAGCGCGTGCTGTCGTTCTTCTCGCTGTTCATCATCGTTTTCATGGTCAACGTGATAGTGCTTTCGGCCGTGGGCATGAGCCTTGAGGAAGGCGCTATTTCCTTCTTGACCTGTTTCAGCAACTACGGTCCAGGCTCGGGCATCACGGGACCGAGCGGTAATTTCGACAAGATCCCCGATATCGCCAAATGGCTACTGTCGTTTGATATGCTCGTAGGTCGTCTGGAGATTTTCACCGTTTTGCTGCTGTTCACGCGGAGTTTCTGGAGGGCGAAGTAAGCTTGTCATTTTGTCATAAAACCATTCGCTAATGTGTTGATTTTGTGACTTTTTGTCATGATTTCTGCCGATTTTTCCATCTTGTTCTTTTGGTCGGTATTTTGATGAGATCAAGACCGAAAAACAAGAAAGGAAAACCCAAAATGAACATCAACCAATTCACAATCAAATCACAGGAAGCCATTGGGAAGGCTCAGGAGATTGCACAAAGTCACCAAAGCCAGACCGTGGAGAACTTCCACCTGCTGAAGGGTATGATTCTGAGCGACGACTATCTGGTACCCAACCTGATGAAAAAGCTGGGCGTCAATTTGACTCGACTCAACGATGCCCTTGACCAGGTTATCAACACCCAACCGCGCTCGAGCGGCTCCGAATTGTATTATTCCTCCGAGGTCAGCAAGACCTTCAACGACGCCATCACGTTAGCCAAGAAGATGGGCGATGAATATGTCTCCATCGAACACTTGCTGCTGGCTGTCTTCGAAAGCAACGGCATGACCTCTCAACTGATGAAAGACCAAGGCATCCGCAAGGACGAGCTCGAGAAAGCCATCATGCAGTTCCGTAAGGGCAAGAAGGTCGACTCGCAGGATGCCGAGCAGAACTACGACAGCCTGAACCGTTTTGCCAAGAACCTGAATGACCTCGCCCAACAAGGCAAGCTCGACCCCGTGATTGGCCGTGACGAGGAAATTCGTCGTGTGCTGCAGATCTTGAGCCGACGTACCAAGAACAACCCTATATTAATAGGTGAGCCGGGCGTGGGTAAGACCGCCATTGTGGAGGGTCTGGCCCAGCGTATCGTCAACCGTGACGTGCCGGAGAACCTGAAGAGCAAGACCGTGTTCAGCTTGGACATGGGTGCCTTGCTGGCCGGTGCCAAATACAAAGGCGAATTTGAGGAACGTCTGAAGAACGTCGTCAAGGAAGTCGTGGACAGCGATGGCGAGGTCATCCTGTTCATCGACGAGATCCACACCTTGGTCGGCGCGGGCGGCGGCGAAGGCGCCATGGACGCGGCCAACATCCTGAAGCCGGCCCTGTCGCGTGGCGAGCTCCGTGCCATCGGTGCCACCACCTTGAAGGAATACCAGCAGTATTTCGAGAAGGACAAGGCGCTGGAGCGTCGTTTCCAGAAGGTCATGGTCGACGAACCTGACGAAGCTTCGGCCATCAGCATCCTGCGTGGCTTGAAGGAACGTTATGAGACCCACCACCACATCCGTATCTTGGACGAGGCTATCATCTCGGCCGTGCAGCTGTCGGTGCGTTACATCTCTGACCGTTTCTTGCCCGACAAGGCCATTGACTTGATCGACGAGGCCGCTTCGCGTCTGAGGCTGCAGATCGACTCGGTGCCTGAGGAGTTGGAAGACGTGGAGCGCGCCATCCGTCAACTGGAGATCGAGCGCGAAGCCATCAAGCGTGAGAACGACACTAAGAAGGTGGAGGAGATAGGCAAGGAACTTGCCGAACTCAACGACAAGCGTTCCGCCATCAAGGCCAAGTGGGAGACCGAGCGTAACTATGTGGAACTGATTCAAAAAGAAAAGAACAACATAGAGACTTATAAGCACCAAGCCGAAGTGGCCGAGCGTGACGGCGACTACGGCCGTGTGGCTGAACTGCGTTATGGTAAAATCCGTGAGGCAGAGGCTGCCATCGAGAAGGCCAAAGCCGACCTGAATGCGGCGCAAGGCGACCATCCGCTGGTGGACGAGGAAGTCGGTGCCGACGATGTGGCTGAGATTGTGTCGCGTTGGACGGGCATCCCGGTCAACAAAATGATGCAGAGCGAGCGTGAGAAGCTGTTGCACCTCGAAGACGAACTGCACAAACGTGTGGTGGGTCAGGATGAGGCCATCACTGCCGTGAGCGATGCTATCCGTCGTAGCCGTGCGGGCTTGCAGGACGCCAAACGTCCTATCGGTTCCTTCATCTTCATGGGTACCACGGGCGTGGGTAAGACCGAGCTGGCCAAGGCCTTGGCTGAGTTCTTGTTCGACGACGAGAACGCCATGGTGCGTATCGACATGTCGGAGTACCAGGAGCGTCACACGGTGTCGCGACTCATCGGAGCGCCTCCAGGCTATGTGGGCTATGAAGAGAGCGGTCAACTGACCGAGGCCGTGCGTCGTAAGCCGTATTCGGTCATCTTATTGGATGAAATCGAGAAGGCTCACCCCGACGTGTTCAACATCCTCTTGCAGGTGTTGGACGATGGCCGTCTGACCGACAACAAAGGCCGTACGGTGGACTTCAAGAACACCATCGTCATCATGACCTCCAACATTGGTGCTAACATCATTCAGGACAACTTTGCTCTGCTGAATGGCAGTAACGACGAAGAAGTCTTCGAGAAGACCCGTAACGAGGTGATGGAGCAGCTGAAGCAGTTCATGCGGCCTGAGTTCCTGAACCGTGTCGACGACATCATCATGTTCAAGCCTTTGGACGAGAGCCAGATTGCCGACATCGTGAGGATGCAGTTCCGCAGCGTGCAGAAGATGCTCGCCGCCAACGATATCAAAATCGACATCACCGATGCCGCCGTCGACTTCATCGCAAAGCAGAGCTACAACCCGCAGTACGGTGCGCGTCCCGTGAAGCGTATGATGCAGCGTGAGTTGCTCAATTCGCTGTCGAAGATGATCCTGGCCGAGTCGGTCGACAAAACGAAGACCATTATCGTCGATGTGCAAGGCGATGGACTGGTTTTCAGGAATTAAGCCTTTGTCAATGTAAATGAAAAGCCAAGAGGTGCGAAAGCGCTTCTTGGCTTTTTTTGTTGTTAAGAAGAATGTGTATATTTGCAGCAATTTTTTTTGGCCATGAATCCATCAGCGGTGATATACAAAAACGAAGGCGCCAGACTATGTCTTGATGATGGCAGGGCTATGCTGTTTTACAAAGGTGAGGCCTACACTTTCGGCTGCCATCCTTACGAGCTGATGGCCATCATCTACAAAGGCGAAGCTCCAGTAGCTTATATCCATAATGCTTTTGATGTGTATGCAGAGTGTCAGTCATTTGGAACAAATCCGCAACATCTTGTCTACACTATCACGCGCCATTACCACAATGCAGAGCATTTTTGCCGACTCCTCACCGTTGCCATCGACCGAGGCTACGATTGGCAGATTGACGAACTCGAGAAGGAGATGTTTGAACAAGTGCGCTGGGAGAACCATGAAGTGTTTTACAAGACCGATGACATCGAGTTCGGACGTTATGGTGATGAGCCAGAAGACGAGATTGATCCTTCGGAACTGGACGAAGAGCCTGATGCCGATATCTTGGAACATTCGGAATATGAAATCCTTTATGTCATCATCGATGGGGTGAAGTATGTGTTACGTGGGGATTGGATATCCACGTTGAGCATAAAAATCGCTGGTGAAAAAGGCAAGAAGGCCATCAAGGCACGCATACATCAATTCAACGGAATACCAGAGGCCTATCCTGGCTATTGGCGTAGTGGCGAACTATTCTCCCTCGTTGAAGGCGGGATAAAATATAACACGCAGATTTTCTGTCAGATACTGGCATGCGCTGTCCGTACAGGCAAGAAAGATTATAACCTACGTGAAATCGAGAAAGCGATAGGTTTGCGTGGGGCTTAGAATAGGGAGAGAACGGTTATTCTCCCTCCATCTCCGCGGCATTGATTTCATCCAAGAGCAGCATGGCCTTGTCGTAGTCCTGGGTGAAAACAAACACCGAGGCATCGCCCTTGATTGTGCCGGCCGCCCAACCTGCCACGAGGCTTTCCTCTTGGAAGTTGCGGATAAGGAACTTGATGTCGTTTTCCTCCAACACGCTGCCGATAAACTCAGCATTGACTAAGGAACCTGAATAAATGTACTTGATTTCGTTGTCCATGATGTTACCTTTTTTGTTGATACTGCAAAGGTATACAAATTATTTTGATTTTCTGCCATCGACATTCAGCATCACAATGGCAAACATCATCACAAAGGCCGCGGCCCACTGCACGGGCGAATATTTGGTGCCGTTGACAAAATAATCCAACACCACGGCGGTGATGGGGTACATCAGCTCAAGGAAGGTGGACAGCGAGGCCCTCACATGGCGTAAACCATAGTAATACAGGAAGATGGCGCCCGATCCCGTGGTCAGGCCGATGAGGGCGATGAAGAGCCAGTTGCGTGGCGTCACCTGCGAGAAGTCGCCGATATGGCCGCTAAACAGCACGATGAGAAGCATGATGAGCGTTGTAAAACCATAGCGGAAAAAGGTGGAGCTGACAAAGGAATAGTTTCCCAAGATCTTCTTGGAAAACACCGTAGAACTACCGAAGGAGAAGGCAGCCAGCAGCGAGAGCAGTGCCGCATAGACCGTGGTGATGCCTTCGGTGCTGAAATCAGGAAGTGACCAACCAAAGGTGAGGAAATAGCCGCCAACAAGGGCGATGACAGCCCATAGGGCGAAATGCCTTTTAATTCTCTCTTTCAGGATGATGCGTGCCAAGATGACGGCGAAGACGGGCTGTAGCTTCTGAAGCAGGACAATGACCGAAAGACTATTGAAATGCAACAAAAACAGCGATTTGACGATGGCCAAGGTGCCCAAAGCGCCGCCAAACAAGGCGATGAGAATGAAATAGATCAGGTCGGAGCGCGTCATGGTCTTCAGGTGACGATATTCCCTGAAGAAGAACACATTCATCAGCAGGAAGGGGAAGAGGTGGATGACGAAGACCACGAAGGCCGTGTTGAGGTTGTAAAGTTGCGGCGTGAGCAGGATGCCGTCTGTGCCCCACAACATCGCTGACAGCGCCACGGCTATCGCTCCGATGATTTTTGTATTTCGTTGGTTTTCTTTCATTTGTGTGAATGGTTGCCAATCGTTCGTATTGGAAATACGGATTTTTGCGGCGCAAAAATAAGAAATAATGCGGTTTTTGACGGTTAATCCAAAAATCTTCTTAAATTTGCCGCATAATAATCAACCTTTACAAGATGAAAAAAACTATACTTCTTTTTGCCGTTGTGCTTGGCATGTTGCCGACGGCGTTTGCTCAAAGCAAGGATAACGTAGCGCGCGAGTGTGTGCTTTTCGAAGTGTTCACGGGTGTCAGATGCCAATATTGCCCTGCGGCTGCCAACGGCATCGCCCAGATGTTGAACGAAGGTCTGGCCATCGCGCCTGTTGCATACCATACATCCGCTTTTTCCAATCCGGAATACTACACCAATGAAACCAATGCCAGAGCCTCATATTATAGCATCAGCAGCTATCCGACCTTGAAGGCGGATGGTGTCTTGACCAAATCGGGTGGCGGCAGCGCTTCCGAGACCATGTATTCCAACTACAGAAGCTATTACAACCAACGTATCAACGTGGCCAGCCCGTTCACCATTGACTTGAGCTATGAGCCCGTTGACGGCACCACCTGTCGTGTGAATTGCACGGTCAACCAAGTAGGCGAGTGCAGTGGCTCCGATGTGCGCGTTTTTATCGCCTTGACCCAATGCAATATTGATGTGAACTGGCAAGGGATGCATGGCTTGCACCATGTGTGCCGCGACATGATACCGACACAAACGGGTACACCTTTCACTGGGCCTACGATGACCATCAGCGAGACCTTCGAGATGAACTGGCCCAAACAGGACTGCTATCTGACGGCATGGGTGCAGAATTATTCAGGTGGGACCAAGGAAGTCTATCAGGCTGTGCGCATGTCGACACTCTTGGATGTAGACTACGACCTGGTGCTGAATGGCGTCGATGAAGTGGTGACCGAAAACTGCTCGGGCATGCAGCATCCGCGCTTGACTGTGACTAATTTCGGTCACGAGACAATCAATACCTTCGATGTGCGTGTATTTGATGGTACGGAAAACACCATCCAGACTTGGAACGGTACACTGCCCCATGGTGAGACCATTGAAGTGGTAATGGACGATTTTGAGGCCGAAGCCACTGGGACATTGCAATTCTTTGTGGAGATGCCCAACGGACATGCTGACGATTTTGCTGCTGACAATGTGGCCAGTGTGGAACTGGGAGAAGTGATCACCGTTGATGGAGCCTTGTCGATGCAGTTGATGACAGGTGACCATCCGGAAAACACGACGTTCGAGATTAGGGATATGGACAAAGACGAAGTGTTGTACCATTTTACCTATGATCGCCCCAACTACTTATATAGGGAAAACCTTGTCCTACCTAATGCTGCCTGCTATCGTCTCACCATGCTCGATGCTGCAGGAGAAGGGATGGGCGATGGCTTGTTCCAAGTGACGGATTCAAATGGTAGGGTCGTTTTCACTGGGGGCAGCTCTATCCTCGATTTCACTTATGAGTTGGCTACCGAGCTCTATTGTAATGGCCTTGTCGCTGTTGAGGAGAACGGCGCTGTGACAGCCTCAGAGATTTTCAGCGTTGCACCGAATCCGACAACAGGAATCGTCAACCTCAATTTGGGCAAAGGTGTATGGCAGGTGCAGGTGTATGATATCATGGGCCGTAAGGTGATGGATCGCCAGTGCGAAAGCCGGTCGAGCATTGACCTTGGCCAACAACAGAAAGGACTATTTTTCCTGAAAGCGCGAAACGAAACAGAGGAATTCAACGCCAAGGTTGTGTTGTATTAAGTGCCATAATCCAATAAGTCCGTCTTGGTCTGCAAGGCCAGATAATCAATGGATTTGAGCTGAAAAGGACGTTGGATCAAGGTAATTATCCCAAAGAAATGAAATCAAAACATGTCTAACTATAAAACTTTAATCAAATGAGACAAGAAACAAGAAAAAGCAAAGCAGGCCTTTTGTTAGGTTTGGGTTTGGGTGCAGCTGTTATGGTTGCAGGTTTTTCAAGCTGCGATGGCTTGTTTAAGAACAACAAAAACAACAAAAACAATGAGGAAGAAGCCTATAATGCATGTGCTTCCATTGCTGACTATAGGGCTTATATGAGCAAGTACGGTCCTCAAGGTATTCACTACAATGATGCCAAAAACGTCATTGACAGATATGTAGCCGACAGCCTCGAAAAGGCCGTTGCCAGAAACAAAGCCTTGAGGAAGGCCGAAGCAGAAGAGGAAGAAGATGAACTCTTTATGAACTGCACTACCATTGCGACATGTGACAAGTATCTGAAAGAATATCCCAGAGGCAGATATGTGTCTGAAGTAATGGAGATTAAGGCGGAATTGGAGAAGGAAGCAGCAGCAAAAGCCGAGAAGGAAGAGGAAGAGGCTTACAAGAAATGCACTACCATTGAGGGATGCAAAAAATATCTGAAAGCCTATCCTAATGGCAAATACGTTACAGCAGTGAACAAGAAGAAAGCGGAGCTGGAGAAGAAAGAGTCCGAAGAGAAGAAAAACGTCAAAGTCGTTCCTAAGAAGGACAACAATAACAACAGCGGAACTACCACGGTAAAACCACAGAATAACCAGAAAAAGACCACAACCAAAGACGAGACCAAGGCCAAGGCAGTGAAGGTTAAGAAGTAATCAAAACTATAGAATAGTCTATGCAAGGAGCAATAATCAACGGATACCAACTGAAGCACCTTTTGGGCCGAGGTGGTATGGCGGAGGTGTGGTATGCCGAGAACGAAATAGGGAGGGCCGCAGCCGTAAAGATCCTGAACGAGAGCTTGACAAACAACCCGCAAATCGTGGAGCGTTTTCATAATGAAGCCCTCGTGATGGTGAAGCTCGATCATCCCAACATCCGTCAGGTGTACGGCTACGGCTATCTGGGCGAACGCCATTGCATCATCATGGAGTACCTCGAAGGCGACGACATGGAGGCCTTGATGCAAAAAGGCAGGCACTTCACCGACGAGGAGCTGCGCCTGTGGTGGAACCAGATTGCAGACACCCTCAATTATACCCATGCCATGGGTGTGGTGCATCGCGACATCAAGCCTTCCAACCTCTTCTTGGACAAGAAAGGCAACATCAAGTTGCTCGATTTCGGTATCGCCAAGCTGAAGGAAAGCATGTCGATGACCCGCACAGGCACCATGATGGGCACGTTGATGTACATGAGCCCAGAGCAGGTGATGGATAGCAAGAATATTGACTATCGCACAGACGTCTATTCCTTGGCCGTCACCTTCGTTCACCTGCTCTCGGGCAGAGCTCCTTATGACAGTGATACTTCAGGTGATTACATGGTGCGCAAAGGCATCGTGGAGCAGGAGTTCGACCTCTCCGCTGTGCCTGTCCATTGGCGCGGCTTCTTGAGACCTTATTTGTCGAAAGAGCCTTCCCAACGTCCTCCTTTGCGGCCTTTTGAAATGGTGCAGGACACTCCGATGAGGCAAGTCTATGTGAATCAAAGCACTATGGTAAGCAATGCACCCTATAACGCAAACAATGGTCCTGCAACAGTGGCAGGAACAAACCAGCCATTGCCGCCGACGCCAGAGCCTGCTCCTGAGCATAAGAGCAAGGCCGGGCTATGGATTGGTTTAGGCGTTGGCGGTGGTGTGTTGTTTCTGCTGTTGATGGTTTTGCTGATGCGCACATGTAACCATGTCGCGTCCATTGAGCCGTCGAGACCCTACGTTCCTGCTCAACCAAGCACTCCAACAACGCCAACGAATCAAACGAATCAACCCACCACGCCAAGTACGCCTGAAGCCTATGTGCCCGATGGCGCAGCCCAAGGGGTTTTCTCTGTTGGCAGTTACAAACAGGTCTATTTCGCCAAGGGCAACCTCCAATACCAGGCCTCAACGGGTACTTGGCGGTTTGCCAACAACCAATGGGATTATGTTGGAACAACAGTTTCTGACGAAAAAGGAAATTATGGTGGAACTGTTAGTGGGAGTGATAATCGATATGCTTCATCCACTTACTCTGGCTGGGTAGATTTATTTAGCTGGGATAACTGGAGCACCTACGTGATGGGAGAAAGTTGGCAGATTCCTTCCTCAGCGGAATGGAACTACCTGTTCACAGGTCGCTCAGGTGCAGCCAATAAAAGAGGCGGGGCTTGGGTAAATGGCGTCCCCGGAATCGTTGTGCTTCCCGATGACTGGTCTCAGCCTAACGGGGTGTATTTCTCGTCCAATATGAGCTATTCGGCAAATAACTACAGTATTGCTGATTGGAATAAAATGGAGGAAGCGGGTGCAATCTTTTTACCTGCTGCAGGTCGACTCACAGACAAGAAAGTCTATAGAGCAGGGAGCGATTGCGACTATTGGAGTTCCACTTCAGATTCAAAAAGCAACTCTCATGCCTACAATGTTGATTTGACCAATGGCAAAAGTTTTAATCCTCAAGACTCAAGTCCTCGTACCCATGGCTTCGCAGTCCGACTCATTAAAAACAAGTAACGCTGAACACACACAAATCTAAAACTACTGACATGAAAAAACTGATCATGGTCATTGTAATCACTCAAATGGTTCTTTCTTGCTGCACTTCATCGAAGAAAACCACAGAAGCTGTTCCCGTAACCACTGAAGAACAAGCTGCTACCGACACTATCGTCACGGCCGACACCATCGTTGCGGACACCCTCGTGGAAGTGCTGGATACCATCGCCGAGCAAGAGCCCGTGGTTGAGGAGCCTAAAGTCCCCGTCACTTTCATCGATTCCATCACCTTCCAATACGATTCGTTGATTGGCGACTGTCAGCAGCTGCTGGTGGTCTACAATACTCAGGCCGCGTCCATCGTTTCGGAATTGAAGGTCTATGAGAAAGGAGATGAAGGTTGGACGGCTGTCGACAGCCTTTGCGGCCCCTGCAATATTGGAAGAAAGGGTTTTGCTGCATACGGCAAAAAAGCAGAGGGCGACGGGAAGTCCCCGACGGGCATCTTCACCATCACCCATTATTTCAGCAGATTCCCGAGCTTCACGGCCAAGTTGGAGAAAATCAAGGTCACGCAAAACACCGTTTGGGTCGATGATCCCAAGGACAAATTGTATAACACGTATTGCGAACAAAGTACCACCCATCCGCACAAGGGTGAGCGACTGATCAGAAAAGACGGGCAATACGATTATGTGATGGTCATCAACTACAACACCGAAGAGCGCAAGCCCTATAAGGGGAGTGCCATCTTCTTCCACGTGTGGACACGTCCAGGTGGCGGCACTGCCGGTTGTGTGGCGGTCGAGAAGCAGCATATCCGTAAGATCTTCAACTGGATTGACGCTGAGAAACACCCCAAGATTGTCATGGGCTCACTTGAGAATAATGGCATCTTTACAATCGGAGAATAAATGTATTAAATTGATTACTAATAATTTAACAATACAAATCATGAAAAAAGTTTTACTTTTTGGGATGCTGGTCGCCCTGCTATGCGGATGCAACACGGCTTCCACGCAAAATGCAACGAATGTCAAGGACAATCTGGTTACTCCCACGGATGAGACGACTGTGCGTTATCTCGATGCCCTGCCCGCCGACTTCAACGAGGATGATATGTTTGGCCTCATCTTGGATTATGGAGGCTACAGCATGATTGTCAATGCCTGGCGGATGCCCGATGGCGATTGGCTCATTCCTTATCATTGGTGCGAAGCAGAGGATGGAGGCATTTATAAGATGGATGAAGATGGTAACGAGATTGAGATTGAATACAAGGATCCTTTCGAAGGCCAGCCTTATCCCGTCATCCATAATCCTCAATTCTCGTTCAGCACACGCAACTACGGCGGAGAGACCATCAATTTCTACACGGAGGCAGGTAGCCAAGAAGTGGCCTGCTCGACAGACTACAAGGAAATCAGTCTGGATGTGGTCGACGTTGATGTCAAGACGCGTCGAATTTTGGTGCAATCCAATCCGAAAGACTGGTGCTGGGGCGAAGTCGAGGAAGAATGGCAAGAGGAATACCGTCATCCTTTCGTCGAGCTCCGTGGCTGGATCGATGAAGAATGGGTGTGCGCCAACACGGTGACCACCTGTCCGTAAAAAGAGACAGCGTTGTCGAAAACCTGCTATAGCCGTCCTTCTTTAATGAAGGCGGCTATTTTTTTTGTGGCCTTGAAGCCATTAGGGATTGGGAACATCGCGAAGGTGTGGAACATGCCTTCGTATTCGAGGAATCGGCCGGTTTTGCCCGCTTTTTCGTATGTCTCCTTGAGGAAGAGGTCGTCGGACTTGAGGATTTCGTCGGAGCCATAATAGACGCTGAGGCCGTCGACACCGCTGAAGTCGCCAAACACTGGGCTGACCCATGGGTGTGTGGCCGACAGTCGGCCTTGCCAGATGGCGTTGAGGATGACGATGCGGTCGTATTGGAGCATGCCGTCTCTGTCCTGCAAGGCCAGCATCTCTTTTTCCTTGGTGTGGCTCAGGTCGACGCAAGGGGAGAGTAGAGTGGTGGTCATTGGTTTTTGCCACCCGTTCTTGTGGGCTTCTTGGGCCAGCACTAGGCAAAGGCAAGCCCCTGCTGAGTCGCCCACGAGATGGATTTCGTCGTATTGTTTTGATTCTGAGATGTTTTTGTAGTATTTCAGTAGTGTCTTGACGGAATACTCGCAGTCGTATTCCGGCGACTTGGGATAGACGGGCAACAAGGCATCGCAATGGGTGCGCACACAAAGGTCATGCAAGAAACGCCAGTGGAAGAATACAGGCGGATAGATGAAGGCGCCGCCGTGGAGGTAGAGGATGAGCCTACGGGTGGGTCGGCCCTTCGACAGGCTCAGGGACCTTGCTGGCTCTTCATGCTTGAAGACCTGCATTTCGAAACCAGTCTCGGCGGTGTACTTCTCTTCCGTGAAATAGCCTCTGAAATAGCGTGGCACGCGAACAGGGCGTCGGTTTTCGCGGCGGCAGTGCTCCAGCTCTTCCATCACCTCTTCAGGTGTGGCGTCACGCAACGACTTGAACATCAACCTCAAATACTTTTCAGTAAAAACGGCTCCTGGATTCATGGTTTTGCTTCTTTGTCGCTTTGCGTCATCGCGAGGAACGAAGCGATTCAGGCAAAAGCTTTCTTCTCTGGATTGCTTCACTGCGTTCGCAATGACGCGAAGCACGTCTTAATGTTTCTGGTAAATCTTCAAATCGAACATGGGCGCTGCCGAAAGGATATGGTCGAAGATGTCGCTCTGTATCTCCTCGTAGTGAATCCATTCCTTTTCGTTGCAGAAAGCGTAGATTTGCAAGGGCACGCCGAATTCATTGGGCTGCAGCTGCCGCACCATCATCATCATGTTGTGGTTCAGATTCGGGTTGTTACTGAGGTAGGCCTTGATGTAGGCGCGGAAGATGCCGAGGTTGGTCTGCTGACGGCCGTTCATGACCTCGCTTGTGTCGACGCGGTTGGCCTTGTTGTATTCAGAGATGTCTTCTTCTTTTTTGGTGATGTAGTCTTGCACCAAGGCGTAGTGCTTGTATTTCTCCAGCATCTCGGGCGTGCAGTAGCGGATGGTATTCACGTCGATGTTGATGCTGCGTGCGATGCGTCGTCCGTCGGATTCTTCCATGCCACGCCAGTTGGTGAAGGGGCTGGAAACCAATGTGTAAGTGGGTATGGTGGTGATGGTGTTGTCCCAATTCTGCACCTTCACCGTGGTGAGGTTGATTTCCTTCACGATGCCGTCGGCGGGACCCACGGCAATCCAGTCGTCGATGCGGAGCATGTCGTTGATTGACAGCTGTATACTACCTACAAAGCCTTTGATGGAGTCTTGGAAGATAAGCATGAGCACGGCTGAGATAGTACCCAAGCCGATGATGATGCTGCTGAGGCTCTTGCCCAGAAGGAAGGTGGTGATGAGCAGCACACTGACCGCGATGATGACGCCTTTGATGACCTGCACCAGGCCTTCGATGGGCTTCAGCTTCGAGGTCTCGAAGGAGTTGTAGAGCTCGTGTGCCGTGTTCACCAAGGCCATCAAAATGGAGGCGTACACGGCAATCTCATAGATTTTCGTGGCTTTGATGAGAATGGCTTCAGTCTCTGGGAAATCGGGCATAACATCATCGATGTAGTACTTGACAAGGATGGCCGGGATGAGTAGGCAGATGCGCACGAACACCTTGTTTTTAATCAACAGGTCGTCGTAGGTCGAGGGTGTCTTCTTGATGAGGACGTGCACGGTCTTACTGATAATAAAGCGGGCGAGCACATAAAGCAGGAGGCCCACGATGACGAGTGAAGCAAAGGCGAGGCCTTCGGCAAGGCCGAGCGAGGTCGTTTCGCCCAAATGCATGCTTTTGCAAATGCCGTAGAGGAAATCTATGTATCTATCTATCATAATATAACTCGTTGTTAATCATTCTGTTGTTGTATTCTTGAAGGAAACGGTAGAGCTTGTCGTAGATGTCGGGGCATTGCAGCCTGTCGATGAGGTTGTCGCTCAGGAGGGAGTCGCTGACGGGCTTGAAGATGCCGAAAGGCCGTTCGCCGTCGGACTGTACGAGATAGGTGCCGTCGCAATACTGGTAGGTCAGGTTGAAGTAGCTGACGAAGGAAGGCTCGCTGAGAGTGTCGAAGAGGTTACGCCCGAAGGAAAACAGCGTGTCGTTGACCTCAAGCGCCGAGAGTATGGAAGGCCCAAGGTCGATTTGCTGGGCAATCTCGTTGCTCTGTAAGGGTTTGATCTTCTTTGGATAATAAAAGGCGATAGGGATGGAATACATGCCCCAGACGTTACTGTATTCGGGTTGGAAGTGCTCGTTGTTGGAATAGTCCGCCGTGATGACAAACAAGGTGTGCTCGAACCATGGCATGCGCGAGGCGGTCTTGAAAAAGTCACGCAACGAGCAGTCGACGTAATAGACGGTTTTCTCGAAACCTGTCCAGAAGTAGCTTTCCTCGGGCAACACGAAGTCCTTGGGGACTTTGTAAGGATAGCGTGAAGATAGGGTATAGATGGCCGTGGCGAAAGGCTCGTCCACGCGGTTGAGGGTCTTGGCGGCGTATTGCAGGAAGGGACCGTCGTAAATGCCCCACTGCCCGTCGTAGTCGCTGTCGTCGGAATATTCGGTGCGGCCAAAGTACTTCCTGAATCCGGCGCGGCGCGAGAAGACGTCGAAGCCTTGCACGCCGTTCTTGCCGCCATGCATGAAGATGGTGTTGTAGCCGCGCTTCTGCAGGTGCTGGCAGTAGGCATCGAAGTCGTTGTCGGCGTAGGGCGACCTCACAAAGTCATTTTCCATCATCGAGGGGATGCTGGCCAAAATGGCGGGCAGTACCTCCAAACTTCTGCGGCTGTTCGACATGCCGTTGAAGGTAAGGCTTTGACTTAGAAGCGAATCAAGGAAAGGCGTAAGCGCTGAGCGGCGGTCACGGCTGTAATAGCCCACCATTTCCTGCCCGATGTTTTTCAGGATGATGACGACCACGTTGCTGGGGATGCTGTCCATCGCAAGGCTATCGCTCTCCATGAAGCGGTTGGCGGTCAGGTCGTAATGGATAGGGGTGAAGTCGCTGTCGTATGCTCCGGCTCTTTCTTTCAGTTCGGTGTCGTGTGTGGTGATGAGGCAAAACGGCGTGTTGAGCAGGATGGGTGCGTTTTGCGGATCGGTGTATTGCATGGCCGTCTCTATGGTGATGGGCTTGGCTTGTATGCCTCCGCGACCCGCGATGACCATGAGCGCAAGCATGACCACCAAACTGATGGCCTGTCGGAGTTGCCAATGCGGTTTTTCTCCCTTTTCAGGCTTCTGGATCTTGGTGTGTTGCGCTACCACAATGATAATCAGCACGAAAAGCACGAAGATGACCAGCAGGTACCAATAGTCGAAAAAGACCTGCCGAATGACGCCAAACGACACCTCATCGGAATGAAGCAGCACTTTGATGAAGTCGGTGGTGAGGTGCTTCCCGAAGAAATGGAAACACACGATGTCCAAAAAGTTGAGCAGGACGGCCACGGCATTGCCGACGATGTAGAGGATGTCGACAAAGGTCTGTAGGCCTTCCTTGTATATTAGGCGTGATGGGAAACAATAAAAGAGGATGGTTAAAATATTGATTCCGAATACGATAGGTAGGTCAAACCTCATGCCGTAGAGATAGAGTGCCAAGGCTTGCCCGGTATGCAGCTGATGGAAAAACTGCATGTTGAAAAGATAGAGCATGAATCGGCTGATGCTGATCACCATCAAGGTGGCAAACAGCCGATAGACCAGCAGCATGAAGGGTGATGAGAGCCAGTCCTGGATTTTCTCTTTTCTTGTTTGACGCCGCATCGTTTTGTTTCAAAAACCGATGCAAAAATAGAAAAAAAGTGTATCTTTGCCCAATATTTTATTAAAGTTTACGACGATGACAAAATTACGTTCTTTATTGGTTTTGCTTGCGCTGACGATTTCATTCGGGGCTATGGCCCAGACTTATCCCCAATACCGCAATCCGCTTGATATTCCCATCATGTTGTCGGCTACTTTCGCTGAAATCCGCCCCAACCACGTCCATGCCGGCATTGACATCAGGACGCAGAGCGTGGAAGGGAAGAAGGTGTATGCGGTGGCCGATGGCTATATCAGCCGCATCGGGGTGTCGCCCTACGGCTATGGTAACGTGCTGTATATCACGCATTACGATGGATTTACAACGGTATATGCCCATTTGCAGAGTTTCAGGAGCGATGTGGGAAAATACGTGAAGCAATACCAATACAAGAACAAAAAATACACTTCGCAGATCTATCTCGACCAGAACGTCTTCCCTGTGAAAAGAGGCGACCTGATTGGCATCTCGGGCAACTCGGGCAGCTCGGGTGGACCGCACCTGCATTTTGAGATTCGCCATACGGACAGCGAGAAACCCGTCAACCCGATGTTTTTCGGCTACAAGATCGAGGACAATGTGCGTCCTACCATCCTTGGCGTGTCGGTGTATCCTTTGGGTGACGAGTCGACCCTGGAAGGCGGCATCAAGCCCATGTATTTCTCGCTGACCGAAGGGACAAAAGGAAAGTACACATTGAAGGAACGTGAGTATGTGCATGGCAACGGCGAGATTTCGTTCGGTGTGTGTACCTACGACATGGTGGGTGCTTCGACGAATAAGAACGGTCCGTATTATTATGAGCTTTATCTCGACGACGAGCTGGCGTTCCAAGTGGAGGCCGACAGTTTCTCCTACAGCGAACCGCGTTACGTGAACAGCCTGCTCGACTATCGCCATTACAAGGAAAAGAAGTCGAGTTATGTACGCACCGATGTCGACCCGAACAACCATTTACGCATGATCAAGAAGAAGAACGGCACGGTGAAGGTGGCTGAAGGCGACACGGTGAACGTCTGTTTCAAGATTACGGATTATGCGGGCAACAGCTCGACGGCTGCCTTCAAGCTGGTGGGTGTGGCCCCCGTTGAGGTGGAACGTCCCGAGCATCGTCGTAGCGAGTATTTCGTGAAGGCTGATGGCTCACTCAACAATAACATCACCATTGAGGACTTCAATGTCTCCATGGAAGCATATACGCTCTTCCGCGATGAATGGATTCAGACGGGACAACGTGACGAGAAAGACTGCTGCTCACGTATCTATCGCTTCGGCGACGAGGGCATGACCACCTTCAAGAAATTCACGGTGCGCATCCGTCCCGAAGAAAAATGGGCTTTCGACAAGCGGATGTATATCGCCAGCATTGACAACAACGGCAAGGTCTCCTCGTTGGGCGGCAAGATGAAGAACGGCTGCATGGAGGTGAAGACCTACACCATGGGCGAATATACCATCAAGATCGACTCGGTGGCACCGACGGTAAGGGCGTCCAACTTCAAGAACGGACAGGCCGTGAATGGACTGAAGTCGCTGCGTTTCAAGATTTCCGACGACATGACGGGTATCGAGACCTACAACATCTACCTTGACGACGTATGGGTGCTGGGCAAGTACGATGCCAAGAACGACTTGCTCTACTACGAGTTCGACGAGAAAATCAAGAAAGGCACCAACAACGTGAAGGTCGTGGTGACCGACGGAGTAGGGAATACCAAGACTTTGAAGGTGAAGGTGGTGTATTAATCCCCGACGTATTGATACGCCCCCATATCGGGTGCGCCTACCCTTGAAACGCCGTCCAAATCGTGGGGCACTTCGTTGCCGAACAGCGGGTTGCCCATGCCGATGATGGGCGAGGCGATGCTGTCGATGTGGCAGTCAGGCTGCATCGGGGCGGCAAAGAGCGGGTCGAGGTTAAAGAGACAATGGCTGAAGCCTGGCATCGTCGCGTTGTATTTCTCCGATTTGATGAGGCAGTGGTCGAAGGTGTAGAGCGAGTCGGCATCGGGACCGAAACTGGTCTTGAATTCGTCCTTCTGACGGCCGTAGACGATGCAGTTGTCCATCTCCATGCGGAAAGGATAATAGAAAGGCTGGTCGTTGCCGTCAAGGGCGTAGTTGGACACCGACACGGCGTTCTCGTTCTTGTTGTGCTCGTTGGCGTTCCAGTAGTTGGCGATGGTGCCGTGCACAAAGCGGTAGTCGCCGCCAAAGGCCCAGACGTTGGCAAAGCCGCAGTTGGCGATGACGAAATTCTTGGCTTCCACCGCATAAAGGATAGAGAACAGCCCGTAGCCGCTCTGGTTTTCGATGACGGTGTTGTCGATGCGCAAGGCGCATTCGGTGGGTTTCAGTACCGACTGGCAGTTGAGGCCGATGGTGCCGTTGCGGATGATGGCGTGGCTGACTTTGTGGTCGGCACCAGCGCGCCCGTCCATCATCAGGATCTGCTCCCATTGCCCGGGGGTATCGTCGTAATAAGCCTCCAAACGGTCGCCTTGCACGACGACAGGCTCCTCGGCGGTGCCGTCGATGATGAGTTGTCCGTCGCTCCACGAGAGGATGCCGCCGCCTTGGTGGCAATACACTTGGGTGCCGGCCTCAATTCTCAAGGTCCCGTACGAGTTGATGAGCGCATAACCATAGATGACGTAGGGCCTTTCCTTGGTCCAGACGGTGGTCTGCAGGCTATCGGCCACGATATGATAAGGATACGGCGTGCCTCCCAAGGTGACGACTTTGTCCGCAACGATGTAGTTAGCGTTTTGTCCCCAAGCCAAGAGCTTGATAATCTGTTTGTTGCCATTGGTTACAAACTCCAATTCGTCTTCCACCACGAAAGGCGTGTTCAGGTCGTTAGGGTTGATGGTGACGCGCAGGAAAGAGAAAAGGCTGTCCTCGGCAGGGATGATCTTGTCGTAAATCTCGGTGGCACTCTCGCCGTCAAGGTTGAAGCGGAAAGGGGAAGCATCGCCGCCGGCAAGACGTATAGAGCTGATTTTCAAGTCGTCGCCATGACGGTTGTAGACCATCAGTTCGTGCGTGGCCGAGCCCAATGAGGTGAAAACGGTGTCGAAAAGGACGGTGTCGGCCGAGAATTCCAACTTCAGGTTGGAGTCGGGATTGACTGTGTCGCTCTTCTTGCACGATTGGCTTGCCAACAGGAACAGTGTGATTATGAATAAGATATGTCGGGCTTTCATGACGAGATTTGAAAAGGCAAAGATAAACTATTATTGGATACGGGCGGAAAAGGATTTTATTGTATTTTTGCCGAAAAATCACGGAAATGGTACAAAAAACTCACCAACCAATGAAACGGTTTGCAATCATGGCAGCATTGAGCCTGATGCTTTTCGGCTTTGCAAGCCAGGCTTCGGCGCAGTATCTTAAAGAGGTCCCCGATTTGAAAGGGAAAACGATTATCGGCGGCAACTTCGGCTTTGGCATGTCGGGCAACGCTCTTAGCCTGTCGATCGCTCCCCAAGTCGGCTACCGTATCTTCAACCCATGGGAAGTGGGTGTCCGCGGCATCTATGACCTGACTTGCTATTTCGACAAAGTGTATGGCAATGAGTACGGCCATTATTTCGGCGTGGCGCCTTATACTAACTTTCAGGTGTACAAGGGCTTGTTCCTCCATGCCGAGGATGAGGTGATGTACGGCTTCTCGCGGTGGAATCATGAGACGGTCGCCTCGCGATGGTATAATAGCGTTTTCGTGGGTGGTGGCTATAGGCAATATTCTTACGATGGCAGCTCCATATACATCATGGTGCTTTACAACCTCAGTTGGGGCGCTATCCAGTCGAGCAACTGGGATACGCCCTACGGATCGCCTATCGCCCTCCGCGTGGGATATTGCTTCTGTTTTTAATCAGTTGTATCTATCCATTCGCTCCAACTCCCGCTTCGAGTCCTTGGTCTTCAGGCTCTCGCGCTTGTCGTAGTAATGCTTGCCTCGCGCCAGGGCGATATCCAGTTTGGCAAGGCCGTTCTCATTAATAAATAAGGTGACGGGCACGATGGTAAAGCCTTTTTCCTGCACTTTGTTTTTCAGCTTGCGCAGCTCGCGGGCGTTGAGCAGCAGTTTGCGGTCGCGCTTCGGGTCGTGGTTGTTGTAGGTGCCTTGGGCGTATTCGGCGATGTGCATGCCGATGACAAACAGCTCGTTGCCCTTGAAGCTGCAATACGAGTCCGCCAGACTCGCCTTGCCGCCACGGATGGATTTGATCTCCGTGCCGGTCAACACGATACCTGCCGTGAACGTCTCCACGAGAAAATACTCGAACGTGGCGCGCTTGTTCTTTATCTTGATGTTGCTATTTGCGGTCTTTTTGTCCATTGCGGCTGCAAAAGTACAAATTTCCTGCGATTTTGCCCATAGATTCCTTCAGGAATGACATGGGCAAAATGCTTTTTTGTTATTTTTGCCCCCATGAATACCATCGGACACATTTTCAGGCTCACCACCTTCGGCGAGTCGCACGGCGCGGCCATCGGCGGCGTCATCGACGGCTGCCCCTCGCAGCTGAAGCTGGATTTCGGTTGCATCGAAAGCGAACTGCAAAGGCGCAAGACCGCCCAATCTCCAACCGCTTCGCAACGCAAGGAAGCCGACAAATTGGAATGGCTCTCAGGTCTTTTGGATGGCGTCACCTTAGGCACGCCGATTGCCTTTATGGTGCGCAATGAGGATTGTAAACCAGAGGATTACGAGGCCTTGAAGGACATCTATCGTCCTTCGCACGCCGACTTCACCTACGAGCAGAGATACGGTCTCCGCGACTGGCGCGGTGGCGGCAGGGCCTCGGCGCGGACGACCTTGCCCATCGTGGTGGCCGGTGCCATCGCCAAGCAGGTGTTGAAGGAGAAAGACATCCAGGTCTTTGCGGAGGTGACCCAAATGGGCGATGCAGAACAAGCCCGCAAGGAAGGCGACACCGTGGGCGGTGTCGTGGAATGCCGCATCACTGGCGTGTCAGCAGGTTGGGGCGAGCCGATGTTCGACAAGTTTTCCGCAGCGTTGGCTCATGCCATGTTCAGTTTGCCTGCTGTAAAAGGCTTCGAGATGGGCGACGGTTTTGCCTTGGCCAAGATGAAAGGCTCCGAAGCCAACGACACCTTTATTAATAAAATGGACGCGGGACTAAGAGACGCGAGACGCGAGACAAGTCCCGAGTCCCGCAGTCTCGAGTCTCGTGTCAATATTACGACTTTGACCAACCACTCGGGCGGCATACAAGGCGGCATCAGTAATGGCAATGATATCGTTTTCCGCGTGGCCTTCAAGCCCATACCGAGCATTGCAAAACCTCAGCCAACCGTGAACAGGGCAGGGGAGGCTTGCGAAATCGCCATTGAAGGTAGGCACGATGTGAGTGCCTTGCCCCGCGCCGTGGTCTTGGTGGAGGCTCTGGCGGCTATGGTGACGTTGGATTTTGGGCTCCAGTTTGCCGCGTCACGGAATTTTTTTGATATTTGATAAGTTTTTTGCCTGAGAATGAAAACTTTTTCGTACTTTTGCCGCCGATTTTGAAATGGCATGCATTTATTTGGGCAAAAATATGACATAAACTTGGCCTTTTCGCCTGTTTTGGCGAATAGAGTAGGCGTTTCTACCCCCCCCCGTATAGATGTAACACTCTAAAAATCAATAAGTTAGATGGATTTTTAAAAATCCATCGATTTTCCAATCTATTCACACCTCTTTATAATAACGCGCCCGCGCGCGTGGATGACGCTTTCGGCCCTGTCCGTCGGCGTCTTTTTCGCGTTGCGGCCGTCCCAGCGCCAGAACACGTTATTCCCCGTGCGGGAACCCGTTCATCTGGCCTTTTCGCATTTATGACATTCTTATCAAACATTAATAGTTAACAATCGAAACTAATCACGAAGTGAAAATGAAAAAACAAATGAATCGGAGAGCCGCAGTGCTCTCTCTGGCAATGGCTGCAATGCTGGCCTTGCCCACAATGGCTTCGGCGCAAAGCAGCCGTAGTAACCATAGCGGTCTGTTTGGCACTGCCGAGCAAGCCAACAAGCAACAAAGTATGCTCGGCCAGAACCGTGATGGTGAAGTAAACATTGGCGGCGACATCAACAACCAAAACTACGGCCAGGACGCCCCTCTGGGCAGCGGCATCGCCATCCTGCTCCTCGCAGGCGCAGGCTATGTGGCACTCAAAAAGAAGGAGGACTGAGCCATGAAGAGACTGAGCATGATTCTGATGGCCGGCCTGCTCGTTTTGGGCCTGAGCCAGTGCAAGAAGGAAAACACGAACAACAACAATGAGGAAACCGAAGGCGTGAAGATCACGCTGACGGTGGACAACGGCGGCCAGAAGGTGAACGTGACCCCTGGACAGGATTATTCCGAGGTGGCTTATACTGAAGGCGATGTCATCCTCGTGGCCAACGGCGGACGCTATGTGGGCTACCTCCAATACAGTGGCTCTGCCTTTTCTGGCACCATCACCGAATCCCTTACGACAGACGACAAGCTGCACTTCATCTTCGTGGGCAACAAGGTGGCTCCGGACGGCTTGACAGCTAGCACCACTAGCATTACTGTTGACATGAGCAACCAGAGCAATGGCCCCGCAGTGATTTCCTACGCCTCGGTGAACTACGAAGGGGGAGACTTTGTAAACGCCACCGTGACGCTCCTCAACCAAGCCAGCGGTTTGGTGATGTTCACCACCGACTTTGGTTTGACCAACCCCATAACCATTTCGGGTTCGGGCATGTATAACGCAATGACCATCTCTTTTGCTAACACGCCTACGTTTACGCCTGCCAATACCACGAGCAATCCCAATGAGATAAAGCTCTACCAGACTAGCGATGCCGCACACAAGACCTTCCTCGCTGTGATTCCTCAAAATACTAATGCAGTGGAGAATGTTAACGTTATTACGAGCGGTTACTCTGGAACCATCACCGTTCCCGCCGTATATCAGAACATGAACTACTACAACGAGGGTGAGGGCGTTAAGATGATTCTAACCCCAGATTATGTGTTCTCAGTCAGTTCAACCCAAAAAGTTCACTTCTCACCAGGCAACCTGCAATATCAGGCATCCACAAACACTTGGCGTTTCGCTGAAAACCAGTGGGATTATGTGGGCGATGCCACAAATGGCAATGTGTATGTTAATGGGGTGAAATGTAACAATGCCTACATCTCTTCTGCCTACACTGGCTGGATTGATTTGTTCGGATGGGGCACTTCAGGTTATAGCAACAAGTATCCGTATATGACCAGTGAAAATAACGTCGATTATGGAGATGGTGAAAATAATATTTCAGGTACAGATTATGACTGGGGTGTTTACAACCATAACGAGATAGAGGGTGGCGGCAACTACGCATGGCGCACCCTCACCAGCGCCGAGTGGGCGTATTTGTTTAACGGACGTTCAGAAATAGGTGTTGAGACTCGTTTCGCCAAAGCATATCTGTTCGGTTCGGTTCATGGCGTTATACTGTTTCCTGACAACTATACCCATCCAGAGGGAGTCGCTGCTCCAACAGGTGTCAATGAGACTGGCAGCACCAGCTGGAATGCCAACCAATACAATGCAGACGACTGGGGCAAGATGGAGGATGCGGGTTGCGTGTTTTTGCCAGTCACATGCCGCCGGAATGGTTCTTCGATGTACGATGCGGATTACGGGTACTACTGGTCGAGTACTACTAATGGTGGCTACTCCGCGTACGGCGTGTACTTCCGTAATACCGCTTTGCTTCCAGGTAACAGCTACGGTAGGCTCCGCGGGTATAGCGTTCGCCTCGTTCGCGACGCTAACTAAAGTATAAGCAAAGAAATGCAAAAAAGACAACCCCATAAAGACAACATCCTCAACGCAGGGAAATTCCTGCAAGACGAGCTGGCCAAGAGCGGCCACGACGTGGCCTGGCTGGCGGAGCAGACGGGCAAGGATCAGGCCTTCCTGGAAGACCTGTTCAAGCAATCCAACATGGATGCCGAGCTGTTTGTCCGCATGGGGCTGCCTTTTGGGGATCCTTTCTTCGAATCACTTCACATGGCCATCTTCGGCAAGCCGCGGGAGAAGGCTGAGAAGAAGGAATAAAAAGAAAAGGCTGCCGTATTCATTTGGCGGCAGCCTTTTTCTGAATTTTTTTGTTTGTTTGTTGGGGCGTCGGGAGACGCCCCCTTTTTTTTGTTTTATTTTCAAAAAAATACTATTTTTGCAGTCTAATAATTCATGAAAATGGAATACGGTCAGAATGATAATAATGTAACTGTGGCTTCGGAGCCTGCCGTTGCTTATGTGGCATTGTCACCTCGCGTGGACGCTGTGGAAATAGAAAGAGAGTGCCTCTCTTTGGAGGAATCGAAGCGGATGTTGCTTGAGAAGGTCCATCAACATTATCATCCAGCATGAAAGTCTTTATTGATAAAGCCGTTCATGAAGAAATCGTGTCGTTCTATGAAGCGGCAATGAATCACCATATCACGCTTGACGAAGCCACTGTGCTCAGAAAGATTGATAGGTTGTATGATGCCATGGAGTCACTTGGCACGTATGCTGAGATTTATCCCATTGCCCGCTTGAAATCAGAATGGATTTCAAAAGGCTATCAAGAGTTTATCTGTGAAGATTTTCATTTCGCATACCGAATCTATGAACTGGAGGAAGGGGAGAGAATTGTCCGTGTGCATGATGCAGTTCATAGTTTGTTGTATCATTGAGTAGAGACGGTGCATGCACCGTCTCTACAAAAATTCAAACCTTTAGAATGGGATTCGGATTAGCCGCAAATCAGCTCACTTTGGCATCGATGATTCCGTTTCTGTCGCAACGCACCACGATGCGCTTGTATTCGGTCTTGCCCTCGTAGACGCATTGGATGACGAAGGTGAGGTGGTAAACCTTCTTGCCTTCGATGGGCTTGTATCCGTTGTCCTCCCAGGTGCCCGAAAGCGGGAAACTCGGGTTGTCCATCTTGCGCGTGAATTCCGTGATGTTGTAACGCAGGATGTCGTTGATGCCCCTGAGCGGGTAAGGACTGGCCTTGGCCAACTCGCTGGGCCACAGCTGTACCTTTTTGCGGAACAGCAGCACCTTCTCGTCCTTGCCACTCACTTCGGCGAAGAGGGGATTGCGGCTGCGTAGCTCCATCACCTCGGGGATGATCTTGTCGCTGTCGATGAAGTCGACACTGTCCTTGCTCCAGCCGATGTACTTGTTCTTGACGCGGAAGTCAGTGCGGGTGTCAAAAACCTTGCTGCTGACGCGCTTGGCGAAAAACAACCGCAACCAGTCTTTCAGTCGGTCCTTGAACATATAGCTGATAACCAGTGCGATAAGGAAGGGCAGGGTGAAGTTGCCGTAGCGTTGCTGGAAGAAGAACGACGACAAGGTAGCCACCACCATGGCGGCACCGGCAGCGAGGCTGTAGAGGATCTGCTCTACCAAAAACGTGTTCTTGCGTTTGGTGGCGTTGAGGTAGAGGTCGCTCTCGGTGAATTTCTTGAGCAGGCTGGCGCGGAAGACGAAGTCCTCGTTGCCTTTGGCGTCGTCGGTTTTCACGCTGAGATAGCCTTGTTGGTCACGATAGGCCCTTTCCTCGTGGAGCACCGCTTTGAAAAGCGCCTCTATTTTCGGGTATTCTTCAGGATGGTGGAGGCGGATGGCGTCGCGGAGGCGGTAGGTGTATTTCTCCAAGACGTTGCTCAGGAACTCGTCGCCATAGGCGAAGACCTGTCGTGTGCGGTCGATGGCGTTTTCATCGTTCAGTTGGTTGATCAAGCTGCGGAAACGATGCACGGTCTTGCAGCTGTCGTCAAGGAACTGCCGGCATGACGCTGCCCTTTTCGTTGCATCAGCCTCTTGCGAGGCGGAGAAACAGGCGTCACGGAAGGCGCTCTTGGCGATGGCGCAGTACATCTTGATGGTGTGGGTGAGGTCTTGCGTGTCGTCGGGCGCGATGTGCAGGGTGTTGAAGTTGGTGATGAGTGCCTGGCTAGGCAGCAGCGCCTCGTCATTGGCCAACTCGTGCAGTCCGTACGAAGGGGTAATGAGGCGCACACCCGACTTGAGGTCGCGGTAGAAGTCCTCTTTGCTATACTTGGCCGCGTTGATGTCGAGGCTGTTGGGCACAAAAATCCAGGTGTTCATCACGAAGTCGCTGTATTTCAGCGGCTTGGTTTCTTGCTTCGTGTTGAATCCCACTTTAAACTCCAAGGTAAACTTGTCGTGGATTTTTGCGCTCAGGTCAATCATGGCTCAGTCTTTTTCGTATTCGTCGTAGAGGTTGAACAGCTCGGGGTGTTTGCCCATGGGTTTACGGGAGCGGTAGTAGTCCCAAATCTCGGCCAGGTCTTTGTCGTAATCGCCTGAGGGATAGATGACCTTCTCGAGCGAGCAGAGTTTCTTTTGGTAGTCAATGAAGCCGACGGCGATGGGCAGATGTGCCCCTTCGGCAATGACGTAAAACCCTTTTTTCCAATGTTTCACCTTCTTGCGGGTACCTTCGGGGCAGATGATCAAATGGGTGTTCTCGCAATGACTGAACATCTCGACCATCTGTTCGACAAGGTGGTTTTGGTGCCCACGGTTGACGGGGATGGCGCCTATTTTCTTCAGGGGCCAGCTCAAGATGCCGCCGCAGTATTGGAAGAACTCGACCTTCATCATGACCCTGAAATTGATGCCTTGCGCCCAATAGAAGGCCCAACCGATGAAGAAGTCCTTGATGGCGGTGTGAGGGGCTACGATGCAGACGGCGTTGCCGAGTTCAGGGTAGGCGTTGATCATCTTCCAGCCACCGAGCTTGAGCCTGAGTTTTCCAATGGTTTTTTTGATGCTCATAATCAAATGACTTTCCAAGTTTCAAACCACCTCTGTGGCACTTGGGATTTTGCCGCAAAGATAAACATTTCTCGGCGAAGTCGTTTCTGTTGGACCTTTTTCTGTTTGCATTTTTAGCGGGAATCGTTTTTTTTGCTATTTTTGCAATAGTTTACAAACAACCCAAATTGAGTTATGAAGAATTTAAGTAAGTTTTTAGTGATGTTGCTGGCGGCCGTGGTGCTGCTGGCCGGCTGCACAAAGAAGAGCAGCGAAAAGAAAATTCTCAGTTTTCTCTTTTTCACTCCAGCGGTTGAGGCGACGGTTATGGAAGATGCCAAGACCATTGTGGCCACAATGCCTGCTGGAACTGACCTTTCGGCTTTGGTGCCCATCATCACCGTTTCCGACAAGGCCACCGTCAATCCCGCTTCGGGGCTTCGTCAGGACTTCACCGACTCCGTGATTTACACCGTGACGGCGGAAGACGGCACACAGACCTCTTACACCGTGGCAGTGACCGTTGAGAACGGCGGCAATGGTGGCGGTGGTAATAATGGCGGCGGTAACGGTGGTGGTGGCGGCGGCGAAGAGCAACAGTACTCTATCAGCGCTACAGCCAACCCGACCGAGGGCGGCACGGTGAGCGGCTACGGCTTGTATGCTTCCGGCGAAAGCTGCACGTTGATAGCCATG